>NZ_CP048407.1:0-705228 GCF_003403315.2 Thermaerobacter sp. PB12/4term
GTGGTAAAGGGCGAGCTGGCCGAGGTATGGGCCGAGGCGCTGCAGTTGATCGAGCGCCAGCTGACCCGGCCGAGCTACGAGGCCTGGTTGCGCAACACGCGACCCCTATCCCTGGAGGACGGCCGCCTGGTGCTGGCGGTCCCCAACCAGTTTGCCCGGGACTGGGTGCTGGAGCGCTGCTCCACCGCCATCGTGGACTCCCTGCGGCGGGTGTTGGGTCACGACGTTCGCCTGGAAGTGGTGGTCGAACCGCAGCCGGCCCCGGCAGCCGGCCAGGTGGCGGCCACCACCGAAGCCGCCCTGGCACCGGGCACACCGGCGGGACCGGCCGCCGATGCCGGCTCGTCCTGGCGGACACTCTCCCAGCCGCTCAACCCCAAGTACACCTTCGAGACCTTCGTCACCGGCTCGGGCAACCGGCTGGCCCACGCCGCGGCCCTGGCCGTGGCGGAGGCGCCCGCGCGCACCTACAACCCGCTGTTCATCTACGGCGGGGTGGGGCTGGGCAAGACCCATCTGATGCAAGCCGTCGCCCACCACGTGCTGCGCAAGCATGGCAGCCGCGTGGCCTATGTGTCCTGCGAGACCTTCACCAACGAGATGATCAACGCCATACGCGACGGCAAGACCCTGGAGTTCCGCAACCGCTACCGGAACGTGGACGTGCTGCTGGTCGACGACATCCAGTTTCTGGCGGGGAAGGAAAGTACCCAGGAGGAGTTCTTCCACACCTTCAACGCCCTGCACGAGGCCAACCGCCAGATCGTCATCTCCAGCGACCGGCCGCCCAAGGAGATCCCCACCCTGGAGGAACGGCTGCGCTCTCGCTTCGAGTGGGGGCTGATTTCGGACATCCAGCCGCCCGACTTCGAGACGCGGGTCGCCATCCTGCGCAAGAAGGCCCAGCTGGAGAAGCTGCGGGTGCCCGACGACGTCATCGCCTTCATCGCGGAGCGCATCGACACCAACATCCGGGAGCTGGAAGGCGCCCTGATCCGGCTGGTGGCCTTCGCCTCGCTGACCAACCACGAGATCGACCTGGATCTGGCGGCCGAGGTGCTCAAAGACATCCTGCCCCCGCCGCGGGCCAACAAGGTCACCATCGCGCGGATCCAGGAGGTGGTGGCCGAGTACTACGGCGTCAAGGTGCGGGACCTCAAGGCCCGGCGCCGCACCCGGGCCATCGCCTTCCCGCGGCAGGTCGCCATGTACCTCTGCCGCGAGCTAACCGAGGCGTCCCTGCCCCGGATCGGGGAGGAATTCGGCGGCCGCGACCATACCACGGTGCTCCACGCCTACGAGAAGATCAGCCAGGATGTGCGCAACGATCCCCAGCTGGGCCGCCAGGTCAAGGAACTGATGGAGCTGATCCGCAAGGGCTGAGCTCCGTCCGCCCGCGCCGGCCGTCCCGGCCGCAACGGGCCCGGGGGCTGCAGCTCGCTGTGGCGTTCCTGTGGAAAGGCCGTGGACAAGGAGCCGCCTCCTGGGGACAAGGTGGGGAGCCATCGCAGGATCCCCGGCACGGCCGGGGAAAGTGTGGACAGAGGCGACGGGTTATCGACAGCTTGTCCCCCGTCACGACACGGTTCGACACCAGGGTCCGGCGGGCTTTTCCACAGTGCCCACAGGCCCTACTACAACTACGGCGAGGAGACCGATTACATTCTTTGAGGAGGAAGGCCACCTTGCGCCTGACCATCGACCAGAGCGACCTGCACGCGGCGCTGCAAGTGGCCAGCCGGGCCGTGGCCACACGGACCACCCTGGCGGCCCTCTCCGGGATCCTCCTGGTGGCCGAGCCCGAACAACTGCGCCTGGTGGCCACCGACCTGGAGATGACGATGGAGGCCCTGGCGCCCGCCCGGGTTCAGGAAGAAGGGTCCGTCATCCTGCCGGGCCGGCACCTGGCGGAGCTGGTTCGCCGGCTGCCGCCCGGAGAGGTCCAGCTGGAGGTCGATCCCGGCCACCGGGCCCGCCTGCTGCAGCACCGCTCCCGCTTCACCCTCCACGGCATGGATCCCGCGGCCTTTCCGGCCCTGCCCCGGGTCGGGGCGGGTAGCACGGTCCTGTTCGACAACGCGGTGATGCGCCACGTGTTGCGGCGCACCACCATGGCCGTTTCCACCGACGAGTCGCGCCCCATCCTGACCGGGGTGAGTTTCCGGGTGGAGGGCGACCGCCTGGAGGCGCTGGCGACCGACGGGTTCCGCATCGCCGCGTGCCGCGTCACCCTGGAGCGGCCCGTGGAGGGCCAGCCCGTGGACGCGGTGATCCCCGGCCGGAGTCTGGCCGAGGTGGCGCGGCTGCTGCCCGACGAGGGGATCGGCCGGCTGATCCTCGACGACACCCAGGCGGGATTCCAGCTGGGGGAGGTCCGGCTGATCTCGCGGCTCCTGGAAGGGACGTACCCGCGGGTCCTCGACCTGGTGCCGTCCCAGTACCCCACCCGGGTGCAGGTACCGACCCGGGCCTTCCAGGAAGCGTGCGAGCGGGCCGCCTTGCTGTCGGATACGCGCCAGGCGGCGCGCTGGCTGATCCGCCTGACCGTGGAGCCCGGGCGGCTGGTGGTCACGGCCAGCGACCCCGAGCTGGGCGAGGCCCGGGAGGAGGTTCCCGCCCAGGTGGACGGGGAGGGCATGACCATCGGGTTCAACGCCCGGTACCTGGTCGACGGGCTCAAGGCCATCGACAGCGACGAGGTCCTGTTTGAGCTGACCGACCCGCTCAAGGCCAGCCGGCTGCGGGGCGTAGCGAGCGACGACTTCTTCTACATCGTGCTGCCGGTCAAGATCAGCTGACCGCCCGCAGCCGGCGGCGGCCAGAGGCGGGTCGCGCCTGCCAGCCGTCCGCCCGCGGCCGGGGTGGAACCGGCCCCCGCCGGCACCCGGTCCGGGAACGGGCCAGGGAGGGAAGGCTGTGGTCATCCGGAGGGTGGTGCTGCGGCAGTTTCGCAGTTATGAACAGGCCACCCTGGAACTGAATTCCCGCCTGACCCTCCTGGCCGGTCCCAACGGCATCGGGAAGACCAACCTGCTGGAGGCGATCCATTTCGCCGCCACCGGCCGCTCACCCCGGACCACGCGGGACACGGACCTGATCCGGCACGGGGCGCCGCTGGCCTACGTGCGGGTGGAGTGGGACGACCCGGTGGCGGGCCGCCGGGTGGTGGAGATGGCCCTTCACCGCCAGCAGGGCAAGGCCCTGCGCCTGGACGGGCGCAAGCGCCAGCGGCTGGCGGATCTCCAGGGCGCGCTGCCCATCGTGTACTTCGCGCCGGAGAGCCTGGCCCTGGTCAAGGCGGGGCCCGCGGCCCGGCGCGGCTTCCTCGACGACCTGCTCGGCCAGCTGGTGCCGGGATACGCCCAGCTGTTGCACGACTACCAGCGGGTGCTGACCCAGCGCAACCAGCTGCTGCGGGAGATCCGTGCGGGCCGGGCCGCCGGCTCCCTGCTGGCCATCTGGGACGAGCCCCTCTACCGCCACGGCCAGGCCATCCGCCACCGCCGGCGGCAGCTTCTGGACGAGCTGGCCCCGCTGGCCGCGGCAGCGGCGGGCCGGGTGGCAGCGGGGGGCGCGGCGGGGGCCGGTGTGCTGGAGCTGGGTTACCTGGCCGCCGAACCCGACGGACTGGTGGAGGACGGCGCCGTTTCCTCGCCGGAAGGGCTGGCCGCCCTCCACCGGGAAGAGGTGGCCCGGGGGACTACCCTGTGGGGGCCCCAGCGGGACGACTTTGCCCTCTTCCTGGACGGCCAGGACGCCCGCGCCTTCGCCTCCCAGGGGCAGCAGCGGGCCCTGGCCCTGGCCCTGACCCTGGCGCAGGTCGAGCTCATCCACCGGCGGCTGGGCCGGTGGCCGGTGCTGCTGCTGGACGATGTGTTGTCGGAGCTGGATGGAAAGCGCCGGCGGTACCTGCTGGAGGCCGTCAGCGCCTTGCCTCAGGTGATCCTGACGGCCACCGAGCCGCCGGAATGGCCCGAGGGCACCAGCCCGCGGGTCATCCCGCTGCCGCTGGGGCCGGAAGGGGAAGCGGAACCGGGATGGCCGGGATGAGACGCCAGCCCGCCGCCAGGGACGCCGGAGCCATGGGCGGGCGAACAGGCGGGGAGGCCACGGAGGGCCGGGCAGCGGGACCGGCCCAGGCGCTGGGCCCCGTGCTGGAAGGGCTTTTGATGCGCCTGGGCCTGGCTACCCAGGCCCGGCGCTACCGGATCATGCATGAATGGGCCCGGGTGGTGGGGCCGGTGATCGCCGCCCGGGCCCGGCCCTACCGGCTCACCGGTGACGTGCTGTGGGTGGCCGTTCAGCACCCCGGCTGGGCCCAGGAGCTGTCCTTCCTGAAGGGAAAGATCGTGGCGGACTTGAACGCCGCCGCCGGTGTCCCGGTGATCCGGGACATTCGCTTCACCGCCGGGCCGCGGGGCCCACGCCGGGAGGCGCCTTCTGGGGTGCTTTCCGGCAGCTCCGCGTCGCGAAGGGAGGGGAGGGCTCCGGCCGGCCCGTCCGGCGGGGGGCCCGCCGGGGAACCGGGCGGGACGGACAACCGCCTGCCGTGGCCCGCCGATCCCGCACTGCAGGAGGCCGCCACGCGCTGGCTGGGTGCCGCCCGCTGGCGGCGAAGGTGGGCCCTGGAGCGGGGATGGCGGCCCTGCGGATCCTGCGGCAGCCTGTTCCCGCCGGGACCGGACGGCGACGATGCGGCCGGGGCCGGCCTCTGCCCGGCCTGCCGGGCGGCCCGGGAAGAGCGGCTGCGGCAGCAGGTGCGGGCTCTCCTTGAGCGGGATCCCTGGCTCACCTGCCCCCAGGTGGCCCAGACGCTGGGGGTTGGGCCGGAGGTGGTGGCCCGCCTTTACCGGGAGGAACGGGCAGCCCTCCAGGATCGCTGGCGGGCCCGGTTGCGGGCGCTGGCGGCCGGGCTCCGCCGCGGCGAGCCACCGCCGCCGGAGACCCGCTCGCTGCTCCTGCGCTACGTTCTCCTACGCACGGGGCGCGAACCGGGCGCCCTGACGGCGGAAGAGGCGCTGGCAGCGGTGGGGGCGAGGCTGGTACCCCTCTGGGAAGCCTGCTTCACCGGCAGCCTTCCCGGGGCGCGTACCGGCCCGGCCGGCAGTGCCCGCCGGCCGCTGGGCCGTGAGGCCGGTGGCCGGGATGCGGGCCAGAAGGGGCCGGCGGTTCCTCCCGACCACGGTCGTCCAGCCCGATCCAGACCCGGCAGCCGCCCGCGGCGGGCAGGCGCGGTGGGCGAGGAGCCGTATGAGGGAACGTAAGAAACGGGTACCTGCGGTACCCTGGAAGCGGGGGTTGGCCGTGTTCCTCCACATCGGGTCGGATGCGATCCTGCCCTATCGGGAGATCGTGGCCATCCTGGACGCGGAGCTCCTGCGCCACTCGCAGGCGGTGCACGACCTGGTGGTCCTGCAGCAGCTCGAAAAGCGGGTCACCGACCTTTCCGGCGGGCAGCCCCGCTCCATTGTGGTGGCCGACCGTGGCATCTTCCTCTCGCCGATCTCGGTGCTCACCTTGCGGCGGCGCGGCAACGTGCTGGTGAGCGAGGGCGCAGCCCCGGCCCGGTGAGGGGTGATGCCACCTCGGGCCGGTGGCGGCGCCGGCCGCCGGCGGCGGGAGGTCGAATCGCGCACCCATCCGGAGGCACCGGACGGGCACGGCCCGGCGCCGCTCCAATCCGGCCGCCCGCCTACGGCCGCCCGCCGCCCCGGCACGGCCGCGGACCCCGGCCCTCCGGCCGCCGCCGGAGTGCCAAACTATTCATGGTATAATCAACGCCGTGTCTACTGCCCGTTGGACCGCGCCGGCGGCCCTTTTCGCCGGCGACATCGTCCCCCAGCAAGGAGGCTTCGGCGTGGCGCGCACGGGTTACGACGAGAGCCAGATTCAGGTCCTTGAGGGCCTGGAAGCCGTTCGGCGGCGGCCGGGCATGTACATCGGCTCCACGGGGCCGAGGGGGCTCCACCACCTGATCTGGGAAGTGGTGGACAACGCCGTGGACGAAGCCCTGGCGGGCCGGTGCACGGCCATCACCGTGACCCTCCACGCCGACGGCAGCTGCAGCGTGCGCGACAACGGCGGCGGCATCCCCGTGGGCATCCACCCCAAGGTGGGCAAGCCCACGGTGGAAGTCGTCCTGACCATGCTTCACGCCGGCGGCAAGTTCGACGGGCAGGCCTACAAGGTCTCCGGCGGCCTCCACGGGGTGGGCGTCTCGGTGGTCAACGCCCTGTCGGAGTGGCTGGAGGTCGAAGTTCGCCGCGAGGGCCGGATCCACCGCCAGCGTTACCGGCGGGGCCAGCCGGAAACGGGCCTGGAGGTGGTGGGGACCACCGCCGCGGACGACACCGGCACCTACGTCCGGTTCAAGCCCGACCCCGAGATCTTCGAGGAGACGGAGTTCAAGTACGACGTGGTGGTGGGCCGGCTGCGGGAGATCGCCCTGCTCAACTCCGGCCTGTACATCGAGCTGCGGGACGAGCGCACGGGGGAGCGCAACCTGTTCCAGTTCATGGGCGGGCTGCGGTCCTTCGTGGCGCTGCTCAACCGGACCAAGGAGGCCCTGCACCCCGAGCCCATCAGCCACAAGGCGGAACGCGACGGGGTTGAGGTGGAGATGGCCCTGCAGTGGACCACCTCCTATGTGGAGACCCTGTACTCCTTTGCCAACACCATCCACACCCACGAGGGCGGCACCCACGAGGCCGGCTTCAAGATGGCCCTGACGCGGGTGGTCAACGATTACGCCCGCAAGGCGAACCTGCTGAAGAACGGGGACGAGAACCTCGCCGGCGACGACATCCGCGAGGGGCTGACGGCCGTCCTCAGCGTCAAGCTGCCCGAGCCCCAGTTCGAGGGCCAGACCAAGACCAAGCTGGGCAACTCGGAGGTCCGGGGCGTGGTCGACTCCGTCACCGGCGAGGCCCTGGCCACCTACTTTGAAGAAAACCCCCAGGTGGCGCGGCGGGTAGTGGAGAAGGCCATCACCGCCATGCGGGCCCGGGAGGCGGCCCGCAAGGCCCGGGAACTGACGCGGCGCAAGTCGGCCCTGGAGGTCACCGCCCTGCCGGGCAAGCTGACGGACTGCACGGTCCGCGATCCGGCCATGGCGGAGCTGTTCATTGTCGAGGGCGACTCGGCCGGCGGCTCGGCCAAGCAAGGGCGGGACCGGCGCTTCCAGGCGGTGTTGCCGCTGCGGGGCAAGATCCTCAACGTGGAAAAGGCGCGGCTGGACAAGATCCTGGCCCACGACGAGATCCGGGCACTGATCACCGCCATCGGCACGGGCATCGGCGACGAATTCGACATCCACCGGGCCCGGTACCACAAGATCATCCTGATGACCGATGCCGACGTGGACGGTGCCCACATCCGGACGCTGCTTCTGACGTTCTTCTTCCGGTACATGCGGCCGCTGATCGAAGCCGGCTACGTCTACATCGCCCAGCCGCCCCTGTACCTGGTACGGCAAGGCAAGGAAGAACACTACTTCTACGACGACGACCAGTTGGAGGCCTTCTTCCGCCAGGTGGGCAAGCGCATGCCCGCCCAGCGGTTCAAGGGCCTGGGCGAGATGAACGCCGAGCAGCTCTGGGAGACCACCATGAACCCGGAAACCCGGACGCTGCTCCAGGTCACCCTGGAAGACGCCATGGCCGCGGACCAGATCTTCTCCATCCTGATGGGAAGCCGGGTCGAGCCGCGGCGGGAGTTCATCGAGCAGTACGCCCGCAAGGTGCGGTTTCTGGACACCATCGGCTGACCCGGTAGGCCGGCGGAACCTGGCTGGCAGGACCCGCCGGTCCCCTGCGGCCCGGGCTGGCCAGCGGCTGAAGCGGGGGTGGCGCGCCGCGCCTCCGACAGCGCCGCGCAGGAGCGGTAGGTGCAGCGCGCCCTCGAGGATGGGCGCCCGGTAGGAGCGGCTGGCAGGAGCACAGGGTGCAGGCTCTTCGGGGCGGGGGATGGCACGGGCGGCGCGCCGGCCGCCGCCATGGCACGGGCTGCTGGCGCCCGCCCGGCTGCGTTCGTCCGGTGACGGTCCGGACCACCCCGGGGGATGAACCCACCGGCCCGCGGGCTGCGGCAACGGCGGCCCGGACGAGCCCGGCACGGAGGACGAGGAGCGACGCAATGGCAGAGTACACTCACGGCAAGATCCTCCCCGTCGACATCGAGGAGGAGATGAAACAGTCCTACATCGATTACGCGATGAGCGTGATCGTCAACCGGGCGCTGCCCGACGTGCGGGACGGCCTCAAGCCCGTCCACCGCCGCATCCTCTTCGCCATGCGGGAGGGGGGGAACACCCCCGACAAGCCCTTCAAGAAGTCCGCCCGCACCGTGGGTGACGTGCTGGGCAAGTACCATCCCCACGGCGATGCCGCCGTCTACGACGCCCTGGTGCGCATGGCCCAGGACTTCTCCATGCGCTACCCGCTGATCGAGGGCCATGGCAACTTCGGCTCCATCGACGGCGACCCCCCGGCGGCCATGCGCTACACCGAGGCCCGCCTGAGCCCCCTGGCCATGGAGCTCATGCGGGACCTGGACAAGGACACCGTCGACTTCGTCCCCAACTTCGACGAGACGGAGCAGGAGCCGGCCGTGTTGCCGGCGCGCTTCCCCAACCTGCTGGTCAACGGGGCCGCGGGCATCGCCGTGGGCATGGCGACCAACATCCCGCCCCACAACCTGCGGGAGGCCATCGACGGCGTCATCCACCTGATCGATCGTCCCGATGCCACCGATCGCGACCTGATGAAGGTGATCAAGGGGCCGGACTTCCCCACGGGCGGCATCATCGTGGGGCGGGAAGGCATTCGCCAGGCCTACACCACGGGCCGGGGCATCATCACCATCCGCGCCCACGCCCAGATCGAGACCGCGGCCAGCGGCAAGGCGCGCATCGTGGTCACCGAGATCCCCTACGAGGTCACCAAGAGCAAGATCATCGAAAAGATCGCCGAGCTGGTTCAGGAGCGGCGCATCGAGGGCATCACCGACTTGCGGGACGAGACGGACCGCTCGGGGCTGCGGGTGGTCATCGAGCTGGCCCGGGGCGCCAACCCCAACGTGATTCTCAACCAGCTGTACAAGTTCACCCCCATGCAGGTCAGCTACGGCATCATCCTGCTGGCCCTGGTGGACGGGCAGCCGCGGGTGCTCACCCTCAAGCAGCTCTTGCGCCACTACCTGGACCACCAGAAGGACGTGATCGTGCGCCGGACCCGGCACGACCTGGCCAAGGCCGAGGCCCGGGCCCACATCCTGGAAGGGCTGCGCATCGCCCTGGACCACATCGACACCGTGATCACCCTGATCCGCCAGTCGCGCACCGTCGACGAAGCCCGGGCCGGGCTGATGGAGAACTTCAACCTGACGGAGAAGCAGGCCCAGGCGATCCTGGACATGCGCCTGCAGCGGCTGACCGGCCTGGAACGGGAAAAGGTGGAGGAAGAGTACCAGGAGCTCTTGAAGGAGATCGAATACCTGCGGGCGGTCCTGAACTCGGAGAAGATGGTGCTGGACATCATCAAGCAGGAGCTGGGCGAGATCCGGGACCGCTTTGGCGACGACCGGCGCACGCGCATCGTCGCCGGTGCCGCCGAGTTCGAGGTGGAGGACCTGATCGCCGAGGAGGACGTGGTGATCACCCTGACCCACCGCGGCTACATCAAGCGGCTGCCCGTGGACACGTACCGCAGCCAGCGCCGCGGCGGCCGGGGCATCACCGGCATCCAGACCCGGGAGGAGGACTTCGTCTCCCAGCTCTTCATCGCCACCACCCACGAGAACCTGCTCTTCTTCACCAACCGGGGCAAGGTCTATCACCGCCGCGTGCACGAGGTGCCCGAGGCCAGCCGCACGGCCCGGGGCACGGCGGTGGTGAACCTGATCGAGATCGGGCAGGACGAACAGGTGACCGCCGTCATCCCCGTGCGGGATTTCGGGGAGGACCGCGACCTGCTGATGTGCACCCGGCGCGGGGTGGTCAAGCGGACGGCCCTGGCCGAGTTCGGCCACATCCGCCGCGGCGGGCTCATCGCCCTGTCCCTGGATCCGGGCGACGAGCTGGTGGCGGTCCAGCTCACCGACGGCCGCGGCGACGTCCTGCTGCTTACCCGGCAGGGTCAGGCCATCCGCTTCCCGGTGGCGGAGGTCCGCACCATGGGCCGGACCGCCCGCGGCGTGATGGGCATTCGCCTGGAAGAGGGCGATGAGGTGGTGGGCATGGAGGTGGCCGACGACGAGGCCCACCTGCTGGTGATCACCGACCGGGGCTACGGCAAGCGCACGCCCGTCCGGGAGTTCCGGGCCCAGGGACGCGGGGGCAAGGGGATCCGGGCCATCACCCTGACGGCCCGCAACGGGCAGGTGGCCGGCTTCGAGGTGGTGCGGCCGGGTGAGGAGGTCATGCTGATCTCCCAGGGCGGGATCGTGCTGCGGGTCCCCGTGGACCAGGTGTCGATCCAGGGCCGGGCGGCCCAGGGGGTCACGGTGATGCGCCTGGAGCCGGGCGATCGGGTCTCCGCCGTGGCCACCGTGGCCCAGCGGGGAGATTGAGAGGTCCCCATGCGGCAACCCGCCCCCAATCCCGGTAGCCAGCCCGTGGCTCCGGACCAACCGGCGGACGAACAGGCGGGGGAGAGGCGATGAACCAGGATCCCACCAGGCCCCAACCGGCTGCGGCCGCACCGGGCCAGCCCGCCGAGCCCAGGGCCGGCGGGACGGCCGGGCTGCTGCCGGAGGGCAAGTTGCCGGCCGCGCTGCTGGAAAAGCTGGTTCTTCCGCGGACGGGGATGCAGCGGCGCGAGGTGGTGCTGGCCGCGGCCCCGGGGGAAGACGCGGCCGCCCTCGACCTGGGGGGCGACCTGTGCGTGGCGGCCAGCGACCCGATCACCGGTGCGGGCCACCACGCCGGCTGGCTGGCGGTGCACGTCAATTGCAACGACGTGGCCGCCACCGGGGCCGAACCGGTGGCCGTGCTCCTCACCATCCTCCTGCCGCCGGGCGCGCCCCAGGCGATGCTGGAAGAGCTGATGGCCGGGGCCCACGCCGCGGCCCGGGAGGTGGGTTGCCAGATCGCCGGCGGGCACACCGAGGTGACCCCCGGCTTGGCCCAGCCCCTGGTGGTGGCCACGGCCCTGGGCCGCACGCCGCCGGCAGGCCTGATGCCCAGCGGAGGCGCCCGGCCGGGCGACGTGCTGCTGCTCACCAAGTGGGCGGGCCTGGAGGGAACGGCCATCCTGGCCGCTGACTGCCGCCAGGCCCTGCGGGACCGGGGCGTGGCCGAGCCGGTGCTGGAGGCAGCGGCCGGCCTGGGGCGCTGGCTCAGCATCGTGCCCGAGGCCCGGGTGGCCGCGCGGCGCGGCGCCCATGCCATGCATGACGTCACCGAAGGGGGCGTGCTGGGCGCCGTCTGGGAGATGATCGCTGCCGCCCGGCAGTTCCAGGGCGAGCTGGTGGGCTGCGTGGTGGAAACCGCCGCCATCCCCGTGCGCGATGAGACGCGGGTCATCTGCGCCGCCGCGGGGATCGATCCGCTGCGGCTCATCGGCTCGGGAGCCTTGCTGGTGGCGGCACCGCCGGACCTGGCCGCGGAGCTGCAGGCGGCATGGCAGGAAGCGGGCATCCCGGCGGCAGCCATCGGCCGGGTGACCGGAGACGGGCGGCTGCGCCGGGTCGGCCCCGGCGGGCAGGAAGGGGAGCTGGAGCCGCCCGGGACCGACGCCCTGTGGGCCGCGCGGGCGCGGCTGTCCTGACGGCAGGCCGGCCCGGCCGGCCGGTGAACCCGCCGGGGTGCCGGGGTGGGGCGGTGCCCCGCCCGTCGCAAGCGAAGGGGGAACAGTCGTTGCTGGACCTGCGCTTTGTACGCCAGCATCCGGAAGTGGTGCGGGAAGCCCTGCGCCGGCGGCGCCTGGATGCGGCGGACCTTGACGCCCTGCTGGAGGCTGACGCCCGCTGGCGCCAGCACCTGCAGCGGCTGGAGGAATTGCGGGCCCGCCGCAACGAGACTTCCGAGGCCATCGGGCGCTTGCGCCGTGAAGGGGCCGATGCCTCGGAACTCATTGCCGCCATGCGCCAGGTGGGCGACACCATCAAGGAACTGGAAGAGCAGGTTCGCCAGCTGGAGCAGGAGATCCAGGACCGGCTGCTGCGTTTGCCCATGATTCCGGACCCCGAGGTGCCCGACGGCGACGACGCCGGCGACAACGTGGAGGTACGCCGTTGGGGCACGCCGCCGGAGTTCGGCTTCGAGCCCAGGGCCCACTGGGATCTGGGACCCGCCCTGGGGATCCTGGACTTCGAGCGCGCCGCCAAGATCACCGGCGCACGCTTCACCGTCTTTCGCGGCCTGGGCGCGCGGCTGGTGCGGGCACTGATCCAGTTCATGCTGGACCTGCACACCCGGGAGCACGGCTACACCGAGGTGTTGCCGCCCTTTCTGGTCCACCGCCAGAGCATGATCGGCACCGGCCAGCTGCCCAAGTTCGAGGAGGACGCCTTCCGGGTGGCCGATTCGGACTTCTATCTGGTCCCCACGGCGGAGGTGCCCGTCACCAACCTCTACCGGGACGAGATCCTGGACGCGGGCCAGCTGCCGATCTACCACGTGGCGTACACGCCCTGCTTCCGCGCCGAGGCGGGGTCGGCCGGGCGTGACACCCGCGGGCTGATCCGCCAGCACCAGTTCGACAAGGTGGAGCTGGTGAAGTTCGTCCACCCCGAATGGTCGCCGGAGGAACACGAGAAGCTGGTGGCCGATGCCGAGGCGGTGCTGCAACGCCTGGGCCTCCCGTACCGGGTCGTTCTGATCTGTACGGGTGACATGGGCTTTGCCCAGGCCCGGCAGTACGACCTGGAGGTCTGGATGCCCAGCTACGGGCGTTACGTGGAGATCTCGTCCTGCAGCAACTACCGCGACTACCAGGCGCGCCGGGCGAACATCCGCTTCCGTCCCGAACCCGGGGCGCGGCCGCAGTTCGTCCACACCCTCAACGGGTCGGGCCTGGCCGTGGGGCGCACCCTGGCCGCCCTGCTGGAAAACTACCAGCAGGCCGATGGCAGCGTGGTGATCCCGCCCGCCCTGCGCCCGTACGTGGGGGTTGAAGTGCTCCGGGCGTGATAGGCGGAGCGGGCGCGCGAAGCCTGGGCTCGTGCGGCAGGCGTCCGTGCGACAGGCGCGCGTGCGGCAGGCGCCCGGCGCCGCCCCGGGCGAAGCAGGTACGGGGCAGCGCCCTGGGCTCCCGTGGCTCCATCCCGCGCCCCCGCGGCTCCATACCGTGTTACAATTCTGAATGTCTCCGGTCTGGATGTCTCCGGATGTCCGGAAGGGTGGCGGAGTGGTTGAACGCGGCGGTCTTGAAAACCGCTGTGGGCCTCGGGCCCACCGTGGGTTCGAATCCCACCCCTTCCGCAGGACTTGTTCCCGCGCGAACGGCCCGCCGGCGGGCCGGGCAAAGGCGGGATCCCGCGCCGCGCCGTCCAGGCCGCGCTTGCCAGGCCGGCCCAGCCGGTGGTGACCACCAAGCTCTTACCCGACGCGGGTGCCGATCAAGATCAGCGCCACGCCTCCCAGGATCAGGGCCAGCTTGAGGGGCGGCATGGAGCCGGCCACGCCGGCCAGGCCGATGGCCGTGGCCAGCATCATGGCCAGCGGCCCTGCCCCGGCCAGGAGCGCATTGATCTCCAGCGCCCGGTCGACGCGGCCGTAGCGCCAGATCAGCACGGCCGCCAGCACCTCCAGGCTACCGGAGAGGAGCCGGGTCAGGGCCATGCCGGCTACATAGGGGTTGGGCGGTACCACAGGCCTCGCCTCCGTTCCCAGTCCACCCTACGCCGGGCGACGCCTGTCCATGATGGGGGACCGCCATGGCGGCGCCGGTGGCTGCGAGCCGGGGCGACGGGGGCGCGAGCGGTTCCGGCATCCAGTGCGCCCGTGCCCGTTCCCGGGCGGAGCCGGCGGGCGGGGCGGCGCGGGTTGCACCGCCCGCAAGCCTGTGCTAACATTGGGGCTGTCGCCGGGAAGGGTGCCTGAGAGGTCGAAAGGAGCCGCCTGCTAAGCGGTTGAGGGGCCTTTAAAGCCCCTCCGAGGGTTCGAATCCCTCCCCTTCCGCTGAGCGCCAAAGGTTGTCGTGCGCCGTTAGCTCAGTCCGGATAGAGCGGCTGACTACGGATCAGCAGGTCGGGGGTTCAAATCCTCCACGGCGCACCGAAGAAACCCGGAACACGCGAGGGTTTCTTCAGCCATTCCCATCCCGGGAGCTGCGGCTCCCGGGATTTTGCTGCGCGCAGAACCGGATGGCGGCCACCGCCATCCGGTTCTGCTTTTGCTGGAGCCAGCAGGGGCGGCTCGGGCATGACCCTGCGAGGTCCCTGTCAACCTAAGCGCGGGATGGCAGGTGTCGGCGGCGCGGCCGGCCGGCCGTCCCGGGGGGTGGGACCGTGCCGCTGTTCTTCCGGCCCGGCCCCTGGTACCAGAAGCCCGGGGGCCAGGACAAGGACTGGCGCCACCTCGAAGGGTCCCTGCGCCACCTGGAAGCCAGCCTTCAGGACCTGCGCTCTACCCTGGACCGGACCCTGTTGCTGGAGCACCGCAGCCTGACGGGCCGTCTCCAGGAGGATGTCCAACTTTTCAAGCGCGCCCTGGAGCGGGTCGACGATTTCGTGGTCCGCAGGATCTGGCTGCGCAACGGGGCGGGAGTCGCGCTGCTCTTCATCGAGGGGCTGGTGGACACCCGGGCGGTGCAGGAATTCGTCCTGGCTCCCATCCTGCGGGTGCGCAGCGAGCAGCTGCCCCGCGGCCGCAACCTGCAAAGGGTGCTCACGGAGCGCGTCCTGCCCACCACGGGCAACATGCGGGCCCGGACCATCGACAGCCTGCTCAAGGGCATCCTCTCCGGCAGCGTGGTGCTCCTGGTGGACGGCTGCACCGACGCGCTCAACATCGACATGCGCAAGCTGCCCGAGCGGTCCGTGGAAGAACCCACCATGGAGCCCGTCATCCGCGGGCCTCGGGATGGCTTCACGGAAGACTTTCAGACCAACATCAGCCTGATCCGCCGGCGGCTGGCGGACATCCGCTTCAAGGTCGAACAGGTACGGGTGGGCCGGGTCACCCACACCCGGGTGGCTGTTTGCTACCTCCAGGGCATCGCCAACCCCCACCTGGTCACCGAGGTGAAGAGCCGTCTCCACCGCATCGAGGCCGACGGCATCCTGGAGAGCGGCTACATCGAGGAGTGGATCGAGGACAACCCCCGCTCCATCTTTCCCCAGATCCTGCACACGGAACGGCCCGACGTGGTGGCCGGCGCCCTGCTGGAGGGCCGGGTGGCCATCGTGACCGACGGCACGCCCTTTGTGCTGGTGGTGCCGGTTTCCTTGTGGACGTTCCTGCAGACGGCGGAGGACTACAACGTGCGGTTCGCGGCCACCACCGCCCTGCGCTGGTTGCGCTACCTGTTCGCCCTGGTAGCGCTGCTCCTGCCGTCCCTATACGTTGCCGTGACCACTTACCATCCCGAGATGCTGCCCACGCCGCTGCTGATGACCGTAGCCGCGACCCGCGAGGGCATACCCTTTCCCGCCGTGGTGGAGGCCCTGCTGGTGGAGATCATCTTCGAAGCCCTGCGGGAGGCCGGGGTGCGCCTGCCCCGCACCATCGGCCAGACGGTCGGCATCGTGGGCGCCATCGTCATCGGCGAGGCGGCCGTCATGGCAGGTATCGTGTCGGCGCCCATGGTGATCATCGTAGCCATCACGGGCATTGCCAACTTCACCATTGCCCGGTTCAACCTGGCCTTTGCCATCCGGCTCCTGCGCTTTCCCCTGATGCTGCTGGCGGGCATGTTCGGCCTGTACGGGGTCATCCTGGGGCTCATGGGTATCGTGATCCACCTGGCCGGCCTGCGCTCGTTCGGCTACCCCTACCTAGCACCCGTCGCCCCGCTCAACGCACCCGACCTCAAGGACGTGGCCGTGCGGGTGCCCCACTGGGCCATGACCCGGCGGCCCACCCACGTGGCTCGCCGCAACTGGCGCCGCGCCCGGCCAGGTTTGCAGCCCAGCGCCCGGCGCTGGCCCGGGCTCGGAGGGGCACCTTGATGGCGAGCCGCGCCGGCATCGCCGGAGCCGGTATCGCCGGAGAGGGAAGCGCCCCGCCCCGAGGGCCTGTGGGGCAGCAACGGTGCCTCCCTTCCGGGCTTTGGCGCCTCCGGTGGGAATGGCGCCGGACCGCGGCCCTGCTTGTCCTGGCCGCGCTCGTCCTGACCGGTTGCTGGGACCGGGTGGAGATCAACGACCGGGCCATTGTGCTGGGGATGGCCGTTGACCGGGACGAAGGCGGCCGCTTTCGGGTCACCCTCAGCGTTGCCGACCCGGCGCGCTTTCCCCGGCCGGGCCAGCAAGGGTCCAGCCAGGTGGGGCAAAAGCCGGTCATCTACATTCAGGGCTCGGGCCGGACCCTGGCCGACGCCCTGTCCCTGATCCAGGAGGTCGAACCTCGGCGCTTATACTACTCCCACCTCAAGGCGCTGCTCATCGGCGAAGAGGCGGCGAGCCGGGGCATCGGCCCGGTGCTGGACTTCTTGATGCGGGATGCCCAGCCACGCCTCGAGCTCATGGTGGCCGTTACGCCCGGCGAGGCGGGTCCCAAGTTCCTCCAGGCCACTCCGCCCCTGGAGTCCTTGCCGGCCGATGCCCTGAGGGAACTGATCCGGCTGCGCCTGGGCATCATGGTGCCCCTTCACCGGCTGGTGCGGGCCCTCTATGAGCCCGGGCAGGAACCCGTCCTGCCGCGGGTGGAACTGGCGCCGGCAACCAACGACGGGATGCCGGTGAAGGGTTGGCTTATCGACGGGGTTGGCGTCTTCAAGGGTGACCGGCTGGTGGGATGGCTGGACAACGCCACCACCCGTGGCCTGATGTGGCTGCGCGGGGAGATCCAGAGGGGGACCATCACCGTCTCCCTGCCGGGCGGGTCGGTCAGCCTGCGCCTGCTGCACGCGCGAACCCAGCTGCAGCCGGTGGTGGATGGGGACCGGGTGGTGATGCTGGTGCAGGTGGCGACCGAAGACGACCTGGTGGACAACCCCGCCGGTCTCGAGGTCTCCTCCCCTGCCGCCATTCGCCGGATCGAGGAACTGGCCGCCCGGGAGATCGTCCGGAGGGCAGAGGAGGCACGCATCGCCCTGCAGGATCGCCTGCGCACCGATGCCGCCGGTTTTGGTGCCATCCTGCGGCGGCGCAACCCCGCGGCCTGGGCTAGGCTGGGACCCCGGTGGGAAGAGGTTTTTCCCCGGGTGGAGGTGCGGTACCGGGTCCAGGTCAACGTGCGCCGGCCCGGGCTGACCACCGGCGCGCCTGCCCGTTCGCGTTGACCGTCACGGCGGGCCGGACGCCGCCCGGCCGGGCCCCGGTCGCGGCGATGGGCCGGCCGAGTCGGAACAACAGGGTTGGGGAGGAGATACGGTGCAGATCCTGTTGATGCTGGCCGTGGTGACCGTGATCCTCGGGATCGAACTGCCTCCCCTCCTGCGCCAGGGGTCGCGGCGCCTGGCCATGGTGTACCTGATCCTCATGGCCCTGGCGACGGGCATCGGCGTTCTCCAGGGGCTCCACTGGCGGGGGCCCACGCTCGTGGACCTGCTGAACGCCCTCTTCACACCGTGGCGGCTGTGGATGACGCCGGGTATGGGATGACCCAGGGCCGTCGCGGCAGTGGCCGCTCTTCCCCGCGGCGGCCGCCGGCGTCGGCGGGCGGCCCTTCAGCCCTAAAGTGCGAGGCGCCGCAGGCCCCCGGCAACACTACCGGTATGACCCCGTACGAGCCCCAGACAGAGCAGGTGTCCCCCTGGCAGCTCTTTGTGCTGCTCTTCTTCACCATTTCACCGACCACGGTCCTGGCGCTGCCGGCCCTGACCGGGCAATATGCCGGCCATGATGCGTGGCTGTCGGTGGCGCTGGGCACCCTGGCCGGGGTCGCTGTGGTCCAGTTGCACCTGGCCCTGGCCCAACGCTTTCCAGGCCGGGGATGGACGGACATCCACCGCCTGGTGCTGGGTCGCTGGCTGGGGGCGGTGGTCAACCTCCTGACCTGGGGCTGGGTCCTGTTGACCGCCGCCGTCATCGCCCGGGAATTCGGCGAGTTCGTCGTGGCCACGGTGCTTCCCCTGACACCCCTGGTGGTGATCCAGGGTACGGCCCTGGCCCTGGCCATGTGGGCCGCCCGGGACGGGCTGGAGGTGCTGGCCCGCGTGGCGGAGCTCCTCTTGCCGGTGATCGCGGCATCCTTCGTGTTCCTCCTGGTGTTGCTGCTGCCCAACATCGACGGGCGCGCCATCCTTCCCCTGCTGGAGAGCGGCTGGGGCAACCTGTTGCGCGGTGCGGTGCCGCCCCTGGCCTGGCTGGGGGAGACGGTGTTGTCCCTGGTCGTCCTTCCGTCCCTGGCCCACTGGGATGGCGCCCGGCGCGCCGGTTCGGCCGCGGTGCTGGTGGTGGGCACGCTTTTAACCCTCCTGACCCTGGGGACCATCCTGGTGCTGGGGGATACGGCCGCCCTCTTCACCTTTCCCCTGTTCGCCGCGACCCGCACCGTCAGCATCGCCGATTTCATCGAGCGGCTGGAACCCGTGCTGACCGCCGTCTGGGTGGGCGGGCTGGTGATCAAGATGGGCGTTTGGGTCTTTGCCGCCAGTGTCACCGGCGCGGGCGCCTTCGGGGTGGACGATTACCGCCCGCTGGTTACACCCATGACGGCCCTGGTGCTGGCGCTGTCCATCTGGCTTTTCCCCAGCAGCGTGGAGATGACCGACTTCCTGGCCCGCACCTGGCCCTTCCTGGCGCTGCTGTTTCAGGTGGTGGTACCTTCCGCCGTTCTGCTGCTCGCCCTGCTGCGCGGCTTGCCCGCCCGGGGTGGCGGATGGCCAGCCCCGGAACCGGCGGGCAGCCGGGCGCCTGGAGCGTCACCGCCCGGGCCCGCGGGACCCGGCGGCGCCCGGCCCGGCGGGCGTTAGGTGAGGGCGCCGGCCAGCTGTCGCGACCCCGGACGGCGCGCCGGCCGCCATGCCGGGTGCGGCGCGCGCCGGGCCGGTGGGTTGCCGCCCCCATCGCTGGTGCAGGTTTCCGGACGGGCCTGCCGGCCGGGTGCGGCGGGTCGATGGGGCGCCGTCTTCGCGGAGCCGATCCTGGGGACCAAGTGCGTCAGCGCGCCTGGCGGCGGCGGAGCACCTGAACCAGAGGATAGCCCAGAAGAAAGACGACCCCCGCTTCCCCGGCCCCGATCCACAGCACCCAGGGCAGGTAGGGTGTATGGGTCAGGTAGGCCAAATAACCGCCGACCAGGACGGCGTTGAACACCACGGGTGCCAGATAACCGGCCGGGTGGAAGGGGAAGCGGCGGGTGACCAGGGCGGCGACCAGGGTCACCAGGGAGCCTCCGACCACGTCCCAGAGGCCGAAGGGGCTCTGGAGATTGGCCAGGGCAACGCCGGCAAAAAGGCCCGGCACCGCCTCGGCCCAGATCATGGGCAGCAGGGTGAGGGCCTCGCTCACCCGGAACTGGATCTGCCCGAAGGAGATAGGCTGGAAGATCAGGGTGAGCACCACGTACAGGGCGGCGATCATGCCCGCTCGCAACCAGCGCCGAAGGTCCATGCCATGCGCTCCTCCCTCAGCCGTTATCGCTCGTCTCCCGGCCGTTGTCAGGCCGGGCCGGCGCGCTGCGCCGGGCCCGCCGTCCTTCCCGGAGCCCGGGCAACCGCCGGGCGGGCCGGGCTGGGCGGACCATCGCCGGCCCCGCGCCTGGCCGGGTCGGCCCCGGCGAACCCTGTCCCAGGCCGGGTCGCCCTGTGGCCAGGGTCCATGTTAGAATAACCGCGTGGCGGCGCGTAGCCCGGCGGTCCGCCACTTGCGCCCGTAGCTCAGGTGGAAGAGCGCTTCCGTCCTAAGGAAGGCGTCGGGGGTTCGAGTCCTCCCGGGCGCACCGTGCAGCGTCATGGCGGGCGCACCACGGGGCAGGGGCGGTGGCACCGGCCCGGCGACCGAACCGCCTGGACCGCGCACCGCCCCGCCCCGCCGGATCCCGGCCAGAGCCCGGCTGCTCTGGCCTTTTTCATCGCTTCTTTCGTCCCCGGCCGCGGCCTGAGGGCGCACCGCCGGCCGGCGCCTTGAAGCGGCGGGTGCGCGGGCGGCCTGGGCCAGCTCGGAGAGGGGGTGCCGCGGTGGCCGGCACCGTTCATCCGGACGAACCGGCCCAGGGCGCCACGGCCGCCGGGGGCGGCGCCCTGGCCGGCGACGACCCGGACCAGCGGTACATGGCCGAGGCCCTGGCCGAGGCCCGGCGTGCGCTGGCCCTCGGGGAGGTCCCCGTGGGAGCGGTAGCCGTCTACCAGGACGCCATCATCGCGCGCGGTCACAACCTGCGCGAGCGGCTGGGCGACCCCACTGCCCACGCGGAGATCCTGGTGCTGCGGAAAGCGGCTGCGCGCCTGGGGGGCTGGCGGCTGGAAGGGGTGACCCTGTACGTCACCCTGGAACCTTGCCCCATGTGCGCGGGGGCCATCGTCCTGGCGCGGGTGCCGCGGCTAGTCTATGGTGCCCCCGATCCCAAAGCCGGCGCGGCCGGCAGCTTGATGAACCTGGTGCAACATGATAGACTGAATCACCGAGTCGAGCTGCGTTCCGGTGTGCTGGCCGAGGCCAGCGCAGCTTTATTGCGCGGCTTCTTCCGCGGGCTGCGGGACCCGGGCCGCTTGCCCCGCGATCCCGGTGTGCTGCCCGACCCCGGAGGAACCGGCCCGGGCGCCTGAACCTACGGGTCGGATCGGCGGCGCGGGCGGCTTGCGGCGGTGGTGAACCGCCGTCGCCACCGGCCGGGGGTGGTCGGGGTGCGGGACACCGGAGCGTGGCCGGCGGGGTCCGCGGCGCTGTGCCTCCCAGGAGCGGCGAGGCCATGGGCCGGGTCGCAGGCAGCATGGAAGGGTGCCGGAGTGGTTGAACGGGGCGGTCTCGAAAACCGTTGTGGGCGCAAGCCCACCGTGGGTTCGAATCCCACCCCTTCCGCAGGATGCCGGCCCGGCCGCACCCGCGGTCCGGTTCCCGGACCGGCCCCGGCCCGCTGCTCGGATGGCCGGCTCGGATGGCCGGCGGCGGTCCGGCCCAGGTGAAAAAGCGAGCAGGACAACGACGGAGAACCGTCCACGGCGAGGAAGGGTGGCCGAGCGGTTTAAGGCACACGCCTGGAGAGCGTGTGTGGGCGCAAGCCCACCGTGGGTTCGAATCCCACCCCTTCCGCCCTTTTTGTCTTCAAGACTAGCGTTTCTTGCCTTTGGTTTTGGTTCTGTCCTTTATGCTTTGGCCGTGCTAGACGGGGAGGTAGCGGTGCCCTGTACCCGCAATCCGCTATAGCGGGGTCGAATTCCCGTCCGAGGCCCTCGCGGTCGGGGCCAGCACCGGACACGGGGTGTTGAAGGCCGGGTCCCGCGCAACGTGGACTCGTGAACCCCGCCAGGCCCGGAAGGGAGCAACGGTAAGCGAGCCACCGCGTGTGCCGCGGGGTAGCCGGGCCGGAGCCCACGGTTCGGCCAGCGCCCGGGTGCGGGTGTCGACGACGGGTGCACGGCCAGCCTTTGCGGGAGGGCGACGGCGGAACCGCTACCGCCGCCGCCCTTTCTTCTTGGCAGGGGGGTTTTTGTTGAGCCAGCCCTACCAGGCCCTCTACCGCAGCTGGCGGCCCCAGCGCTTCGACGGTGTGGTGGGGCAGGAGCATGTCATCCGGACCCTGGCCAACGCCCTGCGCACCGGCCGTGTGGCCCACGCGTACCTCTTCGCCGGGCCGCGCGGCACCGGCAAGACCTCCGTCGCCAAGCTCCTGGCCAAGGCGGTGAACTGCCAGTCCCCCGAAGGCGTTGAGCCCTGCAACCGCTGCGACCTCTGCCGGGAGATCAACGACGGCTCCACCATGGACGTGCTGGAGATCGATGCCGCCTCCAACCGCGGCATCGACGAGATCCGCGAGCTGCGGGAGCGGGTGCGCTACGCGCCGGCCCGCGGGCGGTACAAGGTGTACATCATCGACGAGGTCCACATGCTGACCACCGAGGCGTTCAACGCCTTGCTGAAGACCCTGGAAGAGCCGCCGGCCCATGCCCTGTTCATCCTGGCCACCACCGAGCCCCACCGGCTGCCGGCCACCATCATCTCCCGCTGCCAGCGCTTCGACTTCCACCGGCTGAGCCCCGAGCAGATCGTGCAGCGGCTGGAGGCGGTCTGCACCGCCATGGGCGTTGAGGCGGAACCAGAAGCGCTGCGCCTGCTGGCCCGGCTGGCCGAAGGCGGCCTGCGGGACGCCTTGAGCCTGCTGGACCAGTGCCTGGCCATGGGCGGTGACCGGCTGGAGGTAGCCGTGGTGGCCGAGCTTCTGGGGCTCGCCCCGGGGGAAGGCATCCTGGCCCTGACCCGCGCGGTGGTGGAAGGCGACATGGGCGCCGGCCTGCGGGCGGTGGCCGACCTCGCGGCCCAGGGCGTCGACCTGGCCCAGGCCCTGCGGGACTGGGTGGCCTGCTGGCGCGACCTGCTGGCCCTCCGCTCCGGCCTGGACAGCCGGAACCTGCTCTATGCCGGGGAAGACCTGGCGGCCCGCCTGGAGCCCCTGGCCCGGGGCCTGGACGACGCCACGGCGCTGGCCTGTTTTGATGCCCTGGCCGAAGGGGAGGCGCTGCTGCGCTGGAGCGGCCAGCCCCGCCTGGCCCTGGAGGCCGCGCTGATCCGGGCGGTGGGGGAGCGGCTGGCCCGGGCTCCCGGCGGTGCCGCAGGCACGGCGGCGCCGGCGGCCGGCGTCGAACCGGCTGGCGCCGCCTGGGGCGGCCGGCCCGGGGATGGGGGGCCGGGCCGGGGGGCGGGGGCGATGGTCCCCGCGACTGCACCCGCCGCCGGGCCGGAGCGGCCCGAGCCGGAGGAGTCCGGGCCGGAAGGGCTGGCCACCCGGACGCCCGCCCAGCAGCGGTCCCGGCCCACCGGGGGGAGCGGGCATACCTCCGCAGCAGCAGGCCCGGCACCGGCGGGGCCCGAGCCCGCTGCGGAGGGCGGCGCCGCGCCGGGGCAGGCAGCGGCCGCCCCGCCCCAGGCGCTGGCCCAACAATGGGAGCGCTTCTTGCAGTCCCTGCGCCGGCGGCGGGAGTGGACGGCCCTGCATGCGCTGCTGCGGGCCGCGGGCGCACCCCGGGTGGCGGGGGCCGAGCTGGAGATTCCCTTTGCCCAGCCGGGGATGGCCCGAACGGCCGAGGTCAAGCTGCCCCAGCTGCGCCGCGCCATCGAAGCCTTTCTCGGCGCGCCGGTACCGGTCCGGGTTACCGTCGGCAACGGTGGTCCACCTTCCGGCCCGGGGGCGTCACCGGCCCAGGCCCAGGAGGCCGACGGACCGGCCGCCGCCCCCGCCGCAGGGCGGGCCAGGGAGCCGGAAGGGCGTGCGGACGGGGCGGCCCCCGAGGTCGCAGGGGCGCAGGAGCCCCCCACCACCCCGGTGGACCCCGGGATGCAGGTGCCTTTTGGGCCCGCTGCGCCCCAAGGTGCCCATGCGCGGCAGACCCCGGACCTGCAGGAACGCGATGCACCCCCTGCGACCGGGGGCGACGGCGCGGCCCAGGAGAGGGAAAGGGGAGCGGCGCCGCCTCGTGGCAGCGGCAACACCCCGGGGGCAGGCACGGCGTCACGCCCGGCGCCGGGGCCGGCCCAGGGGCAACCCGCGGAGAGGGGTGCCCCCGGCAACTCCAGCGGGCGGGCGGCAGCCCGGTGCCATCCTCCGCTAGGGCAGGGGGGGACCGATGCCCAGCCTCCGCGGGCGCAGCCGGCGACCCCGCCCGATCCTCCGCCGGCGCCGGCGGCGACCGCACCGGTGCCGGGTTCGTCGGGGGAGAGCCTGCCGCCGGACCTGGATGCGGTGCAGAGGGCGGCCTGGGAACTCTTTGGAGGGCAGTGGATCCCGGTAAAGGAGGAATGGCAGCGTGAGCTTCGGCCCCATGGGCAAGATGCTGAAACAGCTTGAGAAGATGCAGCAGGAGATGGCTCGCCTGCAGGAAGAGCTGGGCCAGCGCGAGGTGGAGGCCACGGCCGGCGGCGGCATGGTCAAGGCGGTGGTCAACGGGCGCCAGGAGCTGCTGCGCCTGGAGATCGCGCGGGAAGCCGTCGACCCTGACGACGTGGAACTCCTGCAGGACATGATCGTGGCAGCGGTCAACGAGGCCACCCGCAAGGCCCAGGAGATGGTCCAGGCCGAGATGGCCCGGGTGACGGGCGGGCTCAAGCTGCCGAAGCTGCCGGGTTTGCCCGGCTTCTGAGGAGCGCGATGCCGACGTGGAGCACGCGCCTGCCTTTGCCCGCCTGATCGCGGAGCTGGAAAAACTGCCCGGGATCGGCCCCAAGACGGCCCAGCGCCTGGCCTATCACCTGCTCTTCCGTCCCCAGGAAGAGGTTCGCGCCCTGGCAGAGGCCATGGTCCAGGCCCGTGCCAGCGTCCGTTACTGCAGCGTCTGCGCCAACCTGACCGATCGCGATCCCTGCCCTGTTTGCCGGGATCCCGGGCGGGACCCGCGGGTGATCTGCGTGGTCGAGCAGCCCCGGGATGTGGTGGCCATGGAGCGCACGCGGGAGTTTCGCGGTCGCTACCACGTGCTGCACGGGGTCATCTCGCCCATGGATGGCGTGGGGCCCGAGCAGTTGAGGGTGCGCGAGCTGCTGGCCCGCCTGCGCCAGGACCCGCCGGTGGAAGAGGTGATCCTGGCGACGAACCCCACGGTGGAGGGCGAGGCCACCGCCCTTTATCTGGCCCGCCTGATCAAGCCCCTGGGCATCCGGGTGACCCGCATCGCCCGCGGCGTGCCTGAGGGCGGTGACCTGGAATACGTGGACGAGCTCACCCTGACCCGCGCCCTGCAGGGCCGGCAGGCCCTGTAGGATCCGGCAGCCCCCTCCCTTCCTGGTATAAATCCCTGCTTCTGGGGTCCATCTTTCCTCTTGCCGGCCAGCCGCGGCGGTGGTTCAACCGGCGTGTCCCGCCGCATACCGATAGGACAGGGGTCACCGCATGCCGGGACCTCCAGGCCGGCAAGGGGCGTGGAAGGGAATGCACGCAGATCGGGAACGCAGCTGGCAGCGACGCTGGCGGTGGCTGTGGCCCCGGCGGCGGCCCGCCGGCGCGGCCGGGGACGAACAGTCAAAGGTCCTCGGCCTGTGGCGCGCAGGGGGTTCGGGGCCTTCCCGGGATCACCCGGACAGTTCCCCCTCCCTCGCCGGGCGCGGGCGCCCGCGTCAAGTCGCCGGACGGCGTGCGCTCCGCCTCCCCTTCTTCCCCGCCGGGCCGGGCCAGGAAGCCCGGGCTGGGGGCCGGGGACTGCGGACCGGCGGCCCAGAGGCCGAGGCCACCTTTGACTGGGTGCGCGCCGTCGAGGAGGCCCGGCGGGACTGGGAGCAGGCCCGCCTGTATTTCGAATGCGTCACCGACCGGGACCTGGTGGACCAAGCCATCCACCTGGTGCTGGCGGCGGAAAAGCGCTACGCCTACTTGCTGAAGCAGGCGCGCCAGCGGGGCATCCAGGGCCTGCCGGCCCACCCCGGGGATCCAGCGGGACGGAAGGTGGAGCCTTGAAGGCCTTGAAGGCGGGGTGATGGCCATCGCCGGCGACGGCACCTGGGGGACCCTGGGCCTGGCCGCGGTGGTGCTGGGGGCCCTCGCCTGGCGTGCGGCGACGGCGGCCTCCGCTGGCGAGGCCCTAGCGCGCCTGGCGGCCGACCTGGCCATAGGGTCCGGGTGGGTCCTGGCCCTGAACCTGCTGCTGGCTCCCCTGGGCGCCCACGTGGGGTGGAACCCGGCCACTGCCTGGCTGGCGGGCAGCCTGGGCCTGCCCGGTGCCGTGGCCCTGGCGCTGCTGGCGGTGATGGCGCGCTGGCAGCCCTAGCGGCACCCTGCGGGGCGCGCCTCTTGGGCGTTCCGGTGGCCCTCCCCGTGCCCTGCCCCCCTTTCCTTGACGCTGCCAGGCCGCTTTGTTACGATACCGCCGCTCCTGAGGAGGCCGCGGCGGGCCGAGCCGGCCCCTGGCCCGGCGCGCGGCCGGTTCGTCCGGCATCATTTCGCGATTTTCGCGGTCGCGAGGAGGCAAGCCCCATGTCCCAGCCGGTGCGGGTCCGGTATGCGCCGTCGCCCACGGGTTACCTGCACATCGGCGGCGTCCGGACCATCCTGTTCAACTGGCTGTTTGCGCGGAAGCACGGGGGCCGGTTCGTCCTCCGGTTTGAAGACACCGACCCCGAGCGGTCGCGGGATGAATTGATCGAACCCATGCTGGAGAGCATCCGCTGGCTGGGCCTGGACTGGGATGAGGGCCCCGACGTGGGCGGTCCCTACGGCCCCTACCGGCAGTCCCAGCGGCTCGACCTGTACCGGCAGGAGCTCGACCGCCTGCTGGCCGAGGGGAAGGCGTACTACTGCTATTGCACCCCCGAAGAGCTGAACGCCGAGCGCGAGGCGGCGCGGGCGGCGGGCCGGCCGGCCGTCTACAGCGGCCGCTGCCGCCATCTGACCGAGGCCCAGCGGCGGGAACTGGAGGCCGAAGGGCGCCGCCCGGCGGTGCGCCTGCGGGTGCCCGATCAAGGGCCGGTGACGGTCCGCGACCTGGTGAAGGGCGAGGTCGCCTTTGACGTGGCCCAGTTCGGCGACTTCATCATCGCCCGCGCCGACGGGATGCCCGTGTACAACTTCGCCGTGGTGGTGGACGACCACCACATGGCCATAAGCCACGTGATCCGCGGGGACGAGCACCTCTCCAACACGCCCAAGCAGCTGCTGGTCTACCAGGCGCTGGGCTGGGAGCCGCCCCAGTTTGCGCACGTGCCCATGATCCTGGCGCCCGACCGGAGCAAGTTGAGCAAGCGCCACGGTGCGGTGGCCGTCGACGAGTACCGGCGCCAGGGATTCCTGCCCGAGGCGATCCTCAACTACGTGGCCTTGCTGGGCTGGTCCCCCGGAGACGACAGGGAGATCCTGTCCCTGGACGAGATGATCCGGCTCTTCGATCTGGACCGGGTCTCCCATACCGCGGCCATCTACGACGTGGAAAAGATGGCCTGGATGAACGGCCACTACCTTCGCGAGGCCGATCTGGACCGGGTGGTGGAACTGGCCCTGCCGCGCCTGCAGGCAGCGGGACTTCTGGACGCGCCGCCCCAGGGCGAGGAGCGCCGGCGGCTGCGGGCCATCCTGGACGCCGTACGCCAGCGGGTCCGGACCCTGGATGAGCTGGTGGAAGCCAGCCGCTACTTCTTCACCGACGTGGAGGGGTACGACGAGGCCGGGGTGCGCAAGCACTTCGACCGCGACGACGCCATCCCTATCCTCGAGGCGGTGGCGGAGACCCTGGCCCGGGTCGAGCCCTGGACCCAGGCGGCCATCGAACAGGCCTTACGCGGCCTGGCGGAGCGGCTGGGTGTGGGGACTGGGCGAATCTTCCACCCCACGCGCCTGGCGGTGTCGGGGCGCACGGTGGGACCCGGCGTCTTCGATGTGATCTGCTGGGTCGGGCGCGAGCGCTGTCTGGAGCGGATCCGGCGCGCCATCGGGTGGATCCGGCAGCGGCGGGCTGCGCGGGCGGCGGCGCAGCCGGCGGGGCCGCCGGCCGGGCCGGCGGGCGGCTGAGCCTGTGCCTGGCGCCTTCGGGGCCGCCGGTTCCACCGGAGCCGGCCCAGACAAGCCTTGCCGACCGGCTGGGGCCGCCGGTACCGGTTCCCAACCGTGGCATGGAACTCCCCGCCCGCCAACGGGAACACGGGCACCAAGCGTGCATCCGTGTTTCCTCGACCGCAAGCTCGGGTATGATAGGGGCCGGCCGGACAGCTGCGGCCGGTGCGCCGGCAGGCAGGGAGGGACGGGCGTCCCCGGGTTGCACCAGCGGCACCACAGCCTGCTGGCCGGTCTGTGGGGCCAAGCAGTTGTAGCAGCCCGGATGCCGTGCTATAATGCGTGTTGCGCCCGCGGGGCGCCGGTTCGATGGCCTTGACAGGCCCGCGAATCGAGACAACATGATGGGGATTGGGGTAACGGCAGCCCGCCAGGTTCTGGCCCTGGTAGTCCAGGTTCGAATCCTGGATCCCCAGCAGTGCCCCGTTCGTCTAGCGGCCTAGGATACCGCCCTCTCACGGCGGAGACACCGGTTCGAGTCCGGTACGGGGCACACCAGCACCCGGGAGCTTGCTTCCGGGTGCTGCTTCTGCGGCGGCCTCTGGCCGCCTCGGGCGCGCGGCAAGCCGGCGCCGCGGGGTGTTGACAGCGCCGAAGGCCGCTGCTAAGATACCAAACCGTCGGCGCCACGAGCGCCGGGCGAAACGACTGGTCCTTGAAAACGGAGCAGCGCGTGGAGAGGCAGGCCTTGCGAGCCTGGTGGTCACCGGTGCCGTTGCGCGGGAGCGCAGAGGTGGCGGTGGCCGGGCGACGCGGAAAAGAGCGTGAGCCGCGAGAGGACTCTCTTGCGGGAAGGGAACTTTCCGGAGGAGAGTTTGATCCTGGCTCAGGACGAACGCTGGCGGCGTGCCTAAGACATGCAAGTCGAGCGGGGAGATTGGGGAGCTTGCTCTCCGGTCTCCTAGCGGCGGACGGGTGAGTAACACGTGGGCAACCTGCCCGGCAGTGGGGGATAACCCTGGGAAACTGGGGCTAATACCGCATACGGTCCGCGCTCCGCATGGGGTGTGGAAGAAAGGCCGTCGGAAGGCGGTCGCTGCCGGAGGGCCCGCGGCCCATCAGCTGGTTGGTGGGGTAACGGCCCACCAAGGCGACGACGGGTAGCCGGCCTGAGAGGGTGGCCGGCCACACTGGGACTGAGACACGGCCCAGACTCCTACGGGAGGCAGCAGTCGGGAATCTTGCGCAATGGGCGAAAGCCTGACGCAGCGACGCCGCGTGGGGGGAGGAAGCCCTTCGGGGTGTAAACCCCTGTCGTCCGGGACGAAGGTGAGGGGCTGAAAGGCCTCTTGCTGACGGTACCGGAGGAGGAAGCCCCGGCTAACTACGTGCCAGCAGCCGCGGTAAGACGTAGGGGGCGAGCGTTGTCCGGAATCACTGGGCGTAAAGGGCGCGTAGGCGGCCTGGCAAGTCGGATGTGAAAGGTCCCGGCTCAACCGGGGAGGTGCATTCGAAACTGCCGGGCTTGAGGGCAGGAGAGGGCAGCGGAATTCCCGGTGGAGCGGTGAAATGCGTAGAGATCGGGAGGAACACCAGTGGCGAAGGCGGCTGCCTGGCCTGGCCCTGACGCTGAGGCGCGACAGCGTGGGGAGCGAACGGGATTAGATACCCCGGTAGTCCACGCCGTAAACGATGGGTGCTAGGTGTGGGAGGTATCGACCCCTTCCGTGCCGGAGCTAACGCACTAAGCACCCCGCCTGGGGAGTACGGCCGCAAGGCTGAAACTCAAAGGAATTGACGGGGGCCCGCACAAGCGGTGGAGCATGTGGTTTAATTCGAAGCAACGCGAAGAACCTTACCTGGGCTTGACATCACCGCGAACCTGGCCGAAAGGCCGGGGTGCCCTTCGGGGAGCGCGGTGACAGGTGCTGCATGGTTGTCGTCAGCTCGTGTCGTGAGATGTTGGGTTAAGTCCCGCAACGAGCGCAACCCCCGCCCTGTGTTGCCAGCGGTTCGGCCGGGCACTCACAGGGGACTGCCGGTGACAAACCGGAGGAAGGTGGGGATGACGTCAAATCATCATGGCCCTTATGCCCAGGGCTACACACGTGCTACAATGGCCGGTACAACGGGTTGCGAACCCGCGAGGGGGAGCCAATCCCTAAAAGCCGGTCCCAGTTCGGATCGCAGGCTGCAACTCGCCTGCGTGAAGCCGGAATCGCTAGTAATCGCGGATCAGAATGCCGCGGTGAATACGTTCCCGGGCCTTGTACACACCGCCCGTCACACCACGGGAGCTGGCAACACCCGAAGCCGGTGGCCCAACCCGTCAGGGAGGGAGCCGTCGAAGGTGGGGCCGGTGACTGGGGTGAAGTCGTAACAAGGTAGCCCTACGGGAACGTGGGGCTGGATCACCTCCTTTCTAAGGAGTGCCAAGCCGGTGCACCGCACCGGCCCACTCCAGGTCGATCCTGCCTCGACGAAGCGCGCTGCTCGGTTTTCAAGGACCGGGTCGCCCGGTGCCTGGGCGCCCTGGGTTTTGCACCTTGACAGCGGCATAGGGGAAGCAGGAGAGCGTGACGCGGGAAGCCGGTGTGCGCGCCTTGCGCGAATGCACCCGCGGGGCAGCGGTTGGCGCTGCGGCGGGTGGGTGGCGTGCGAGGGCGAGAAGGTAGGAAGGGCACACGGTGGATGCCTCGGCGCGAAGGGCCGATGAAGGGCGTGGTAAGCTGCGAAAAGCCTCGGGGAGCCGCAAGCAGGCGTTGATCCGGGGATGCCCGAATGGGGAAACCCGGCGGGGGGAATGCCCCGTCATCCCGGACTGAATCCATAGGTTCGGGAGGGGAAACCGCGGAACTGAAACATCTCAGTACCGCGAGGAAAAGAAATCAACCGAGATTCCCCGAGTAGCGGCGAGCGAAAGGGGAGGAGCCCAAACCCGGGCGGTGGAGAAGGCTGCCACCGTTGCCGTCCGGGGGTTGAGGGGCGCAGGAGCGGAGCTTGGCAGGGCTCCGGCGGAGTGAGAAAGCCGTCCGCTAGCCGAAGCGGTCTGGAAAGGCCGGCCAGAGAGGGTAACAGCCCCGTAGGCGAAAGCGGAAGGCCTCCGTTGCTGCGTTCCCGAGTACCACGGGGCACGTGGAACCCCGTGGGAAGCTGGGGGGACCACCCTCCAAGGCTAAATACCCGAGCGACCGATAGTGCACCAGTACCGTGAGGGAAAGGTGAAAAGCACCCCGGGAGGGGAGTGAAAGAGAACCTGAAACCGTGTGCCTACAGTCAGTCGGAGGGGCGCAAGCCCTGACGGCGTGCCTATTGAAGAATGAGCCGGCGAGTGACCGTCTGCAGCGAGGTTAAGGGCCGCAGGTCCGGAGCCGCAGGGAAACCGAGTCCGAACAGGGCGCCAGTTGCAGGCGGTCGACCCGAAACCGGGTGATCTACCCATGGCCAGGGTGAAGCGCGGGTAAGACCGCGTGGAGGCCCGAACCAGGTTGGTGTTGAAAAACCATCGGATGAGCTGTGGGTAGGGGTGAAATGCCAAGCGAACCCGGAGATAGCTGGTTCTCCCCGAAACCACTTGAGGGTGGGCCTTCCGGGCTGACGCGCGGGGGTAGAGCACTGCTTGGGCTAGGGGCCTTCGCGGGTTACCGAACTCAGGCAAACTCCGAATACCGCGCGGTGTACCGGAGGAGTTAGAGCACGGGGGATAAGCTTCGTGCTCGAGAGGGAAACAACCCAGACCACCAGCTAAGGCCCCCAAGTCCGTGCTAAGTGGCTAAGGATGTGGGGTCGCTAAGACAACCAGGATGTTGGCTTAGAAGCAGCCATCATTTAAAGAGTGCGTAATAGCTCACTGGTCGAGCGACCCTGCGCCGAAAATGACGCGGGGCTCAAGCACGGCGCCGAAGCTGTGGACGGGCGCAAGCCCGTGGTAGGGGAGCGTTGCCTGGGCGGCGAAGGCCGGTCGTGAGGCCGGCTGGAGCGCAGGCAAGTGAGAATGCCGGCATGAGTAGCGAAAAGGCCGGTGAGAATCCGGCCCGCCGAAAGCCCAAGGGTTCCTGAGCAAGGCTCGTCCGCTCAGGGTTAGTCGGGACCTAAGCCGAGGCCGAAAGGCGTAGGCGATGGAGAACCGGTTCATATTCCGGTACCACCGGGAAGCCGTTACGAGCGATGGGGGACGCAGGAGGGTAGGTACCGCCGGCCGCTGGAGATGGCCGGTGCAAGCGGGTAGGGGAGCCCCGGGAGGCAAATCCCCCGGGGAGTCCTGAGACGCGACGCCGAGCCCCCTCGGGGGCGAAGGGGCCGATCCCCCACTGCCAAGAAAAGCCTCTAGCCAGGCTTCCGGTGCCCGTACCCGAAACCGACACAGGTGGGCGAGGCGAGAAGCCTAAGGCGCGCGGGAAAACCCTCGCTAAGGAACTCGGCAAACTGACCCCGTAACTTCGGGAGAAGGGGTGCCCCTGGGGTGAAGGCCCTGGCGGCCGGAGCGCCGGGGGTCGCAGCGAAGAGGCCCAGGCGACTGTTTATCAAAAACACAGGTCCCTGCGAAGCCGTAAGGCGCAGTATAGGGCTGACGCCTGCCCGGTGCTGGAAGGTTAAGGGAGGGGTCCGGGCGCAAGCCCAAAGCTCCGAACCGAAGCCCCAGTAAACGGCGGCCGTAACTATAACGGTCCTAAGGTAGCGAAATTCCTTGTCGGGTAAGTTCCGACCCGCACGAAAGGCGTAACGACCTGGGCGCTGTCTCGGCGAGGGGCCCGGTGAAATTGAGCGGCCCGTGAAGACGCGGGCGACCCGCAGCTGGACGGAAAGACCCCGTGGAGCTTTACTGCAACCTGTCATTGAACGTCTGCCGGCCATGTATAGGATAGGTGGGAGGCTGCGAACCCGGGCCGCCAGGTTCGGGGGAGCCGACGGTGGAATACCACCCTTGGACGGCGGGCGTTCTAACCGCGGCCCGTCATCCGGGTCCGGGACCGTGGCAGGTGGGCAGTTTGACTGGGGCGGTCGCCTCCTAAAAGGTAACGGAGGCGCCCAAAGGTACCCTCAGCACGGTTGGAAATCGTGCGCGGAGTGCAAAGGCACAAGGGTGCTTGACTGCGAGACCGACGGGTCGAGCAGGGGCGAAAGCCGGGCTTAGTGATCTTACGGTCCTGTGTGGAAGGGCCGTGACTCAACGGATAAAAGCTACCCCGGGGATAACAGGCTGATCTCCCCCAAGAGTCCACATCGACGGGGAGGTTTGGCACCTCGATGTCGGCTCATCGCATCCTGGGGCCGCAGCAGGTCCCAAGGGTTGGGCTGTTCGCCCATTAAAGCGGTACGTGAGCTGGGTTCAGAACGTCGTGAGACAGTTCGGTCCCTATCCACTGCGGGCGCAGGAGACTTGAGGGGAGCCTTCCCTAGTACGAGAGGACCGGGAAGGACCGACCGCTGGTATCCCAGTTGTCCCGCCCGGGGCACGGCTGGAACGCCATGTCGGGACCGGATAAGCGCTGAAAGCATCTAAGCGCGAAGCCGACCCCAAGATGAGGTCTCCCATCCCGTCAAGGGAGTAAGACCCCTGGTGGATCACCAGGTCGATAGGCCGGGCGTGTAAGGACCGCAAGGTCTTCAGCGACCCGGTACTAATCGGTCGAGGCCTTCTCCCTTCATCCCACCCCCCGCCCATCGCCAAGCGTTGCTCCGCTCCCGCATCACCCGCTCCCCGCTCCCCTGTGCCGCTCTCAAGGGGCAAAACCCCCCACCGTTCCGGTGGCCATAGCGGAGGGGTCCCACCCGTTCCCATCCCGAACACGGCCGTTAAGCCCTCCAGCGCCAATGGTACTGGGCGGGCCACCGCCCGGGAGAGTAGGTCGCCGCCGGAACAATTTTTTAACTTTATTCAGTTTCAAAGTGACATCACAGTTCCCAGCCGGGCCGGGCTGGTTGCCGGGTTGGGTAGCACCTCGCAAGACGAGCACCGCGCTGTACGGATCTGGCAGGCGTTCTGACAGGGATTGTAGGGTGCCCTGCCAGAGGCTATAATGGGGACTGTGATGGTCGTTCCAGCGTAGCTCAGCGGTAGAGCACCCGGCTGTTAACCGGGGGGTCGCAGGTTCGAATCCTGCCGCTGGAGCAGGCCGAGAGCCGAGGGGCGACGGTGTTTAGCCGTCGCCTCTCGGCTTTATGGAGCCCGAGCGGGTCCAAACAGACCCGCGGCGGCCCCGCGAGATCCTGTCGAGGAGATAGGGTGCCGGCCGGCGAACCTAAGAAGGACATTGGCGGAGGTCGCGTCAGCTGAGTGGCTGCGTCCCAGCTGAGTGGCTGCGTCAAGGTAGGGCACCAGGACATGGGGAAGGACACGGCGAACGACACGGCGCAGGACCGGGCGGTAAGCGGGCCGGCGGGACGCGGCCCGTTACGGGCTGCCGCCCGGCGCGGCTGGTTCATCACCCTGGAGGGTGGGGAAGGCAGCGGCAAGAGCACCCAGGCGGCGGTGGTGATGGATTGGCTGCACTCCCGCGGCATCCCGTCCCGGCTCGTACGCGAGCCCGGCGGCACGGCCCTCGGCGAGCGCCTGCGGGAGCTATTGCTGGAGGGCGCCGGCAGGCCCGTGCCCGTAGCCGAGATGCTGATGTTTGCGGCGGCCCGCGCGCAACTGGTGGAGACGGTGATCTTGCCGGCCCTCCTGGCGGGTGAGACGGTGGTCTGCGACCGCTATGTCGACTCGAGCCTGGCCTATCAAGGGGCGGGGCTCGGTCTTGGCGCCACCACGGTGTGGAGCGTCAACCGCCTGGCCACGCGCGGGCTTCTACCCGACCTGACGCTGCTCTTTGACTGTCCTCCCGATGTGGCGCGGGCCCGTCTCCGGCGCCCGGCCGACGGCATCGAGAGCCGCGACACCGGTTTCCACCGCCGGGTGCGCCAGGGCTACCTCGACCTGGCGCGGGCCGAGCCGCGTCGCATCGTGGTCATCGATGCCACGCGCCCTGCCCTGCTGGTGGCTGAGGCTGTTCGCGAGGCGCTGGAGCGCATGCTTGTCTCCCGGCTGTAACCCGGGCTTGCCGGGACCGGCCAGAATTCGGCGGCTAATCCGGGTTGCGCATGCCCCGGGCGGCCCGCGCACCGGGACAGGTGCCCGCGATTAAGCTATAAAAACAGGCCCGCAAGACAGGGCCGGAAACAGTCCTGCGCCGGGTAGCCCGTGGTCCGGGCGGCCCTGGGACCTGCGGCGAGGGGCGGACGACCAGAAAGGCGGGTGGCCGCGGTGAAGCTGGTGGTGGCGGTGGTGCAGGATAAGGATGCCGGCCGCCTGATCGAGGAACTGGTGGACCGGGGATACCGGGCCACCAAGCTGGCCAGCACCGGTGGCTTCCTCAAGGAGGGCAACACCACCCTGCTGGTGGGGGCCGAAGATGCCCAGGTGGACGAGGTGGTGGCCATCATCAAGAGGGTCTGCCGGCCCCGGGAACAGGTGGTGACACCGCTGGGGCCCATCGGTGGGGCCGTGGACACCTATGTCCCCTATCCCGTCGAGGTGATCGTGGGCGGCGCCACCATCTTCGTCCTGAACGTGGAGCGCTTCGAGCATGTTTGAACGGGATGGCCAGCCCCCCAATCAAGCTCCGGCAAGGCCCGATTCGTCGCGCGGTGCCGGGGCGCGAAACCATACCCCCTTCTGGTCGCGGCGGGTGGCCCATGCGTACCTGCTGGCTGGGCCCCCGGGCGCGGGGCACCAGGAAGCCGCCCAGGAAGCGGCCGCGGCCCTGCTATGCCTTGCGCCGCAAAGCGGACGAGCCTGTGGAGATTGCGCCGCCTGCCGGCAGGTGGCGGCCGGCACCCATCCCGATCTGCTGGTGCCCGACGGCCACGGCATCGATGCGGTGCGCCGCCTCCTGGCCCTGCTGTCCCTGCGACCGCGGGCGGGCGGGCGGAAGGTGGTCCTCTGGCAGGACGCCGACCGCCTGACGGTGCAGGCGGCCAACGCCCTGCTCAAATCGGTGGAGGAACCGCCGCCCTTCGCCGTCTTTCTCTTTACCACCGACCACCTGCCGGCCATCCTGCCGACCCTGCGATCCCGCTGCCAGGTCGTTCCGTTCCGGCCGCAACCCCGGGAGGAGCGCGCGAAGGACCTGGCGGACCGGTCCGGGTCGTCCTTGCTGGCGGCCTACTGGGCCCTCTGCGCCTGCGGCGACCGCCCTGACGCCGCCCGATCGTACCTGGACGAACCCGGCTGCGCCGCGGAAGCAGAGGTGCTGGAGCGAGCGGCGGCCACCCTGGAGCGGGGCGGTCCGGCTGATGCCCTGGCAGTGGGCCGGGCACTGGCCGAGTGGGGCGACCGGGCGGAAGGGGCCGTGGAGGTCCTGGTCTGGCGGTTGCGGCAGGGCGAGAAGGGGCAAGCGCCCGGCCGGTTGCTGGGCTGGACCCGTGCCCTGGCCGCGTTCCGCCGGGCCTGGCAAGCCAACGCCAACCGCCAGCTGGCCCTGGAGGTCTTCTGCTGGCGGTGCTGGGCGGTGGCGCAGGGAAACGCCGCCTACCCTGCAGTCCGTGCCGCCGCCCCGGCCCACGTCGTCTCGGCGGCGGAGCGGGGTGACCTGGCCATGACCGGCGCCGGACACCCCTCTGGTGTCGTGCCCGGGCGGGGATGGCTTCAGGGGAGGTGACCGGTCCGGTGAGCGGAGGCGGAACCGGCGACTGGGTGCGCCCGGGCACCCTTTACGTTTGCGCGTCCCCCATCGGCAACCTGGGTGACGTGAGTTTTCGCCTGCTGGAGGTCCTGCGCCAGGCGGGTTACATCCTGGCGGAGGACACCCGCCGCACGCGGCGCTTGCTGGCCGCCCACGGCCTCCGCGGCCGGGTGATCTCCTGCCACGAACACAACGAAACCCAGCGGGCTGGGCAGGTGCTGCGCTGGCTGGCTGCGGGCGAGGTGGTGGCGCTGGTCACCGATGCCGGCACGCCGGGTGTGGCCGACCCCGGTGCCCGGCTGGTCGGCCGGGTCGCTGCGGCCGGCTGGCCCGTGGTGCCGGTGCCGGGACCCAGTGCGGCCCTGGCTGCCCTTTCCGTGGCCGGTATCCCGGCATCGCGCATACTGATCGAAGGATTTCTCCCCCGGGAGCGGGAGCGTCGCCGCCGGCGGATCGCCGCCTGGCACCGGTGGGACGGAGCGGTGGTGTTCTTTGAGGCGCCTCACCGCCTGGAGGCGGTCCTTGAGGACCTGCAGGAGCTCCTGCCGGATGCCTACCTGGTGGTGGCCCGGGAAATGACCAAGCAGCACGAGGAGATCCTGCGGGGCCGGGTAGCCCAGCTGGTCCCGGTCCTTCAAGCCGCGCCCCCGCGGGGGGAGTACACCCTGGTGCTGGCGCCTCCCGGGGTTGCGGTGCTGCCGGACCGGCCGGCCCCGGGGGAGGGGTCCGGCACGGCCGGCGCCGGAGCAGGCCCGGGGCCGGACGAGGGAGCGGGCCTCCACCCAATGACGACGGTGTCATGGACGGACCCTGGGCACCCGCGCGAGAACCGATCCGGAAACCGGCCGGTCCGGGCGGCGGAAGGGCCGGAGGCATGGGAAGGCACCGGGAAGGCGGCCGGCGCGGGGGTGGTCAGCCCCGGTGACGATAGGCCCGCAACAGGGAGCGTGCCAGAGGTGCCGGTGCCCCCCGCTGGCCCGGAGGAGTCATGGGAGCGGGAGGCCGTTCCACCCGATCCGGGACGGCTGGCCGTGGAGGTGGCCCAGCGGGTGGCGGCCGGCCTGGCTCCCAGCGCGGCGGCGCGGGAGGTGGCACGCCGGTACGGCCTTAGCCGCAGCCGGGTGTACCGTGCTTACCTGGACGCCGCTGGTACAGGCCGTCCCCCATCGGACACGACCTGAAAAGAAAGGCGTGCACGGGGGGCGGGTCAGGCCGTAGCCATACCAGGCCGTGGCGATAGCGCTCAGGCTCCATACATCATGCTCGGGTTTGACCGTTGACGGCCCTGCTTGGTGCCACGCCGCCCCAGGAACCCGCATGAATCAAGGGGTTTCCATGGGGCGGCGGTTCTTTTGGGTCAAAAGTGTAGTGCCACGTGTATTCGGGAAACACTTGTATGGTAAGCACGAACATGCTATGATGGTTGTGCCATGTTCATCCGCCAGAAGACCTTCAAGAACAAAGACGGCTCCACCCGCACCTACCTCCAGCTCGTCGAGAGCGTGCGCCAGGGCGGCCGCGTCCGCCAGCGGGTGGTCGCCACCCTGGGCCGGCTGGAGGATCTTCAGGACGGCCGCCTCGATGCCCTCATCGAGAACCTGGCCCGCTTCTCCCAGAGCACCTGGCGTCGGCTCGAAGAACAGGCCGAACGTCTGAACGTCCGCTGGTCCAAGCAGTGGGGACCGGCCCTGATCTTCGAGCGCCTCTGGCAGGAGGCAGAGCTGGACAAGGCCTTCGCCGCCCTGCTCGAAGACCGCCAGCTTGCCTTCGATGTCGCCGAGGCCGTCTTCACCATGGTGCTCAACCGCCTCACCGACCCCTGCTCCAAGCGCGGCCTGGTGCGCCAGTGGCTGCAGGGCGTCTACCGGCCCCAGGCAGAGCAGTTGGAACTGCACCACTACTACCGGGCCCTGGATGTGTTGGCCGAGCACAAGGAGGCGATCGAGGATCGCCTCTTCGCCCGGGCTCGCGACCTGTTCTGGACCGAGGTCGACGTGGTGATGTGGGACTGTACATCCAGCTACTTCGAAGGCCGAGGGCCGGAGGGGTTGGCTGCCTACGGCTATTCCCGCGACAAACGCCCGGACCGGCCCCAGCTGGTGGTGGGCGTGCTCATGACCCGGGACGGCTACCCCATCGCCCACGAGGTCTTCCCGGGCGATACCGCCGACAAGGCGACCGTGGCGACCGTGCTGGATGCCCTCAAGCGGCGCTTTCACCTGCGCCGGGTGATCTTCGTGGCCGACCGGGGCATGGTCAGCCGTCCGATCCTGCGGGCCATCGAGGAGGCCGGGATGGAGTACATCGTCGGCATGCCCCTGCGTCGGCACCGGGCGGCCGAGGCGGTCTTGAGCCAGCCGGGACGGTATCGCAAGGTGAACAAACAACTCCAGATCAAGCAGGTGACCCACCAAGGCCAGCGCTACATCCTCTGCCACAACCCCTGCAGGCCGAGCACGACCGCCAGGCCCGGGAGGCGGTGCTCGCGCACCTGAAGCAGCGGATCGAGCGCGGCCAAGCCAAGGATCTCCTGCGGAACCGCCTCGTGGCCCGTTACCTCAAGGCCCTGCCCCAGGGCGCGTTGGTGGTGAACACCGACGCCGTCAAGCGAGCCACCCGCTACGATGGGAAGTACCTGCTGCGCACCAACACCGACCTGGAACCGGAGGCGGTGGTCCGCGCCTACAAGGATCTCTGGCGGGTCGAGCGCGCCTTCCGCACCCCTCAAGTCCGCCCTGGACTTGCGGCCGATGTTCCACTGGACGGAGCGGCGGGTCCGGGGGCACGTCATGGTCTGTTTCCTGGCGCTGGTGCTGGAGAGCCTGTTGTTGCGCAAGCTCCGCCAGCAAAACCCCGAGGCGAGCTACGAGGACGTGCTGAGCGACCTCGCCCAGCTCCATGCCGTGGCGGTGGAACTCGACGGCGAGACCTACCTCACCCGGACCGAGCTGGTGGGCCAAGCCTACGAAGCCTTCAAAGCCGTAGGTCTGCGGCCGCCGGCGCGGGTGCAGCCGATGCCACGTCCCGCCACGACCCCCGCCGGGTAGTGTAGTGGTACGCAGTCCCCGTGTGCCCAAGAAAGCCTTGTGTTTCAAGGGTTCTCAAGGATCACGGTGTCAAAGTCGAGTCATGGCAAGGGGGCCCTGTACAGGCCCCCCCACTCTTTTCCACATTTGTATGCATCGCCGGCAACGCTCCCCGGCCACGCTCTGCCGGGCATCCCTGGCCAGACCTCGGGGCCCGAACTCCCTGCCAGGCGGTCCTTGCCACGGCCCCCCTGGCAGCCACCCCACCTGCAGCAAACCGCCGGCTGCCCACGGCGGCCGTCCCTGCCGGATGGTGGTGAAGGTCCGTCTGGTCGACCCACCTTGCGGTGACGGGTCAAGCCCCGATTGCGCCGGTTCCACATACGCCAGGCCCCGTCCCGGTTCTGCCCCCAACCGGTTCCGGATGGGCGGCGCGGCCGCCTGCCCCGTGGAGCCGCACCAGCCTGGCGGGTGTCTCCCCTGCGGATGCCGTCCGAGCGGGCCCGGGCCGGTCGCCGGTTCGCTCAGCTCGCCCGGGTGGCCATGATGGCCATGCAGCTCTTGCAGACGTTCTTCCCCTTGAAGTTCTCGACGTTGTAGGCGTTCCCGCAGAAGATGCAGGCGGGCTCGTACTTGCGCAGGATGATCTTGTCGCCGTCAACGTAGATCTCCAGCGAGTCCTTCTCCTGGATGTCCAGGGTCCTCCGCAGCTCGATGGGGATCACCACGCGGCCCAGTTCGTCCACCTTGCGGACAATACCCGTAGACTTCATCATTTACCCAGAGGCCCCCTTAACCGCTGATTTCTTTTGCCCCTCTATCAAGACCGTAGCACCAGTACCAAAAAACGTCAAGACACATCTCGACAACGCCAACGGAATGGCTGGGTGGGAAAAAGCTTACGGAACGGGGCCGCCGGCGTTGCCGGGGAACGCCAGGCCGGGCGGCGGTGAACCCGGCCTGGGGCGGAACCCCCGGCCGAACCGTCGAACACCCTGCCGGGCCGCGGCACGCCCGGACGGGCCCCGGACCCCGGTCCGGCTGCGGATCCGCAAGCCCTCGCCGAAGGGCGGTCGGGGTGCCCGCTTGCGGTCTTGGCAGGCGGTGGTGACGCAAAGGCGAGGGAGAGACCTCACCCGGTTGTCCCGGCAGGTCAGGCCATCATCCCGACTGCAAGCGCAGGCAAGGTTACTCCGTGGACGGGCTGGTTCGCCAGCCCCGGCGACGACCCTGCAACGGGCCCAGGCCGAGGATCAGGTGCGGCGGGCCAGGGCGGCTGCGCACGCTGGAGCGGCCCCGGTGCCGGCAAACTTGACAGCGGGGGCACGGCCAAGCCAAAATACGGCGCAAGCGGGAGGAACCCGGGAAAAGGGGGTCTCCCCCCGAAACCCGCAGGCCACCGGTCCGGAACCATAGCAATAGCAAAGGCCATGAAGGGGATGAGTAACCGGTCCGGACGCCCCAGCGAGGCGGGGATGGTGCAAGCCCGCCCGTCCGCCCGGCGAACATGGCCCCGGAGCCGCCGGCCCAACGGCGCCAGCCCAGTAGGCCCGGCCGGGTGCGCCCGTGAACGCGCAAGCCCCGCTGGTGCAGGCAACGCGGCGTCAGGCCTGGCGCTGGCGGGGTGCCAAGGCCCGTCCCCGCAAGGGGCGGGTGAAGCAGGGTGGTACCGCGAGAGTCCCTCGCCCTTGCCGGGCGCGGGGCTTTTTCTTTTGCCCGGCCCGGGCCCATCTTCCAGCCCAGCGGAGGACAGGAGGTGCACGGTGATGGCAGGTTCGTCGGCAACGCAGTTCCCGGCACAGAAGCCGGCCGGGTCGCAGGCCGGCCGCGGCCGGGGCCGGTTCTACATCACCACCCCGATCTACTACCCCAACGACCGGTTGCACATCGGGCACACCTACACCACGGTGGCCGCCGATGCCCTGGCCCGTTACCACCGGCTGCGGGGCGATGAGACCTGGTTCCTCACCGGAACCGACGAGCACGGCCAGAAGATCGAGCGGGCGGCACGCCAGGCGGGCAAGGAGCCCCTGGAGTACATCGATCCCATCGTGGAGGCGACCCGGCAGCTCTGGCAGAGGCTGCACATCAGCTACGACGATTTCATCCGCACCACCGAGCCGCGGCACGAGGCGCGGGTGCAGCAGATCTTCCAGCGCTTGTATGACCAGGGGGATATCTACAAGGGGGTCTACGAAGGCCTCTACTGCACGGCCTGCGAGGCCTACTACACCGAGGCGGAGCTACTGGACGGGGGGCGTTGCCCGGTCCACGAGACGCCGGTGGAGCGGCTGCAGGAGGAAAGCTACTTCTTCCGGCTTTCCCGGTACGCCGAGCCCCTGCTGGAGCACATCGAGCGGCACCCCGGGTTCATCCAGCCGCCCAGCCGGCGCAACGAGGTGGTTGCCTTCATCCGCCAGGGGCTGCAGGACCTCTCGGTGTCCCGCACCTCCTTCCGCTGGGGCATCCCCGTGCCCTTCGACCCGGACCACGTGATCTACGTCTGGATCGACGCCCTGGCCAACTACATCACCGCCCTGGGCTGGCCCGACGGAGACCTCTACCGCCGCTTCTGGCCGGCGGACGTCCACCTGATCGGCAAGGACATCCTGCGCTTCCACGCCATCATCTGGCCCGCCCTGTTGATGGCCCTGGGCGAGCCCCTGCCCCGCTGCGTGTACGGCCACGGCTGGCTGCTGATCGACGGCGGCAAGATCGGCAAGTCCCGGGCGGGCGGCCAGGTGATCGACCCGGTGCAGCTGATCGAGAAATACGGCGTCGACCCGGTGCGCTACTTCCTCCTGCGGGAGGTGCCCTTCGGCGACGACGGCAGCTACAGCGAAGAGGCCCTGGTGCGGCGGCTCAACACCGACCTGGCCAACGACCTGGGCAACCTGGCCTGGCGGACCACGGGGATGATCCAGCGCTTCCTGGACGGGCGCATCCCGCGGCCGCCCGCCGGGGCCAGCGACGGCGTGCTGGCGGCGGCGGCCCGGGAAACGGCGGCGCGGGTGGAACAGGCCCTGGACCGGTTCGACCTGCCGGCGGCCCTGCAGGCCATCTGGGACCTGATCGGCCGGGCCAACAAGTACATCGACGAGCAGGCACCCTGGGCGCTGCGCCGGGAGGGCCGGCAGGACCGGCTGGAGGCCGTTCTCTACGACGTGGCCGAGACGGCGCGGGTGGTCGGGGTGCTGCTCTCGCCCTTCCTGGTGGAGACGCCGGCCCGGCTCTGGACCCAGCTGGGCCTGGGGCCGGACTACCGGCCGGCAGGCTGGCAGCAGGGCCTGGAATGGGGGCAGCTCCCGGCAGGGGCGCGGGTGGTTCGCGACCAGCCCCTGTTCCCGCGCATCGAGCTGGACGAACCGGCGGCACGGGAGGCAGGCGATGGGGTGACGGCAGCGCTGGCGGGCCCTGCGGTGGCGGCGGCTGCCGGGGCCGAGGCCGGCTCTCCGGTGGCAGCGGCTGCCGGGACCAAGCCCACGCCCCAGGCCCGGAAGGCGGCAGCGGCCGGTCCGGCCGGTGCCGGCGGCGGCGCCGCCCCGGCTGGCCAGGTGACCGGCCAGGTGACCATTGAAGAGTTCGGGCGGATCGAGTTGCGCACGGCTCGGGTGATCCACGCCGAGAAGCATCCGCGGGCCGACCGGCTCCTGCGCCTGGAGGTCGACCTGGGCGGGGAACGGCGCCAGATCGTGGCGGGGATCGCTGCCCATTACCGGCCGGAGGAACTGGTGGGGAAGACCATCGTGGTGGTGGCGAACCTCAAGCCCGCCGTGATCCGCGGCGTGGAATCCCAGGGCATGGTCCTGGCGGCGGAGGATGGCCAGGGGCTGGCCCTGCTCACCACCGACCGGCCCATCGGGGAAGGGAGCCGGATCCGGTGAGGCCCGGCGAGGGGGCGGAGGCCCACGGACCGGCCCCGGTGGCCCTGGTGGATACCCACTGCCACCTGGACTTCCCCGACTTCGACCGGGACCGGGACCAGGTGGTGGCCGCCGCCCGGGCGGCCGGGGTGGTGGCCATGATCACCATCGGCATCGACCTGGAAAGCTCCCGCCGGGCCGTGGCCCTGGCCGAGGGGTACCAGGACGTCTACGCCGCAGTGGGCATCCATCCCCACAGCGCCGGGGAGTGCACCGCCGCGGCCCTGGCCGAGCTGCGCCGCCTGGCCGCCCACCCGCGGGTGGTGGCCATCGGGGAGATCGGGCTCGACTACCACCGCGGCCGCGCGGGGGAAGGCCAGCAGAAGAAGGCTTTCCTGGCCCAGCTGGAGCTGGCGGTGGAATTGGGGCTGCCGGTGATCATCCACCAGCGGGACGCGGTGGACGACCTCTGGGACCTGCTGGCGGCGCCGGGCCGGCCGCAGGTGGAAGGCGTGCTGCACTGCTTCAGCGCCGGTCCCGACTGGGCCGCCCGCTGGGCCGCGGCGGGCTGGTTCATCGGGCTGGACGGGCCGGTGACCTTCAAGAACGGCGAGGACGCTCGAGCGACCGCCAGGGCGGTACCCCTGGAACGGCTGCTGGTGGAGACGGACGCGCCCTTCCTGGCGCCCCATCCCTACCGGGGCCGGCGGAACCAGCCGGCCTGGGTGCGGCTGGTGGCCGAGCGGATTGCCGCCGAGCGCGGGCTTCCCCTGGACCGGCTGGCCGCCCAGACCACGGCCAACGCGGCCCGGCTCTTCCGGCTCGCCCTTCCCCAGGTGGCCCCGTCCGGGCCGCCCCGGGGGGAGGAAGCCGGCCACCCGGCGGGGGCCGAAGGCCTCTAGACGGGAGGAGCGGGCGCCGGGGCCGGACCGGCCGGAACCGCGACCGGGCAGGCTGGCAGGATCCGCGGAGCCGGGCAGCGGCGGTGCCGGCGGCCCGCGCCGGTGATGACGCTGCGGGCCGGGCCGTGCGGCCGCCAGGCTGGCCGGCCATCTGGAGCCGCGCGGGCCAGCTGGTGCCGCCGTGGGGATGGTCGTGGGGGCGGCGGTACCGGGCCAGGCGGCCCCGGCCCCGGTACCGGTCCCGGCCCGGATCCCGCCGGTACCACGGGGCCGGCAAGGAGGCACGGGGTGTGGCAGGTTCGTCCGGCATGCAGGGCCAGGAAAGAGGGCACGGGGCCCACCGGGCCACCCACCGGGCCGAGCTGCGCCGGTGGCTCGAACGGTACGGCGTGCGGCCCAGCCGGCGGCTGGGACAGAACTTCCTGGTCGACGACTACTGGGCGGAACGGATCGTCGCCGCGGTGGAACCCGGCCCGGACGATCTGGTGATCGAGGTGGGACCGGGCCTGGGCGCCCTGACGGAGCGCCTGGCGCAGCGGGCCGGCCGGGTACGGGCGGTGGAGGTCGACCGCCGGCTGGCCGCGGCCCTGCGGGAGCGGCTGGGGCACCTGCCGAACCTGGAGCTGGTGGAGGGGGACATCCTGGCCGTCGACCTGGACCGCCTGGTGTCGCGCCGGGACCCGGCGGAGGGGCCGGTCAAGCTGGCCAGCAACCTTCCCTACGCCATCACGTCGCCTTTCCTGGTGCGCTGGCTTGAAGCTCCCATCCGGTGGGAGCGGGCCGTGCTCACCCTGCAGGCGGAGGTGGTCGACCGGCTGGTGGCTGCGCCGGGCGCCGCGGCCTACGGCGCGCTGACGGTCTTGGTCGCCTACCATGCCCGGGTGGAGCGGCTGGGCACCGTGCCGGCAGGAGCCTTCTGGCCCCGGCCGGAGGTGGACTCGGCGGTGGTGCGCCTATGGCCCCACCCGCGCCCGCCGGTGGCGGTGGTCGATCCGGCGGCCCTGTTCGCGCTGGTGCGGGCGGCCTTCAGCCAGCGCCGCAAGCGCCTGGCCAACGCCCTGGCGGCCCACCCGGCGGTGGAGCGGGCGCAGGCCGAGGCGGCGTGCCGGGCGGCCGGGATCGACCCGGGAACCCGGCCCGAGACCGTCGATCTGGAAGGGTTTGCGCGCCTGGCCAATCAGTTGTTCCCCCCGGGGCGACCACCCCTGCCCGGCGGCGGGCCGTCCTTGGATATAATGAATAACGAGCACTGAAGAACAACGAGCACTGAAGCGGCAATCCTTGCAGCGGCTCGCAGCGGGCTTCCGGCCGGGGGGAATGGCCGTGCAGACACCCTTCATCAGCCCAACCCGCGGTGCCCTCTCCTTCGACGGCCTGTGTGCCGAGATCCTGGACTACATCCGTGCCGAACCCGATGCCCAGTACAAGCTGATCATCGGCACCGACTCCCAGGTCCGGCAGCAGACCCAGTTCGTCACGGCCGTGGTGATCCACCGGCTGGGGAAGGGCGCGCGGTACTTCTACCAGGTGCGCAAGCAGCGGAAGATCACCAGCCTGCGGCAGAAGATCTTCTACGAGGCGAGCCTGAGCCTGTCCCTGGCCACCCGCCTGGCGGAGCGGCTGGCCCAGAGGGGCGGGCGGCTGCCCAACGTGGAGATCCACCTGGACGTGGGCATGCAGGGCGAGACCCGGGACCTGATCCGGGAGATCGTCGGCATGGTGGTCGGCAGCGGCTTTGACGCCAAGATCAAGCCCGACTCCTACGCGGCCTCCTCGGTGGCCGACCGCTACACCAAGTGACACCGGCCTGCCGGCGTGCCGCGCCCCTGGGGTGCGGCACGCGCACCGTTGGTCCCTGAAAAGCCCCCTCCACGGCGGCGGAGCGGCGGCCGCGGAGCGGTGGTTGCGCTCACCGACAATTCTCGCTTGACACTCGAAAAAGGCCTCTGGTAGACTACCGCTTTTGACTCGCCCGGGTGAATGCAGTATAATGGGGCTTGAGCTTGCGGGGCAAAAGGGGTGTTCCTGTGGGCGAGTCGCGGAACGTGCTCGCCGAGATCCGGCGAGACCTGGAGAACTACGTGGGCAAGCGGGTCCGCATCCGCGCCAACAAGGGGCGCCGGCGCATCGTCGAACGGGAAGGCACCCTGGAGAAGACCTATCCCAACCTGTTCGTCATCAAGCTGGACGAGGAGTACCAGAACCGCAGGCTGTCGTACACCTATGCCGACCTGCTGACCGCCATGGTAGAGGTCAGCGTGTACAACGGCAACGAGCGCAAGAAGCTGAACTTTTCGGCCTCATCGGCCAGTTGACGGCGTCTCCGCCGGCCGGTGGGACCGAAAAGGCGCAGGGGCGGGAGCACCGCAGGCGCGGTGCTCTTTTCGTTTCCAGCGCACGGCCGTCGACGCCCGCCGGCGCCGGGAGAAACGCGTCCTGCAGGCGGGGGAACAGGAGCTACGCCCTTCAGGACGAAGTGCTCATGGGTTTGTGCCGAAGGTTTGCCAGACGGTTTGTGCTGGACGGGAGCCCCTGGCGGCGGGGCAACGACAGGGGAGGGAGCCGGGCGTTGCAGGACCGCTGGCCGGCGCCGGCGGTGGTGCGGGTACGGGCCTACGCCAAGATCAACCTGCACCTGCGCATCGGGCCGCGCCGCCCTGACGGCTATCACGAGATCGACTCGGTGCTGCACCGGATCAGCTGGCGTGACGACCTGGAACTGCGCTGGCGTGGCGACGGCGCCATTTGCCTGGCGGTCGAACCGGCCGGGGCCGCGCCGGGCGACGGCCCGGGGGAGCCGGAAGCCGGCGCGGATGCGGGGCCGGAACCGGCACCGGCCCGGTTCGTCCCCTCCGGTCCGGCCCCGGCGGTGCCGGGAGCGGAGGCACTCCCCGAGGCGACACCGGGCGGAGGCAATGCCCTGGGCGCACCCCTCGCCCCGCCGGTGCCCTCGGGGCCGGACAACCTGGCCTGGCGGGCGGCGCGCCTGCTGCAGCAGGCGCTGGACGTGCCGGCCGGGGTCGACATCCGGCTGGTCAAGCGGGTGGCGGCGGGAGCCGGTTTGGGCGGCGGCAGTGCCGATGCGGCGGCGGTGCTGCGCGGGCTGCGCCGGCTGTGGAGACTTGCCGTGGACGGTGCCACCCTGCGGCGCCTGGGGGATCAGCTGGGGGCGGACGTCCCCTTCTTGCTGGGCGGGCGGGCCGCCCGGGTCCGGGGGAAGGGGGAGCGGATCCAGGTGCTGCCCTCCTGGCCCGGCCTGGCCCTGGTCCTGGTGCCCCTGCCGCGGCCGGTATCCACGGCCTGGGCATACGGCGAATGGGACCGGCGGTGCGGTGAAGGGCAGGCCGGGGAGGCCTTCGCCGACGGTGGCGCCGTGGCCCGGGCGGTGGCGCGGCGGGATCTGAACAGCCTGGCTTGCCTGGTGCGGAACGACTTCGAACCCGTGGTGGCGGCGGCCTTTCCCGAGGTGGCCGAAGCGCTGGAGCGCATGCGGCAGGAAGGAGCCGTGGTGGCGCGGATGAGCGGCAGCGGTCCGGTGGTTTGGGGGATCTTCCCCCATGGGGAGGCGGCCCGGCAAGCCTGGCGGCGGTTGAGGCGCCGCTACCCCGGCGCCCGGCTGGCCCGTACCCTTTAGGGAGCATGCCGGACGGCGGGAGGAAACGAGGAGGAAGCTGGCGTGGACGGTGTGACGGGAGCCGTGATCCTGGCGGGGCGCCGCAACACCGGTGCCCTGCGCCAGGTGAGCGGCGCGGAGTGGGAGGCGCTGGTACCCCTGGCCGGACGGCCCATGGTGGCCTGGGTGGTGGAGGCCTGCCTTCAGGCGCCTTCCCTGCAGCACGTGGTACTGGCCGGTCCCGACCCCGGTGACGCCGGGGCGGCGTTGGCCCGCGCCCGGCAGGAAAGGCGGTTCAGCGTGGTGCCGCCGGGCAGCGACCTGCTGGGAAGCGTCCGGCAGGGGCTGCAAGCCCTGCATGCGGCCCTACCGGGGGCCACCGGGGTCCTGCTGGTCACCGGCGACGTGCCGCTGATCGACGGCGCCGTGCTGGAGCGGTTTCTGGCCGCCATCCCCGCCGGTGCCGACGTGGGCTATCCCATTGCCCGGCGCCAGAGCATGGAGCGGCGTTTCCCTGGCGCGGCCCGTACCTACGTCCGGTTGCGCGACGGCGAGTTCACCGGCGGCAACGCCCTGTACTTGCGCCTGGCCGCCGCCCCGCAGGCCCTGCAGTGGGCCGAGGCGCTTTACGCTGCGCGGAAGCAGCCCCTCAAGCTGGCCATGATGTTCGGCCCGGCGGTCCTGGTGCGGGTGGTGACCCGCCGGGCCACGGTGGCCGAGCTGGAGCGCCGGCTGGGTCAGCTGGCCGGTCTGCGCGCCCACGCCGTCGAGGTGACCGATCCCGAGCTGGCCATGGACGTGGACAAGGTCGCCGATTATCGCCAGGCCGAGGCACGACTGCAGGCTGCGGCCGGTTCGTCCCCGGAGCGGGAGACGGCCGCCGGGGATGGCACGGGGGCCGGCAGCGTGACCGTCCCGGCACCGCCCGGAGGAGGGCCCCGCCTTGGCTAAGCTCAAGCGCAGCGAGCGGATTGCCGCTCTGGTGAAGCTTCTGGCCGACCGGCCCGGCTACCTGTGGTCCCTCAGCCAGTTCGCCGAGCGGTTCGCCACGGCCAAGTCGACCATCAGCGACGACCTGTCCCTGGTCAAGGCCGTGCTGGACCAGGAGGGGCTGGGGACCATTCGCACCTACCCCGGCGTGGCCGGCGGTGTCACCTACGAGCCGCGGGTGACGGAGGCAGCGGCCTGGCAACTAGCGGAGGAACTGGCCACCCAGCTGCGCGACCCCCAGCGGATCCTGCCCGGCGGGTTCGTCTACATGACGGACCTGCTCTTCTCGCCCACCTGGGCCGAGCGGCTGGGGGCGCTCTTCGCGACCCGCTTCCGCGGGGAGGAGCCCGACCTGGTGGCCACGGTGGAGACCAAGGGCATCCCCCTGGGCCTGATGACCGCCCGGGCCCTGGGGCGGCCGCTGGTGCTGTTGCGGCGGGACAGCCGGGTCACCGAGGGGCCGTCGGTGAGCATCACCTACGTATCCGGTTCGTCCCAGCGGATCGCCACCATGTCGGTGCCGCGCCGGGCCGTGCCCCAGGGGGCGCGGGTGCTGCTGGTGGACGACTTCATGAAAGGCGGCGGCACCGCCCGCGGCATGATGGACCTGATGCGCGAGGTGGGGGCCCGGGTGGTCGGCCTGGGCGTGATGATTGCCACCGCCGAGCCGGCCCGTAAGCTGGTGGAGGACTACTTTGCCGTGGCCGTGCTGGAGGGTGTGGATACCGTGCGCCGCCAGGTGCGGGTCCGGCCCAGCCTGGGGCGCTAGGACGCGGGCGCTTCCGGGCAGCGGCCTGCGACCAGCGGCAGCGGGAGGCGGCCGGCGGGCGGCGCGCGGCGGAGGCTGGCGGCCCGCGGGGGGCTGCCGTGGCAGGCCGGCGGTCCGCGGCGGCCGGCGCCCGCCGCGTGGCGCACCGCATGAGGCGCGTCGCAAGCGCCGCGCGAGGCGCACTGACGAACGGGAGGCGCAGCGCAATGACGGAAGGGCGTACGAGGGCGGCGGAAGAACCCGGCCCCGCCGGGGCCGGTGTGGGAGCCGGCCGCGGGGGGCCGGCCGGGCCGGGCGGTCCGGCGGCCGCGGGGGAGACGGCGCGGACCGCCCCGGGTGCCGGCGCCGGCGTCCCTGCCGGCATCGCTCCCACCGTCGACCTGGCCGCCATCCAGGAGGCGGCCCGGACCATCGCGGGGTTCGTCCATCGCACGCCCCTGCTGGGTTCGGCGGCCTTCTCCGAGCTGGCGGGGGCCGACGTCTTCCTGAAGCTGGAGAACCTGCAGAAGACGGGCTCGTTCAAGGTCCGGGGAGCCTTCAACCGCCTGTCCCGGCTGGATGCGGCGGCCCGGGCCCGGGGGGTGATCTGCGCCTCGGCGGGCAACCACGCCCAGGGGGTGGCCCTGGCAGGCTCCCGCCTGGGAATCCCCGTCACCGTGGTGATGCCCGAGACGGCCCCCACCACCAAGGTGGTGGCCACCCGGGGTTACGGGGCCGAGGTGATCCTGCACGGCGAAGGCTATGACGGCGCCTACGACCTGGCTTGCCGCCTGGCCGAAGAACGCGGCCTCACCTTCATCCACGCCTTCGACGACCCGCTGGTGGTGGCCGGGCAGGGCACGGTGGGCCTGGAGATCCTGGAAGACCTGCCCGACGTGGACACGGTGGTGGTGCCGGTGGGCGGCGGCGGGCTGATCGCCGGGATCGCCATCGCCCTGAAGGCGCGGCGGCCGGGGGTGCGGGTGGTGGGAGTGCAGCCCCAGGAGGCGCCTGCCCTGGCCCGTGCCTACGTCACGGGGCGCCTGGAGCCGGTGGAGCGGGCCCGTACCATCGCCGACGGCCTGGCGGTCAAGACGCCGCGGGAGATGACCTTCCGGCTGATCCGCCGTTACGTGGACGGCATGGTCACCGTCTCCGAGGAGGAGATCGCCCGCGCCATCCTGCTGCTTTTGGAGCGGGCCAAGCTGGTGGTCGAGGGGGCGGGCGCGGCGGCCCTGGCCGCCCTGCTCTCCGGCAAGATCCCGGAGGCCGGCCGGGTGGCGGTGGTGGTGAGCGGCGGCAACATCGACGTCAACCTGCTGGCCCGGATCATCGAGCGCGGGCTGCTGGAAGACGGGCGCCTGATCCGCATCCGCACCCTGGTGGCCGACCGGCCGGGATCGCTGCAGGCCCTGCTCAAGGTGATCGCCGACCAGGGCGGCAACATCCTGGCCGTCTACCATGACCGGTTGCGTCATGAGGTCGCGCTGGGTGAGGCCGAGGTGGAGCTGATCATCGAGACCCGGGACACGGCCCACGTGGATGCCATCCGCCGGGCCCTGGCGGATCACGGTTACACCCTGCAGGGCCTGGAGGTGGAACCGGCGAGGGCCGGCGGGGCCGCGGGCCTGCGGGGACTATGACGGGAATTCCGGCCCCGGGCAAGGCCAAAAACAGGATTGGGAAATGGCAGGAACTGGGTTCATGGCGGCGAATCCTCCCCGCAGAAGGGGGGTGACGCCATGGACATCTCGGAGGTGCGGATCCGGCCGGTCAAGGGCGCGGGCCGGATGCGAGCCTTTGCCTCCGTCGTCTTCGGCGGCCAGTTCGTGGTCCACGAGCTGAAGGTGGTCGAGGGGACCGAGGGGCGCATGTTCGTGGCCTTCCCGTCCAAGCGGGCGGCCAGCGGCGAGTACTTCGACATCGCCCATCCCATCACCGCCGATGCGAGGGACCGCATCCAGCAGGCGGTGCTGGCGGCCTACCGCCAGCAGGTGGGCGGGATGGCGGCCGAGCAGGCGGGCTAGCTCTGCCCGGCGCCGCAGGTGCCGGTGGCGGCGCCGGGGCAGGACAGGCGGGGCGGCTGTCCGGGGCCGGTGGGGCGGCACGGCGGGCGGACCGCCGAGCCCTCGACCGGCCCCGGCTGCGACCCGGGCCGGCGGCAGGGGTGGGACCGGGGCGGGCAACAGCTTGACCCTTTACCCGGGCATCCCGAATCTGATACAGGAGGAGTGGGGTGCCACCGCGCCGGGCGGGACCGCGGCGCGGCCGGCCGGTACGGCGGTGGCGGCCTGCCAGCCGACAGGAGGGATGACGATGGCGGCTCAGGTGGGGGACAAGGCTCCGGACTTCCGGCTGCCGGCGACCGGCCCGGAAGACACCATCTCCCTGGGGCAGTTCCGCGGCAAGAAGAACGTGGTGCTGTACTTCTTCCCCTTCGCCTTCAGCTCGGTATGCACCCAGGAGATGTGTGCCCTGCGGGACACCTACAGCGAGCAGTTCAGCGGTCTCGATGCCCAGGTGCTGGGCATCAGCGTGGACAGCCCCTTCACCCTGCGGGCATGGGCCGAGCAGCAGAAGTTCGACTTCCCCCTGCTCTCGGACTTCAACAAGGAAGTGTCCCGGGCGTACGACGTGTACTACGACGAGCTGATGAACCTGCGCGGCGTGGCCAAGCGGGCGGCCTTCGTCATCGATAAGGACGGGATCATCCGCTACCGCTGGGTCACCGACGACCCCAAGGTGCTGCCCGACCAGGAGGCCATCCGCAAGGTTCTGACCGAGCTGCAGGGTTGATCCCCTTGCGGCGCGAGACTGGGGCCGAGCCGGCACCGCTGGTGCTGCGCTGGGCGGCCGGCTTGATCGACCTGGTGCTGCTGTCGGCGGCCGGCAACCTCCTGGGCCTGACCGTCCTGGAGGTGGCCGAGGCCTGGACCGGCGGCACGGCCGCTCTGGCGCTGGCCGGCACCGCGGTCCTGGCGGCCGCCGCCGCCTACTTTGCTGCCGGCGAGGGCTACTGGGGGACCACCCTGGGCAAGCTGGCACTGGGCCTGCGGGTGGTGGAGGCCGGAGGCCAGTGCCCCGGCTGGCGGCGGGCGCTGGTCCGCTTCTTGGCCCGGATGGCGGGCACCGTCCTGGCCGGCGCGGGCTGGTGGCCGGCCCTGGGGATCGGGCAGAGGCCCGCCGGCCCGCCCTGGCACGACACGGTGGCCCGGACCTGCGTGGTGCGGTGGCGGCCGTGGCAGGTGGGCGCGGAAAGCGCCGGCCGCTGAGGAGGCCGCAGGCAAGGGGGCCTGCGGGTCTCCGCGGGGCCGGACGGCCCCGGCTGGTGCCGTCCCGGACCCTGCAGGTCCCAGCCGGGGTCCGGCGAGGCCCTGAAACCGGCATGGGAAAGGATGGGCACCCCGGCACCCCGGGCGGTCGCGCCATGCGGCGCGGCGTCGGTCCGGGGTGCAGGCCTGTGCCCACGGGGAGGTTACCTCGTTGGATCATCCGCTCCACGCCGTGATCCTGGCCGCGGGGCTGGGCAAGCGCATGCGGTCGAACCGGGCCAAGGTGCTCCACCCGGTGGCCGGGCGGCCCATGGTGGAGCACGTGGTGCGGGCGGCCGAAGGGGCCGGCGCCGGCCGGGTGGTGGTGGTGGTGGGCCACCAGGGCGAGCAGGTGCAGGCCCTGCTGGGGGACCGGGTGGTGTATGCCTGGCAGCACCAGCCCCTCGGCACGGGGCACGCGGTGCTGCAGGCGGAAGCGGCCGTGGCCGGGGCGCAGGACGTCCTGGTGCTCTATGGGGATACGCCCCTGCTGGAGGCCGATCTGCTGCGCCAGTTGATCGACGCCCACCGCCGGTCGGGTGCGGCGGCCACCCTCCTGACCGCGCAGCTGGACGACCCGACGGGCTACGGCCGGATCGTCCGGGATGAGGCGGGCCGGGTGGTGCGCATCGTGGAAGAGGCCGACGCAACCCCGCCCCAGCGGGCCATCCGGGAGGTCAACACCGGCATGGCCTGCTTCCGGCGGGAGCCCCTGTTCGACTCCCTCCGCCGCCTCACGCCGGCCAACGCCCAGGGGGAGTACTACCTGGTGGACGTGGTGGCGCTACTTCACCAGCAGGGCCTGGCGGTCCACACCGTCACTGCCCCCGATCCCCGGCAGGTGGAAGGGGTCAACGACCGGGAGGCGCTGGCCCGGGCGGAAGCCATCCTGCGCGACCGCATCCGGAAGCGGTGGATGGCGGCGGGCGTGACCCTGATCGACCCGGCCAGCGCCTGGATCGATGACGACGTGGAGATCGGGCGGGACACGGTGATCTTCCCCAACACGGTGGTGGCGGCGGGCTCTCGCATCGGGGAGGGCTGCCGCCTGGGCCCCGGCGCCCACATCACGGGCAGCGTCCTGGGCAACCAGGTGCAGGTTTGGTATTCGGTGGTAGAAGACAGCCAGCTGGGTGACGGCTGCCGGGTGGGCCCCTTCAGCCACCTGCGGCCAGGCTGCCGCCTCGCTCCCGGCGTCCACATCGGCAACTTCGCCGAGCTGAAGAATGCGGAGGTGGGCCCCGGGTCCAAGGTGAACCACCACTCCTATCTGGGCGATGCCCAGGTGGGCGCCGGCGTCAACATCGGCGCCGGCACCGTGACGGTCAACTACGACGGTTTCCGCAAGCACCGCACCATCATCGAGGACGAAGCCTTCATCGGTTGCAACGCCAACCTGGTGGCGCCGGTGCGGGTAGGCCAGGGAGCGTACGTGGCCGCCGGTTCGACCATCAATCAGGACGTGCCGCCCGGCGCGCTGGCCATCGCCCGGGAGCGCCAGGTCAACAAGGAAGGATGGGCGGCCCGCTGGCGCCAGCGGGCCCGGGGGAGGAACGGCGATGGCGTACGATAGCGGGCGGCTGAAACTCTTCGCGGGCAGTGCCAACCCGGCGCTGGCACGAGCCATCGCCCAGCACATCGGCGTTCCCCTGGGGGACCTGGAACTGGGCCGCTTCGCCAACGGCGAGGTGCGGGTTTCCGTCAACGAGAGCGTGCGCGGGGCCGACGTGTTCGTGATCCAGCCCACCTGCCACCCGCCCAACGACACGCTGATGGAGCTGCTGGTCCTGCTGGACGCCCTCAAGCGCGCCTCCGCCTGGCGGGTCAATGCGGTCGTGCCCTTCTACGGATACGCCCGCCAGGACCGGAAGACCCGGCCCCGGGAGCCCATCACGGCCAAGCTGGTGGCCAACCTGCTGACGGTGGCCGGGGCGGACCGGGTCGTCACCATGGACCTCCATGCCGGCCAGATCCAGGGCTTCTTCGACGTGCCCGTGGACCACCTGACGGCGGTGCCGCTCCTGGCGGAGTACTTCGCCCGCAAGAAGCTGGAGAAGCCGGTGGTGGTGTCTCCGGACCACGGCGGGGTGAGCCGGGCCCGGGAGCTGGCCGACCGGCTCGGGGTCCCCATCGCCATCATCGACAAGCGCCGGCCCGAACCCGGTGTGGCCGAAGTGATGTCGGTGGTGGGCGAGGTGGAGGGCCGCACGGCCATCATGATCGACGACATCATCGACTCGGGGGGTACCATCCGGCACGGGGCGGAGGCTCTCATCGCCCTGGGAGCCCGGGCCGTGTACGCCTGCTGCACCCACGCCGTATTTTCGGGCAACGCCTTGCAAAAGCTGGCGGAGGCGCCCATCGAGGAGATCGTGGTGACGGACACTATTCCCCTGCCGCCCGGGGCGGAGAAGGCGCGGGTCAAGGTGCTGTCGGTGGCTCCCCTGCTGGGGGAGGCCATCGTCCGCATCCACGAGGACCTGTCCGTCAGCCGGCTCTTCAACTGAAACGGCTCCGGCCGGCCGAGGCTGCGGCCGTCCAGGGCGCCCTTTGACACCGCCGGCGTTTCGGGGCTAAACTAGCGCCGGCTTGTGAAGGCTCACCGATCCTGGAGTCGGGAGGGATGTCCTGGTGCAGGCCGTTTTGCGTGCGGTTCCCCGGGAGCCGGGCCACCCGCGGCGGGTACGCCGCGAGGGCGGTCTCCCGGCGGTTCTGTACGGACCCAGCGGCAACTTTCCCGTGCGCCTCGATGCCCGGGAGTTCCACCGCTTGCTGGCGTCGGGCCGGGCGCGGGGTATCCTGACCGTCGAACTGGTGCAGGACGGGACGACCCGCTCCCTCAGCGCCATGGTGAAGGAGCTGCAGTATCACCCCGCCCGGGGCGACCTGCTCCACGTGGACCTCTTCGAAGTGCGGGAGGACGAACCCGTCCGAGCCCAGGTGCCCATCGTCCTGCGGGGTGTGGAGGAAGCCGAGAAGCGGGGCATCCTGCAGCACCAGCTGGCCGAGCTGGAGATCGAATGCCTGCCGCGCCACATGCCGGCGGCCGTGGAGGGGGACGTGGCCCGGCTGCCGGTGGGCGAGGAACTGCGGGTGCGTGACCTGGAGGTGCCGGCCCAGGTCCGGGTGCTGAACGATCCGGACGAGATCGTGGCGGTGCTGCTGCCGCCGAAGGACCTGGGTGCGGAGGAGGAAGAGCAGCCGGCTGCTGAGGTCGCTGCGGGTGCAGCCACGGAAGAGAAGGGCGAGAAGGGCGAGGTGTGACGCCGGGGGCGGTGGCCGGGGGCGGGGCCAGGGGGTGACGCGGTGGCCCGGTACGCGGACCCCGGGAGCCGGCCTCGCGGCAGGGGGCGGCGGCCCGCCGGGTCGAACCGGGCGAGCCGCTCGCCCACCCCACCGGCCCGGCGCCCTCGCCCCCGCCGGCGAGGACGGAGGCGGGGCCTGTGCCCCGGATCATCGTCGGGCTTGGCAACCCGGGTCCCGAGTACGAGGGAACCCGGCACAACGTGGGCTTTGCCGTGGTCGATGCCCTGGCCCGGCGGCTGCGCACGGCCGGCTGGCGCCGGGGCTTCCGCTCCCTCTGGGCGGAGGGGACGTGGCGCGGCCAGCCCGTGGTGTTGCTCAAACCCCAGACCTACATGAACCTTAGCGGCGAGGCCGTGGCTCAGGCCTGCCGCAACCTGCGCGTCCCGCCGGGGGAGGTCCTGGTGATCTACGACGACCTGGACCTGCCGCCCGGCCACCTGCGCTTGCGCCCGCGGGGCAGCGCCGGCGGCCACCGCGGGGTCGCTTCCATCATCGCCAGCCTGGGCCAGGACGATTTCCCGCGCCTGCGGGTGGGCATCGGACGCCCGCCGGCGGGCGTGGATGCCGCGGACTATGTGCTGGCTCCCTTCGCTCCGGAGGAGCGACCTCTGATGACCGCGGCGGTCCAGCGGGCAGCGGAGGCCGTCCTGGCGGTGCTGGCGACCGGCCTGGAACGGGCGATGTCCCGTTACAACGGGCCCACTCCCTGGCCCTCAGGGACCCAGGGTGCCGGCGCCGGCGGTGGAGGCGAAAGGGAAGAATGACCACCCTGCCAGCCCAGGACCTGACGGAAGACCTGCTGCGCCTGTGGCAGCAGCTGCCGGAGTTCCCCTCCCTGGCCGGAGGGGTGCGCCAGGAACTGCCCGCCCAGGCGGTGTACGGCCTGGGCGGGCCGGCCGCGGCCAGCCTGCTGGCTGCCCTGGCGGCCGCCACGGGCCGGACCTTGTTCATCCTTACCGCCGAGCAGGGGGCGGCCGACGCCCTGGCTGCCGACCTGCGCGCCTGGGTGCCTGCGGAGCGGGTGGTGGTCTTCCCCGCCATTGAAGTCCTGCCCTTCGAGGTGCTGGCCGCCAGCCCCGAGCTTCTGGCCCTGCGTCTGGAGGCGCTCGCCCGGCTGCGCCAGGGCCCCTGCCTGGTGGTGGCCCCGGTGGCCGCCGTTGCCCGCCGCCTGCCCCATCCGGAGCGCTGGGCGGCGGGGCTGGTCGACCTGGAACCGGGACAGGCCCTGGACCGGGATGACCTCCTGGCCCGCCTGGTCGCCGCCGGGTACCAGCGGGCCGAGCAGGTCGACCGTCCCGGCGAGCTGGCCGTTCGCGGCGGGATCGTGGACGTCTACCCACCGGCCGGTGAGCCCGTACGCATCGAGTTCTTTGGCGACGAGATCGACTCCCTGCGCCGGTTCGACCCCGGTACCCAGCGGTCGACGGGCGCCCTGGAGCGGGTGCGCCTGGTTCCCGCCCGGGAACTGGTGCTGGACGAGGCTGCCTGGCGGCGGGGACTCGCTGCCCTGGCCTCCGAGCTGGACTCCCTGCGGGACCAGACGCGCCACCGCAGGGGTGGTGCCGCCCGCCAGCTGCTGGACCGGCTGGAGCAGGACCTGGTTCGGCTGGAGGCCGAGCGCTCCATCGAGCTGGCGGAGCACTACCTGCCCTTCTTCGAGCCGGATATGGCCACCCTGCTGGACTATGCCCCGGGGCCCGCCATGGCTGTCTGGGTGGAGCCCCGGTCCCTGGAGGAGGCGGTGGCCGATCGGGAGCGCCAGTGGCAGGAGCGCCAGGCCGACCTTCTCGCCCGGGGCGAGATCCTGCCTGCCCAGGCCGCGCTCTACCTGGACGAACCGGCCCTCTGGGGCGCCCTGGCTTCCCGGCCCGTGCTGTACCTGTCGGTGCTGGCCCGGACGCCGGGCCAGGGGCCGGAGCCGCGGCAGGTGTATCCCGTGACGGCGCGGCCTGCCCCGATGTTCCACGGGCAGTGGGACCTGTTCGAGGAAGAGGTGCGCACCTGGCAGCGCCAGCAATACCGGGTGCTGCTGGTGGCCGGCGACGGCGACCGGGCCGGCCGGTTGCGCCAGGCCCTGCTCGACGCCGACGTGGCGGCTCGCCAGGTGGAGCGCCTGACCCTGCCCGCCCCCGGGGAAGTGCTGGTGGCTCCGGCCGGCCTGAGCGAAGGCTTTGAGGTGCCCGCCCTGCGCTGGGTCGTCCTGACGGAGCGGGAGGTATTGGGCCGCCGGGTGGCCCGGCGGCGCAGCCCCACCGTGGCCGCCGACCGGGCAGAAGCCCAGGCCCTGGAACGGCTGGTGGACCTCAAGCCCGGCGATTACGTGGTCCACGTCCACCACGGCATCGGCCGGTTCCTCGGCCTGCGCACCATGGAGATCCAGGGCGTGCACCGCGACTACCTGACCCTGCAGTACGCCGGCGGCGACCGGCTCTACGTGCCCACCGACCAGATCGAGCTGGTGCAGAAGTACGTGGGCGCCGAGGGTCACCAGCCGCGGCTGGCCCGGCTGGGTTCCGGCGAGTGGAACAAGGTCAAGCAGCGCGTCAAGGAATCGGTGCGGGAGATGGCCGGGGAGCTGCTGGCCTTGTACGCCGCCCGCCAGTCGGTCCGCGGTCACGCCTTCAGCCCCGACACCCCCTGGCAGCGCCAGTTTGAAGACGCCTTTCCCTACCAGGAGACGCCGGACCAGCTGGAGGCCATCGCCGCCATCAAGGCCGACATGGAGCGGCCGGTCCCTATGGACCGGTTGCTGGTGGGCGACGTGGGCTTCGGCAAGACCGAGGTGGCCATGCGGGCGGCCTTCAAAGCGGTCCAGGACGGCAAGCAGGTGGCGGTGCTGGTGCCCACCACCGTGCTGGCGTACCAGCACGAGCGGACGTTCAAGGAGCGCTTCGCGCCCTTTCCCGTCACCATCCGCACCCTGAGCCGCTTTGCCTCGCCGGCTGAGCAGGCGGAGATCCTGACGGGCCTGGCCCAGGGCACGGTGGACATCGTCATCGGCACCCACCGGCTGGTCCAGCCCGACGTGCGCTTCAAGGACCTGGGTCTCGTGATCATCGACGAGGAACACCGCTTCGGCGTGGCTCACAAGGAGCGGCTCAAGCAGCTGAAGCAGAACGTGGACGTGCTGACCCTGTCGGCCACGCCCATCCCCCGCACCCTGCACATGGCCCTGGCGGGAATCCGGGACCTGAGCCGCATCGACACGCCACCGGAGAACCGCTTCCCGGTCCAGACCTTTGTGGTGGAGTGGCACGAGTCGCTGGTGCGGGACGCCATCCAGCGGGAGCTGCGCCGCGGTGGACAGGTGTTCTACGTGCACAACCGCGTCCAGAGCATCCACGCCGTCCGGCGGCGGCTGGAGCGCCTGTTGCCCGAGGCCCGCTTCGCCGTGGCCCATGGCCAGATGGCCGAGGGCGAGCTGGAACGGGTCATGGTCGACTTCATGGAGGGCAAGGCCGATGTGCTGGTGTGCACCACCATCATCGAGTCGGGCCTGGACATCCCCAACGTCAACACCCTGATCGTGGAGGACGCCGACCGGATGGGCCTGGCCCAGCTCTACCAGCTGCGCGGCCGGGTGGGGCGATCCGACCGGGTGGCCTACGCCTACTTCACCTACCGCCGCGACAAGGTGCTGACGGAAGACGCCCAGAAGCGCCTGCAGGCGATCAAGGACTTCACCGAGCTGGGGGCGGGGTTCAAGCTGGCCCTGCGGGACCTGGAGATCCGCGGCGCCGGCAACCTGCTGGGCGCCGAGCAGCACGGCTTCATGCTGTCGGTGGGCTTCGACCTGTACACCCAGCTGCTGGAAGAGGCCGTCAACGAGCTGCGCGGCCGGCAGCGGCCCGCGCGGCTGAAACCGGTGATCGACCTGGTGGTCGACGCCCACATCCCCGACACCTACATCCGCGACGCCCGCCAGAAGATCGAGTTCTACAAGAAGGTCAACCTGGCGGAGACGCCGGCCGACCTGGCCGAGGTGCGGGAGGCGCTGCAGGACCGCTACGGCCCGCCGCCGGAACCGGTACGGAACCTGCTGGCCCTGGCCGAGGTGCGGCAGCTGGCGGCCCGCTGCGGCGTCTTCCGCATCGAACAGCAGGGCACCCGGATCGACATGGAAGCCGTCGCTCCCCAGGCCGGGGCCCTGACCCAGGCGTGCGAGGCGCTGCGCCCGCAGCTGGGCCGGCGGCTGCAGCTGGTGCGGGGCCGGGCGGCGGCGTTCTTCCGCACCGACGGCCTGGGCGAGCGCGAGGTCCTCACCGCCCTGCGCCGCTTTCTGCGCGAGCTGGCCCGCCACACACCCCTTCCCGCCGGAGAGCAGCCGGTGGACGAGCCGGTGGCAGAATAACGGAAAATTTTTGGCGGCACACTGTCTTCGCGGTGGCTGTCCCTCGAGAAGGGACCCCTGCGTGCGAAAAGCTATTCCGGAAGGATCACCCGCCCGCCCCCGGCGAGCGCGCCGGGCCGGGACGGGACACCAGGCCGGAACCCGGAAACGGACCGCCACCACCGCGAGGAACCAGGCGAGGAGGGGTGACGGATGAAGGCGACGGGCATCGTGCGCCGCATCGATGACCTGGGCCGGGTCGTGATCCCCAAGGAGATCCGGCGCACCCTGCGCATCCGCGAGGGCGACCCGCTGGAGATCTTCGTGGATCGCGACGGCGAAGTGATCCTGAAAAAGTACTCGCCTATTGGCGAATTGGGTGATTTTGCCAAGGAGTTGGCCGATTCCCTCCACGAGGCCGTCCACCACATCGCCCTGGTGGCCGACCGGGATGCCATCATCGCCGTGGCCGGTGCGCCCCGGAAAGAGTTCATGGAGAAGCGCATCGGGGGCGCCGTGGAGGAGGCCATGGCCCAGCGACAGCCCGTCCTCCGCAACCGCCCGGCCCAGAACCCCGGCGCCGGCACCCTCCTGGCCGACGACGAGACCGACGAGCGGTTCTCAGCCTACGTGATCGCGCCCATCCTGGCCACGGGCGACGTCATCGGGGCGGTGATTCTGGCCTCCAAGGAGCCCGGCACCCAGATGGGGGACCTGGAGCTCAAGCTGGCCGAGACGGCGGCGGCGGTGCTGCGCAAGCAGATGGAGGACTAGGCGGTGCCCATGTCCAACCCCCGGCCGGGGGGTTTATCGTGACGGACACCCTTGTGGATCGCAGCGGGCAGGACCCCTACGGATTCGCCAGGCTGGTGGAACTGGTCCGCCGCCTGAGGGAACCGGGCGGCTGCCCCTGGGACCGCGCCCAGACCCACCGCTCCCTGCGCCGCTTCGCCCTGGAAGAGGCGTACGAAGTGGTGGAAGCCATTGACCGCGGAGATCCTCAGCACCTGGCCGAAGAACTGGGCGACCTTCTCCTCCAGGTGCTGCTCCATGCCCAGATTGCCGCCGAAGCGGGTCACTTCGACGTGGCGGATGTCTGTCAGCGGCTGGCGGACAAGCTGATCCGCCGCCATCCCCATGTCTTCGGCCAGATGGAGGCCCGTAGTGCTGCCGACGTGCAGCGCCTGTGGGCCGCCATCAAGGCGGCGGAAGCCGGCGGCCGGCCCGGGCTCCCCGGGGCGGGGGACGAGCCGGCCCCCGGGGACGGCCAGACCCCGGCGCCACCCCCGCCAGCGGTGACCCCGCCTGCGGCGGGAAGGGCCGGGACCGGTGGCGCGGGTGGCGAGCATGGGGGTGCCGGCGACCGGTATGGGGCCGGCCCGGGTGGGCCGGCTGGGGACAGCGCGGCGGCCGGCCGGGCCCGGGAAGAAACGGGAGACCAGGGTGCGCCCGGCCTGCTGCCGGATGCCCGGCCCCATCCCGGCGCCCGGGCGGCGACGGGCGGCGAGGCGGACGCGGAGACCTGGCCGCCCAGCGCCCTGGTCCAGGCCTACCGGATCCAGGAGCGGGCGGCCCGCTCCGGCCTGGACTGGCCCGATCCCCAGGGGCCGCGGGCCAAGCTGGACGAGGAGCTGGCCGAACTGGACGAAGCCGTCGCCCACGGCGACCCGCAGCGCATCGAGGAGGAACTGGGCGACGTCCTGTTCATCCTGGTCAACGCAGGCCGCCACTGGGGCGTCTACGCGGAGGCGGCCCTGCTGGGGGCCGTCCGCAAGTTCCGCCGGCGGGTCCGCCTGATGGAAGAACAGGCCGCCCACCAGGGCCGCCGCCTGGAGGACATGTCCCCCGAAGAGCTGGACCATCTCTGGGAAGCGGCCAAAGACCGGGAACGCGGGAGGATTCAGGGCTCGTCCGCAGAACACAAGAGCGGAATTTGACGCGAGGCGAGGGGAGGGAAACGTGGGTGAACAAGCCTGAGCTGGTGAACGCCATCGCCGAAAAGACCGGCTTGAACAAGAAGGACAGCGAGCGGGCGGTCAACGCCTTCGTGGAGTCCATCAGCGAGGCGCTGGCCCGGGGCGACAAGGTCTCCCTGGTCGGCTTCGGCACCTTCGAGGTGCGCACGCGCCAGGCCCGCACGGGCCGCAATCCGCGGACGGGGCAGACCCTGACCATCCCCGCGGCCAAGGTGCCGGCCTTCAAGCCCGGCAAGCAGCTGCGGGACATGGTGAAGTGAGACCGGCCCCGCTCCGGCAAGGGTGACCCTGCGGGGTCCTGCGGGGCACAGAAGGACCGGCACCGGCGACACCCGGTGCCGGTCCTTTTTGCTTTCCAGGGCCGGCCGCCCTGGAGGGAGCGGCCCGCGCCGGGCATCCCCGCCACGGGTGCCGGTCCTTGTGCTTTCTGTGGCCAGCGGCGGGTGGCAGCGCGGTTGACCGGCCGGATTCCCGTGGCGGCGCCGGTGGCCGCGGCTCCCCGCCGGCAACCCGCGGTCGGGGCCGGGCACGGCCGGGACACCGGCCCGGTACATAGCCCCTTCCCCCGGGCATATCCATGAGCGAGGGCACCAGCCACATCCATGGATCGGGGGCCTGGCAGGCCCCCTGCCAGGGCGGTAGGGAAGGAGGTCCGGGCCGTGGCCGAGGGCCAGGCTGCGCCGGGCAACCGGGGGCGCCACACCCTGACGCTGGCCGGGCGGGAACGGCTGGAGCTGGACGGCGTCCAGCGGGTGGAGAACTTCGACGACCACACGGTGGTGCTGGAAACGGTGATGGGCCGCCTGACCATCCGGGGCGAGGGGCTGCACATCCACGAGCTCAACCTGGAGGAGGGGCGGCTGCGCATGACGGGCCGGGTTTCACTGCTGGCCTACGATGACTCCACCCAGCGCCGCCGCGACCGCCGCAACCTGCTGGAGCGTCTGCTGAAGTGAAGGGGCCCGCAGGCCCACACCGGCAGGAACCGGAGGCGGGCGGCCGATGTTCCCCCTGACCGTGCAGTTGTACATGCTTGCCGTCAACGTGGCCCTGGGCCTCACCCTGGGCTTTCTCTTTGATGCCTGCCGCGCCCTGCGTGCCGTCCTGGGCGGCGGCCGGGCGCCCCGCCGCCCCTGGCTGGACGCCCTGCTGGACGGGGCCTTCTGGGCGCTGGCCCTGCCTCTGGTGCTTCTGGCCTGGGGATGGGGCAACTGGGGCCAGGTGCGCACCTTCACCTTCCTGGGCCTGGCCCTGGGCCTGGGGGTTTACGCCGGGCTGGGCTCACCCTTCCTATATCCCGCCCTGGCAGCTACCTACCGGGCCACCGGCCAGGGCACCCTCCGGTTCATCCGGTGGAACCGGCGTGCCGCCGGCGCCCTCTGGCGGGGCTGCTGCTGGGTGGTGCGCAGCCTGCTGGCCCTGGTGCGCTGGGTGCTCAAGCCGGTGACCATCCCCCTGGGCTGGCTGCTGGCACCCGTCTTCATTCCGGTGCAAAGGCACGTCATCGACCCCTGCCGGGCCGCCCTGCGACGCCACCTTCTGGATCCCTGGCGCCGGTACCGGGCGGCGGCCGGCCGCCGGCTGTCCGGGCAGTGGAACCGGCTGCGGGCTGTCCTGGCCGCCTTGATCGGGCCTCAGCAGGGCGCGCCGCCCCCGCCCCCGGCGGGGTGACGGCCGGCGGCGGATCCAACGTGGGGGACCGGCAGGAATCCCCCTTCCCCCGGCGAACCGTACCCGGTACCTGCTGTATAAAGTTTGTCCACAGTATGTGTGTAATTTGTGGATAACCTCGCCTGAGGGCTGACGTCGGGGGTCGCCAGCCGGCCATGCGCATCGAGATTCGCGGGGCCGAGCGCCTGAGCTTTCGTGAGCGCCAGGTGGTCGTCCTGAAGGAGACGGGCTACAGCACCGAGCTCATCGCCCGCCGCCTGGGGCTGGCGCCCGGCACCGTGGCCACCCTCTACAACCGGGCGCGCAGCAAGGGCTACGAGGTGGTCATCGTCGTCGACGGCGACCCGCTGCGGCTGTTCGGTGAGGGCGACGAGGAAGCCCTGGACGGTGAAGGCGGCGGCGAAGAGGTCCGCTAAAGGGCGCCTGACCGCAGCTTGCCAGCACCACCGGGGCACCGAGGGGCAGCAAGGGCCGGCCAGAGACGGCAAGGGGCCGTGGATCTGGCGAGCCTGCCCCCGGGCCGTCCCCGGACAGGGACTTGAGGGTACCGTGCCAGGGTCACAGGCCAGGGTGACGCAGGGAGGTTGGGCAGGGATGCCGGTTCGTCCCGTGGGGACTCGCTGGATGCGCCTGGGGGAGCCGGGGTGGATGGGCCGGGAGGGTGACGGCGGGGCTCCCAGCGCCGGGGAAGCGTCCCGGGCGGAGCGTGACGGATGCGGTCCCGGTGCCGTGCCGGACGGTGGCGTCCTGGCTGACGCCGGGCCCAGCTCGCCCAACCCTCCGAGCCGGGCTCGGATCACCGGCCGGGGCGCCCCGCAGAGCCGGGCGGTGGCGCACCGCGCCGCGGGGGCTTCCGTCACGCCCCTGCGGCCGGTACCGGGAGGCCGTGGTGCCCGTGCGGGGCGCGCCGTTGCCGGGTTCCACCGCGGTCCTGGGCAGGCAGCCGGTCCGGGTTGGCCGCCCGGGGCCGGTGGGCGTGGGGCGCCGGTGCCCGAGCCGGGGAGCCGCCCCGTACGGCGGCGTCTCCGGCTTCGCTTGGGGCGGCTGGCCGCAGCGGTGGTGGCCGCCTACCTGCTCTCGGGGCTGATCCTTCAGCAGTGGGCCCTCTGGCAGGCGCGCCAGGACCTGCGCGCTCTGGACCGGCAGGTCCAGGCCCTGCGCGACCGCGCGGCCGAACTGGAGGCGGCCCGCCGGCGGGTCCAGGATCCAGCCTACGTGGACGAGACGGCCCGGCGCCGCCTGGGGCTGGTTCAGCCGGGTGAGACGGTCATCCAGCTGGTGGACGAGCCTGCAGCGGCGCACTAGAATTAAGGGCGCGGCGCCCCCCGGCGCTGCGCCTCTCCGGCCGGGGTGTCGGAATCGGCAGACGAGGCGGACTTAAAATCCGCTGGGCGCAAGCCCGTGTGGGTTCGAGACCCACCCCCGGCACAGGCCGGACAATCCGGTCTCCCGCCATGAGCAGCGGTCGTTGTCGCCACCGGCCCGCGCCGTTGACCCGGCCCCGCGGGCCGTTTTTCTAATCTCTTTCCGATCCGCCAGATGGAACGGCTGGGGCGAGCCCAGGGCCGAGCTCAGGGGCGAGCCAGGGGCCAGGGGGCTGGTCTGGCGTAGCGGTGTCCACGGCCCGGCTGGCGGTGCCATCGCCTGGCTGGTCGCGGGGCGCTGCGCCTGTTACCATCGGAAGGGTGGGAGGTGGAGATGGCATGGACGGAGAGCTTGGAACCCTGCTGCTCAAGCTGGTCCTCGCCCTGGTGGGCGGCGGCCTCACCATCGTTGGCCTTGCCGGCCTGATTCAGGGCAGCCTTTCGAGCCTGCGAGTGCCCAACCGGGTCGTGGCCACGGTGGTGTTCGTCGTGGGCCTGGCGCTGGTCACCATCTTCGGTGAGCCGGATCTGGTCACCAAGATCATGGCCGCTATGGGCGGCTCCTGAGCCTGAAAACGAAAGCGCCGGCAGCCCCCGCGGCCCGAGAGGGGCGCCTCGCCCTCGCGCCGGAGAGACCTGGCACAGGCCAGACTTCATCCCCCGTCGCCTGTGGGGTGGCGCGGGATTCGCCCATGCGCGGTGCCCATGCCGCCGAACGCTCTGGAGAACGAACCAGCCACGCCGTCACGCTGGAGGCGGGCCGCCGCTTGGTGCCCGCCTTTTTTCGTCCCCCACCCAGGGCCAGATCAGCACAGCTCCCAGCACGTTGAAGAGCGTGTGGGCCCAGGCCACCTGGCGAGCAGGGTCGGGGGACAGCCCGCGCGCCACGGCGGCCAGCAGGGGCCCCAGGGGAACTGCCGCCAGCGCGTTCAGCAGGTTCATCCCCAGGTGGAACAGGGCCAGGTCCAGGGCCGACCCCCGCAACAGCAGGCCCGCCAGCAAGACGTCGCTGGTCGTCCCCACGTTGGCGCCGTAGACCACCGGCAGGGCCTGTTCCATCCGGAGGAACCCGGCGGAGACGGCACGTTGCAGCACGGCCAGCACCGCGCTGCTGGACAGGGCCACGCCGGAGAGGACGAGGCCGGCGGCGAATCCGGCCCAGGGCTGCTGGACCCAGGCCAGCCAGGCCGGTACCAGGCTCCCCGCCGGGCCGGCCGGACCCGAGGCGGTGCCGGCTGGACCGGCCAGGGTCGCCAGGACGCGGCCCAGACCGTCCAGCGCGGCCAGGGCGGCCCCCAGGCCCAGGGCGGCCAGGCCCGCAGCCCGCAGCGACGGCCGGCGCCAGCCCAGGACCGCGGCCACCAGCCCGCCGCCGGCCAGCAGGGTGGCCAGGCCCAGGTGGGGCGCGGCCGTGAGGTGGGCGGTGAGGGTGGTCCCCAGATTGGCCCCCACCAGGGCGGCGCGGCCCGCCGGCCGCCGCACCCAGCCCGCTGCGGCCGCTGCTAACAAGAGCAGGCTGAAGGTGCTGGATGACTGCAACAGGGCGGTGACGGCTAGGCCGGCCATCAGCCCCTGCCAGGGGCCGGCATCCTGCAGGCGCTGTACCGCGTCATCCAGCCGGTGGCCCGCGGCCTGCCGCAGGCCCCAGGTCATCAGCGTCAGGCCTGCCGCAAGGCCGCCCAGGTGAAGGACGACGCCGATCCAAAAGGGTGTGCCCAACGGTTCCACCTTCTCCGGCGCATGGCGAGGCGGCGCTTCCGGGGGCGCTTCCGGCCATGCGGCGGGCCGCTGCCGCCCGGGCCAGGTGCTTCTCCTGAGCAGAGTCCGTCCGGCAGGACGGCATCCTTGTTCCCGGCGCCTGGTCCAGGTTTATGACGCGCGCCGGCGCGGTAGGTGGCCCATGGGTAGGTGGCCTCTAAAGGGGCGCGGCCGCCGGCCCGGGCGGGTGCCCGGCGCAGAGGGGGAACCGGCCCCCGTCCCGTTGTGCAGAAGAAAGGGTGCCTGGCTGGGGAATCTCCCCCGTGCCGCCGGAGAGGGCATCCGGAGCGCTGGTGAACGAAGGCTGGCTGAGATGCCGGGGGCAAGCGGAGGCCGGACAAGGAGGCGGCCGGTGAGAGGTGGCGGGAGAAGGTTCCGTTGGGAGTGCGGCTGGCCAGCAGGATGGGCCGCCTGGGCAGCGGCGCGGAGGCAAAACACCCGAGGCCGGCCAAAGGCCCGGGGGCCCGGCCAACCGCCAGCGCGACCAGCCACAACGACGCCCGGGGCCGGCCGCCGCGCGGCGACCGGCCCCGGGAGACGGCTCTTGTTACGCGAGGCGCGCGAGCGCGCGCTAGCGGCGGATCAGACGGGCAACCAGCATGGCCGCTGCGGCACCCACCGCCGAGATCACCCAGTTGGGGATTCGGGTCTTGGCCCGGGTGCGCATGCTCAGGCGCATGGGACCACCCCCGTCGCTAGCGTGTGCGGCGCAGGCGGCCCGCTCCCCTGGGAATGCCTAGTGCCGGCCACCGGCCTCCGGATAACCCGGCATGGATCCCACGCCTGGATTCATGTGCCCTCATCGCGCGGCAGCCGGACCGGCTCCCGGTTCGGTCGCCCGGGTCCGGCGACGGGCCCGCACGGGACACCCGGAACCGCCAGCCTAGCGGCCGCCGGTGGATGCCGCATCCTGGCCCTGGGCGGCCGGCACCGCGCCGGCGGGCGGCACCACGTCACTGGTCCCTTCCAGGAACCAGGCGGCCTCCATGGCGGCCTTGCACCCCTCCGCCGCCGCCGTCACCGCCTGGCGGTAGCGGTGGTCGCGCACATCCCCCGCCACGAAGACGCCCGGGATGCTGGTGCGCGGGCCGTCGGCGATGACGTAGCCGCGTTCGTCCAGGTCCAGATGGCCCCGCAGGAAGTCGGTGTTGGGCTTGTGGCCGATGGCCACGAAGACGGCAGCGCACGGGATCTCGCTGGTCTGTCCGGTCTTCACGTTGCGAACGCGCACGCCTTCGACCTTCTCTTCGCCCAGGATGTCCTCGACCACCGAATCCCAGACGAAGCGGATCTTGTCGTTGGCCATGGCCCGCTCCTGCATGATCTTGCTGGCGCGCAGCCGGTCGCGGCGGTGGACCACCGTCACCGAGCGGCAGATGCGGGCCAGGTAGAGGGCCTCTTCCATGGCGGTGTCGCCGCCGCCCACCACCACCACGTCCTGATCCCGGAAGAAGGCCCCGTCACAGGTGGCGCAGCTGGAGACGCCGCGGCCCATGAGCCGCTTCTCGCTGGGCAGGCCCAGCCACTTGGCCGAGGCGCCCGTGGCCAGGATCACGGCGTCGGCCTCCAGCTCCGTGGAACCGACCTGAAGGCGGAAGGGCCGGCGGCTGAAATCCACGCCGGTCACATCACCGTCGACGAACCGGGCCCCGGCCCGCTCGGCTTGCTGGCGCATGCGGGCCATCAGGTCGGGCCCCAGGATCCCCTCGGGAAAGCCTGGGAAGTTCTCCACCTCGGTGGTGAGCATCAGCTGGCCGCCGGCTTCCCACCCCGCCACGACGGTCGTATCCAGGTTGGCCCGGGCGGCGTAGATCGCCGCCGTCAGGCCGGCGGGGCCGGAGCCGACGATGACCACACGCTGGGAGGACATATTTCCTCACCTGCCTTCCGCCAACATTTTATATCAAGATGCCTGGCAACACCCGGTAGCCCGCGCCGGTGGCGCTCCGGCAGCGCAGGTGGCCGGAGTGCCCGGCGTCGGACCGGCCGCTGCAGGCAGACACTTGCCCCGGCAGATGCTGCCGTCGGGCGCAAGCTTGCGGCAGGCCCGGAGCACCGCCTACCCAGGCGTGGGCGCGGCCCTGAGGGCGCTGGGCCTGCCCGGCGGCGCCGGGGCTCGAGCCGCCACCTCCCGGCAGCCACCGGTTTTTGCCGCCTACCCCGCCCTTCGGATATGATGAAGAGCGGGTTGCAGCCCGCCGGCGTGCCGGCGGCGGTCGCAGGACCCGCCCCCGGTGGCAGTCCGGCCGGCACCTTGCCGGCGCGGTGCCGCGGGGGCGCGCCCTGCGACCGGAGACGGCCGCCCACCGCGGGTTGCCCCGCGGAAGGAGGGCGCCAGATGCCGATCGTTCCCCAGTTGCTGCGCCAGGCCATGGGGCAGTTTGCCACGGGGGTCACCCTGATCACCGCCGAGGTGCAGGGGGCCGTTCACGCCATGACGGCCAATGCGGTGACGTCGGTGTCCCTGGAGCCGCCCCTGGTCCTGGTGTGCGTGGGACGGGACCGGGTCATGCACGGCGTGCTGGAGCAGGCGGGACGGTACGGGATCAACGTCCTGTCCGCCGAACAGGAGCCCCTGGCCCGGTACTTTGCGCGCCAGACCGACCAGGAACCGCCCTATCGATTTCTGAAGGAAGCGCCCCGGGCGCCCCGCCTGGAAGGCGCCCTGGCCTACCTCGATTGCCGCATCGTGGAGCGCTTGCCCGGTGGCGACCACACCATCTTCCTGGCCGAGGTGGACCACGCCGAAGTCCAGGGTGGCGATCCGCTGCTGTTCTTCGCCGGCCGCTACGCCCGGCTGGCCGGCCAGCCGGCACCCACGGCCCGCTAGGCACCCCTGGGGTAGCGGCCGGCCCGGCGCCCGTGGATGGCGGCAGCCGGCCCCCGGCTCGCCGCACACCCGGCGCTCCAGGCCGCGTCCCGGCGGCCGCACCTTACCGGGCGGGATCGCCGGCCGGCGCGGGCCGGTGCACGGGTGACCGCCGTGGGATCGCCGACATGGCAAAAGGGGGAGCTGCAGGTGGACGAACGCGGCCAGCCGCCAGCGGTTCCGGGGCCTGGCGCCTGGACCGGGCGGGACTCCTTCCTGGCCTGGACCAAAAGCCGGCGGGCGGAGGAGCTGCTGAACCGCCTTCCGGAGGCGGCGCGGAAGGGCTGGACCTTCGAGCGGCTGGTCGAGCTGCTCACGGCGCTGGGGCTCACCCAGCCCCGGCAGTATTTGGAGGCGGGCTGGTGGGTCCCGGAGGCCGTGCGGCGGGACCCGCCCCACTCGGAAGCCCTTTACCAGCGGGTCCAGGAGGCCATGGCGGCGGGGCGCCTTCCCCCCGCCGGCGCGCCGTACACGTGGGACGACATCCGGCGGCTGGTGGAGCTCTGCGGCTTTACGGCCGACCAGCTGCTGGCCCAGCTGGCCTATGTGTACGCCCTGACCATGGGCGAGACCATCTTTGTCGAGACGGCCGCGCGGGTTGCCAGTGCGCCGGCCGAAGGCCAGGGCGCTCGTCCCTCCGAAGGGCGGGGCGCGGGTCCCCCCGGAGACCAGAAGGGGGGCCAGGCCTGAGGTCAAGCCGGGCCCCCGGCTTGTTCCGCCTCATACCGGTAGATGCCGGCCTGCAGGACCTTCAGAGCCAGCAGGGCGCACTTGAGCCGCACCGGGCTCAAGGGAATGCCCAGGAGGGCCAGGACGTCGTCCTTGTCCATGGCCTTGATCTCCTCCAGGGTCTTGCCCTGGACCGCTTCGGTCAGCATGGAAGCCGACGCCTGGCTGATGGCGCAGCCGCGGCCGTCAAAGGCGGCTGCTTCCACCCTCCCCTGGGGATCCAGCCGTACCTCAAAGCGCACCTGGTCGCCGCAGAGGGGGTTCAGATCCTCGTGCCGGATCTGGGCTCCCTCCAGGTGGCCGCGGTTGCGCGGGTTGCGGTAGTGGTCCAGGATGTTTTCCCGGTAGAAATCGCTGCCCACGGATGATGCCTCCCCAACAGGCCGTCCCCGTGCTCCGCCGGGCAGCCGTCCCGGACTCCTGGCTGGGGGGCGGCGCCCGGGCGCCTTCTTCAGGCGTTCAGGGGCCGGTCAGCAGGCGCCGGGCCTTTTCGATACCGTCAACCAGCCGGTCCACGTCGTCCCGGTCATTATAGATGTAGAAGCTGGCCCGGGCGGTGGCGACCACGCCCAGGTGGCGATGCAGGGGCTGGGTGCAGTGGTGGCCGGCCCGGATGGCCACGCCCTCGCCGTCCAGCACCTGGGCCAGGTCGTGGGGGTGGACTCCCTCCAGGGTGAAGCTGATCACACCGCCCCGGTGTTCGGGGCCCGGGCCATAGAGGATCAGGCCCGGCACCTGTTGCAGCCGCTCCCAGGCGTAGCGCACCAGCTCGCGCTCGTGGGCGGCCACCGCCTCCAGACCCAGCCGCTGCAGGTAGTCCAGGGCCGCGGTGAAGGCCGCCGCCTCGGCGATGGGGGGCGTCCCTGCCTCGAAACGCTGGGGCGGATCGGCCCAGGTGGACCGGTCCACCTCCACCCGCCGGATCATCCCGCCCCCGCCCAGCAGGGGTTCCATCTCGGCCAGCCGCTCCCGGCGGCCGTAGAGCACGCCCAAGCCGGTGGGGCCCAGCATCTTGTGGGCGGAAAAGGCCAGGAAGTCGGCCCCCAGGGAACCCACGTCCACGGGCAGGTGGGGGACGCTCTGGGCCCCATCCACCACCACCACCGCGCCGGCGGCGCGGGCTTGCCGGGCCAGCTCCGGAACGGGATTGATGGTGCCCAGGACGTTGGACATGTGGGCCAGGGCCACCACCCGGGGGCGGTGGGCCTCCAGGAGACGGGTGAAGGCTTCCCTGTCCAGCCGCCCGTCGGGCGTCAGCGGCACGGCCCGCAGCTGGAATCCTCCCCGGGCCGCCACCTGCTGCCACGGCACCAGGTTGCTGTGGTGCTCCATCAGGGTGACCAGGATGGTATCCCCGGGCCGCAGGTGATGGAAGGCCCAGCCCCAGGCGACCATGTTGAGGGCTTCCGTGGTGCCGCGGGTGAAGACGATTTCGTCCTCGCAGGCACCCAGGAAGGCGGCGGTACGGGCCCGGGCTCCCTCGTATGCCGCCGTCGCCTCCTCGGCCAGGGTGTGGATGCCCCGGTGGACGTTGGCGTTGCTTTCGCGGTAGAACGCGGCCAGGGCGTCGATGACCGCGGCGGGCTTCTGGGAGGTGGCGGCGCTGTCCAGGTAGGCCAGCGGGCGCCCGTGCACGGTCCTCTGCAGGATGGGAAAGTCGCGGCGCAGGACCGCCGGGTCGAAGGCGGGTGCGCCCTTCGCGCCGGCCGGTGAAACCGGGTCACCGGCCGGTGGCTGAACGGAGGTGGCCATGGCCCCAGGCCTCCTTGCATCGCGGGGGTCGAGGGCGCGAGCGCGGGCCGTCCCGGCCCGCGCTCGCCGCCTGCGCGACTCCTTTTCAGACCACCTTTTCCAGGACCAGCTCGCTGATGCGTTCCTGGGCCGCCTCGTTGGGGATCTTGCCCAGGAGCGGCTCAAAGAAGCCGCTGACCAGCAGGCGCCGGGCCTGCTTTTCGTCCAGGCCGCGGCTGCGCAGGTAGAACAGCTGCTCCTGGTCGATCTGGCCCACGGTGGCACCGTGGCTGGCCTTGACATCGTCGGCCTCGATCTCGAGGCTCGGGATATCGTCCAGCACCTTTGCCTCGGGCGAGAGGATCAGGGTGTTGCTGCTCAGGTAGTCCTCGCTCTTGTGGGCGCCCCGATCGATGCGGATCAGCCCCTGGTAGACCAGCCGGGAGGAGCCCGTCAGGATGCCCCGGGCCGTCATGTTGCCGAAGGTGCTGGGAGCACCGTGCCGGCTGCGGGTAAAGAGGTCGAAGTGCTGCTGGCCCGCCGCGGCGTAGGCCAGGATGTGCTCCATGCTGGCGCCGGGCTCGACCATATCCAGGAAGAACTGGTGGCGGGTCTGGCTCCCGCCGAAGAAGCCCGTGGTGACCAGCAGGGTCGCATCCCGCCGGACCACGCCGGCCTTCTGGGAAAACTCCCGCACCGGGCCGCGCCAGTTCTGAAAGCTGACGTAATTCAAGCGGGCGGCCGGCTGCACGTGAATCTCCAGCTGGCCGGTGTAGAGGGCCGCTTCCGCCAGGTCATGGGCGTCGCTCTCGTCGAACAGGGTCGCCTCGGCCTGCTCGTCCAGCACCACCAGGCCGTGGCCGGAGACGCTGGCACCCGCCGCCCGGCCGGTGATCAGGTTGACCAGGTAGATCGGCTTTTCCACCACCAGGCCCCGCGGCACGTAGACGAAGAAGCCCCCGGTCCAGAAGGCCGCGTGCAGGGCGGCGAACCGGTCGGCACCGGCGTCCAGGCCGCTCTGCATGAAATACTTCTGCACCAGTTCCCCGTGGGTCCGGGCAGCGGTGTGCAGGTCGGTGACCACGAGCCCCCGTTCGGCCAGGGCCGGGTCCAGGTGGGTCACCTCCACGCGGCCATCCACCTGGACGGCGATGGCGGCGGCCTCCGCCGCGGGCGGCAGGGAGGCCTCGGCCCAGGCCGGCAGCGCCGAGGCCGGCGCCACGGGCCGGAGCCGCTCCAGCTTCAGGTCATCCACCCGGGTATGCCGCCAGGACGGCAGGGGCAGCTCGGAAAAGATGCGGAAGGCTTCCCGCCGGCGCTCCACCAGCCAGTCGGGCTCGTCGTGGGCGCGAGCGATGCGGTCCACCAGTTCGGCCGTGAACCCCTGCGCCTGCGCCAGGGTTTCCAGGTTGTCCACGGACTTGGCCATCGTCCTTCCCCTCCTGCCTCGGCGGCCTCAGCCGACCTGCGCCTTGATCCAGTCGTAACCCTTGGCTTCCACCTCTTCGGCCAGCTCACGGCCGCCGGAACGGACGATGCGCCCGTCGACCATGATGTGGACGAAATCGGGCTCAATGTACTGCAGGATGCGCTGGTAGTGGGTAATGATGATGGCGCCCAGCTCCGGCCCCCGCAGGCTGTTGAAGACCCGGGCCACGTCCTTGAGGGCGTCGATGTCCAGACCGGAGTCCGTCTCGTCCATGATGGCGAACTTGGGCTTCAGCACCGCCATCTGGAGCATCTCGCCCTTCTTCTTCTCGCCGCCGGAGAAGCCTTCGTTCAGGTAGCGGCGCGTGAAGGAGGGATCCCAGCGCAACTGCTCCAGGGCACCCTCGATCTCCTTTTGCAGGGCAGCCAGGGCGGCCAGGTTCTTCCCCGACCCGGCGGGGCCCGCCGGCGCTTCGCCCCGCACGGAGTTCACTGCGGTGCGCAGGAAGTTGGCCACGGTCACGCCGGGCACTTCCTGAGGATACTGGAAGGCGAGGAACAGGCCCTTGCGCGCCCGCTCGTCCGGCGGTAGCTCCAGCAGGTTCTCGCCGTCCAGAAGGACCTCGCCGCCGGTCACCTCGTAGCGGGGGTGGCCCATCAGGGTGTACGCCAGCGTGCTCTTGCCGGACCCGTTGGGGCCCATGATGGCGTGGACCTCGCCCTGGCGGACCGTCAGGTTCACGCCCTTGAGGATTTCCTTGTCTTCAACGTTGCAGCGCAGCTCGCGGATCTCCAGCGTCGACGCCATCGGCGTGACCTCCTTCGTCAGCCGGCACGCATCGCCGCCGCCCGGAGGCGGCGGCGGCCGGGGCTTTTGATGGCCAGTTCTCAATTTATAATACTTTTAAATGCCGGGGCTGGCAAACACGGCCGGGGGAAGGGCGGAAGCGCAGGCCCCCGGCCGGGGCCGCCGCCGACCCCAGCGGGAAGGCGCCGGCGGGGGCCGGCCCCGGGGCCATGGCAGGGCCATGGTGATCGCGAAAGGATGGATGCCGATGGCCGACTGGCAGCATACCGCCCGGCTTTTAGAGGAACTGGCCGAGGCGCCGGGCGTACCCGGCGAGGAGGATGCGGTCCGGCAGGTGCTGCGCCGGTACCTGGCGCCGGTGGCGGAGCTGGAGCAGGACCACCTGGGCAGCCTCATCGCCCGGCGGCAGGGCAGCGCCCTGCGGCCCCGGGTGTTGCTGGCGGCCCACATGGACGAAGTGGGCTTCATGGTCCGGCGCATCACCGACGAGGGTTTCATCAAGTTCCAGCCCCTGGGCGGCTGGTGGGGGCAGGTCCTCCTGGCCCAGCGGGTGGTGATCCACACCCGCAAGGGCCCGATCCTCGGGGTGATCGGTTCCAAGCCGCCCCACCTCTTGCCGGCCGACGAGCGCAAGAAGCCCGTGGAACTCAAGGCGATGTTCATCGACATCGGCGCCCGCAGCCGCCAGGAAGCCGAGGAGTGGGGCATCCGCCCGGGCGATCCGGTGGTGCCCTACGGGCCCTTCACCCGCCTCCGCAACCCCGAGCTGGTCCTGGCCAAGGCCCTGGACGACCGGGCGGGCTGTGCCATCATCGTCCGGGTGATGGAAGAACTGGCCGCGGGCGGCCACCCCAACACGGTCTACGGGGTGGCCACGGTGCATGAAGAGGTGGCCCGCACCGGCGGTGGTGCCCGGACCTCGGCCTTTGCCGTGGACCCCGACGTGGCCATCGCCGTGGACGTGGGCATCGCCGGCGACATGCCCGGCGTTGAGCCCGATGAAGCCCAGAGCCGCCTGGGCCGCGGGCCCACGGTGCTGCTGTACGACAGCAGCATGGTGCCCCACCGGCGGCTCCGGGACCTGGTGGCCGAGACGGCGGAGGCCGAGGGCATTCCCTACCAGTTCGACATGATGCCGGGCGGAGCCACCGACGCCGGGTTCTTCCACGTGCACGGGCGCGGCGTCCCTTCGGTGGTGGTGGGGCCGCCGGCCCGGTACGTCCACAGCCACGGCGCCATCGTGCACCTGGCGGACGTGGAGCACACGGTGCGGCTTCTGGTGGCCCTGGTCAAACGGCTGGATGAGGCGACGGTGGCGGCGTTGCGCCAGGGTTAGCAGCCCGGGTGCGGCGAGCCTCCCGCCAGGGCGGGAGGCGGGCCCGTCACCGGCCAGCTTGCCGGCCCGCTTACCGGCCGGCTGAAGACCGGCTGAGGACCGGCGGGGCGAAGTTGACTTCGCCCCGCCGCTGTTCTTACTTTGAGTTGGGAAGGCAGGAAAACCCCTGCAAGGGCGGCAGCGCCGGTTCTTTTCTTTTCGCAGGCGGGTTGTCGGGTAGGCGGGTTGTCCGCAGCGGGTTGCCGGTGGCGGGGTTTCCAGGACGGTCGCCAGCTTGCTCGAGAGGAGGGTCGGGATGGGCCTCTACCGCGGCTACCGCGGCAGCCAGGGCCAGTGGGCGTGGATGCTCCACCGGCTGAGCGGCGTGGGCATCATGCTCTTTTTGATGATGCACATCGTCGACACCTTCCTGGCCGGGTTCGGACCGCAGGTGTACAACCACGTCATGGCCATCTACAAGGCACCGCTGTTCATGGTGCTCGAGGTGGTGCTGGTTGGCGGCGTGGTGTACCATGCGGTCAACGGCCTGCGGGTGATCATCATCGACTTCTGGCCCAACGCGCTGCGGTGGCACAAGTCGCTGATCGTTGCGGAAGTGATCGTCTTCCTGGTGCTCTTCATCCCGGCGGCGGTCATCATGCTGGGCCGCCTCTTCGGCTAGGGGGTGGCGGGGTGTCGTACGGCGAAGGCAGCTCGCGCCCGGCCAGCGGGTTCGAGTTGTGGTCCTGGTTCTTCATGCGCATCTCCGGCCTGCTTCTCATCTTCCTCGTCCTGGGACACCTCTACATCATGCACATCCTCAACAGCGTGGAAATCATCGACTACAACTTCGTCGCCCGGCGCTGGGCCAACATCGGCTGGCGCACCTACGACTGGGTGATGCTGGCCCTGGCGCTCTTCCATGGGGCCAACGGGATCCGGGTCATCATCGACGACTACGCCCACCGGCCGGGATGGCGCACCTTCTGGATGGTGCTGCTTTACGTGGTGACGTTCATCCTGCTGGTGCTGGGTACCGTGGTCCTGGTGACCTTCCCGTTCCCGGCCTGATCGGGGGTGTCTGCGATTCGTATCCACCGGCATCAGTTTGACGCCGTCATCGTCGGGGCCGGCGGCGCCGGTCTGCGCGCGGCGGTGGAACTGGCCAAGTATCCCGACCTCAAGGTGGCCGTGGTCAGCAAGCTCTACCCCTCCCGCTCCCACACCGGCGCGGCCCAGGGCGGTATCGGCGCGGCCCTGGGCAACATCGAAGAAGACCACTGGGAGTGGCACATGTTCGACACGGTGAAGGGCAGCGACTACCTGGGTGACCAGGACGCCATCGAGGTGATGTGCAAGGAAGCGCCCGAAGCCGTGTACGAGCTGGAGCACATGGGCTTGCCCTTCAGCCGCACCGAGGACGGCCGGATCAACCAGCGGCGCTTCGGCGGGCACACCAAGGAGTTCGGCAAGGCCCCCGTCCACCGCTCCTGCTTCGCTGCCGACCGCACCGGCCACATGATCCTACAGACCCTCTACCAGCAGTCCATCAAGCACGGCGTCCGCTTCTTCGACGAGTTCCACGTGGTCGACCTGGTGATGGACGGGCGGCGGGTGGCCGGGGTGGTGGCCATCGAGCTGGCCACGGGCGATCTGCACGTCTTCCATGCCAAGGCGACGCTGTTCGCCACCGGCGGTGCCGGCCGCATGTTCAAGGTCACCAGCAACGCGCTGGCCTTGACGGGCGACGGCTTGGCCATCGCCTTCCGCCACGGCATCCCCCTGGAAGACATGGAGTTCTTCCAGTTCCACCCCACGGGCATCTACCGCCTGGGGATCCTGATCACCGAAGGGGCTCGGGGCGAGGGCGGCATCCTGCGCAACCGGCACGGCGAGCGGTTCATGGAGCGGTACGCGCCCACCATCAAGGACCTGGCGCCCCGCGACGTGGTCTCGCGGGCCATCTACCTGGAGATCCGCGAGGGGCGCGGCATTGACGGCAAGGACTACGTCCACCTGGACCTGACCCACCTGAGCCGGGACGTGATCGAGACGCGCCTGCCCGACATCACCGACTTCGTCCGCACCTACCTGGGCATCGACCCGGTGGAGGAACCCATCCCCATCCAACCCACCGCCCACTACGAGATGGGCGGCATCCCGACCGACGTGGACGGGCGGGTGATCTGGGACGCGAAGAACACGCCCGTGGAAGGCTTCTACGCCGCAGGCGAATGCGCGTGCGTCTCGGTGCATGGGGCCAACCGCCTGGGCACCAACTCCCTCCTGGACCTGGTGGTGTTCGGCCGGCGGGCCGGCCGCCACATGGCCCGGTATGCCCGCGAGTCGGACTGGCCGGCCCTGCCCGGCGATGCGACCGACTGGGCCCGGGAGCAGGTGGAGCGGTTCCTCACCCGCCAGAAGGGCGAGAAGATCGGTGCCATCCGGGCACGGTTGCAGGAAGAGATGATGGACAAGGCCGGGGTCTTCCGTACGGAAGAGGGCCTGACGGAGATGGAGGGCATCCTGAAGGAGCTGGAGGCCCAGTACCAGGAGGCCGCCATCGACGACCGCGGCCGCATGTACAACACGGACCTGCTGGAGGCCCTGGAACTGGGCAACCTGCTGGAGTGCGCGCGGGCGACGGTGGTGGCCGCCCGGAACCGGAAGGAAAGCCGGGGTGGGCACGCCCGCGAGGACTACCCCAAGCGCGATGACGCCAACTGGCTCAAGCACACGCTGCTCTACCGGGAGCCCGACGGGTCGGTCCGGATCGACTACAAGCCGGTGGTCATCACGCGCTTCCAGCCCCAGGAGCGCAAGTACTGAATCCGGGGGAGGCCGGCGGGTCTTGCGGTGGCGGCCTGGCCAGCCCGGCGGCAGGAGGGCCGTCCCGGGGGTGGCGGCGGCCCCGGCCATGGTGCGGCCCAGGCCGGCACCCACGGCAACGGTCACGGGGAGTGAGAACCTTGCAGGTGACGCTGCGCATCCGGCGCTACAATCCGGAGCAGGATCAGGAGCCCCACTGGGAGGAATACCGGCTTGAGGCGGACCCTACCGATCGGGTCCTGGACCTTTTGAACCGGGTCAAGTGGGAGGTCGACGGCACCCTGGCCTACCGGCGGTCCTGCGCCCATGGGGTCTGCGGCTCCGACGCCATGATCATCAACGGCAAGGCCCGGCTGGCGTGCAAGACCCTGGTCAAGGAGCTGTCCCAGCCCATCACCGTGGAACCCATGCGGGGCTTCCGGGTCAAGAAGGACCTGATCGTGGACTTCACCGGTTTCTTCGCCGCATACCGGTCCATCAAGCCTTACCTGATCAACCACGACCCGGAGCCCGAGCGGGAGCGGCTGCAATCCCCCCACGACCGGGAGCGCTTCGACGACACGACCAAGTGCATCCTCTGCGGTTGCTGCACCACGTCGTGCCCGTCCTTCTGGGCCAATCCCGACTACGTGGGCCCGGCCGCCATCGTCAACGCCCACCGCTTCATCTTTGACAGCCGGGACCAGGCGGCCGACGAGCGGCTGCGCATCCTGAACTCCCGCGACGGGGTCTGGCGCTGCCGCACCATCTTCAACTGCACCGAGGCCTGCCCGCGGGGTATCGAGGTGACCCGCGCCATCCAGGAGGTCAAGCGCGCCATCCTGCTGGGGCAGCGCTGAGCCGTTGACCGAACGACATCGGGGCCGTGGGGGACGAACCCGGCCCTGCCCGGTGCGGGGCGGCCGGGGGCCCGCACCCCGGCCGGAACGGGGAGAGGCAAGGCCCGGGCCACCGAGGACCCGGCAGGGCCTCGCCTCCCGCGGGAGCGGGGAGGGGTAAGTCCCGGCCCACCGAGGGGCCGGCCGGGCCCCGCCTACGGGGCCGGCAAGGCGGCCTGCCCGGGTTCGCCCACCACCACGTGGACGGCGTGCCACCGGCCCGCCAGCCGAGCGAACCGGATCCAGGCGGGCCGCGTGGTGCGGCCGTCGGAGACGTCGTAGCGGGCGACCACCTGCCCGTCCCGCAGGAGCACCAGCTGGGCGAGGGTGACCTGGCGGGCGTGCCAGCCCTGGCGGGCCGCCGCCTGGCCCAGGATCTCGCTGCCCTCGGCGGCCAGTTCCGGCGCGAACTGGCGCAAAAACACGTGGGCATCGGCGGCCGAGCCCACGGCGATGGGCGGGCCGCCCTCTTCGTATGCGGCGGGCGCGGTGTCCCCCTCCAGGGCGATGCTGAGGCCGGCCTGGGCGGGCACGGCGGCGGGAACCCCCGGCAGCCAGCCGACCCGCGGGGTGGCCAGCATCCAGGGCAGGCCCGCCAGCAGGGCCAAAAGGAGCAGGAGGGCCCAGGGGCCCACGGGCAGACTGGAGTACGAAGCGGCCACGGGGCGCGGGCTCGAATCGGGGACCTGGAGACCGGCGGCGGAGGGATCTGGCCCGCTCCGGCCGGCGGCAGCCGCTTCGCTTCCCGGTCCCGGTCCCGACGTGGGGCCGCTGCTGAAGGGCAGGGAAGCCGCTGGGGGGGAAGAGGGAAGCCGGCGGAGCAAGGGCTTCTCCGAACGGGGCGACGAACCGGGTGGCCTGGCGATGGCAGCCTCCGGCGGGCCCGCAGGAACCGGCGGGTTCGTCCGGGAACGGAGGCGGGCCGGCCGGCTGCTGCGGAGACTCCAGACGATGCGCGGCAAACGCGCCTGCTTCATGGCTTGTGCACCCCCTGCACCCTATGCGCGCCGGTGGCGGGCCTAGACCGGGCGGGACGGCCGCACCGCGTCATGCGACGGTGGCCCGCCCGCCGGTCGCAGGGGGCACGGTTCACGGGCGAAGGGCGAGCGGCGGCAGCCCAGATCCTTTCCAGGTCCTGTCCAGGGCCGCACCAGCCGGCGCGCTCCGCGCGGGCCCCGGTGAGCGAGACCCCTCGGGACCGGTGGACGACGGGAGGGAAGGGAATGAAGATCTACACCCGGACGGGCGATGCCGGCGAGACGGGCATGCTGGGCGGGGGCCGGGTTCCCAAGGCCCACCCAAGGGTCGAAGCCTATGGCGCCGTGGACGAATTGAACGCCGCCCTGGGCTGGGCGGCGGCGCTGCTGGACGGCGCCGACCCGGCGCCGGTGATCTACCAGCTGCAGCAGGAGTGCTTTGCGCTGGGGGCCGATCTGGCGGCGCCGCCGGGTCCCGCCCGGGACGCGGCGACGGGCCTGCCCCGGGTGACGGCCCAGCAGGTGGAGGCGCTGGAGGGCCTGATCGATCGGTATGACGCCCAGTTGCCGCCGCTGCGGCAATTCATCCTGCCCGGCGGCGCGCCGGCGGCCGCGGCCCTGCACCTGGCGCGCACGGTGGCGCGGCGGGCCGAGCGCAGGGTAGCCGCCCTGGCAGCGCAGGAAGAAGTGAACCCCGTGGTACTCCAGTACCTGAACCGCTTGTCGGACCTGCTCTTCGTGCTGGCGCGCTGGGTCAATCACCAGGCGGGCGTGCCCGACGTCCCGTGGCAGGCCCAGTGACCGGTGACAGGCGACCCATTCAGGACCCGCCCCGCCCTTGCGCCGCGTCCCGCGCCACGATCCCCAGCGCGCCCGGGACGCCCGCTCCGCCTGTCCGCATTCCTGTCACCCGCCACACCAGAACGGCAACGAAAAGCAAGAAACCCGCACCGTGCGCGGGTTTCTTGTAGGCCCTGTGGGACTCGAACCCACAACACCCTGATTAAGAGTCAGGTGCTCTGCCAGTTGAGCTAAGGGCCTACGGGACGGATCCTATTATATCACGGCGCCCACGGCCTGGTGAAGCGGGAGGAACCGGTACCCGGGCGCCGCGGCCGGCATCCGGCAGGTTCGCGCGGAGCACCGCGGGCAATCAGGCCGCGGCATCCGACGGTAGCGGCGGGTGGATTCGAACCACCGACCCTGCGGGTATGAACCGCATGCTCTAACCAACTGAGCTACGCCGCCTCACGTATCTCCCACGATGACCTGTAACGGCCGGCGCGGGCCCGGCAGCCGCCACCCGGAAGGCGGTCACACCGACCGCCAGGCCGCTGCCGCGCTCGCAAGGCCTATTATAGGGACAGCTGCTGCGGCGCGCAAGCCATGGCCTGGACCCCGCTACCGCGCCCCTGCCGCCTTCCCGGGTGGCTCGGCCGAGTCTCCCCGGTCCCTCGCCTGGCATTGGACGACGACAGGCGCTGCGAACCCTGCCGGCCGAGCTGCCGGAGTCATAGGTCCTGCGACGCCGCATACCGATGAATCGTGTCGAGACCTGGTGGCGTCCGCGGGGCGGCTCGCGGAGCCCACGGCCGATCGCCGGGAGCGAACTTGCCGCGTTCGTCCGCCGAGTTCGGCGAAAGGGACCCCTTTCCGCCAGCGCAGGGAACGGGCGATGAAAGCCAAATATTATAGGAAAAACCCGCCTTTTCGGGTTGTGCCCAATACGCCGACGGGATGAGCGCGCGTTGTGACCGCTGCCGGCTTACCGCCACCTACCACGCAAGGGGAACATTCGACCCTGCACGACCGCTGGTTGTTCCTTGTCCCTGCCGCGCCCTGGCGTGCGGCCGGTTCGCTTCCACCAGACCGGGTAGGTACCCAGGCCAGCCTCCCGGTACGGGTCCGGAACGGCCGGCGGCCCCGGCTCCCGTGGGCGGGGCCGCCATGGCTGCGGTGGCACCTTCGGGCATCCACCGGATGTGGGTGATTCGTCGCATCCCTGCGGGTAGCGACCCGGTCCCCGCTCGCAGAGAGTACCTGCGCCCGGCGCGGATCCGGCGGGCGGGGCGCCAGGGTGACCCGCACTTCGTCGCAAGATCACCTATCCCCGGCCGGAAGCCCGGCGGTGCGTTCCCGCCCCGTCGCCGGCGCCAATCCAGGGGAGGATCCTGAAGGGGGGCATTCCGTGCGGTGGGTACTTCTCGGCCGGTTCGGCGACACGACGCAACAGTGTGCCGTCTTCATCCTCGGCCGGCATGACACCGTAGCGGCCATCCTCGAGCCCCGGGCGCGGCTGCGCCCCACCTGGGACGAGGACGCCTTCCGCGCCGCCCTGCGCCAGTGGGCCGGCCGCCATTTCCCCGACGTGCGCCCGGTGCTCGGCCTGCAGTATCCCCTGGGCCCCGGCCTCTACGAGACCGAGTGGCTCCTCTACTGCCCCCTCTGTGGCGCCGGTCCCTTTTGCCTCACGGCGGTTGCCGGCGACGCGGGCCTTGCGCCGCGCACCTGGGACGACCGCCGGCTGGCGCAGGAACTGGCCGAGCGGTTCCAGCACATCCACCCCGATCCCGAACCGCAGGGTCACGATCCCGGGACCGGCACCGTGCTTGGGGAGGCCGCGATCAGGTCCACCGGCCTCGAGGGCGAACCGGCCTCCAGCCCCCCGGGCCAGGCGCCCCTCAGCCCTCCGGAACGGGCAGGCCCCGGCTCCGCGCGCCCGCAGCCCGAGGACGAGGCCTGCCTTGCACCAGCAGGACGCCAGCTACGGCTACGGCCCCTCCCAGCCACTCCGCCCAGGTCGGGCGCTCGCCCAGCATGACCCAGGCGGTGGCCACGGCCAGCAAGGGATTCAGGTTGAGAAGGCTGGCCACCCGGGCGGCAGGTGCCCGGGCCAGGGCCGCCGACCAGCACCAGTAGGCCAGAGCCGACGGGAAGACCCCCAGGTACACCGCGGCCAGCCACGCCGCCGGCGCCAGGTCGCCGGCGGCCACCTGGCGGGCCAGCCCTGGGCCAAAGGCGGCACCCAGCAGAAGCGTGCCGGCCCAGGTGTAGAAGGAGGTCAGGGTGAGGGCGTCGTAGCGCCCGCTGAGGGGCCGCTGCAGGACGAAGAAGGCCGAGGTGCCCAGGGCGGCCACGCCCACGGCCGCAGGGCCGGCCCAGGCGGGCAGGGACGGGACGGAGCCGCCGCCCGTCGCCGTGACCGCCGCCGCGGGCTCCGCCGGCGCCGCCGCCGGCTGGGCGGCGGCCCAGCTGATCAGCGCCACCCCCGCAAAGCTGAGCACGAGGCCCAGCCAGCCCCGCGGTGCCAGCCGCTCCCCGAGCCAGAAGCGGGACATCAGGGCCGTCAGCGCCGGGGCGGTCGCCACCAGCAGGCTGGCGGTGGCGGCGGAAACCCTGGTCTCGCCCCAGTTCAACCCCGTGTGATACAGGAAAATCCCCGTGGCCCCCAGCAGGACGAAGCGGCCCGCGTCCCGCCACCATCCGGTCCCCGCGCCCGGTGCCGCCGGCAGCGCAGGGCGCTCCCCACCGGCGGCATGGGCCAGCCGGTGGGCCCGGCGGCGACCGGTACCGGCGGCACCCGGCCCGGTCGCTACGGCGGTCGTTGCCGGGGCAGTCGCCGGTACCGGCGGCTCCTGCCCGCGGGCCAGCCGGCGCAAGCCCAGCCCCAGCGCCAGGATGAGGGAGGCGACGACGAAACGGGCCAGCGCCAGCTCGCCGGGACCCCAGTACCGGAGCCCGGCCCGGATCACCGCGAAGGCCGACGACCAGAACAGGAGGGTGCAGCCCGCCAGGGCCAGGGTTCGCCAATCCATGGAGACCATCGCCGTCCTTTCACCGGGGGCGGCTGGCTGCGCACCGGGGGCGGTTGCCGGCGGGGCCTCCGCCGACTGCAGCACGCTTCGGTAGGTGGATCCCCCCGAGGGCTGTTGACAGCCGCCGAACACGAGTGCTAATAAACAATTCAGGATATATCCACCAGGCCACCGCGTCCTCACACCAACCGTCGTTTACTGGCTGCCGAGTCTCAACCCTTTTCCCTGCCGGCCTGGCCGGCGCTGCACAACGCACAACCCATCGCCAGGGGGAATCCTCCGGCCGGTGCCAGCGGCGCGATGGGGCCCGGCTGGCCGCCCGCACCGTGCCGGTGGTTGAGACCATCTTTGCCCATGAAGGGGCGGCTCCTGCCCCGTTCGTCCCGCCGGCTCCGGCAAGGATCCGGTGGATGGCCGAAGGGGCCACGCCGCCCCGCCGGGGAAGGAACGTTCCTTGCCGCCCGGTGGCCTGGTGGCGGCCGTGGGGACGCCGTGGCCTGTCGATCCCCAGCGGAAACCACGTCCACATGAACCGATCCGATCACACGGGGCGCCGGCCGGCCCGCGGGCCCGGCCTGGGCGAGCCTTGCCCGCGGGCGGCGCCAGGGCTCTGGAGGGGAGGGCAGCTGCGATGCGCAAGATCCGCGTGGCCATCGCGGGGGTAGGCAACTGCGCCAGCTCGCTGGTGCAGGGAATCTACTACTATCGCGACACCCAGCGGATCAAGGACGGCACCGGGCTGATGCACCCGGAACTGGGCGGCTACTATCCGGCGGACATTGAAATCGTCGCTGCCTTCGACGTCGACCGGAGGAAGGTGGGCAAGCCGCTCCGGGAGGCGCTCTTCGCCAAGCCCAACTGCACGCCGGTGTTCTGCCCGGACCTGCCGGACATCCCCGTGACCGTTCAGATGGGGCCCGTGCTGGACGGTGTCAGCGAGCACATGGCGGACTATCCCGAAGACCGGACCTTCGTCCTGGCCGATGAGCCGCCGGTGGACGTGGCCAGGGTGCTGCGCGAGACCCGGGCGGACATCCTGGTCAACTACCTGCCGGTGGGGTCGGAACAGGCCACCCGCTACTATGCGGAAGCCGCCCTGGAGGCGGGTTGTGCCTTCATCAACGCCATCCCCGTGTTCATCGCCTCGTCGCCCCGCTGGGCGGAGCGGTTCCGCCGCAAGGGCCTGCCCGTGGTCGGCGACGACATCAAGAGCCAGGTCGGCGCCACCATCGTGCACCGGGTGCTGACCCGCTTGTTCGAAGACCGGGGCGTCCGCCTGCGCCGTACCTACCAGCTCAACTTCGGCGGCAACACCGACTTCCTCAACATGCTGAACCACAGCCGCCTGAAGAGCAAGAAGCAGTCCAAGACCCAGGCGGTCCAGTCCCAGCTGGGCGAGCCGCTGCCGGGGGAGGACATCCACATCGGTCCCAGCGACTACGTGCCCTGGCTCCATGACAACAAGATCTGCATGATCCGCATGGAGGGCACGGGCTTCGGCGACCAGCCCATCGAGCTGGAACTGCGCCTGTCGGTGCAGGACTCGCCCAACAGCGCCGGGGTGATGATCGACGCCATCCGGTGCACCAAGCTGGCGCTGGACCGGGGCCTGGCGGGGCCCATCGAGCCCGTCTCCGCCTACTTCATGAAGTCGCCGCCGGTGCAGTACACCGACGACGAGGCGCGGCGCCTGGTGGAGGCCTTCATCCGAGGCGAGTCCCTGGCGGCTCGCACCCAGGCAGGGGACTGAACCCATGGACGCGGTGGTGCTGGCGGCCGGCGCCGGAACCCGTTTCCGGCGCACGGCCGCTTCCTGTCCCAAGCCCCTCTACCCGCTCTTCGGCGTGAGCCTGGTGGAGCGGGCCCTGCGGGTCGCCCGCCAGGCCGGTTGCCGCCGGGTCCTGGTGGTCACCGGCTACCAGGCGGAGGCGGTGGAACGGGCGGTCCTGAAGGCTGGGCGGCCCTGGGTCGAAGTGGTCCGGGCCGAGGGGTGGGAGCGGGGCAACGGTGCCTCGCTGCTTGCCGTCCGGGGCCGGGTGGACGGCCCCTTCCTCCTGCTGATGGCGGACCACCTGGTCGACCCCGGCCTGGTGCGCCAGGCCCTGGCCGAGGCCCAGGCGCGGCGGGACGAGCTGCTGGCCGGCGGGGTCCTGCTGCTGGTGGACCCGCGCCTGGACCGGGTGTTTGACCTCCCGGAAGCGACCAAGGTACGAACAGGCGACGGGGGCCGCCGGATCGAAGCCATCGGCAAGGACCTCGGCACCTTTGACGCCGTGGACACGGGGATCTTCGTGGCCTCACCTGCCCTGCTGGACGAACTGGCCCGGCTGGCCGCCGGCAGCGAGGCCGCAGCGCCGGTGGTCCCCGGCGCCGGCCCGCCCGCCGGTTCCCAGGACCGCCCCGGGGATCCGTTACCACCCGCCGGGACCGAAACCGTCACTTTGACGGCGGCTGCGGGCCGGCTGGCCCGGCGGGGCCGGCTGGGAGCGGTGCCGGTGACCCGGGGCTGGTGGATCGACGTGGACGATGGGGCCGCCCTGGCCCAAGCCCGCCGGCTGCTGCTGGATCACGCCGCGGCCTCAGGGGGCGACGGGCCGGTGGCCCGCTGGCTCAATCGCCGGCTTTCCCGGCCCCTCTCCGCCTGGCTGGCCTCCGCAGGGGTAGGGCCCAACGGAGCCACCTTGCTGGCCTTTGCCACCACCCTGGCCGGGGCGCTGGCCTTTGCCGCCGGGCAGCCCTGGCTGGGGGGCCTGCTGTGCCAGGCGGGATCCGTCCTGGACGGCTGCGACGGGGAGGTGGCCCGCCTGCGGCTGGAAGCCCAGCCCCGGGGCGCATTCCTTGATACAGTGCTGGACCGTTATGCGGACGCGGCGGTGGTGGCAGGCCTGGCAACGGGAGCCCTGGCAGCGGGAGCGGGCTGGGGGGTGACCCTCGCCCTGGCCCTGGCCGCCATGGCCGGCATGCCGCTGTCAGCCCTGATGAAGGACCGCCTGCAGCTGCTGCGGCCGGCCACCGGCCAGGGGGCCGGTGCCGCGGAGGCTGCCGGCGGCCCTAGGACCGGGCAGCCGGGGGACGGCTCGCCTCGGACCCGCCGGTTCGACCCCATGCGTGATGACCCGCCGTGGCTGCGCTGGATACCGGGCAACCGGGACGGCCGGTACTTCCTGATCTGCCTGGCGGGCCTGGCCGCCGCACCGCTGGCCGGCCTGGCGGTAGTCGCCCTGGTCTCCCACGTCCTGGCCGTGGGCAGGCTGTTGCACGGCTGGCGGGCGCTGGCGCTCCGGCAGGAATGATCCTCCAGCTGGACAGGGCTGGTATAATTGTGGCGGCACGGGGCCATACGGGGCACCGGTCCCCACACGGGGCACCAGCCCCCATGCGGGGATGAGGGCTCCATGCCGGGGAGCGGGCCCCATGCGGGGGTGAGGGTCATGTGCGGCCGTTTCACCTTGACCACGCCGGCGGTGGAACTGGAACGCCGATTTCTCGTTGACCTGCAGGGCCGGCATGTACCCCGCTACAACGTGGCCCCCGGGCAGGAGGTCCTGGCGGTGGTGGCCCCGGCAAGGGAGCGGCGGCCTGCGCGGCTGGTGTGGGGGCTGATCCCGCCCTGGGCCCAGGAACCCCGGCCGGGTCCCATCAACGCCCGGGCAGAGACCGCAGCGGTGCGGCCCATGTTCCGGCAGGCCCTGCGGCGGCGCCGGTGCCTGATCCCGGCCGATGGGTTCTATGAGTGGTTGCGGCGGGAGAAGGCCCGGCTGCCGGTGTTCCTTCGCCTGCGGGAGGGAGAGCCCTTCGCCCTGGCCGGCCTCTACGAGCGCTGGGACGGGCCCGGCGGGCCGCGCTGGACCTGCTGTATCCTGACCACCCGGCCCAATGAACTGGTGGGTCAGGTGCACGACCGGATGCCGGTCATCCTGCGCCGCCAGTGGGAAGCGGCCTGGCTCGACCCTCAGGTGCCGCCCGAGGAGCTGGCACCGGTCTGGGAGCCTTTCCCGGCGGAGGCGATGGAGGCCTACCCGGTCTCGCCCCGCGTCAACTCACCCCGCTACGATGATCCCGGGTGCCTGGCGCCCGCAGGGCCGCCGCTGTCCCGGCCAGGGGCCGGGGGCTGACCGGCCTCAGTGGATAGGAAGCGACCCGGGACCGGGGACTGCCGGGGAGCTGACGGCCCCGCCGATGCGGGCGAACCGGCCACTCGCTTCCCGCCCGCGGCGGCGGGAGGAGGGAAGCCGGTGGCGGCGACCCCCGGAAAGGGCGGGGTGGACGGGACCCGGGGCTGGCCCCAGGCCCGCTGTAGGGCATCGGCCACCACCTGGCGAAGCCACTCCCGGGCCTCCGGTTCGTCCAGATAGGAGGCGGGGGAGGGCCTGCCGGCAGGACCGGGTCCTGGGGTCTGGATCACGCCGGAAGGCGTCGTCCCGGCAGCTGGTCCGGGGGTGCCCGCGCCTCCGGGCCTCCCGGTGACGGCGCCGGGGTAGCCGGCGGCGAAAGGTGCCGGGCCCGGTCCCGAAGCGGCACCGGAAGCGGCGCCGAGGGCCTGGACCACCATGCTGCCGGCGAGCCGGGCCAGGCCCAGGGCGGCATCCAGAAGGTCCACCAGGTGCTCGCGGGCGGCATCGTCCAGGGGAAGCCCCTGATATCGCAGGGGCCGGGTGGGATCCCGCAACAGGTTGCGGAGGTCCAGGGGGCCGGGCAGCGGGTCACGCCCGGTCACCAGCCAGTCCAGGCTGCGGTCCAGGGCCGCCGCCAGGGTGACGGCCACGGCCAGGGACGGGTGCTTGACGCCCCGTTCGATGTCGCTCAGGTGGGACGGGGAGATGTGGGCCCGCCGGGCCAGGTCCTTGACGGACAGGCCGGCGGCCTGGCGGGCGAGGCGGATGCGCTGGCCAACGGCAACGGGATCGGATTGCATGACGTCATGAACATTAGCACCGCTTGCAGAGGCGATAAAGCGGCTGCGGTTCGCCGGAGGCGAACTTGACGGAACCAGTTGCAGCCCCCGGTGCCGGCGGGTGCGGCGAAGGATGTGCAGGGGCCTGCCTTAACAGGTTGCGGTAACAATGGAGGCTTAAGGATGTTAGGGTACTGCTGGGCACCGCCCGGGACTGACAACAAATCCCCTGCCGGCGTGGCATTCTGCGGTGCACCTGCCCCACCAGCGACCTTGTTGCCATCCTCTGTTCGCTAAAAGCGTGTTTCCGTCTCGAGTTCCCCATGGTAGATTTCACTATCGGCGAAAAGAAATCGCCAGCGGCGCTAACCAGTATTCGCCCCGGGAGGGCAAAGGCGGGAGAGTCAGGGTGGTCGGTGAGGGTATTTCTGCGGCGCTGCGCGACCTGGCGGAGTTCGGGTGGGTGGATGTGCCCGGCCGTCACCTGGCTGAGGTGATTGCCGCCGAAGCCCGGCGGCTGGGCGTGGAGGCCCGCATCATCCCCTTGACCAACCAGTGGTTCCGGGTGGAGACCTATTCCAAGCCCAATCCGGGCCGGGCCTGGGTGGCGGTGCGGGCGGTCGTTACCCGGCCGCGGGGAGGCCGGCCCCGCCCGGGCGGCGCGGGAGGGCAAGGGGGTGCTCCGGGGCAGTCGCCCCAGCCGGGCGGCGACGACCAGGTCACCGAGCATCTGGTCATCGTGGACACGGGGTCAGTGGTCCACATCTTTGCGTTCCCGCCCGATTCCCTGGATGAAGCACGGGTCTTTGCCCGACAGGTCGAACAAGAGGGGATTGCAGACCCCCGTCGCCTGGAGGCGCTGGCGGGCCGTATGGGCGGCCGCCGCCGCTAGCATCGACCCGGCTGGGCCCTGCCGGGCACTGGGCGTATCCCCCGCCTCCCGAGGTGCCCCGGTCCGGGTCCCTTCACCGGGCCCGGGCGGGCCTCCAGTGGGCTGGCGCCGATGGTGGGGCGCGGCAGGAACCCCCGGCCGGCCCGCGAAACGTCTCCAGGTGCCCGCCGAGCTGCCCCGCCCGCTGTCGCCGCGGGGGCGGGTGGCCCGCCGTGGCGGCCTGTCGCCCCGATCCCGCCCGTTCCACCGCCCGCGCCGGAAGGGGGAGGGCCGATTGGAGAGCACCCCGGCGGCCCGGCGGCGCACCGGGAGGCGAAGCACGGCATGGGACAGCGGACGCCCCTGGCGGTCGACATTGAAACCGTGGGCTTCGACTGGGACGAGTTGCACCCCGAGGTGCAGGACTACCTGTTGCGCCGGGCTCGGGACGACGACGAGCGGTCGCGGGTCAAGGACCAGCTGGGCCTGCATCCCGGCACAGGCCGGGTGGTGGCCATCGCCCTCTGGCGGCCCTATGAAGACCGGGGCGGTGTGCTGGTGGAAGACCCGGGCGCCACGGCCCCCCGCTGGGCACCCTTCCCCGAGGCCGGTGCCGGCGCCCTGATCTACCGGGGCACGGAGAGGGACATCCTGACGGAGTTCTGGCGCTACGTCAGCCAGCACGCGGGGACCCTGATCACCTTCAACGGCCGGTCCTTTGACGGGCCCTTCCTCATGATCCGCTCGGCTATCCTGGGAGTGGTTCCCACCCGCAACCTGGTGCCCTACCGGTACAGCTTTCAGGACCACTGCGACCTGGCGGAGGTCCTGTCCTTTTACGGTGCGCGCCAGCGCAATTCGTTCCTCTTCTGGTGCCACCAGTTCGGCATCCCCTCGCCCAAGCAGGCGATGGACGGGGCGGATGTGGGCGAAGCCTACAGGCAGGGGCGCATCGACGACATCGCCCGTTATTGCCTGGCCGATGCCCGGGCGACGGCCGAGCTGTACCGGCGGCTGGAACCCATGATCGCGGTGATGGACGGGCGGAGCCAGGGCGGCGAGGCCGGGGCAGCCCCTGGCAACGGCTCGTCCCCGGCCGGTCCGGGCACACCGGGCGGCGAAGCGCCGCCGGGCCCGGCCCGGTGATGGTCGGCCCGCAGAGGGGCACCCGGGCCACGGCAGGGCGGTGCCGCGTCCGGCCCCGTCTCCCACGGGGCATGGTGGCTAGAACGGGACGAGTCGCGGGTGCGCCCTGTCGAGGGCGGATCCCCAGGGGCGGGCGCCTGCCGGTGCCCCGGCGGCTACGACCGGGTACACTGACGGCGAGTGAGACATGGAGCGGGATAGTAAGGCATGGGGCGTGATCATGGAACGGAACGGACTTGAGCCAGGCCAGCCGGAGACCAGCGTGCCGCCGGGGCAGGGGCCTGCACCCGGCCGGCGGGGACCCCTGGCCATGGGGGATCTGGTGGTTTTCATCGACAACAAGCAGCGCCGTCGGCTGCAGCGGCTGCGCCAGGGCCGGGTCTTCCAGGCCCCGGCGGGTGGCATCGTGCGCCATGAGGCCGTGGCCGGCCTGCCGGAGGGCAGCACGGTGGTGACCAGCACCGGCGGCCGCCTGCGGGTGCTGCGCCCGACCCTGGAGGAGTACATCCTCGCCATGCCGCGACGGACCCAGGTGATCTATCCCAAGGACCTGGGGCAGATCATCATCCGGTCGAACCTGCGCCCGGGGGACCGGGTGCTGGAGGCGGGGGTGGGTTCCGGCGCCACCACCTTGGCCCTCCTTCAGGCCGTGGGCCCGGGAGGCCAGGTGATCTCCTACGAGCGGCGGGCCGAGTTCGCCCGGCTGGCCCGGGAGAACGTGGAGCGCTTCCTGGGCTACGCGCCGTCGTGGTGGCGGGTCGAGTTGCGGGATGTCTACCAGGGGATCGGCGAGCGCGATCTGGACGCCATCGTGCTGGATGTGCCCGAACCCTTCCACTGTGTGGGCGCGGCGGCGGAGGCCCTGCGCCCGGGCGGCGTCCTCCTCTGCTGGCTGCCCACCACCAACCAGGTCCAGCAGCTGGTCACCGCCCTTCAGGCCCACCCTGCCTGGGACCTGGTGGAGACCACCGAGCTCCTGCTGCGGCCCTGGCACGTGACGGCGTCCAGCGTGCGTCCCGAACACCGCATGGTGGCCCACACCGGCTTCCTCATCAGCGCCCGGCGGGTGGTGCCTGGCGCCGCCGCGGGGGCCGCCGGCGTTGGCCCAGGCGAACCTGCAGTGGAAGCCTCGGACGCACCCCCGGCAGGGGCCGGGGAAGGGGGCGAGCCCGAGGCGGCCGGGGAGCACCGCGGACAGCATCCCGGACCGGCCGATCATCTGATGTGACGCGCCTCCCCGTCTCCCCGCCTGCCCGCCCGGGCCGGCCCTTCCGGGATCCAGGCGGCGAAGCTTGTCGGCCGGTCCTGGCCGGCTTGCCGTCACCGTCCATCAAAATCTGGCGCCTCCAGCCTGCGGCCGCCGGTACCGGCGGCCTATTCTCTTGCTCTCCCAGCTCCGCGGCGTGCCGGCCCCGGTCCCTTCCGCCGCTCGCCCTGCCGGGCGGGCCAGGCGGTGGGCCGCCGCCCCATCCCTGCCCCCGCCCCCGGGCCGGAACGGACCTTCCCGTCCCCTTCGCATCCTGTCGGCCGGCTCCGGGGCCTGTCGCAATTTTTGTCCGGGCCACCTCGCCGTTGCGACAAAACTCCGGCAGGCGGCCCCGTTACAATCGGGCCACAGCTTGTCCCCCGGTCGGGGGACAGGCTCCCGGAATGCGTCACGGGATGGCCGGCCGGTGGACCCTGCGGGGAGGGGCGCCGCCGCCGGCCGGAGCGAGGTGAACGGTCATGGGGAAGAACGGGCGGCGCGGGCCGGTGGCATGGCGATCCCTGGCGTCAGGGGGCGGAGGCCGGTTCCGCCAGGACCAGGGCGGCCGGAGGGAAGGCACGGTACCCGGCCCAGGCGCCCGGGCGCACGGCAGCCTGGCGGCCGGGGGTGGCGCCGGCGGCGCCGCCGGGGGCCACACGGGCTCCGGTGCCCGGCCACGCGCGGGCACCTGGGAAGGACGGTGGCACCAGGCCCTGGCCTGGGGGCCCCCGTGGGCTGCCGCTCTGGCCCTGGCCTGGCTGGCCGGGCGGGTCCAGCCGGCGGGCCTGCCCTCACCCCTGGCTCTGCCCCTGGTTCTGGCCACCCTGGCCATGGCGCCGCGCCTGGGCTGGCTGCTGGTGGCGGCCGCCGCTGCCGGTGCGGCCAGCCGCGGTGCCCTGTACGGGGCAGCGGTGCTGGTGACGGCGGCGGCCCTGCTGCGGCTTGAGCAGCGGATCCTGGCCCGCTGGGAGCGGGCGGGTGAGTCTCTCCGGGAAGGTGGAGCGTTGGCGGGAGGAACCCCTGCCGCCGGCGCCGCCCCCTCCTGGCGGCTGCTGGACGGCTCCGCCGCGGGCATCGTCCTCCTGGCCGGGGCCCTCTGGGGGTGGCCCCGCAGCGACCTGGGCTGGGCGCTGGATCAGGTGGTGGGGCTGGCGGTCACGGCAGGGGTCTTGCTCCTGGCCCTGCCCTGGGCCCGCCAGGCGGTGGCGGTGGCCCTCTCCCTCCTGCCGCCCTTGCCGGGCAGCCTCGGCCGGGTGGCGGCCGGGCCGCCGGTCGTCCGGACGGTTCACGGCCGGAGAGCGCTGGCCCTGCTGGTGGTCCTGGCCACGGGCGGCCTGGACGGGGTGCGGCTGCTGGGCATCGACACGGCCCTGGTGGTACGCGGTGTCGCCGTTCTCGTGGCGGCTCACCTGGGAGGTGCCCAGGCGGGGGCCCTGGCGGGCACGGCCGCCGGCCTGCTGGGGCTGCTGGGCGGTCAGGGGGCTCTCTGGAGCCTGGCGTGGCTCGCCCTGGCGGGCGCAGCCAGCGGGCTCCTGCAACGGTATGGGAGGGCGGCGGCGGTGGCCGGCTTCCTTCTGGCTACCGCGGTGGTCGGCGGCTCGCTGCCCACGGCGGCTGGGGTAGGGCAACTGGCGGGCGGTGCCGCCACGGCGCTGGTCATCTACCTGGGCATCGCCGCCACGGGCTGGCCAGGGCGGCTGGCGGAGCGCCTGGAGGCCGCCCTGCCGGGCCACTGGGCCGGCGGGCGGTCCGGGGAGGCCGGCCGGGCCGGCGGCGCGACCGGACCGGCCGGGTTCGTCCCCGGTCCTGGACAGGCAGGTGCGGAGACCGGCTACGGGCCCGCCGCCCCATCAGCAGGCCGGGGCCGGGTGGCCGCTACGGCGGGAGCACAAGGGGGGCATCCCGGCGGGGCAGGCCCGACCCTGCCTGCCGCGGGTCCTGCCGCCGGTGGGGGCGCCGCTGCCCGCCGGTCGCCGGCGGGAGCCGGGCTGGCCGGTGGCCTCGACGGCCAGGGGCTATGGGACGTCCCTGCGCCGGCCCCGGGCCCCGGCCCGGCGGGCCGGCACGCGACGGCGCCGGCGGCCGGTACCGCGTTCCCTCCCCATCCCGGCATGCCGGCCTGGCCCTCCCTGCTGGCCGATCTGGCCCGGTTGATCGAGCCGGACCCCAGGGCCTGGGATCCGCGGGAGCAGGTGGGAGAGCTCATCAACGACGTGGCCCGGCGCCACTGCCTGCGCTGCCCCATGGCCCGCACCTGCTGGCAGGACCAGTTCACCCAGACCTATCAGGCCTTCTTCGACATTCTGGCCGGCCATGAGCGGGGCACCGGCTTCCGGCAGGAGGCCGTCACCCCGGCCTTGCGGGCCCGCTGCCCGCGGTTGCCCGCCATCAGCCGGTCGCTGGCCGAAGGACTCGACGTGCTGCGCATCGAGATGCGCTGGCAGCGGCGCCTGGACCGGCACCATCGCCTGGTGGCCCAGCAGTTGCGCGAGCTGGCGGCCCTGGCGGCCCAGGGGACGGGGCAGCCGCCGGCTCCCCGCCGCCCGGGATGGCGCTACGGCATGCGCGTGGGAGTGGCCCGCACCCCCAAGGAGGGGCGCTGGATCTCCGGCGACGGTTACCTGTGCCGGTCCTTCGACCAGGGCGGCCGCATGGTGCTGGTGATCAGCGACGGCATGGGGTCGGGGCGCCGTGCCGCCAACGAGTCACGCCTGGCCCTGCAGTTGCTGGAACGGATGCTGGAGGCCGGCCTGCCCGCCACCCCGGCGGTGCGGTTGCTCAACACCGCCCTGGCCCTGCGGGACCGGGAGACCTATACCACGGTCGACCTGGCTGCGGTGGACCTGGAGCGGGGCCGGGTGGAGTTCGTCAAGATCGGCGCCGCGCCCAGCTTCGTGCGACGGGCCCGGGAGGTCCAGATGATCGCCCACCCCGCGCCGCCGGCCGGCTATGTGGAGGAAGGCGATGTCCAGGCCGGCAGCGGGGTCCTGGAGCCGGGCGACCTGGTGGTCCTGGTCTCCGACGGCGTGCTGTCTGCCTTTGGTGACGTGGACGCCGCCACGGCGTGGATCCGCGGCTATCTGGCCGGCCTGGAAGACGACGACCCCCGCCGGGTGGCGGCCCGAATCGTCAAGGAGGCCCTGCGCCGCTCAGGCGACCGGGCCCCCGACGACATGACGGTGGTGACCGGAAAACTCTTGCCGCGGGCCCAGCTGGCGCCGGCTGCCGGAGCCGGCGGCCTGCGGTAGCACCAACCCAAACCCTCTCTCCCCTCAGCGGCGGTTCCCGGCGGCGGGCCGTCGCCTCCCCCTGCGCGGTCCTCCGGAGCCTGCGGGCCAGCCCGCGGCGGCCGGTGGCCGCGCTGCTTTTTGTCCCCGAGCCTTGTAATGTAAATAGGAAACGACCGGCACCTGGCGACGGGGAAGGGGGAGGGGCGGGAAGCCGTGAAACGGCCCGGCAAGGCGGGGGGCATCGCCATCCCCCCGGCCATCCGGCGACTGGAAGAACAGGTCCTCCAAGCGGCCGGCCGGCACCGCCTGCTGGAGGCCGGGCAGCGGGTCCTGGTGGCCGTCTCGGGTGGCCGTGACTCCATGGTCCTGCTGGACGTGCTGGACCGCCTCCGCCCGGTCCTTGGGCTGGCCGCCCTGGGGGTTGCCCACGTGGACCACGGCCTGCGGCCGGACTCGGCGGCCGACGCCCGCTGGGTGGAAGAACAGGCCGCAGCCCGCGGCCTGCCCTTTCTCTGCCGCCGGGTCCACATCCGGCCGGGACGCCGCTCCCTGGAAGAAGCGGCCCGCCTGGCCCGCTACCGTGCCCTGGCGGCCATGGCCCGGCAGTTCGGCGCCCAGCGGGTGGTCCTGGCCCACCATGCCGGTGACCAGGCGGAAACGGTGCTGATGCGCCTGCTGGCTGGGGCCGGGGTGCGGGGGCTGGCGGGGATGCCCTGGCGGCGGGGCCCCTTCGTCCGGCCCCTGCTGGCCACCGAGCCGGCCCTGCTGGCTGCTTATGCGGCCGCCCGGGGCCTGGGCTGGCGGGATGACCCGTCGAACCAGGACCTGACCTTTCTCCGCAACCGGATCCGGCACCGGTTGCTTCCCCTGCTGGAGGCCGAGTTCAACCCGCGGGTGGTGGCCGCCCTGGGCCGGGTGGCCGGGGTGCTGGCGGCGGAAGGCGCCCTGCTGCGCCGGCGTACCCGGAGGCTGGAGGGGCGGCTGGGATACCGGCTGGGGCCCCGCTGGGCGTGCCGGGTGGACGATCTGGCCCGGCTCCCCGTGGCCGACCAGCGCCGGCTGCTTCAGGCCGCCTACCACCGGCTGGCCCGGCGGCCTTTGCCCCTGGCCCACTGCGAGGCCGTAAGGGCCCTGGCGGCGCCGGCGGCGGAGGGCGAGCGCGGGCGATCGGCGCCGGAAGTCCGGCCGGACGCGGCAGCAGGGCCGGCGGCGGGACAGGGGGCACGACCGCAACGGGCAGCACCGCCGGCAGAAGCGCCGCCAACGCCGCCCGGGGAGCGGCCACAAGGGGAGGCCTGGCCGGAGGAGTGGCCCAGGTCAACCCCGGAGCCCGGGCCGGGGGCAGGGGGGAGCTCCGGGGCGCCGGTGGCGGGCCGTGTGCTGGATCTACCCGGCGGGTGGCGGGCCCGGCGCCAGGGGGTGTGGCTCTGGCTGGAACCCCAGGCCGGCGGCCGGCTCCGCGCCGCGACGCCCGTTCCCGGGACTCCCGGCGGGGAGGAACCGGCGCAGGCGGCGGCGCCGGGCGAGCCGGCCCCTGGACCGGCGCGGATTCTGCAGGTTCCGGGCGCCTGGCCTTTGGAGTCCGGCCTGTGGCTCCGGGCCCGCTGGCTGGAGGGGGACGAGGCGCGCCAGGCGGTAGCTCGGCTGCTGGCCGTAGGGCCGGCTGCCCCGCACCTGCCACGATACCCGGAGGGGAGGGCGGCGGCGCGCCGGGCGGGTCCCGGTCCCCGGTTCCTGGCCCGGCTGCTCTGCCCCGCCCGGGCCTTGCAGGGGACCCTGATCCTGCGCCGGCCCCTGCCCGGCGAGACCATGCAGCCCCTGGGAGCGCAGGGGCACCGCTCCGTGGAACGGCTTTACCGCGCCGCGGCCCGCCGGGGCGACCTGGACCTGGTGGACCCCGCCACGGGCACCGGCGCCCGCCTGGGACCGTGGGTGGTCGCCGCCGGCAGGGATGTCCTCTGGCTGGTGGGGGTGCGGGCGGCGGAAGGGTGCCGGGTTCGTCCCGGAGACGAGCGGGTGCTCTTGCTGGAGGTGCAGGCGGGGCTTGGGCCGGGCGGCGGGCCTGGAGGGTGGTGAGGGGCGACATAGCCGCACCATGGGCGCCGTGTTATAATGGGGGCGCCTTTACGGCGTCAGAAGGCGCAAAAACGCGGCGCCATGCCGTCGAGGTCCGGCCTGAACCCGCCTCGGCCGGGGGCAGGCCCGCGGGCCGCGCCCTGAGCGGCCGCAAGGAGGGCCATGATGAAGCCAAACCGCATCTTCAAGAACCTGCTGTTCTACCTTATCCTGCTCTTCTTCGCCATCGCCATCGTCCAGCGTTTGAATCCGGTGACCACCGAAGTCCAGTCGCTGTCGACCGGTGAGCTGCTGGAGAAGATCGAGCAGGGTCAGGTGGAACGCGTCGTCTATGACGAGAGCCACCGGGCGGTGACGGGGCAGCTCAAGGACGGCACCCACTTCCGCGCCAACGTCCCCGACCTGGACTGGCCGACCATCCGGGAATGGCAGCAGAAGGGTGTGCAGGTGGACACGCGGCCCATCGAGGAGACACCCTGGTGGACCAACCTTTTGACGGCCCTGCTGCCGGTGATCCTGGTGGTGGCCGCGTTTTTCTTCATCATGCAGCAGACCCAGGGGACGGGAAGCCGGGTGATGCAGTTCGCCAAGAGCCGCGCCCGGCTGCACCAGCCCGACGAGAAGCGGCGCATCACCTTCGACGACGTGGCGGGATATGAAGAGGTCAAGGAAGAGCTGAAGGAGATCGTCGACTACCTGAAGAACCCGCGGCGCTACATCGAGCTGGGCGCGCGCATCCCCAAGGGCGTGCTGCTCTACGGCCCGCCGGGCACGGGCAAGACCCACATGGCCCGGGCGGTAGCCGGCGAGGCGGGAGTTCCTTTCTATTACATCAGCGGTTCGGATTTCGTCGAGATGTTCGTCGGCGTGGGCGCGTCCCGGGTGCGGGACCTGTTCGAGCAGGCCAAGCGCAACGCGCCGGCCATCGTGTTTATTGACGAGATCGACGCCGTGGGCCGGCAGCGGGGCGCGGGCTACGGCGGCGGCCACGACGAGCGCGAGCAGACCCTCAACCAGCTGCTGGTGGAGATGGACGGCTTCGGCACCAACGAGGGCATCATCGTCATGGCGGCGACCAACCGGCCGGACGTGCTGGACCCGGCCCTGCTCCGGCCGGGCCGGTTCGACCGCCAGATCGTGATCGACCGGCCCGACCTGGTGGCCCGGGAGGCGATCCTGAAGGTCCACACCCGGTCCAAGCCGCTGGCGCCCGACGTGGACCTGGCGCTGCTGGCGCGGCGCACGCCGGGCTTCACCGGGGCCGATCTGGAGAACCTGGTCAACGAGGCGGCGCTGCTGGCGGCGCGGCGGCGCAAGAAGCAGATCGACATGCAGGACCTGGAGGACGCCATCGACCGCATCGTGGCCGGCGGTCCCGAGCGCAAGACGCGGGTGATGAGCGAGAAGGAGAAGCAGCGGGTGGCCTACCACGAGGCGGGGCATGCCCTGGTGGCCAAGCTGCTGCCCAACACGGACCCGGTGCACAAGATCTCCATCATCCCCCGCGGGGCTGCCCTGGGCTACGTGATGCAGCTGCCCACCGAGGACCGTTACCTCATCACCCGCCAGGAGATCCTGGACCGGGTCACCATGGCCCTGGCGGGCCGGGCCGCGGAGGAACTGGTCTTCGGCGAGGTCAGCACGGGCGCCCAGGACGACCTGGAGAAGTCGACCAAGATGGTGCGCCGGATGATCACCGAGTTCGGCATGAGCGACGAGCTGGGCCCCATGACCTTCGGCCACAAGATGGACGCGCCCTTCCTGGGCCGGGACCTGATCCGCGAGCGCAACTACAGCGAGGAAGTGGCGGCGGCCATCGACCGGGGCATCAGCGAGGTGATCAACGACTGCTACGACAGGGCCCTGCGGCTGCTGCGCGAGCACCGGGATAAGCTGGAGCGCATCGCCCGGCGGCTGCTGGAGAAGGAGACCATCGAGGCCGAGGAGCTGGACGCCCTGCTGCAGCAGGAGGGGGACGAACCGGCGGCGGCCGGCGAGAAGGCCTCCTGACGCCTGAAGCCGCCTGCGACCCGGGGCCGCCTGCCCGCGCCACCGGCCCCGCCACGCCGCCAACTGGGTCTATGCGGAGAAGGCAGCCCGGGGCACGCCGCCCCGGGCTCTTTGCCGCCGGCGGGCCGGGTCTTCAGGGATACCCCTGACCGGGAGCGTCGCCTTCACAGGCCGCAGGCGGTGCGGCACAATGGGGAATGTCCTGAAGAAGGAAAGCAAGGGCACCGCGCCCCGGGGAGGGTGAAGGATGGGCGACGGGCAAGCCACCCGCCAGCGGGAAGAGAAGTTGCAGCGGCGCCAGCGGGAGCGGCAGCAGCTGCAGGCCACGCGGGAGACCCTGCGCCGGCTGCTGGCCATCACCCGCCGCTGCCGCACCGGGGAGGAGTTTGCCCGTGCCCTCACGGCCCTTTGGGCCCAGGACACGCGTTTCGGCGGCGATCCGGGGCGGGGAGCGGGCCCGGTCTCCGGCACCGCCGGTGCGGATGCGGCGGGCGCCGTCGCCGGCACCACTGCCGGCGCTGCGGCCCCCGGCGCGGCCGCCGGCGCTACGGCCCCCGGCGCGGTCGACGGCACCCCCGTCACCGGGACTGCGGCTGCGAATGGGGCCGGCGCCGGCCCGGCTGCCGGACCTGCCGCGGCGGCCCTGCGTGCCCTGGCGGCGCTGCCGCCGCGGCAGCGGCCTGCCGAGCTGCAGCGCCGGTTCGGCCAGCTGGTCCCCGCTCCGGTGAGGGAGATCCTCCAGCGCCTTGACCAGCACGGGTACGGCGCCTTCCTGGTCGGCGGGTGCGTCCGGGACCTCCTGATGGCCCGGCCGCCCAAGGACTGGGACGTGGCCACCGCCGCCCGGCCGGACGAGGTGCGGCGCCTCTTCCCGCGCACCATCCCCACGGGCATCGAGCACGGTACGGTGACCGTCCGGCTGCGGGGCATGAGCGTGGAGGTCACCACCTTTCGCCAGGAAGCAGGCTACAGCGATCACCGTCACCCCGACCGGGTGGAGTTCACCCGCGACCTGCGGGCCGACCTGGAGCGGCGGGACCTGACCATCAACGCCATGGCGCTGGACCACCAGGGGCGGCTTCACGACCCCCTGGGCGGCCTGGATGACCTGGAACAGGGTCTGGTGCGGGCCGTGGGCGATCCCGAGGAGCGCTTCCGCGAGGATGCCCTGCGCCTGCTGCGGGTGGTGCGCTTCGCGGCGCGCCTGGGTTATCGGGTCGAACCCCGCACCGGGGCGGCCCTGGCGCGCTGCGCCCCCCTGATCCGCCACGTCTCCTGGGAGCGCATCCGGGAGGAGATGGCCGGCCTGCTGACCAGCCCGCGTCCTGCCTGGGGGCTGGAACTGCTGCGCACCAGCGGGCTGCTGGAGCCCATCTGGCCCGAGCTGCTGGAAGGCGTGGACGTTCCGCAGAACGTCCACCATGCCTACACCGTCTGGGAGCACAACCTCCTGGCTTGCGAGTACACGCCGCCGGTCCTGCGGCTGCGCCTGGCGGGCCTCCTGCACGACGTGGGCAAGCCGCGGACGGTGTCCGTCGACGCCCAGGGCGAGCGGCACTTCTACCACCACGAGGTGGTGGGGGCCCAGATGGCCCGGGACATGCTGCGGCGCCTGCGCTTTGACAACGAGACCGTCCAGCACGTGGTCCACCTGGTCCGCCACCACCTGGCGCTGCACCACTACCCCGGGATGACCGACGCCGCCATCCGGCGGCTGATCCAGCGCATCGGCTTCGACTACCTGGAAGATCTCATCATCCTGCGGGTGGCCGACCGGGCCGCCTCGGGAACCAAGCGGGCGCCCATCTCCCGGGGCGCCTACCGGCTGCTCACCCGCATGGAGAAGATCCTGGAGCAGGACGCGGCCTTCAGCCTGCACGACCTGGCGGTCGACGGCCACGACGTCATGGCGGCCACGGGCCTGGGGCCGGGACCGGCCATCGGGTGGATCCTGCAGCAGCTGCTGGAGGACGTGCTGGACGAACCCGCCCGGAACCGGCGGGAGTGGCTGCTGGAACGGGCCGCCCAGCTGCGGGTGGAGGCCGAGGAGCGATTTGCCGGCCGGAAAGGGCGATCCTCCTGAGGGTGGGTCGGGACGGGGGGAAGGGATGACCCGGCTCCGGTGGCGCGCTCGGGAGTTGGGCCCCGGGGCGCGGCGCCGCGGCATCCCCCCGGCGGGAACGGTCCGGCCCGTGCCGGGCGGCACCGCAGCCGGGTCACCGGGACGGGCACGGGCCGCCTGCATGGTGCGGGACGGAGGACCAGGGAGGGTGAGGGGCGTGGACGGGACGAGGGGCGCGGGCACGGGCCCGGCAGGAGGGGCCCGGCGGGGCGGTGCCGCCGGGATGGCGGCAGCGGGTGGACTCCGGGCGGAAGGGCCTTCCGTACCCCAGATGGGGCGGCTGCGGGCCCTGCAGGAGCGCATGGAGTCGGCGGGGATCGACCTTCTGATTCTGACCCCGGGGACCAGCTGGTTGTACCTCACGGGCCTTCCCCTACTGGGCAGCCGGCTGGCCCTGGCCGTGGTACCGCGGCGCGGCGAGCCCTCCTTCGCCGTGCCCCTGCTCGAGGCCGGGCGGGTGGTGGAGGCGCCCCTGGTGCGGGCCCTGGCGGGGGGAGGGCCTGGTGAACCCCAGGCGCCGGCGGCGGGGCCCGGCGGCAGTGCGGCCGCGCGCGGCGCTTCCGTATCCCCCACGGGCCTGCCCGCCCCAGCCGCCCCGGCCACCACGGCTGCTCCGGCCGCCCCGGCCGAAGGCCCCGCCCCCACCGGGGCCGGGGCCTTCGGCCGGGTGTGCCCGTACGCCGACGGAGCCGATCCCGCCCCCGCGGTCGCCAGGGCCGTCGCCCTGGCGACCGCGGGGCTGGGCGGGCCGGTGCGGGTGGCGGCCATGGAGGAGCGGGTCGCCCGGCTGTTCGAGTGGCGGGCCGCGGCGGCGGCGCTGCCGGGGGTGTCCTGGCAACCGGCCGACCCGGTGCTGGGCGCCCTGCGGGCTCGCAAGGACGCCGCGGAGGTGGTGGCCCTCCGCAAGGCAGCGGAGCTGGTGGAGACGGCCCTGGGCCACGGCATGGCCTTCATCCAGCCGGGGTACCGGGAGAGCCAGATTGCCCGGGAAATTGAAAAGGCCCTGCGGGAACTGGGCACCCGCAGTCCCTTCGGCATCCACGTGGCCTCCGGCCCCCGGTCCGCCGTGCCCCACGCCGAGACCGAAGACCGGGTGCTCCAGCCGGGGGACCTGGTCTGGGTCGACGTGGGGGCCGAGGTGGACGGCTATGCCGCCGACATCACCCGCACCTTCCTCCTGCCTGGGGGCGACCCCCATGGAGCGGCCCAGAAGGCCGAGATCTACCGCGTGGTCTACCTGGCCCAGGCGGCGGCCAGGGCCGCCGCCCGCCCGGGGGTGCGGGCGCAAGAGGTGGACGCCGCAGCCCGCCGGGTGATCGAGCAGGCCGGTTACGGGCCGTACTTCACCCACCGCACCGGCCACGGCCTGGGGCTCGACGTCCACGAGGCGCCCAACATCGCCCCCGGCGACGAGACCGTCCTGGAACCCGGCATGGTCTTCACGGTGGAGCCGGGCATCTACCTGCCCGGCCTGGGTGGCGTTCGCATCGAAGACGACCTGCTGATCACCGAGGAGGGGGCGGTCAGCTTGACCCGCTCCCGGCGCTGGCTGGCGCCGGGCCCCGAACCCGCCCTTCCGGTGTCCGGCCCTGAACCCGCCCCGCCGGCGCCCGCTCGCGCACCCGCCCCGCCGCGGGCGGCGGCCGCCCATCCGGCCACCGCATGGCCGCCGGCGGAGGATGTCCCGTGGTTCGAGCCGGCCGTCCCGCCCGGGGGAACGGCCCGGCCACCGGCGGGGCCGTCCCCGCGGCCGGAGGAGGGCGGCCGGTGACGGGCACCTCCGGCCGGCGGGCCCTGGTCCTGGACGGCTGCAGCCTGACCCTGGCCGCCATCGCCCAGGTGGCCCGGGAAAGCCGTCCCGTCGCCCTCGACCCGGCGGCCCGGCAGTGCATGGAGGCCAGCCGGCGGCGGGTGGAGGCGGCCGTGGCCCGGGGGGAGATCCTCTACGGGATCACCACCGGCTTCGGCAAGCTGGCGGACGTGGCGATCCCTCCCGCCCAGGCGCGCCAGCTGCAGGAAAACCTTCTGCGCAGCCACGCCGCGGGGGTGGGTGAACCCCTGCCCACGCCGGTGGTCCGGGCCATGATGCTGCTGCGGGCCAACGCCCTGGCCCGCGGCTTCTCGGGGGTCCGGCCGGAAGTGGTGGAGCGGCTGCTGGACCTGCTCAACCACCGGATCCACCCCGTGGTGCCCTCAAGGGGTTCCCTGGGCGCCAGCGGCGACCTGGCTCCCCTGGCCCACCTGGCCCTGGTGCTCATCGGACGCGGCGCCGCCGAGGTCGACGGCCAGGTTCTTCCCGGCGCACGCGCCCTTGCCCGCCGGGGCCTAGAGCCGCTGGCGCTGGAGGCCAAAGAAGGGCTGGCGCTGATCAACGGGACCCAGGCCATGACTGCTCTGGGCTGCCTGGCGGTGGAGGAAGGGCTCTACCTGGCTGCCGTGGCCGACGCTGCTGGGGCGCTGACCCTGCAGGCCCTGCGCGGCATCCCTGCCGCCTTCGACCCCCGGATCCACGCCCTGCGGCCCCACCCGGGCCAGCAGGCGGCCGCCGCCCACCTGCGCCGGCTTCTGGCGGGCAGCCGCCTGGTCACCGAGCCCGGCCAGCTGCGGGTCCAGGACGCCTACAGCCTGCGCTGCATGCCCCAGGTGCACGGGGCGGTGCGGGATGCGCTGGCCCATGCCGCCCGGGTGCTGGCCGTCGAGGCCAACAGCGTGACCGACAACCCCCTGATCTTTCCCGACGAACCCGGCCCGGGGGACGAGCCCGGCGGCGCGGCCGGCGTCTTCGCCTCCCGCGGTGCCACCGCCGCCGGCGGGGCTACCCCAGGTGCGTCCAGCGCCAGCGAAGCCACCGGCGCTGCCGGCGCGACGGGCGACGTCCTCTCCGGCGGCAACTTCCACGGCGAGCCCGTGGCCCTGGTGCTGGACTACGCCGCCATGGCCCTGGCCGAGCTGGCCGGCATCGCCGAGCGCCGCATCGAGCGGCTGGTCAACCCCCAGCTGAGCGGCCTGCCGGCCTTCCTGACCCGCCACGGAGGGCTCAACTCCGGCCTCATGCTGGCCCAGTACACCGCCGCGGCCCTGGTGTCCGAGAACAAGACGCTCGCCGTTCCGGCCAGCGTCGATTCCATCCCCTCCTCGGCCAACCAGGAGGACCACGTGTCCATGGGCATGACCGCCGCCCTGAAGCTCTGGCGGGTGGTCGAGCACACGCGCCAGGTGCTGGCCATCGAGCTCCTGTGTGCCGCCCAGGCCCTCGATCTGGTCGGGCCGGCCGGGCTGTCGCCGGCGACGCAAGCGGTCTATGAGGCGGTGCGGGCGGCGGTGCCGCCCCTGGACGGCGACCGGGAGCTGGCGCCGGACATGGCCGCCCTGGCGGAGCTGCTGGCCCGGCGGCAGCTCCCCCTTCCCGCTGCCGGGGACCTCCCCGGTGGAGGAGACGGGACCGCAGCCGGGGACCTCATCCCGCGGGAAGGCCCGGCCACCGCCGGAGACGGCACCGCGGCCGGGGACCCGCCCGTCCCCGGCCCCTTCGCCGCCAGAGGAGAACGCCCCGCGCCGGGGAGACCCCGCGTCGGGGGCGGCCTGCAAGCGGGCCGGCCGGACGCCGGCCCGGAGGGGGTGGAGCCGCGGTGAGCCGGTCGTGGCAGGTGATCCCCGGGGGGCTGGCCTGGGGCGATCGCCGGTTCGTCTGGGGCAGCCGGACCTACGTGATGGGAATCCTCAACGTGACGCCCGATTCGTTCTCGGACGGCGGCCGTTACCTGGACCCGGGAGCGGCGGAGGAGCATGCCCTGGCCATGGCGGAGGCCGGCGCGGACGTCATCGACATCGGGGCCGAGTCCACCCGGCCCGGGGCGGTGCCCGTACCGGCCGATGAGGAGCGGCGCCGCCTCCTGCCCGTGATCCGGCGCCTGGCGCCCCGGCTGGACGTGCCCATCTCGGTCGACACGTACAAGGCGGAGGTGGCCCGGGCCGCCCTGGAGGAAGGGGCGGCGATGATCAACGACGTGGGCGGCCTGCACCGCGACCCTGCCATGGTCCAGGTGGCGGCCGCCTACCGGGTGCCCGTGGTGGCCATGCACGCCCGGCCCCACGGCGACACGGCCTATGCCGACTTCTGGGGCGAGGTGCTGGGCTTCTTGCAAGCGGCCATCGACCGGGCGGCGTCCGCCGGGCTGCCGCGGGAGATGGTCATCGTCGACCCGGGCTTCGGCTTCGGCAAGACCCCCGAGCAGAACCTGGACCTGGTCCGGCAGCTGCCCCGGCTGCGGGTCCTGGGGGCGCCCGTGCTGCTGGGGACGTCCCGCAAGAGCACCATCGGCCGGGTGCTGGACCTGCCCGTCGACCAGCGGCTGGAAGGTACGGCGGCCACCGTGGCCCTGGCCGTGGCCCGCGGGGTCGACCTGGTCCGCGTTCACGACGTGGTCCCCATGGTGCGCCTGGTGCGCATGGCCGACGCGGTGGTCCGCCACCCCCGCTGGGAGGCACCGTCCCCCCTGGCGCCCGGGGGGGCACCGCCGGCCCGCGGCACCGGTGTGATCCAGTTGCGGGGCCTGCGCTTTGTGGCCTGCCACGGCGTGCTGCCCGAGGAGCACAAAAGCCCCCAGCCCTTCCTGGTGGACGTGGACCTGGGCGTCGACGTGACCGCGGCCGCGGCCCGGGACGACCTGTCCTTCACCATCGATTACGCCGAGGTCCACCGCAGGGTGGCGCGGATCCTGGAGGGTCCCCACCGCCGGCTGATCGAAACCCTGGCCTGCGCCGTCGCCGACGATCTCCTGGCCGCCTTTCCTGTCGGCTGGGTGCGGGTCCGTGTGGCCAAGCCGGAGGCGCCGCTGCCCGGCCCGTCCCAGGGCGCGGCGGTGGAGGTGTGGCGGGGCCGTGAGCCGCGTTCGTCCTGGATCTGACGGCCCGGCGCCCGTGCGGGCCTACCTGGGCCTGGGCGCCAACCTGGGGCGGCCCCGGGAGCAGCTGCGGTGGGCGGTGGCGGCCCTCGCGCAAGAGCCGGGCATCACCGTCACCGGGGTGGCATCCCTGTACGGCTCCCGGCCCGTAGGCGTCACGGACCAGCCCGACTTCCTCAACACGGTGGTGGCCGTGGATACCACCCTACCGCCCGGCCAGCTGCTGGACCGGATGCTGGAGCTGGAGCGCCGGGCAGGCCGGGTCCGGATGCGGCGCTGGGGGCCCCGTACCCTGGACATCGACCTCCTGTGGTACGGCGGCTGGGTGATCCACGATCCGCCGCGCCTGATCGTTCCCCACCCCCGGGCGGCCGAGCGGGCCTTCGTCCTGATCCCCTGGGCCGAGCTGGCACCGGGGACGGTGGTGCCGGGCCACGGCAGGGTGGCCGACCTGTGCGCGGCCGCCGATCCTTCCGGCGTCTGGCTGGAAGAACCGGCCCCCGCCTGGTGGCAGCGACAGGAATCGCGGCCTACGGGCGGCGAATAGCCTGCCTGGCCGCCACCTGCGCGGGGGAAGGGGGCGAAGGGCGTGACGGCGGAGCGGACACCTGACGGCGGCCGGGAACCCGGCGGTTCCGGCCGCCCGCCGGGCCAGGAGGCCGGTGCCCCGGCGGTCGGGGCAGCCGGCTCCCCGGCGGGCGGGGAGGCCGGTTCGACCGGAGCGGGCCGGGATGCGGACGCGGGGGACGGTACCCTGACGCGGGTCGAAGGCCTGTGGGTCGGCCATGCCAGTGATCCGGAGGGGCTGACGGGCTGCACGGTGATCCTCTGCCCCGAGGGAGTCGCCTGCGCCGCCGACGTGCGCGGCGGGGCACCCGGCACCCGGGAGACCGACCTGCTGGGTCCCGGCCGGCTGGTGCAACAGGTCCACGGGATCTGCCTGGCGGGGGGCAGCGCTTTCGGGCTGGCGGCGGCCCAGGGCGTCATGGCCTGGCTGGAAGAACGCGGCTACGGCTTCGACACCGGGGTGGCCCGCGTACCCATCGTCCCGGCGGCCATCCTCTTCGACCTGGCGGTGGGCGATCCCCGGGCGCGGCCCGACGCCGCCATGGGCTACGCCGCCTGCCAGGCGGCCAGCCGGGAGCCGGTGCAGGAGGGCAGCGTGGGCGCCGGGACGGGGGCGGTCATCGGCATGGTGATGGGCCCCCAGGGGGCACGCAAAGGTGGCGTCGGCTCCGCCGCCCGGTTCCTCCCCGCTGGTTGGACCGTGGGGGCCCTGGTCGTGCTAAATTGTTACGGAGGCGTGCGGGATCCCGCATCGGGACGCTGGCTGGTGGGCCCGCCGCCGGTGGTGTCGACCCCGTCCTGGCCGGGGGCGGCGGAAGGCGGGCCGGGCTTGTCCCACACCACCCTGGTGGTGGTGGCGACGGACGCGCCCCTGGCCCGGGACGATCTCTACCGCGTCGCCCAGGTGGCCCAGACCGGCCTGGCGCGGGTGATCGACCCCGTGCACACCTGGGTCGACGGCGACGTGGTGTTCGCCTTGTCCACCGCGCGGCACCGGCAGGCGCCGGACATGGCGGGCCGCATGGCCCTGGCCGTGGCCGCCGCCCAGGTGACGGCGGAGGCGGCGCTGCGGGCTGCCCTGCGGGCGACGCCCCTGGGCGGGATTCCGGTGGTGGACGCGGCGGGGCGGCGCGACCCTGGCCGCTGAGCCGGCCCGGGACGCCGTGCAGGAGGCGATGCCGGCGGTGCTGCTGGCCATCGACATCGGCAACACCCATACCAAGCTGAGCCTTTACGACGATCGCCAGCAGCTGGCCGGGTGGCGCCTGGCAACCAACGGCGAGCGGACCGCGGACGAGTTTGCCGTCACCCTGGCGGCCCTGATGCGGTCCCGGGGGCTCGAGCCGGCCCGGATCACCGCCGTGGCCATCTGCTCGGTGGTGCCGCCGGCCCTGGTGCCGGTGGTGACCATGGTGCGGCGCGACCTGGGGCTGGAGCCGCTGGTGCTGGGGCCGGAAACGGACACGGGCATGCCCGTGGCCTACGAAAACCCGCGGGAGCTGGGCGCGGACCGCATCGCCAACGCGGTGGCCGCGCGTGCGGAGTACGGGGCGCCGGTCATCGTGGTCGACCTGGGAACTGCCACCAAATGGGAGGTGGTGTCCCCCGAAGGGGTCTATCTGGGGGGCGCCATCGCGCCGGGAGTGGCCATCTCCCTGGACGCCCTCTTCGGGCGGGCCGCGCGGCTTTCCCGCATCGAGCTGGCCCGGCCCCGGCGGGCCATCGGGCGGAGCACGGTGGAGGCCCTGCGGGCCGGGGTGCTGTACGGGTATGCGGGTCAGATCGACGCCGTGGTCGACCGGATCCAGTCCGAACTGGGGTGTCCGGCCCCCGTGGTGGCCACGGGGGGGCTGGCGGGACTGATCGCCCCTGAGTCCCGGCGCATCCAGCATGTGGACCCGCACCTCACCCTGAAGGGGCTGCGCTGGATCTACCAGCGCCAGCTGGAACGCGCCCGGCGGGTGCAGGATCCCGGGGCGGGCGGAGGGGCGGGATGAGGGGCCGCCGGGATGAAGGGGCGCGCCGGCAGGGCCTTGCCGGGCTACGCATAAACTGGCTAAAGGAATCAACCGGAAGGGATCGAAACTCTGTCGTTACACGTGGCACCGGCGGCAGCCAGGTCATGGCGGCAGGGCCGGTGCCGTGGTCCCGCCGGGCCGGCGACGGCCGGGCGGGTGCCGGCCGCGGGGCCGGCCGAGAGGGGGAACGGGCCTTGGTCGAGATGAAGGTCCTCAGCGTGGGGATGGTCCAGGGTTCGGACGGCAACGTGGTCGTGCTCAAGGAAGCCGACGGGGACCGCCTGCTGGTCATCGCCGTGGGCCTGGCCGAGGCCAGTGCGATCGCGTTGCAACTGCAGGGTATGCAGCCTCCCCGGCCCCTCACCCACGATCTGATCGTCAACCTGGTCCGGCGGATGCAGGGCGAGATCGTCCGGGTCGTGGTCCACGACCTGCGGGACGAGACCTTCATCGGGCAGATCGACATCCAGACGGAGCACGGCATCATGGAGGTCGACGCCCGTCCCAGCGATGCCATCGCCGTCGCTCTGCGGGCCGACGCACCCATCTACGTGGCGGAGCCGGTCCTGGAGATGGCTGCGGTGCGCAGCGACATCCTCTCCGGCGACTCGTCCGAAGAATAGCTCAGGGAGGAACCGGCCGGGGTGGGAGGCGGAGGGGGGATCGGATCCCTGCCGGGCGCCGTGCCCACCCGGCCTGGGGGGCCGCCGGGCGACGGGAGGCATTGATTTTGAAGCGGATCGTCAGCGTCAGCCTGGGCTCGTCCCGGCGCGATCACAAGGTGCGCCTAGAGCTCCTGGGCGAGACCCTGGAGATCCAGCGGATCGGCACCGACGGCGACATCCGCAAGGCGGTGGAGCTGATCCGCCAGCTGGACGGCCAGGTCGATGCCTTCGGCATGGGGGGCACCGACCTCTTTCTCGTCGCGGGGCGCCGCCGGTACGTGCTGCGCGCCTCCCTGCCGCTGGCGCGGGCGGCGCGGAAGACCCCCATCGTGGACGGCAGCGGCCTGAAGAACACCCTGGAGCGGCGGGTGGTGCGCCAGCTGGCCCGCGAAGGGGTCATCGACTTTCCCCGTTCCCGCGTACTGGTGACCGTGGCCGTCGACCGCTTCGGGATGGCGGAAGCCCTGGCGGAAACCGGTTGCCAGCTGATCCTGGGCGACCTCATCTTCGCCCTGGGCATCCCCGTCCCCCTGCGCAGCCTCGACGCCCTGGAGCGCCTCGCGCGGGTCATCGCGCCCATCGCCACGAGGCTGCCCCTTAGTGTCCTCTACCCCACGGGCGAGAAACAGGAGCAGACGGTACCAAAGTTCGGAAAGTTCTTCGCCTGGGCCGACGTCATCGCGGGGGACTGGCACTACATCCGGCGCCACATGCCCCCCGCCCTGCCCGGCAAGGTCATCCTGACCAATACGGTAACGCCCGAAGACGTGGCCTTGCTGCGGCAACGGGGGGTACGGATGCTGGTCACCACCACGCCCGAGCTGGAAGGCCGGTCCTTCGGCACCAACGTGATGGAGGCGGTGCTGGTGGCCCTTTCAGGCCGCCGGCCGGACGAACTCGGCCCGGCCGATTACGAGCGGATGCTGGATGCGCTGAACTTCCGCCCGCGCATCGAACAGCTGCAGACGAGCCCGGCCTAGGGGGTGGCCGGGCTAGGCCCTGGACGGTGAGGCCGGCGGGTGCCGGCCCAGGGACGGTTCCCGAGCCGTGGCGGTGCCGCGGGCGGGCCGCCCGGCCGGATGGCCGGAAGGCCGGGAGTGGCAGGGGCATGCAAGCCCCGGGCGGTTGCGGGGTACCCTGCATCCCGGTGCCCGGAGGCGGCCGCGTTCGACCCGTTGCCGCGGCGGCGGGGAGGATGCCTCGGCCGGGACACGCAACGAGAGCCGGGATGGACCGGTCCCGGCGGCATGGTTTGACAGTCACGGGGTGGCCACATATAATACAACACCGCTCGCCGGCTGGATCCCGGTCCCTGCCGGGACGGGGTTCCTGCCGGGGGGCGGTCGCCTTGCAAGGGCCGGCTTGGAAGGAGCGAATGGGGGACGATGGATAAGGAGCTGCTGCTCTCGGCGGAAGGCCTGCGCAAGCTGGAGGAAGAACTCCAGTACCTGAAGTCGGTCAAGCGCCGCGAGGTGGCGCAGCGCATCAAGCAGGCCCGCGAGTTCGGGGATATTTCCGAGAATTCGGAGTACGAGGAAGCCAAGAACGAACAGGCCTTTGTGGAAGGGCGCATCATCGAGCTGGAGAAGATGCTGCGCAACGCGCGCATCGTCAACGATGACGAGATCGACCCGACCAAGGTCAACATCGGGTCCACCGTTTACCTCAAGGACGTGGACACCGGCGAGGAAGTGCAGTACACCATCGTCGGGTCCAACGAGGCCGATCCGGCCGCCCTGCGCATCTCCTACCAGTCGCCCGTGGGCAAGGCGCTGTTTGGCCACTCCGTGGGCGACGTGGTGGAGGTGAAGGTTCCGGCGGGCACCTTGCGTTACGAGATCGTCCGCATCGAGAGGGCCGGGTAGGGCGGACCCCGGGCAGGGGACGTACGGGCCGGGGGCCGGCCGTGGATGGGCCCGGCGACTCGCGCAGGCTCGGGCGGCCGGCGTCCATCCGCCCCACGGCCCCCGGCAAGGTGCACGGCGGGGATCCGCCAGCAGGATGCCGACGGTTGTCATGCTTCGCGCCGGTCCTGGCAGGACTGGCGCCATTTGTATTCGGCTCGGGAGGGACAGGCCGTGGTCGATGAGGGCGTGACGGGCCCCGTCGAGGGTGCCGGAGGGGCCGGCTTGCGGGGCGTGGACGGCCGGGGTGCAGAGGCCGGGCCTCCGCCGGCCCAGGGCGCGGCGGGCAGTACGGAGGCGGTCTCCGGTGCGAACGGGGCTGCCGGCCGGGAGGTACCGTCCGGGCCGGACGCAACGGGTGGAACCGGCGAGGGTGCCCGCCTGCAGGAGGTGCTGCGCGCCCGCCGCGCCAAGCTGGAGTTCTGGCGGCAGCGGGGCGTCGATCCCTTCGGCCGGCGCTATGACGTGACCCACCACGCCCGCGAGATCGTCGACCGGTTCGCCGAACTGGAGGGGCACCCGGTTCGGGTGGCCGGGCGCCTCATGGCCCTGCGCCGGCACGGCCGGGCCGCCTTTGCGGACCTGCAGGATGCCAGCGGCCGGATTCAGCTGCTGGCCCGGGTGGGGCCGCTGGCCGAGGACACCTATTCAGCCTTCCTGGAACTGGACCGGGGTGACTGGGTCGGGGCGGAGGGGACGGTGATTCGCACCCGGCGCGGCGAGGTCAGCGTCGAGGTCACCGGGTTCGTCCTGCTGGGCAAGTCCCTCTATCCCCTGCCGGAAAAGTGGCACGGCCTGCAGAACGTCGATCTGCGTTACCGCCAGCGGTATGTGGATCTCATCGTGAACCCCCAGGTGCTGGAGACTTTCAGGCTGCGCTCGCGCATCATCCGGGAGATCCGTGCCTTTCTGGACCAGCGGGGGTTTTACGAGGTGGAGACGCCCGTGCTGCACCTCATCTATGGCGGTGCCGCGGCGCGCCCCTTCGTCACCCACCACAACGCGCTGAACCTGGACCTCTACCTGCGCATCGCCCTGGAGCTGCACCTCAAGCGGCTGATCGTCGGGGGCATGGAACGGGTCTACGAGATCGGCCGGGTCTTCCGGAATGAAGGCATCTCGACCCGGCACAACCCCGAGTTCACCATGCTGGAGCTGTATCAGGCCTTCAGCGACTACGAGGGCATGATGGAGCTGACGGAACAGCTGGTGAGCCACGTTGCCCAGGCCGTGCACGGGTCGCCTGTGGTGCACTACCAGGGCCAGGCCATCGACTTCACACCGCCCTGGCGCCGGCTGTCCTTCGCCGAAGCCCTGGAGAGCATGGCGGGCGTGCGCCTGGAGGACGTGCTGACCGACGACGGTGCCCGGCGCGTCGCCCGCGAGCGCGCGCTGGAGCTGACCAGGGACCCGACACCCGCGGCGGTGCTGGATGAGCTGGTGGACGTGTACGTCCAGCCCCGGCTGGTCCAGCCCACCTTCCTCTACGACTATCCGGTGGTCCTGTCGCCCCTGGCGCGCCGCATACCCGACCGTCCCCATCTGACCTACCGTTTCGAGGCCATGGTGGCGGGGATGGAGATCGCCAATGCCTTCAGCGAGCTCAACGACCCCGACGACCAGCGGCAGCGGTTCGAAGAGCAGCTGGCGGCCCGGGCGCGGGGTGACGAGGAAGCCCATCAGATGGATGAGGACTACATCCACGCCCTAGAGATCGGCCTGCCCGCCACGGGCGGCCTGGGCATCGGCATCGACCGGCTGGTGATGCTGCTGACCGACAACCCGTCGATTCGCGATGTCATCCTGTTCCCGCTGATGCGTCCCCGGGATTAGCCCCGTTTCTTAGCGGCCCCCGGGTGGGTTGACGCGCCGCCGGACCGGCGTTATACTCACCGTTGCCGGTCGGGCGGCGCGCGACGCGCCCGGGCCGCCGGCGCCCGGCTCGAAGGGCGGGGCGCCAGGCGGCGGCAGCCGGGCCGCGTACGCCAGGGGGCGTGCGGCCGGGTTGCACCGATGCGGCGGCCGTGGCCGGAAACGGCAGCGGCGGGGGCTTGACGGCCCCGAACGAGCCTGATAAATTTCAAATCTGCCGGTGCGACACCGGCAGCGCCGCAGCCGGCGGCGCAACCTGGTCCTTGAAAACGGAGCAGCGCGTGGAGAGGCAGGCCTTGCGAGCCTGGTGGTCACCGGTGCCGTTGCGCGGGAGCGCAGAGGTGGCGGTGGCCGGGCGACGCGGAAAAGAGCGTGAGCCGCGAGAGGACTCTCTTGCGGGAAGGGAACTTTCCGGAGGAGAGTTTGATCCTGGCTCAGGACGAACGCTGGCGGCGTGCCTAAGACATGCAAGTCGAGCGGGGAGATTGGGGAGCTTGCTCTCCGGTCTCCTAGCGGCGGACGGGTGAGTAACACGTGGGCAACCTGCCCGGCAGTGGGGGATAACCCTGGGAAACTGGGGCTAATACCGCATACGGTCCGCGCTCCGCATGGGGTGTGGAAGAAAGGCCGTCGGAAGGCGGTCGCTGCCGGAGGGGCCCGCGGCCCATCAGCTAGTTGGTGGGGTAACGGCCCACCAAGGCGACGACGGGTAGCCGGCCTGAGAGGGTGGCCGGCCACACTGGGACTGAGACACGGCCCAGACTCCTACGGGAGGCAGCAGTCGGGAATCTTGCGCAATGGGCGAAAGCCTGACGCAGCGACGCCGCGTGGGGGAGGAAGCCCTTCGGGGTGTAAACCCCTGTCGTCCGGGACGAAGGTGAGGGGCTGAAAGGCCTCTTGCTGACGGTACCGGAGGAGGAAGCCCCGGCTAACTACGTGCCAGCAGCCGCGGTAAGACGTAGGGGGCGAGCGTTGTCCGGAATCACTGGGCGTAAAGGGCGCGTAGGCGGCCTGGCAAGTCGGATGTGAAAGGTCCCGGCTCAACCGGGGAGGTGCATTCGAAACTGCCGGGCTTGAGGGCAGGAGAGGGCAGCGGAATTCCCGGTGGAGCGGTGAAATGCGTAGAGATCGGGAGGAACACCAGTGGCGAAGCGGCTGCCTGGCCTGGCCCTGACGCTGAGGCGCGACAGCGTGGGGAGCGAACGGGATTAGATACCCCGGTAGTCCACGCCGTAAACGATGGGTGCTAGGTGTGGGGAGGTATCGACCCCTTCCGTGCCGGAGCTAACGCACTAAGCACCCCGCCTGGGGAGGAACGCCGGCAGGCTGAAACTCAAAAGAATTTAACGGGGCCCGCACAAGCGGTGGAGCATGTGGTTTAATTCGAAGCAACGCGAAGAACCTTACCTGGGCTTGACATCACCGCGAACCTGGCCGAAAGGCCGGGGTGCCCTTCGGGGAGCGCGGTGACAGGTGCTGCATGGTTGTCGTCAGCTCGTGTCGTGAGATGTTGGGTTAAGTCCCGCAACGAGCGCAACCCCCGCCCTGTGTTGCCAGCGGTTCGGCCGGGCACTCACAGGGGACTGCCGGTGACAAACCGGAGGAAGGTGGGGATGACGTCAAATCATCATGGCCCTTATGCCCAGGGCTACACACGTGCTACAATGGCCGGTACAACGGGTTGCGAACCCGCGAGGGGGAGCCAATCCCTAAAAGCCGGTCCCAGTTCGGATCGCAGGCTGCAACTCGCCTGCGTGAAGCCGGAATCGCTAGTAATCGCGGATCAGAATGCCGCGGTGAATACGTTCCCGGGCCTTGTACACACCGCCCGTCACACCACGGGAGCTGGCAACACCCGAAGCCGGTGGCCCAACCCGTCAGGGAGGGAGCCGTCGAAGGTGGGGCCGGTGACTGGGGTGAAGTCGTAACAAGGTAGCCCTACGGGAACGTGGGGCTGGATCACCTCCTTTCTAAGGAGTGCCAAGCCGGTGCACCGCACCGGCCCACTCCAGGTCGATCCTGCCTCGACGAAGCGCGCTGCTCGGTTTTCAAGGACCGGGTCGCCCGGTGCTGTGCCGGTGGTTGGCCGGCGGGGCGACCGGTGCTATAATAAAAGCCCGGTCACGGGCGTGGGGATATAGCTCAGGTGGTCAGAGCGCACCCCTGATAAGGGTGAGGTCGGTAGTTCGAATCTACCTATCCCCACCGTCCCTTTGAGCCCTTTTATGTGGGGACGTAGCTTAGCTGGGAGAGCGCCGGCTTTGCAAGCCGGAGGTCGGCGGTTCGAATCCGCTCGTCTCCACATAAACCAGGAGCCGCCCCTTCGGGGGCGGTTCTTTGGGCCGAGGGTTTTGCACCTTGACAGCGGCATAGGGGAAGCAGGAGAGCGTGACGCGGGAAGCCGGTGTGCGCGCCTTGCGCGAATGCACCCGCGGGGCAGCGGTTGGCGCTGCGGCGGGTGGGTGGCGTGCGAGGGCGAGAAGGTAGGAAGGGCACACGGTGGATGCCTCGGCGCGAAGGGCCGATGAAGGGCGTGGTAAGCTGCGAAAAGCCTCGGGGAGCCGCAAGCAGGCGTTGATCCGGGGATGCCCGAATGGGGAAACCCGGCGGGGGGAATGCCCCGTCATCCCGGACTGAATCCATAGGTTCGGGAGGGGAACCGCGGGAACTGAAACATCTCAGTACCGCGAGGAAAAGAAATCAACCGAGATTCCCCGAGTAGCGGCGAGCGAAAGGGGAGGAGCCCAAACCCGGGCGGTGGAGAAGGCTGCCACCGTTGCCGTCCGGGGGTTGAGGGGCGCAGGAGCGGAGCTTGGCAGGGCTCCGGCGGAGTGAGAAAGCCGTCCGCTAGCCGAAGCGGTCTGGAAAGGCCGGCCAGAGAGGGTAACAGCCCCGTAGGCGAAAGCGGAAGGCCTCCGTTGCTGCGTTCCCGAGTACCACGGGGCACGTGGAACCCCGTGGGAAGCTGGGGGGACCACCCTCCAAGGCTAAATACCCGAGCGACCGATAGTGCACCAGTACCGTGAGGGAAAGGTGAAAAGCACCCCGGGAGGGGAGTGAAAGAGAACCTGAAACCGTGTGCCTACAGTCAGTCGGAGGGGCGCAAGCCCTGACGGCGTGCCTATTGAAGAATGAGCCGGCGAGTGACCGTCTGCAGCGAGGTTAAGGGCCGCAGGTCCGGAGCCGCAGGGAAACCGAGTCCGAACAGGGCGCCAGTTGCAGGCGGTCGACCCGAAACCGGGTGATCTACCCATGGCCAGGGTGAAGCGCGGGTAAGACCGCGTGGAGGCCCGAACCAGGTTGGTGTTGAAAAACCATCGGATGAGCTGTGGGTAGGGGTGAAATGCCAAGCGAACCCGGAGATAGCTGGTTCTCCCCGAAACCACTTGAGGGTGGGCCTTCCGGGCTGACGCGCGGGGGGGAGCACTGCTTGGGCTAGGGGCCTTCGCGGGTTACCGAACTCAGGCAAACTCCGAATACCGCGCGGTGTACCGGAGGAGTTAGAGCACGGGGGATAAGCTTCGTGCTCGAGAGGGAAACAACCCAGACCACCAGCTAAGGCCCCAAGTCCGTGCTAAGTGGCTAAGGATGTGGGGTCGCTAAGACAACCAGGATGTTGGCTTAGAAGCAGCCATCATTTAAAGAGTGCGTAATAGCTCACTGGTCGAGCGACCCTGCGCCGAAAATGACGCGGGGCTCAAGCACGGCGCCGAAGCTGTGGACGGGCGCAAGCCCGTGGTAGGGGAGCGTTGCCTGGGCGGCGAAGGCCGGTCGTGAGGCCGGCTGGAGCGCAGGCAAGTGAGAATGCCGGCATGAGTAGCGAAAAGGCCGGTGAGAATCCGGCCCGCCGAAAGCCCAAGGGTTCCTGAGCAAGGCTCGTCCGCTCAGGGTTAGTCGGGACCTAAGCCGAGGCCGAAAGGCGTAGGCGATGGAGAACCGGTTCATATTCCGGTACCACCGGGAAGCCGTTACGAGCGATGGGGGGACGCAGGAGGGTAGGTACCGCCGGCCGCTGGAGATGGCCGGTGCAAGCGGGTAGGGAGCCCCGGGAGGCAAATCCCCCGGGGAGTCCTGAGACGCGACGCCGAGCCCCCTCGGGGGCGAAGGGGCCGATCCCCCACTGCCAAGAAAAGCCTCTAGCCAGGCTTCCGGTGCCCGTACCCGAAACCGACACAGGTGGGCGAGGCGAGAAGCCTAAGGCGCGCGGGAAAACCCTCGCTAAGGAACTCGGCAAACTGACCCCGTAACTTCGGGAGAAGGGGTGCCCCCTGGGGTGAAGGCCCTGGCGGCCGGAGCGCCGGGGGGTCGCAGCGAAGAGGCCCAGGCGACTGTTTATCAAAAACACAGGTCCCTGCGAAGCCGTAAGGCGCAGTATAGGGGCTGACGCCTGCCCGGTGCTGGAAGGTTAAGGGGAGGGGTCCGGGCGCAAGCCCAAAGCTCCGAACCGAAGCCCCAGTAAACGGCGGCCGTAACTATAACGGTCCTAAGGTAGCGAAATTCCTTGTCGGGTAAGTTCCGACCCGCACGAAAGGCGTAACGACCTGGGCGCTGTCTCGGCGAGGGGCCCGGTGAAATTGAGCGGCCCGTGAAGACGCGGGCGACCCGCAGCTGGACGGAAAGACCCCGTGGAGCTTTACTGCAACCTGTCATTGAACGTCTGCCGGCCATGTATAGGATAGGTGGGAGGCTGCGAACCCGGGCCGCCAGGTTCGGGGGAGCCGACGGTGGAATACCACCCTTGGACGGCGGGCGTTCTAACCGCGGCCCGTCATCCGGGTCCGGGACCGTGGCAGGTGGGCAGTTTGACTGGGGCGGTCGCCTCCTAAAAGGTAACGGAGGCGCCCAAAGGTACCCTCAGCACGGTTGGAAATCGTGCGCGGAGTGCAAAGGCACAAGGGTGCTTGACTGCGAGACCGACGGGTCGAGCAGGGGCGAAAGCCGGGCTTAGTGATCTTACGGTCCTGTGTGGAAGGGCCGTGACTCAACGGATAAAAGCTACCCCGGGGATAACAGGCTGATCTCCCCCAAGAGTCCACATCGACGGGGAGGTTTGGCACCTCGATGTCGGCTCATCGCATCCTGGGGCCGCAGCAGGTCCCAAGGGTTGGGCTGTTCGCCCATTAAAGCGGTACGTGAGCTGGGTTCAGAACGTCGTGAGACAGTTCGGTCCCTATCCACTGCGGGCGCAGGAGACTTGAGGGGAGCCTTCCTAGTACGAGAGGACCGGGAAGGACCGACCGCTGGTATCCCAGTTGTCCCGCCCGGGGCACGGCTGGAACGCCATGTCGGGACCGGATAAGCGCTGAAAGCATCTAAGCGCGAAGCCGACCCCAAGATGAGGTCTCCCATCCCGTCAAGGGAGTAAGACCCCTGGTGGATCACCAGGTCGATAGGCCGGGCGTGTAAGGACCGCAAGGTCTTCAGCGACCCGGTACTAATCGGTCGAGGCCTTCTCCCTTCATCCCACCCCCCGCCCATCGCCAAGCGTTGCTCCGCTCCCGCATCACCCGCTCCCCGCTCCCCTGTGCCGCTCTCAAGGGGCAAAACCCCCCACCGTTCCGGTGGCCATAGCGGAGGGGTCCCACCCGTTCCCATCCCGAACACGGCCGTTAAGCCCTCCAGCGCCAATGGTACTGGGCGGGCCACCGCCCGGGAGAGTAGGTCGCCGCCGGAACAATTTTTCAGGCTCCGTGCCTTCGCGCGCGGAGCCATTTTGTTTATGATCGAGGGGATCAGGAGGGACCGCTGATGGCACCGGTGGTCATTGGCATCGCCGGCGGCACGGGCTCGGGCAAGAGCACGCTGGTGCGCCGCATCGTGGAACATCTCCCGGGGCGGGTGGCCGTGCTGCCCCAGGACGCCTACTATCTGGACCGCCGGGATCTTCCCTTCGAGGAACGGGCGCGGCTGAACTACGACCATCCCCTCGCCTTTGATACGCCGCTGCTGATCCGGCACCTGCAGGAACTGCGGCGGGGCCGGCCCATTCGCCGGCCTGTATACGACTTCACCCAGCACTTGCGCGACCGGCGAACGGTCCGGGTCGAACCGCGCGACGTGATCGTTGTCGAAGGGATCCTGGTGCTGGCCGACGAGACGCTGCGCTCTTTGATGGATATCAAGATCTTCGTGGATACGGACGCCGACGTCCGAATCCTGCGCCGGCTGGTGCGGGACATCGAGAAGCGCGGCCGCACCATGGAGTCGGTGATCAGCCAGTACCTGGAAACCGTGAAGCCGATGCACGAGCAGTTCGTCGAACCAAGCAAGCGCTATGCCGACCTCATCATCCCCGAGGGCGGTTTCAACCGCGTGGCCGTCGACGTCCTGCTGGCGCGCATCCGGGCGGCACTCGGCTCGCAGGCGGTGGCCCTGGGGACTCGTGCCCGGCTGCTGGCGGCACCATCAAGGCTGCCGGGCGTGGAGGCCGGGCGGAGCCCGGGCACTGCCGTCGAAGGAGACGGCACGGCACACAAGGCCCGCAAGCGGAGAAGACGCAAGCGGCGGCGCAAGGCTGTCGCTGCCCCGGCCGCTCCCGCCCCCGTCACAACCGGCACCCGGGCTGATGACCCTGCGCCCGCCCCGCCGGCACCATGAGGCTTCCCCCGGTCCGGCGGCGCACCGGGCGGCAGCGGTGGCAGGCTGGCCGAGTGAGCCGCCGCCGGTGCTCCGCGCTCCCGCCCCCCGTTTGAACTCCTCATCTGGGGGCTCGCCCGGCAGCCTCCGGCCGGTAGGCTCCAGTGTTGGACGGCGGGATGGTGGTGCTCCCGTCAAATCTGGAGGCCGATGATGGCATGGTGATGATGCCATGGTCAGGGAAGGGACCCCTCGCCGCAGCCGGTGGTGGACCCGAGCTGGCGCGGCAGCCGTAACCAGCCTCCTTCTTCTGGGTCTTGTGCTTCGATGGGCGCCAGGCGCTGGGCGACCCGGCCCCGTGGAAGCGGCGTCCGGGCCGCCCGCCGCTCCCGGTTGGGCTGGCCCGGCCGAGGCTGGGCCCGGAGGCCGGCCCCGCGCCACCCCCGAGGCCCGTCTCGGTACGGGCGGCCGTCCCGATCCCGGCGGGCGATCCGCCGGGGCGCAGGGGCCCGGTCCGGGAGCCGGGGCAGAACCCGCGGCCGCCATGGCCCTGGCGGAGCAGAACGGACCGGCCCTCCCGGAGCAGGGCGATCATCCGAAGCGGTCCGAGGTGCCCGGCACCGGCAGTGCGGCGGGCGGCGAGGAGACCGCGCGGCAGGGCACCGGCGCGCTCCAGGCCGCGCGTGCCCTGTGGCTGGCGCGCCGCTGGCCCGAACCCCAGGGGTCCTGGACACGGCCCGTAACCCGGGAGGAACTGGCCCGCTGGCTGGTGACGGCCCTGGTAAGGCCGGCGCCGCCCTCCCTGCCTGCAGAGGAGGCGCTGTCCATGGCCGTGGCCCTGGGCTGGGTTCCACCCGAGTGGGGGCTTGGGGGCGGCGGTACCCCAGGGGGCGGAACTCCCGCCGGTGGAGGGGACGAGGTGCCGGCAGGGGTGATGGACGGGCAGCCAGCAGGGCGGCCGAAGGGGTCGCAGGCGGGACAGCCGTCGGGGCAGCCCGAAGAGCAACCGGGGGGGAAACCGCCTGGGCAACCGGGGGAGGAGCGGGCGGGACAGCCGGCCGGGGGTGTGCTGCCGCTGCAGGCGCGCGACCTGGGCGAGGTGGAGGCCCGGGTCCTGGGGGACCAGGGGCCCGGTGAAAGGGCGATCTCCCACCCCGCGGCGGGGGTGACGCTGGCCGAGGCATTGCCGTGGTTCTTGAGTCTGGTGGAGCGGGCCGGGATGCTTTTTGACGGGGAAGGCACCGTGGTCAGGCTGGATGCCGGGCACGGCTGGATCGAAGTGACCCAGGGCGATCTCCGCCGCATCCTGGTCCTGGACGGGCAGGCGGCGGTCTACCTCAACGGGCGCACGGCGCGGCTGGACGATCTGCAGCCGGGCGACGAGATCCGCTGGGTGGAGTCTCCGCCCGGCCCGGATGGCACCACCCTACCTCCCCCGGACGGCAAGCCCGCCGGGGCGCCCTCGACCACGGCGGCCTATGTCGAGGGTTATCGCTGGATCCTGCAGGGAACGGTCGACCGGGTGGACTGGCGCCGGCACCACCTGGTGCTGGTCCTGGCGGGATGGGCGCCGTCCCCCCCAGGGACCGGGCCGGGGTCGACCCCCGCCGCGCCCGCCGCCGGGCGGCCACCGGCGCCCTGGCACGTGCCCGGGCCAGGGGATGCGGCGGAGCGCAACGTGCCACCGGCGGCTGGCACAGGGGGCGACCGGGCCGGTTCCGGCCGGGCAACGGTGGAGCCGGGCCCGGGCGCAGTCGCTGGCGCCTCCGCACCAGTCCCGGGCACCAGCCTGGGGGGACGGGGGACACAGGAGGGCCAGGACGCCCCCGGTGCGCCCGGCCCGGCGGTGCGGGTGGCGCTCCAGGTGGAGCCGGGAGCGACCGTCCAGGTGAACGGCCGGTCCGGCAGCCTGGCGGCGCTGCGCCCAGGGGACCGGGTGAGCGTGACCCTGCGGCGGGCCACCGGGGCGGTGCGCCAGCTCAGGGCCGCCCGGATTTCCGTCCGGGGGCAGGTGGTGGCGGTGGACCTGCTGCGTGGTGTCATCACCGTGCGGACCGGCAGCGGGATAGGCCGCTGGGTGATCGGCACCGACGCCGTCATCCTGCGCGACGGTGCCGGGGCACGCCTGGCCGACCTGAGGCCCGGTGATGGGGTCTGGCTGGCCCTCGAGGCCCCCAGCCTGGCATCCTACGTCGAGGGGCGCACCGGGCCGGAAGAACAGCCGCCGGGTGGCGCCTGAGGCCGGGTGGCGCGCCAGGCAGGGGCACGCCAACGCGACGGGCCGCGCAATGCCGGGGACGCGCAATGCCACGCGCAATGCCGGTGGATGCGCAGCACCACGGGGCGCGCAAGGGCAGGGCCGCAATGCCAGGGGCCGCACCACCCGGGACCCGACACCAGGGGAGGGGCGCAGGTTGACCGCCCGCCGGGGGGCGAATCCACGGCGTCGGGGGTTGAAGCCCAGGCCATGACCGAACGACAGCACAGGGTTCGTGGACCCGGTGGCGGTGCTGCTGCCCTTCGCCGGGCGGGTTCCGGCTGCGGCCCCAAAGCCGCGCGCCGGCGCGTGGGGCATGCCCTGCTGGCCCTTCTGCTGGCAGGGCTCACGCTGCTGCAAGCCGTTCCGGCGGCCCCGTGGGTGCTGCTGCAAGCCGCTCCGGCGGCGCCGTGGGCAGGCGAGCCGGCACCCGTCCAGGCTGCTGCGGCCGGCCCGCACCCCTCCGGTTCCGGGACCCCCGGACCGGCAGAGCCGGGACCCCGCACCCCTTCGCGAACGGTGCTCACGCCCGAAGCCGGGCATCCGCCTCGGGCCGGGGACGGGACAGGGGCCACCGGCACCGTGGCCGGCTGGTCGGAGGGGGCGCGGGCCGAGTGGCTCGAGGCCCTGGCCCGCGGCGGCCAGGTGGCGCTGACCCTCTCCCCCCGGGCCGGGCGGAGGGCCGAGTTGGAGCGATGGATCGTCCAGGGCGGGGGGCAGGTTCTCTGGGCAGGCCGGGCCACACCGGTTCTGGCCGCGCGGGTCCCGGCGGCGGTGGTTCCCCGGCTGTTGCCCCTGGTGGAGGCCATTGAGGTGGCCCGCCGGGCAGGGGTGGCGGTGCCCAGCGCACCGTCGCCGGGCCCGGAGGCCGGGACCGGTTCGACCTCTTTTGAGCGGGCCCTGCACCAGGCCAATCAGGAGGTTCTGGGCGCCCCGGCCCTGCGCTCGGTCCACGGCGTGACGGGCCGCGGCGTCCGGGTGGCGGTGATCGACACCGGGGTCGATCCCGGCCTGCCGGCGTTCCAGCGCCATCTGGTGGACTACGTGGATTTCACCTCGGCGGTGCCCTTCGCCCAGCGGGTGGAGCGCGCCCGGGCCGCCGGGGAGGCGGTCCTCCAGCAGGGGCAGAACCCGGCCTGGGCGGCCGAAGGGGACGTCTTTTTGACGGGTACGGCACGGGCCGGCCGAGCGGATGGGGACGGTGCAACCCTGCGCTGGGGGAACCTGCAGGTCCGGCTGCCCGCCTGGGCCGCCGGTGGGGAGGTGCGCCTGGGCTGGCTGGACGAGGCGAACGTGGGGCCTGGCGGCACGGACCTGAACGGCAACGGCACAGCCCGCGACCGGTGGCTGGTGGTGGCCTACCCCTGGCGCGGTGACCGGGCGCCTGCACCCGGTGGGGGGCACCCCGGGACCGGCGCAGCGGTCCAGGGTGGAACTGCAGCGGGGCAGGAAGCCGGGCGAGGAGCGGCCACCCCAGCCCCTGGCGAAGGGGCTGCCGGCGGGGTGGGCGGGACCGGCGGCCCTGCGGTGCAAGGCCCTGCGGTGCAAGGGCCTGCGGTGCAGATCGACAGCGATCAGGACCTGAATCTGGCGGAGGAACCTGTCCTCCGGCCGCTGGCGGCCGGGGGACCGGTCGCCTGGCTGGGGCCGGCGCAGCCTGCCGGTCAGGCCGCGGGGCAGGGCGGGGGCGGCGGCATGGCCCTGGTGGTGACGGCTGCCGATCCCGGTGGGATCCTGGTGAATTTTGGTTTTGACGCCAACGGCCACGGCACCCGGATGGCGTCCATTCTGGCGGCGGCGGGGACGGCCTATCAGGGGGTCGCCCCCGGCACCGGCCTGATGGTCCTCAAGGCCCTGGGCAGCCGCGGGCAGGGAGACTGGAGCCAGATCCTGGCCGCCGTGGACTACGCCGTGGCGCAGGGAGCGGACATCATCAGTCTCAGTGCCGAGAGCCAGACCCCGGGCGAGGAACTGGCGGTGACGGAGCGCGTCCTCCGCCAGGCGATGGCCCGGGGCGTGCTGCCAGTGCTGGCTGCGGGCAATGGCGGGCCGGGCCTCCACACGGCTCTGGCCCTGCCCGCCGATGCGGGGCTGGTGGTGGGCGCCTTCCTGCCGGGCGCGGCGGCCGACCTGCTGGGCGACCCCGCCGGGGAGCGCCTGTTGCCCTACAGCGCCGCCGGGCCTGCCCGCGATGGGACGCCGTCCCCCTCCCTGGTGGGGCCTGGGGTCACCTACACCCTGGTTCCCTCCCGGCAGCAGGGGCTGTGGCCCGGAGGCCTGGCCCCCGACGAGGGCACCAGTGTGGCCGTCCCTTACATCGCCGGGCTGGCGGCTCTACTGCTGGAGCATGCCCGGAGGGAGGCGCCGCAATGGCCGGCGGCTGCCCTGGCGCCTGTGCTCCAGGCCTCCGCCCGCCCCCTCCCGGGAGTACCGGCGGCGGTGCAGGGGTTCGGCGTCCCGGAGGCGGCGGCGGCCGTGGCGCGCCTGGCGGAGCGCCGGAGGGCCGGCGGCGGTGATGGGGCAGGTCCTCCTTCCGGCACCGGATGGTCCATCACGTGGCTTCACCGGGGGCGCCCGTACCGCGGTGTGATCTGGGAAGGGGCGGCGCCGGGGGTGCTCACCCTGGCGGTCGGCCACGGCGGGCGGGAGCCGGTGACCGGGCGGTGGACGGGGGCACCTCCCTGGGCCCATTTCCCCGGCCCCATGCCCTACCCCGGCGGTGACGGCATCTACCTGCCCGTGCAGTACGACCTGCCGGGCCGGCCGGGGCTGTATTCCGCCCTGGTTCGGCTGGAGGGAGGACCGTCCCTGCCGGCCGGGTTCCTCCAGACCTTCGTGCGACCCTATCTCCTGGATGAGGACGGCCTGGAAGTGGCCGGCCAGGTGGGCCGGGGCCGGGTTGAACGGGTGTTCGTGGAGGTGCCGCCCGGCGTCACGCGCCTGGTGGTGCGCGTCGACCGGCCGGGGGACGGTGCGGAAGGCGCGGCTGCGGAACAGGAAGGCGGCAGCCTCAGCGCCTGGGTGTATGCCCCGGGGGGGCGCCTGGTGCGGGACAGCGCCCGGGACACCGGCCGGTTGATCGGCGGGCCCGAACTGCCCGACTGGACGGTGGAAATCCCGTCGCCGGAGCCGGGGGTCTGGGAGGTGGACCTGTTCTTCTCGACCCTGTCGCCGGTGGCCTTCGACCGTCGGGCCAGCGGCTTCCGGGTGACGGTGACGGCCCAGGGGGTGGCCTGGGAGCCGCGGGAGCTGGAGGTCCGGGCTCCGGGCGCCCAGGGGGCGAGGCTGTGGGCCGGCGTCACCCTGGTGCCCTACGGCCGCGCTGTGCGAGGCCGGGTTGCGGGCATGGGCTGGGATGTGCCGGTGGAGGCGACCGCCCGCCCGGTTGAGGAGAGCCGGCCGGAGGCGGCGCAGGAACTGCCGCCCCGCCAGTCGTCCGGGACGGAGCAAACGGCCGGCGGCGCCCCGGGCCGGGCTACCGCCGAAACCGCAAGCGTCACGCAGCCGGCGGCCATGGCGGAGGAACGGGCCCAGGTGATGGTGCTGGCCGGTGAGCCCCAGCCCTACGGTTTCGACGTCCCGGCCGGTACCGCGCTTCTGGAAGTGCAGGCCGGACCGGCGCCCCGTGCCGGCTGGCGGCCCCGCCTCTACCTGTACCGGGTGGAGGGCGGCGCGGCCGAACCGGTGGGGGACGGCCGGGGCGAGCCGGTGGCGGTGGTGGCCGACCCTCCTCCGGGCCGCTATTATGCCGTGGTGGAACTCGAGCCCACCGGCGCGGGCGCGCCCTCCTGGGACGAGCCGCTGGACCGGGACGCCGGGCCACTGGCCATCCCGCTGGTGCTGCGCCGGTTCCGCGACGGGGGCGGCATCCGGGTCCCCGCCGGCTCGGTGGAACTGGCGGCCGGTCAGCCGGCCCGGATCATGGCGCTCCTCGACGTGCCGCCGGGCACCGGTGAACCGCAAGGTTACTTGGTCCTGCTGGACGAGGCCGGGGCCGTCGGCGCGCCGCTTCCCGTACGGGTGCGCCGCGGCCCGCCGCGGCTGGTGGTCACCGCCCTGGTCCCGCCCCTGTCGCCGGGTGTGCCGGCCCGCATCACCCTACAGGTGCGGGACCGAACCGACGGGCGGCTGCGGGATGCCAGCCTCATCGTCCAGGGCCGGCTTTATACCACGGCGGGAGGCCAGGTGACCCTGGCCTGGGACGGGCGCAGCAGCGGGCTGGTGGTGCGGGTGCTGGGGGCAGGGGAGGAGAGCGTGCAGGTTGTTCCCCTTCCGCCCGGATCCTAGGACAGGGCCGGCGGCCCAGGGCCAGCATCGCCCGCCTAGGGCCGGCGACCGCCGGCCAGGGCCAGGGACCGCCGGCCCAAAGCAAAGGACCGCCAGCCCGAGGACTGCCGGCCAGGGGCTGAGGGCAGGGTTCGGCTACCGGAAACCTGCTTGCCTGGGGGCGGGCGGGCTGGGCCGCCCGGGCAGGCCCGGGGCAGGAAGCGGGCCGCTTCCCCCCGAAACTCTTACTGCCAGAGGAGCGATGGGCCATGGAACTGTTTCTCGACACCGCCCAGGTGGATGAGGTGCGCCGGGCTGCGGCCTGGGGCGTGGTGACGGGGGTGACCACCAACCCCACCTTGATGGCACGAGCCGGTGGGGATCCGGAGGCCATCCTTCGCACCATCGCCGGTCTGATACCCGGTCCCATCAGCGCCGAGGTCATCGCCACCGACGTCGAAGGCATGGTGCGGGAAGGGCGGCACCTGGCGTCCCTGGCCGACAACATCGTCGTCAAGATCCCCATGACGGCGGCGGGCCTGGAGGCGACCCACCGGCTGAGCCGGGAGGGCATCCGGGTCAACGTCACCCTGGTCTTCCAGCCGGGGCAGGCGCTGCTGGCCGCCCGGGCGGGGGCGACCTTCGTCAGCCCCTTCGTGGGCCGGCTGGACGACATCGGGGAAGACGGCATCGGCCTGGTGGCCGAGATCGTGGAGATCTTCCGTACCCACCGCCTGCCGACGCGGGTTCTGGCGGCCAGCATCCGCCACCCGCGCCACGTGATTGCTGCTGCCCGGGTGGGGGCCGACATCGCCACCATGCCCATGGCGGTGCTGGAGCAGCTGATGCGCCATCCCCTGACCGATGCGGGTCTGGAGCGCTTCCTGGCCGACTGGCAAGCCGCTCAGCAGGCACGCGCGGGGGCGCCGGCCTGAGCGGCCCGAGGGGCCGGAGCCGCGGCGGGGCCGGCATCCACGGGAAATCCGGCGCGGCAGGGGGAGCGCCCGGGGCGCCGGCACGGTCCATGGGCCCGCTTGCCTTCGGGCCGGAGGGCCAGCGGCCCGGCGCCGGGGAGGCAGAGGCACCCGCGGGCTGGTACCAGCCAAGGGCCGGCGGGCCTAGCACCAGGGAGCCAAGAGCGCCCGGGGGCCGGCGGCAGCCAAGGGCCGGGCAGGACCCCGGGGCGCCAGGGAACCAGAGGCGCCCGGAGGGCCGGCAGGGCCCAGGGGCCCCGAGGGACCGGGGAGCCAGGGTCCCCGGGGCCAGCGGCGACTGCGGCGTCCGGGGAGCCCAGGGGGCCGGTCCGGGCGCCCCCTGGCGCTCCTTCCTTACCTTGACGGCGACTCCCTCGCCTGCTATACTGCCACCGCACACCAGCGGTGATGGCGCCTGGCCGGGCGCATAGCCTTTTACCACCGACGCAATCCTTATGGTTGGCCTCCTCCTCCCCCAGACGCAGCGCCAAACTCGCCAGCGAGGGTACATGCCCGCCTAAGGGAAGGTGACCTCTTTGCCGGATACAACCGAATCCCACACCGCGTCGCGTTCCCGTTCCGGACGGGCGCGAGGTTCACGCACGCGAAAAGCAGCGGCTGAGGCCGCCCAGCCCGAAGGGGGCGCGGCCGGTGCCGAGACCCGAAAAAGTGAGGAAGGGCCCATGCTAGAAGAACCGGCCGCCACCCCGGCGGTGTCCGAACCGCCGGCCGGAGCCGGCGGAACCACCGGGACTCCCGGGACTTCCGGGACCATCCCCGCTCCCGGCGGTGAGGACGCCGGAGCCGGTGTCCCCGGCGCCTCCCGCGAAGGGGCGGAGAGCGGTCCTTCCGCCGAAGAGGCGGCGACTTCGTCCACCCGCACCCGCCGCCGCCGCACGGGCACCACGGGAACCCGGCGTTCCCGCCGGCAGGCGGCCACGCCAGAAGCGACCACGACGGAAGCGGCGGGCACAACCGCTGTAGAGCCCCCGGCCGGACCCGGCGAGACCATGGCAGGCGCCGCCCCGGCTTCCCCTGCTCCGGCGACCCCTTCCCTGCATGACGGGAGCCTTTCCGTGCCGGACGAACCGGCAACCGCCGCCCAGGACCAAGAAGGTGGCGCTACGGCCGGGCCGGATGGAGCGGCCGTTGCCCCGCGCTCCGCAACGCGGCGGGGACGGCGAGGCCGCACCGCGACCCGGAACGCCACCCCGGAACCGGCAGGTCAACCCGTTCAGGAGGCGCCGTTGGAAGGGATCACCAGGTCGGGTGGCGCAGGCGCCCCGGACATCCCGGGTGGCGAAGCCGCTGCGGGTGATGGGACCTCCCAGGCCACCCCCGACGCTGTCGATGGGACGGATGCCCCGGGCACGCCGGCCGCGCCAGATGCCGGTGCGGCACCGGCGGCCACTGCGGGCGCCGGGCCGGCGTCTTCCGCTGCAGCGGAAGCGGAGGCCCCCCGGCCCGTGGAGGCCGGCGCCGGCCAGGAGCCGGGCGGGCGGCCGGGGGGCGAAGGTGGGCTGCGGCCCGACCCATCGCCTCCCGTTGCTGCAGCCGCACCGGCGTCCCGCCCGGGGGTGGTGGAGTCCGCTACCCCCACCGGCCCCGAGCCCGTGGCCCCCGTTACGCCGGGGGTGCCTGCCGGGCAGTCCAAACAGCCGGCACCGGCGACTCGTAGACAGGAGTTGGCCCCCTCGTCCCAGGTGCCGGTGGCGCCCCAGTTGCTGAGCCGGCCGGCCGAGCCGGTCCGGACGGACGCCCGCCCGCGTTCCCAAACCCGCCTGCCGGAGCAGCAGCGCGGGGAGCAGCGGTCGCGACCGGCCGGACCCGAGCGGGCCGAGGGCCGTTACCGGGGTGGAGTCGCGGCCCGGCCCAACGGCGTGGAGGCGGCCGGTCCCGGCCGCCCGGGCAACGGGTGGCAACGGGGGACGGCGGCCGGGCATCGTCCGGGGGCGGCGGCCCGGTGGGAAGCCCGTGAAGGAGGGTTCCAGGTGCCAGCAGCGATGCCGGCGGAGCCGGCGGCGTCCGGGGAGCGCCCCGGGCTGTACCCTGCCGGGTACCCCGCGGCCGAAGGGGGCCAGCCGGGAACCGGCGGGCCGGGCCAGGGGACCTATGGCGCCGTGGCCGAGCCGGGGGTGGACACCGTCCTCCCGGGAGCACCCGGCGCACCGGCGGCCGGGCCCGGCGGGGCCGGTTCTGCCGGTGGCGACGCGGCGCCCCGCGGGGGGCGCCCGCAGGGACCCGGCCGGGGTCGTCAGGGTAACGGCGGCCGTCCGGACATCCGTGAGATGGAGCAGATGCCCCTCAAGGAGCTGTACGCCCTGGCCCGCCAGCTGGAGATTCCGTACTACAGCTCCATGCGCAAGCAGGAGCTGATCTTCGAGATCGCCAAGGCGCGCACGGAGAAGGACGGTCTGCTCTGGGCCGAGGGCCTGCTGGACATCATGCCCGAGGGGTTCGGGTTCCTCCGGCCGGTCAACTACCTGCCCAGCAAGGAGGACATCTACGTCTCGCCGTCGCAGATCCGGCGCTTCGACCTGCGGCCCGGCGACATGGTGTCCGGCCAGGCGCGACCGCCCAAGGACAACGAGCGCTACTTCGCCCTGCTGCGGGTCGAGGCGGTCAACGGCGTGGACGCGGAGCTGGCCCGGGACCGGCTGCACTTCGAGGGCTTGACGCCCATCTTCCCCAACGAGCGGCTGACCCTGGAGACGCCCAACGGCAGCATCGCCCAGCGGCTGATCGACCTGGTGGCGCCCATCGGCAAGGGCCAGCGCGGCCTGATCGTGGCCCCACCCAAGGCCGGCAAGACGATCCTGCTCAAGCAGATCGCCAATGGCATCGCCTTCAATTACCCCGACGTGGCCCTGATGGTGGTGCTCATCGACGAGCGGCCCGAAGAGGTCACGGACATGGAGCGGTCGGTGCGGGGCGAGGTGCTGAGTTCGACCTTCGACCAGACGCCGGAGAATCACGTCAAACTGGCCGATATGGTGCTGGAGCGGGCCAAGCGCTTGGTCGAACACGGCCGCGACGTGGTGATCCTGCTGGACAGCCTGACCCGGCTCACCCGGGCCCACAACCTGGTCACGCCGCCCAGCGGCCGCACCCTGTCGGGCGGTCTCGACCCCGCCGCCTTCTACAAGCCGAAGCGGTTCTTCGGGGCGGCCCGCAACATCGAGGAGGGCGGCAGCCTAACCATCATCGCCACGGCCCTCATCGACACCGGCAGCAAGATGGACGACGTGATCTACGAGGAGTTCAAGGGCACGGGCAACATGGAGCTGCACCTGGACCGGCGCCTGGCCGAGCGGCGCATCTTCCCGGCCATCGACATCAAGCGCTCGGGCACCCGGCGGGAAGAGCTGCTCCTCAGCAAGGACGAGCAGGAGATCATGTGGGCCCTGCGCCGGTCCATGGGCGACCGCGATCCGGCCGACATCCTGGAGAAGCTGATCGAGCGGATGCGCAAGACCCGTTCCAACGCCGAGTTCATCGCCCAGATCAAGGAGCACCGGAGCTAGGCCGCTGCCGCCGGGGGCGGGGCGCGCCGGTCGACGGCCGGGGCAGGTCCTCGGGCGCTACGTCGCCCAGGGGTGCGGTGCCCCGCAAGCCGGCCCCGCACCCTCCGGGCCGGTTGAAATGCCCCGGGCGGGGTGCGGCCCGCGGTTCAGCCGTGGAGTGTCCTGGGTTTTTCCGCGGACCGGCCGGCGGAGCAGGGGCGGTGGCGCCGGCCGGAACCCGCCGCGCAGGTCGCCGGGGCGGGGGACCGGGCCTCGGGCGCCCGGGGCCGGGGACCAGGCCCTCGGGCAGGCCCGGGGACGGGCTGCATACCGCCGCTGTCTTCCAGCCAAACTCCACCTCGTGCCTGGAAGGTCCACGAGGTGGTGTCCGTTGGCCAACCTGAGTCGCTGGCTCAACCGCATCAATGCGCTCCTGCTCGCCGCATGGCTTGGCATGGTGATGGCCTGGGGACCCGGGCGGGCGGGTCCGGCCCTGGGACGGCCCCAGTCCCCGGACAAGCCGGCCTGGGTGGCCGGGCTCGATGCCCTGGCCGACCGGTGGCTGGGATCCCGGTCCGGCCTTCAGGATCCCGGCGGCCCCCAGCCGCACGGCGAGGGCGGAGCCGGGCGGGCCGGCGCCGGTGGAGCCGTTCAGGAGGCGCAGGCGGCCGGATCGCCCGGTCCGGCGGCGGGCGGGGCCGGGTCCTCCGCCACGGCGGGGGCGGCCCAGGCCCCCGGGGCGACCGCCGGCAGCCAACCCGGCCCGCCGGCCATTCCGCCCGGCCGGCGGTGGCACCCGCCCGTGGAAGGGGTGGCCACCATCACCTCCCTCTTTGGTCCCCGGGACGGGCGCTGGCACCACGGGGTCGACCTGGCGGTCCCCGCCGGCACGCCGGTGCGGGCGGTCTGGGCGGGGCAGGTGCGGCAGGCCGGCTGGCGCGGCGATTACGGCCTGGCGGTGGAAGTGGCCCATCCCGGCGGCTGGTCGACCCTCTACGGCCACCTGGAGTCCCTGGCGGTCGAACGCGGCCAGCAGGTGGCCAGGGGCCAGCTGCTGGGGTGGGTGGGGGCCACGGGCAACGCCACGGGCCCGCACCTCCACCTGGAGGTGCGGGGTGGTCGCGGGTTCTTCGATCCCCTGGCGTGGCTCGACCCCCGCTGGTACCGGCCGTCGCCGGCCCTGCCCGGGAACCGGGAAGCCGGCTCGGGGGCGGGAGCCGGTGCCCGGGGCGGGTCGTGAGGCGGGCCTCCGGGCCGCGGGGGCGGCGGCGATGGCCCCGGCAAAGGGCAATGGCCCGGCAAAGCTGGTATAATGGTTGGGTGCATTCGAGCCGGAACCGCTCCAGCGGTCCGGCCATCTTGTGCGGGCGATGGCGTCCCGCCGCGATGAGGTGAAGGGTATGAAGCCGGGCATCCATCCCGAATACAAGCGGACGGTGATTACCTGCGCCTGCGGGGCCGTGTACGAGGTGGGTTCGACCCGGGAGAACCTGCGGGTCGACGTCTGTGCCCAGTGCCATCCCTTCTACACGGGCACGCAGCGCATCGTCGACACCGGCGGCCGCGTCGACCGGTTCCGCCAGAAGTACGAGCGGTTTCGCCAGGAGCAGCAGGCGGGCGCGGGCGGCCGCTGACGGCCGCTGCCCGGCCCGGCCGGTTCCCCGCCGGCGGTGGCAGGTTGGCTGACCGGGTGGCCGGGGGCCCGCGGAAAGGGCGATGGGCATGGATTGGCGCAACCGCTTCGGCGGCCAGGCGGTGATCGAGGGTGTGATGATGCGCGGTGCCGGGCGCCTGGCCCTGGCCGTCCGGCGGCCTGATGGGAGCATCCATGTCACCGTCCGGCCCCATACCGCCTACACCGCCCGCCGGTCCTGGCTGGGCTGGCCGTTCCTGCGCGGCATCGCCGCCCTGGCTGAGGCCCTGGTGGTGGGCATTCGGGTCCTCAACGAGTCGGCCCGGCTGGCGGAAGAACCGGCCGGCGGGGCTGCCGGCGGGGAGAAACGGGGGCCCGACCACCTGGCGGGCCGTCACGGCCAGGCGGTGCCCGCTAGGGACCAGGGCGCTCCGTCCGGAGACCGCTGGGTGACGGTGGTGAACGTCCTGGCCCTGGCTCTGGGCCTGGTCCTTTTCGTGCTGGTCCCCACCTGGGTCGCCACGGCCATGGCCGCCGGCGAGCTGGCCCGCAATCTGGTGGAGGGCGCCACCCGGCTGGTTCTGCTTCTGGGTTATATGGCGGCCATTGGCCGCCTTCCCGACATCCAGCGGGTCTACCAGTACCACGGGGCTGAGCACAAGGCCATCCATGCCCTGGAAGCCGGGGCACCGCTGGAACCCGAGGTGGCGCAGGGCTTCTCCCGCTTCCACCCGCGCTGCGGGACCGCGTTTCTGCTGTTTGTGGCGGTGACGGCCGTGCTGGTCCACGCCCTGTTCGGCTGGCCGGATTTCTGGCAGCGGACCTTGTTGCGCCTGGCGCTGGTGCCGGTGGTGGCCGGCCTGGCTTATGAATGGATTCTCCTGGCTGCCCGCAGCGCAAGCCCCTGGGTCCGCTGGATGTCGGCGCCCGGCCTGTGGTTGCAGCGGCTGACCACGGCCGAACCCAGCCTGGATCAGCTGGAGGTGGCCCTGGCGGCCCTCAAGGCCTGCCTGCCCCGCGACGGGTCGCAGGCCCCTGCCGGAAGGGAGTCCGGAGCGACCGCGGCCGGCCGGGCACAGGCCGCCGGCGCCGGTGCCGCTGCCGGGGCGGCGGCGGCCCAGCCGACGCAGGCACCGGCGGGGGCCGTGCCGGTGCCGGCCTCGCCCGGCGCTGCCACCTTCCCTCCGCCTGCTTCGAGGTGACGCCGTATGGCCGAAAGGTCCAACTCCGTCCACGCGCACGGCGCCCCGGGTGAAGGCCCGGACCACGGCCCGGAGTCGGGGCCCCTTCCCGAGCTGCCGGGGGCCCTGCGGGAGGCGCTGGCGGCGCGCCTCGGCCGGTTCGACCAGCTGGAGCGGGAACTGGCCGATCCGGCGGTGGCCTCCGATCCCCGCCGCTGGCAGCCCCTGGCCCAGGAACGGGCGGAGCTGGAGCCGCTGGTCGAGGCCTACCGCCGCTGGCGGGAGGCGGCCGCGGACCTGGAGGCCGCCCGGGCCCTCTTGCGGGAGGCCGAGGATGCCGACGAACGTGCCTACCTGGCAGCCGAGGTGGAGCGGTTGGAGGGAGAGCGCCAGGCTCTGGAGCGGGCCTTGCGCGGCCTGCTCCTTCCCCGCGATCCCCGGGACCAGCGGGACGTGATCATGGAGATCCGGGCCGGAACCGGCGGCGAGGAAGCTGCCCTCTTCGCCGGCGACCTCTTCCGCATGTACCAGCGCTACGCCGAGCGCCAGGGCTGGCGCACCGAGATCATGGCCGCCACCGAGAGCGACCTGGGCGGGTTCAAGGAGATCATCTTTGCCGTCAGCGGCCGCGGCGCCTTCAGCCGCCTCAAGCACGAAAGCGGCGTCCACCGGGTCCAGCGGGTTCCCGTGACGGAAGCCGGCGGCCGCATCCACACCTCCACGGCCACGGTGGCCGTGCTGCCTGAAGCCGAGGAGGTGGAGGTCCAGATCGACCCCGACGATCTGGAGATCGACACCTTCGCCGCCAGCGGCCCCGGCGGGCAGCACGTGAACAAGACGGAGTCGGCCGTGCGCATCACCCACAAGCCCACGGGGATCGTGGTGACCTGCCAGGACGAGCGCTCCCAGCACAAGAACCGCGCCCGGGCGATGAAGATCCTGCGTGCCCGGCTGCTGGACTACTACACCCGCCGGCAGCAGGAGGAGCTGTCCCAGCAGCGGCGCTCGCAGGTGGGGACGGGCGAGCGCAGCGAGAAGATCCGCACCTACAACTTCCGTGAGAACCGCGTGACCGACCACCGCATCGGCCTCACCCTGTACCGCCTGCAGGAGGTCATGGACGGCGACCTGGACGAGCTCTTGGATGCCCTGGCCGCCCACGACGAGCAGGTGCGCCTGGGCGAGGCGGTGAGCTGAGATGCCGGGTTTCTGGGAGGAACCCGCCGCCGCACCGCCCGGCGGCGCCCCCGGCTTGACCCCGCCGCCGGGCCCGGCAACGGCCCCCCACCGGACGGGGCCGGCCGGCACCGGCTTGCCGGCCGAGCGCCCGGCCCGGGTGGGCGAGGCGCTGGCCTGGGCCCGGGCCTTCCTGGTCGAGGGGGGCCTGGAGCCGGACGAGGCCCGGGCCTCGGCGCGGGTGCTTTTGGGGGCCGCCATGGACATGCCGGGCGCCCGCCTTCTGGCCGAACCGGAGGCGCCGCTGCCGCCGGCCGCGTGGGCCCGGTTCGTCCAGTGGGTCCTGCGCCGCGCCCGGCGGGAACCCGTGGCCTACATCCTGCAGCGGGCCGAGTTTTACGGGCGCCCCTTCCGCGTCACCCCCGCCACCCTAATCCCGCGGCCGGAGACGGAGGTGCTGGTGGAGGCGGTCCTGCGCACGCTGCCGCCGGAACCGGCGGTGGTGGCCGACCTGGGGACGGGGACGGGCATCGTCGGCGTGACCCTGGCCGCAGAGCGGCCCCTATGGACGGTGCTGGTCACCGATTGCTCAGCCCGTGCCCTCAAGGTGGCGCGGGATAACGCGGCGCGCCACGGGGTGGCGGCGCGCATGCAGTTCTGGGCGGGCGACTGGGCCGAACCCCTGCTGGCCGGCGGCTGGGCGGGCAAGCTGGCCGCCGTGGCCAGCAATCCGCCGTACGTCGCCTCCGCCGACCTGCGCCACCTGCAGGCGGAAGTCTACCGCTACGAGCCCCACTTGGCCCTGAGCCCGGGACCCACGGGGCTGGAGGCGTACCACCGGCTGATCCCCGGGGCAGTCCGGCTGCTGGCGCCCGGGGGCTGGATCTTCCTGGAGGTGGGGGCAGGGCAGGCCGCCGCCGTCCGGCACCTGCTGGGCGCGGTGGGTTGCCGCAACCTGTGCCAGTGGCCCGATCTGGCCGGCATCCCCCGGGTGGTGGCTGGACAATGGACGGCCTGAACCGGCCGCCGGCCGATCCCCCGCCCGCGCCGCCGGGCCGGAAGACCGGGCTGCCAGACCGGGCGGCCGGGCCGCTTGAGCGGTCCCGGTTGTCCGGTGAGGGGACCAGGGCGGCCGCTCGGCCCCCCGGCGCGGGCGGGCGGGAAGGGGATCCCGGCCCCGGCGCCGCCTGGGTCCGCCTGGGGACGGACCCCCACCAGGACGAGGCCGCCGTGCAGCGCGCCGGCGCCATCCTGCGCCAGGGGGGGCTGGTGGCCTTTCCCACGGAGACGGTGTACGGCCTGGGCGCCGATGCCCTCAACCCCCGCGCCGTGGCCCGCATTTTTGCTGCCAAGGGGCGGCCCGCCGACAACCCGCTGATCGTCCACGTGACGGGTCCCGAGCAGGCAGGTTCCGCCCTGGTGGCGTCCTGGCCCGAGGTGGGCCGCCGGCTGGCGGAGCGCTTCTGGCCGGGCCCGCTGACGCTGGTGCTGCCGGCAGGCCCCGCCGTGCCCGCAGCGGTGCGGGCCGGGCTGCCCACGGTGGCCGTGCGCTGCCCTGCCCATCCGGTGGCCCGGGCGCTCATTGCGGCTGCCGGTACCCCCGTGGCGGCCCCCAGTGCCAACCGCTCGGGGCGCCCCAGCCCAACCCGCGCCGAAGACGTCTGGGCCGACCTGGGGCCCCACCTGGACATGCTGCTGGATGCGGGGCCCGTGCCCGTGGGGGTCGAGAGCACCGTGCTGGACGTGACCGCGTGGCCCCCCAGGCTCCTGCGCCCGGGGGGCGTGCCCGCCGAGGACCTGGAAGCCGTGCTGGGGGTGCCCCTGGCGGCGCCGCCGGTGGTGGCGGGCGGTGAGGCGGCGCCGGCGCCGGGGATGAAGTACCGGCACTACGCCCCCGAGGCGCCCTTGGTCCTGGCGCCCGATGCCGGCGCGGGGGCCGTGTTCGTCCGCCGCTGGCTGGCCGAAGGCCAGCGGGTCGCCCTGGTGGGCTGCCGTGAGGACCTGGAGACGTTGCTGGGACAGCTGGGGTTGGGCGGCCGATGGCTTCCTCTGGATGAGGACGAAGGCGACCCGCGGCGGGGCAACGGGGATCCCACCGGTGAGGCCGCGGGTTTCGCCGCGGGACCGGAGGACGGCGAGCTCGCCGCGGGGGTGGCTTCTTCCCCCGGCGTCGGAACGGGCCCTGACGCCGCTACGGGCCCTGGCGGCGGGGTGGAGTGGGATTTCGCCCGGGGGCCGGTGGTCCTCGACCTGGGACCCCGGCACCGGCCCGACCAGCAGGCGCGCCGCCTGTTTCGCGCGCTGCGGGCCGCCGACGCCGCCGGGGCGACGCGGGTGCTGGCCCTGGCGGTGCCCGAGCGCGGGCTGGGGCGCGCCGTGATGAACCGGCTGCGTAAGGCAGCGGCAGGAGGGGAGGTGCCCGGCGATGACCATCCGCAGGGTGCTGGTCGTCTGTAGCGGCAACACGTGCCGGAGTCCCATGGCCGCAGCCTACCTGAAGCAGGCCCTGGCAGAGGCTGGTGTGCAGGCCGCGGAGGTGGCGTCCGCCGGTCTCCATGCCGTCCCGGGGCTCCCGGCGGCGGCCGAGGCCCGGGAGGCCGTGGCTCGTGACGGGCTGTCCCTGGCAGACCACCGCAGCCAGCCCGTGACGGCGGATTTGCTGGAGGGTGCCGACCTGGTCCTGGCCATGACCCGTTCCCAGGCGGAGGAACTCCGCCGCCGCTTTCCCGGGATCGCGCCGCGGGTCGCCCTCTGGCGGGAGTGGGCGACCGGCGCCTCCCTGCCCGACGCCGATGTGCCCGACCCCTTTGGCCAGGGGCTGGCGGATTATCAGATCCTGGCCCGGCAGCTGCGGCGGGAGGCGGCCATGGCGGCGCAGCGGCTTGCCGGTCTGCTGGGCGGGGCTTCGCAGAGGGGAGGCTGGCCCCGGCCCGTCGCCGCCCCGGGGGTGGACGCCGCCCCCGGCACCGGAGTCTCTCCTGCCACCGGAGTCGCCCCCGGCGCCAGTGCCGGCGCCGGAGGGGACATGGCTTCGCATACCAGGAGGGAGGAACGCGCCGTGACCGGGAGGGAAGAACGCGCCGTGGACCAGGCCGGCGGAGCCCGGGGGGCATCGGGGCGCCTGCGGGTCGCCATCGGCAGCGATCACGCCGGGTTCGACCTCAAGCAGGACCTCATCGCCTTCATGGAGGAACGCGGCCTGGAGGTCATCGACGTGGGCACCCACCAGCGGGAATCGTGCGACTACCCTGACTACGCGCGGGCGGCCTGCGAGAAGGTGCTGGAGGGTGAGGCGGACCGGGCGGTGCTGATCTGCGGTACGGGCATCGGCATGGCCATTGCGGCCAACAAGCTTCCGGGCATCCGGGCCGCGTGCTGCACCGAGCCCTACTCGGCCCGCCTGACCAGGCAGGACAACGACAGCAATGTGCTGACCCTGGGCGCGCGGGTGGTCGGGCCCGGAATGGCCCGGGAGATCCTGGCCACCTGGCTTGAGACGCCCTTCGCCGGCGGGCGCCACCAGCGCCGGCTCGACAAGATCGCTGCCCTGGAACGCGAATCTATGCAACGGTGACCGTTTTGGACCGGGGAGGAATGATTGTTAACCTTCTGTAAATAATGGAAACCGCCCTGGCGAGCCCTTTGACACCGCAGGGGGCGGGTTCTACAATCCATGAGGACGCCGGCCGGAGACTGCGGCCGGGGCGGGCGGCGCCCTGTGGTGGAGGGGGTCGCCTGCCGGTTGGGAGAGAACGGGAGGAAGAGCCGTCATGCCATCGTGGGCCCATTCCCAGTCGCACTGGCTGGCGCTGGCCGTCGCGGCGCTGGTGGCCCTGGTGACCACCCCCCTGGTGCGGGCTGTGGCCCTCCGCCTGGGGCTGGTCGCCCGCCCGACCCCGCGCAGCGTGCACCGGGTTCCGGTGCCGCACCTGGGCGGCCTGGCCATCTTTGCCGGGTTCGTCGCCGCGGTGCTGGCCAGCCTGGGTTGGGCCGATGCCGATGTGGCGGCGGTGCTGCTGGGCGGCCTGGTCATGGTGGCCGTGGGCCTGGCCGACGACGTGCTGGATCTGCCGCCCGTGGTCAAGCTGGCGGGCCAGGTGGCGGCGGCGCTGGTCGCCGTGGTACATGGCATCCGCATCGAAGTGCTGACCAATCCCCTCGGGCTGCTGACGCCCACCGGGGCCGACGACCTGCTGGTCCTGGGGGCATGGGGCATTCCCCTCACCGTGCTGTGGATCGTCGCCATGAGCAACGTGATCAACCTGATCGACGGGCTGGACGGCCTGGCGGCGGGGATCGGGTCCATTGCCGCCCTGACGGTGCTGGTGGTGGCGCTCCAGACGGGGCAGCCGCTGGAAGCGGTGCTGCTCATGGCGGCCCTGGCCGGCAGCACCCTGGGGTTCCTGCCCTATAACTTCAACCCGGCCAAGATCTTCATGGGCGACACGGGGGCCCTTTTCATCGGCTACACCATCGCCACCGTCTCGGTGGTGGGCCTCTTGAAGAGCGCGGCCGTGGTGGCCCTGGCCGTACCCGTGATGGTTCTGGCCCTGCCCATCGCCGACACCGCCCTGGCCATCCTGCGGCGCCTGCAGGCGGGACGGCCCGTCATGGCCGCCGACCGGGACCACCTGCACCACCGGCTGATGCGCCTCGGCTTCAGCCACCGGGACGCGGTACTGGTGATGTATCTCATCACCGCCTGGCTGGCGCTGGGGGCGGTCTCGGTCGCCGAGGGGAACATCCTGCAGGGCGTGCTGATCGTCGTCACCCTGGCCGCGTCGGTTCACCTGGTGGCCCGCAAGCTGGTGGAGTGGAACCGGCAGCGGCCGCGGCGCCTGGGCCACTGAGCCTCCCGCCGAATCACCTGCCCCAGGGCCCGGTGCCGCCGGGCATGGACCCGGCGGCTTCCCGCCGGCCTCCTGCCGGAACTTGTTTGGCAAGCCGCCAACGTGACAACCTGACATCATCGCCTCCGCACCCCTCCAGGGGGTGTCCGGCCGGCGCCACGGGATCGGCACCCTATCCCCGGAGGGACCAGGCTACCCGGTGCGGCCGGCTCCCGCGCGGCGGCGGAGACGGAGGCGAAGGAGGGGCAGAGCTGGATGGGGCAAGCTGAGCGGGCCCGCCGGTTCCCGGGCGGCGCGGCGGGCGGCACGGTGCCGCGGGCGCCCCGGCGGGAACCGGGCGCCGGAGGTCGAGGGGAGGCCGGGACCTCCGGGGGGGCCGCGCCGTTCCACCCGGACAGCCCGGCCGGTAGGCTGGGGAGCCCGGCGGATGGGGGCGCAGGCGGGGGTAGCGGCCGGTCCGGTGGCGCCGCCGGGGCGGCCGGAACGGCAGCCCTGCGCGCCCGCCTGGGAGCGCGCAGGCCGGCGGGCCAGCCGCTCAAGGTCCTGGTGGTGTTTGGCACCCGCCCCGAAGCCACCAAGATGGCACCGGTCGTTCACCAGCTGGCGCGGCGGCCGGCCATTCGCGTGCAGGTGGCCGTGACGGCGCAGCACCGGGAACTGCTCGACCAGGTCCTTCATCTCTTCGGCATCGAACCCGACTTCGACCTGGACATCATGCAACCCCGGCAAACCCTGACCGACATCACGACCCGGGCCCTGCAGGGTCTGGAGGCGGTGCTGCGCCAGGCGCAGCCCCATCTGGTGCTGGTCCACGGCGACACCACCACCACCCTGGCCGGCGCGCTCGCCGCCTTCTACCACCAGGTGGCCATCGGCCATGTGGAGGCGGGCCTGCGGACCTACGACAAGTACCAGCCCTTTCCGGAAGAGATCAACCGGCGGCTCACCGACGCCCTGTGCGACCTGCACTTCGCGCCCACCCCGGCCTCCCGGGCGAACCTGCTGCGGGAGGGCATCGACCCGGCCGGGATCTTCGTCACGGGTAACACCGCCATCGATGCCCTACTGTCGGTGGTTTCGCCCGGTTACCGCTTCCGCCGGGACGATCTGGCCCGCTTCCCGTCGCCCGGCCGGCGCCTGGTCCTCTGCGAAGCCCACCGCCGGGAGAACTGGGGCGAGCCCCTGGAGGCGGTGGCCCGTGCCCTGCGGCGGCTGGTGGAGAGCCACCCCGACATCGAGCTGGTCTACTCGGTCCACCCCAACCCGGTGGTGGCCGGCACCATCCGCCGCCACCTGGAGGGAATCGAGCGGGTGAGCCTGCTGGATCCGCCGGAGTACGCCGACTGGGCCAACCTGATGGCCCGCGCCACCCTGCTGCTGACGGATTCCGGCGGGTTGCAGGAAGAGGCGCCCGCCCTGGGCTTGCCGGTGCTCCTGTTGCGGGACAAGACGGAGCGGCCGGAAGCGGTGGAGGCAGGCACCGTGCTGCAAGTCGGCCCCCACGAGGAGCCCATCCTGCGCACGGCCCGGCGGTTGCTGACCGATCCTGCCGCCTACCGGCAGGTGGCCCAGGCCCGCAACCCCTTCGGCGACGGGCAGGCGGCGCGGCGCACCGTGGAAGCCATCGAGTATGCCTTCGGGCTGCGGGACCAGCCGCCCGACCCCTGGGATCCGGGACTGCCTCCGGCCCAGGCGGTCCCGGCCGCCGCTCCGGCGGAATCCCCGCCGGGCCACGGCCTGAGCCCCGGCGACCCGCAGGCGGCCCGTTCGTCCTGAGGGGCCCGGTGAAGGTACGGCGTTCCCGCGGCCCCTTCCCGGCTGCCACGCGTGCGGCGAGCCGGGGGGCGGGATCCCCAGGCCGGCCCGGGTCCCGGCAGGAGGGCTTCGCGGGCCTAGGGTGGGAATCCGGTTGCCCGCCCTACGGCCCTCTGCTAATCTACCGCTGGTGCGCGCGCCAGTGGCCTCCGGAACCGGCCCGGCGGCGCCCCGGCGGTAACCTGGCAGGGGACCGCAGCAGGGAGGATGGACCATGGCGGGCGACAGCCCTTCCAGGCCCAGGCGGCCCCGCAAGGCCGTGCTGCCCCCCCGCAAGGCCACGCCGCCCGGGGCGCGGGACGGCTCCGGGAGGGCGCGGGGCGGCTCCGGGAGCGGGCTGCGGGGTGCGGGCACGCTCTTCGAGCTGGCTTTCACCTTCGCGGGTACCCTGCTGGCCGGCATGGCCATCGGCTACTACGGCGGCCGCTGGCTGGACGGGTGGCTGGGCACGGCACCCTGGCTGCAGCTCCTGGGGCTCATGCTGGGCGTGGTGGCTGCCTTCCGGGTCCTGTGGCGTACCCTCCAGCGCCTGGATGCGGACGAACCGGCCGCCGGCGGGCCGGGGCGCGGCCACGGGGGACCGGGCATGCCGGGCAGAGGGCCGGGCGCAACCGGTCCGGGCTCTTCCGGCTCCCGGCCCGATCCTTCCGCCGGCCGCGGGCTTCCCAGGGACCCGGCAGAGCAGGAACGCGGCGGAAAGGGCGGGCCGTCTTCGTGAACGCTTTCACAAGCTGGGCGGATCCGGCACTGGGGCTGGCGGCCGGGGTGTGGGGCATGCTCTGGGGATTTGCCAACTACCGGTTGCTTGCCGGTCCCCTGCAGCGAATGTGGACCGCCACGGATCGCGAAGCGATTGCCACACTTCAACAGCAAGTTCTGGGCCGATTCTTGTTGCGCATGGCTCTAAGTTTTGTTTCACTCTTGATGGTGTTCCTGGTGACCGGCCGGCCCCTGGCCATCCTCGCGGCCGTTGCCGGGCTCATCCTGGCCGGTGACGCTCCCCTGTTCTTCCGGATGCGAGCAAGGAGGGAACGGGCTTGACCCCATGGCTGCAGCTGGCCGCCGCGGGCGGCGAGGCGGCGGAGGGCGGGCACGGGGCCGAAGGCGCGCACGTGGTCTTCCACCTGTTCGGGCTGCCCGTGCACGAGTCCATCGTCACCATGTGGATCCTCATGGCCCTGATCATCGTGCTGGGGATCGCAGCAGCCCGCGGCCTGCACCTGGTGCCGCGCAATCGCTTTCAGATGGCCGTCCAGTGGGCCGTGGAATCCCTTTACGGTTTTGTGACCGACATCATGGGCCGGGAGCGGGCGCGCCAGTTCACACCGCTGTTGGGCTCCTTCTTCGTTTTGATCCTGCTGAGCAACTACACCGGCCTGCTTCCCCTTCTGCCCCACGAGAACTGGTTCCAGCCGCCGACGAGCCGCTGGGGCGTGACCGGCGGCCTGGCCATCTTCACCTTCGTGGCCGTCCAGGTCTACGGCTTCCGGCGCCACGGGCTGGGGTACTTTCGGCGCTTTCTTGAAGGGCCTGTCTTCCTCTGGCCCCTGACGGTTCCCCTGGCGGTCATTGAAGAGCTGATCAAGCCCTTCTCCCTGTCCTTGCGTCTGTTCGCCAACATCTTTGGTGGCGAGGCGGTCCTGGCAGGGCTGTTGGCCGCCCTGCCCTGGTTCCTGCCCATGGGCGTGATGTTCATCGAGGTCATCGCCGGGTTCGTGCAGGCGCTAATCTTCACCATGCTGTCGGCCCTGTACATCGAGGCGGCCACCGCCGAGTTCCACCACGAGCACTGAGGAAGATTTTCAGGCTTGACCCGCGGGCGGCTGCGGCGGCCCGCCGGGCAAAGTTTTCGGAAAGGAGGGGGAGACGCGGTGGAAGGAATCACCGGGATTGCGTTCTTCTCCGCGCTGGCGGTCATCGGCCTGGCCATCGCTGCCTTCGGCTCGGCCACCGGCCAGGCGCGGGCGGCGGCGGCGGCGCTGGACGCCATCTGGCGCCAGCCTGAGGCGGCCGGCCGTATCCAGACGGTGCTGATCCTGTCGCTGGCCTTCCTCGAGTCGCTGACCCTGTTCACCTTCGCCCTCGCCTTCCTGTTCGCCGGCCAGGTGGCCGGTTGATGGGACGCCGGCAGGGGCGTAGCCCGCCCCTGCCGGCGGCGAGGCGGGTTGGGTGGCGGGGGGCGGCCGGGCCCGGGCTCCATCGGTTGCATCGGACCGCCCCCCAATGGCGTTGTGGGGCCATGGACCACGCCCCGGCGGGGCCGGGCAGGCCACGGCCTGCTACCGGGTACCGCCCGCGGCTGGAGGGAACAACGGTGCATATTTCACCCGAGTTGATCTGGGCGTTTATCAACTTTTTCCTGTTCGTCGTCGTGCTCGCCCGGTTCTTCTGGCGTCCGGTGATGGAGTTGCTGGACCGGCGCCGGGAGGAGATCGAGGTCAACCTGGCCGCTGCCGAGCGCGCCCGGGAAGAGGCGGCCCGGGCCGAGGCGGAGTACCGCCAGCGGCTGGCGGCCGCCCAGCGGGAGGCCCAGAGCATCCTGGAGCGGGCGACCCAGCTGGCGGAGCAGGAGCGCCAGGAGCGGTTGGAGGCCGCGCGCCGCGAGGCGGAGCAGCTGCTGGAACGGGCCCGGGCGACCATCGAGCGGGAGAAGGAGCAGGCCATCGCCGCGCTGCGGCGGGAGGTGGCCGACCTGACCCTGCTGGCCACGGAGCGGGTGCTGGGCCGGGTGCTGGACGCCGAAGATCAGCGCCGGCTGGTGACCGAGGCCGTGGAAGAGGTGGCGAACCTGCGATGAAGCGTCGCCCCCTCGCCCAACGCTACGCCCGGGTGCTGTACGATCTCGGCCGCGAGAGCAGTGAACTCGACCGCCTGGCCGCCGACCTGGCCCGCGTGCTCGACGTCTTCGGCGAGCACCCCGAGTTGCGCCAGCGCTTCGAGAGCCTGGCCGTCCCGGCGCGTGACAAGCAGCAGCTGATCGAGTCCGTCTTCGGGGACCGGGTCCATCTGTGGGTAGGCAACCTGCTGCGGCTGCTGGTGCGCCGGCGGCGGGAAAACCTGCTGCCGGACATCGTGGCCGAGTTTACTGCCCTGCGCGACCGGGAGGCGGGCGTGCTGGAGGCCGAGGTGGAGGCGGCGGCGGAGCTGCATGCCGCCACCCGGCAGCGCCTGGAGGAGGAGCTGGCCCGCTCCCTGGGGGCCCGCCAGGTCCGCCTCGCGGTGCGGGTTCGTCCGGAGCTGCTGGGCGGCCTGGTGGTGAAGATCGGCGACCGCCGGCTGGATGCCAGCCTGCGCCGCCGGCTGGTGCAGCTGCACCGCCGGCTGGCGACGGGCGGTCAGGCGTAGGAGGGACGAGCTGGTGAGCATTCGTCCGGAAGAGATCACCGCCATCATCCGGCAACAGATCGAAAACTTCGAGGGCCGCGCCGAGCTGGAAGACGTGGGCACCGTGATCCAGATCTCCGACGGCGTGGCCACCGTGTACGGCCTGGAAAAGGTCATGGCCAGCGAGCTGGTGGAGTTCCCCAAGAGCGGGGTCTACGGCATGGCCCTGAACCTGGCCGAAGACTCCGTGGGCGTGGTCGTGCTCGGGCCCTACACGGACATCAAGGAAGGCGACGAGGTGCGGCGCACGGGCCGAATCATCCAGGTGCCGGTGGGCCCCGAGCTCTTGGGCCGGGTGGTGAACCCCCTGGGCCAGCCCATCGACGGCGGCCCTGCCATCAATGCCACCCGCACGCGGCCCATCGAGTCGCCGGCTCCCGGCGTCATCGTCCGGCAGTCGGTCAACCAGCCCCTGCAGACGGGGTGGAAGGCCATCGACTCGATGATCCCCATCGGCCGCGGCCAGCGCGAGCTGATCATCGGCGACCGCCAGACCGGCAAGACCGCCCTGGCGGTGGACACCATCATCAACCAGAAGGACCAGAACGTCATCTGCGTCTACGTGGCCATCGGCCAGAAGGCGTCCACCGTGGCGGGCGTGGTGGAGACCCTGCGCAAGTACGGCGCCATGGACTACACCATCGTGGTGTCCGCCACCGCGTCCCAGCCGGCGCCGCTGCTCTACATCGCGCCCTATGCCGGCTGCGCCATGGGCGAGTACTTCATGTACGAGGAGCACCGGGACGTGCTGGTCATCTACGACGACCTCACCAAGCAGGCCTGGGCGTACCGCGAGCTGGCCCTGCTGCTGCGGCGGCCGCCGGGACGCGAGGCCTACCCCGGTGACGTGTTCTACCTGCACTCCCGCCTGCTGGAGCGGGCGGCCCGGCTGAGCGACGAGGTGGGCGGAGGGTCCCTGACGGCCCTGCCCATCATCGAGACCCAGGCCGGCGACATCTCGGCGTACATCCCGACCAACGTCATCTCCATCACCGACGGCCAGATCTTCCTGGAGTCGGACCTGTTCTACTCCGGCGTCCGGCCCGCCATCGACGTCGGCCGGTCGGTGTCCCGCGTGGGCTCGGCCGCCCAGATCAAGGCCATGAAGCAGGTGGCCGGCCGCCTGCGCCTCGACCTGGCCCAGTACCGCGAGCTGGCCGCCTTCGCCCAGTTCGGCTCCGACCTGGACAAGGCCACCCAGGCGCGCCTGGCCCGCGGCCAGCGGGTGACGGAGATCCTCAAGCAGGGCGAGCACCAGCCCATGCCCGTGGAGGAACAGGTCGTAGCCATCTACTGTGGCGTCAACGGGTATCTGGACGACGTGCCCGTGGAACGGGTGCGGGAGTTCGAGCGGGAGTTCCTCCAGTACCTGAAGCGGTTCAATCCGGAGGTGCTGGAGTCCATCCGCACCCAGAAGGAGATCACCAAGGAGAACGAGCAGCGCCTGCAGGCGGCCATCCAGCAGTTCAAGGCCGGCTTCCTGGCGGAGGGGCAACAGGGCACGGGGCAGCCCGCCCCGCAGGCGCAGCGGGCGTCGTGAGCCCGGCCGGGAAGGGTGAGTGGCCATGGCCTCGATGAGGGACATCCGGCGGCGGATCCGGGCGGTGCGCAGCACCCAGCAGATCACCCGCGCCATGTACATGGTCGCCGCCGCCAAGCTGAAGAAGGCCGAAGAGGCCGCCCGTTCCGGCCGCCCCTATGCCGCCGCGTTGCGGGCCATGCTGGCCCGCCTGGCAGGCTCCGAGCAGGCGCGCCAGCATCCCCTGGTGGCGCCCCGGCCCGTGCGCCGGGCCGGGCTGGTGATCATCACCGGTGACCGGGGCCTGGCGGGCAGCTACAACGCCAACGTCATCCGCCGGGCCGAACAGGAACTGCGCCAGCTGCCCGAAGGGGTCGAACCGGTCCTGGTCACCGTGGGCCGCAAGGGCCGCGACCACTTCCGCCGCCGGGGCTACCCGCTGGCCCATGAGCTGACGGGCATCGGCGAGGACGTGGACTTCGCCACGGCCCGGGAACTGGCCCGCTGGCTGGTCGACCGCTACCTGGCGGGGGCCATGGACGAGGTCCGGCTCATCTACACCGAGTACCGCTCGGCCATCAGCCAGCGGCCGGTGGTGATGCGCCTCGTGCCGGTGGCCGGCCTGGACGAGCAGCCCGGCGGGGAGCCGGGGCGGGGCGCCGCGAACCCCGCCGGGGTCGAGCCTGCGGGACGGCAGGCTCCCGGTTCCGGCCCCACGCCCGGCTCCTGGCGGGAATACATCTACGAGCCGTCGGAGCAGGCCATCCTGGAGGCGCTGCTGCCCAAGTACGTGCAAATCCTGGTCTTCCGCGCCCTGCAGGAGGCGAAGGCCAGCGAGCACGGGGCCCGCATGACGGCGATGAAGAATGCCACCGACAACGCCGGCGAGCTGATCGACACCCTGACCCTGGAGTACAACCGGGCCCGCCAGGCGGCCATCACCAAGGAGCTGGCGGAGATCGTCAGCGGCGCCGAGGCCCTCAAGGGCTAGCCGGCCCGGCCGGCGGCCCGCCGCCGGGTCCGGCCCGGAGCTGCCGGGCCTGGGCCGGCTAGGGCCAGGCCGGAGGCGGCCGGTTCGTCCAGCACCGGGCGGGACGGTGGCGCCGAGGACCGGAGGGAACACAGCAATGGCCGAGAAGAACGTGGGCCGGGTCGTGCAGGTCATCGGCCCGGTGGTCGACATCGAGTTCCCCGAGGGCAACCTGCCCGACATCTACAACGCCATCAAGATCCAGGCCAAGACCGAAGAGGTGGAGATCGACCTGACGGTGGAGGCCGCCCAGCACCTGGGCAACAACGTGGTCCGCTGCGTGGCCATGGCCTCCACCGACGGCCTGCAGCGCGGCATGCCGGCGGTGGACACCGGCGGTCCCATCTCCGTGCCCGTGGGCCGCGAGGTGCTGGGGCGGATGTTCAACGTCCTGGGCGAGCCCATCGACGGCAAGGAGCCGCCCCAGGCCAAGAAGCGGTATCCCATCCACCGGCCCGCGCCGGACGTGGCCGACGTCAACCCCGCCACGGAGATCCTGGAGACGGGCATCAAGGTCATCGACCTGATTTGCCCCTTTGCCCGCGGCGGCAAGGTCGGCCTGTTCGGCGGCGCCGGCGTGGGCAAGACCGTCATCATCATGGAGCTGATCCACAACATCGCCTACAAGCACGGCGGCTTCTCCGTCTTCGCCGGCGTGGGCGAGCGCACCCGCGAGGGCAACGACCTGTACCACGAGCTCAAGGAGTCCGGGGTGCTCGACAAGACGGCCCTGGTCTTCGGCCAGATGAACGAGCCCCCGGGCGCCCGCCTGCGGGTGGGCCTGACGGGCCTGGCCATGGCCGAGTACTTCCGGGACGAAGAGGGCCAGGACCTGCTGCTCTTCATCGACAACATCTTCCGCTTCACCCAGGCCGGTTCGGAGGTATCGGCCCTGCTGGGGCGCATGCCCAGCGCCGTGGGTTATCAGCCCACGCTGGCCACGGAGATGGGCAACCTGCAGGAACGGATCACCACGACGCGAAAGGGCTCCATCACCTCGGTGCAGGCGGTGTACGTCCCCGCCGACGACTACACCGACCCGGCGCCGGTGACCACCTTCGCCCACCTGGACTCCACGGTCCGGCTGGAGCGGGCCATTGCCGAGCGCGGCATCTACCCGGCCGTCGACCCGCTGGCCTCCACCTCCCGGATCCTGGACCCCAACATCGTGGGCCAGGAACACTACGAGGTGGCCCGCGGCGTCCAGCAGGTGCTGCAGCGGTATAAGGACCTGCAGGACATCATCGCCATCCTGGGCATGGACGAGCTGACGGAAGAGGACAAGCTGATCGTACAGCGGGCGCGCAAGCTGGAGCGCTTCCTGTCCCAGCCCTTCTTCGTGGCCGAGGTGTTCACCGGCACGCCGGGCAAGTACGTCAGCCGCGAGGAGACCGTCCGGGGCTTCAAGGAGATCCTGGAGGGCAAGCACGACGACCTGCCCGAGGCGGCCTTCTACATGGTCGGCACCATCGACGAGGCCGTGGAGAAGGCGAAGACCCTGGTCTGAGAGGGGCGACACCATGGCGGAGCGCGCCATCACCCTGGAGGTCATCACGCCGGAGCGGGTGGTCTTCCGCGAGGAGGTCGACTCGCTGATCGTGCCGGGAGCCGAGGGCTTGCTGGGCGTGTTGCCCGACCATGCCCCCATGGTGGCGGCCCTGAAGATCGGCATCCTGACTTACCGCAAGGACGGCGAGCGGCGCCGGGTGGCGGTGGCGGGCGGGTTCTTCGAGGTGGCGGACAACCACGCCGTGGTGCTCTCCGACGCCGCCGAGCGGGCCGAAGAGATCGACGTGCTGCGGGCGCGCCAGGCGGCCGAGCGGGCGCGCCGCCGCCTGGCCGAACGGGAGGCCAACTGGGACTTTGAACGGGCGCGGGCGGCCCTCAACCGGGCGCTGAACCGGCTGCGGGCCGCCGGGGCCGACACCGGCGACCTGGCCTGAACCCGCCGCTGCGCGCCGGCCCCGCGCCGGCGCGCAGCGTGCGTGGGGATGCAGCGCCCGGGCCGGTCGCCGGCCCCCGGGGCCGGCGGAGGTCCACCCGCCGGCCGGCGGGGACCGGGCCCGCGCGACGGGTGGGCAACCCCCAGGGCGGTGGGCGCCTTCCCAAGAGCCGCCTGGAACCCCGGACGGGCCGGGGACGATAACATACATGGGGATCCACGCGGCGGCCCCCCGCCCGCCTCAGGGCGGCCGGGGGCACAATCGGGCGGCCGCCCGCGAATCCCTTATCGGCGGGCACGCCGAAGGTGCGCCTGCAGCGTGCGGTGCCGCAGAACGGAGCGGCGCGCGGCAGGGTGGGTCCTCGGCGCCCGGCGTGTCCCGGTTGCGGCCCGCCCGCCTGCGGGCGTGGCCCTGGAGGGGGTTGAGACGGTGGAACGAATCGTGGTTCGCGGCGGGCGCCCCCTGCAGGGTCAGGTGAGGATCAGCGGAGCCAAGAACGCGGCCTTGCCGATCCTGGCGGCTACCTTGCTGGCGGAAGACACCTGCTTGCTGTATGACATCCCGTCGCTGGACGACGTGGTCACCATGACCCGCATGCTGACCCAGCTGGGGGTCACGGTGGAGTCCACGGGGGAGGGTGCCCTGGCCGTCCACCCGGCGGCGGAGCTCCAGTACGCCGCGCCCTATGACCTGGTGCGGCGCATGCGTGCGTCCATCCTGGTCCTGGGACCGCTGCTGGCCCGCCTGGGGCGCGCCCGGGCCGCCCTGCCCGGAGGCTGCGCCATCGGGCAGCGTCCCATCGACCTGCACCTGAAGGGCTTTGCCGCCCTGGGCGCCGATGTGGAGGTCAGCGGCGGCGAGGTGGAGGTCCGGGCCCCCAGGGGGCTGCGCGGCACCTCGATTTACCTGGACGTGCCCAGCGTCGGGGCGACGGAGAACATCATGATGGCCGCCGTCCTGGCCGAGGGCACGACCACCATCGAAAACGCCGCGGAAGAACCGGAGATCGTCGACCTGGCCAACTTTCTCAACACCCTGGGAGCCGACGTGCGCGGCGCCGGCACGCGGGTGATCCAGATCCACGGCGTGCCGGTGCTGGGAGGCGGGACGTACACCATCATCCCCGACCGCATCGAGGCGGGCACCTTCCTGCTGGCGCCCCTGGTGGCCGGAGGCCAGGTGACGGTCACCGGGGTGGTGCCGGAACACCTCAAGTCCCTGCTGGCCAAGGTGCGGGAGATGGGCGCCGATGTGGCGGTCGACGGGGACGAGGTGACCGTGGCGGTCAGCAGCCGGCCCAAGGCGGTGGACATCAAGACCCTGCCCTACCCGGGCTTTCCCACCGACCTGCAGGCGCCCATGATGGCGGCCCTGGTCACCGCCGACGGAACGGCCACGGTGACCGAAACCCTCTTCGAGAATCGCTTCGCCCACGTGCCGGAGCTGCGCCGCATGGGTGCGCGGATCCAGATCCAGGGGCAGACGGCCATCATCACCGGGGTCGAACGGTTGCAGGGTGCGCCGGTCACCGCCACCGACCTGCGCTCGGGTGCGGCCCTGGTGCTGGCCGGGCTCGGGGCCGAAGGGATCACCGAGGTCAGCGGCGTCCACCACATCGACCGGGGCTACGTGGGCATCGAGCAGAAGCTGCGGGCCCTGGGCGCCGACGTGGCGCGCCTGTCCACGGAGGACGACCCGCTGGCGGCGGCCCTGCTCCTGCACTAGGCCTTGCACCAGGCCGCGCGGCGCCTGCTCCGCCGTCGCGGAACCGGATGGCGCCAGGAACTCCGAACCCTTTCGTCCGGGTGCGAGCCCCGGAGCCATGGCCCCGGGGCTCGCGCCGCTTTTTGCAGGTCTTGCGCCCCTTTCTTCCAGGGCCTCGCGCCCAGGGCCTCGCGCCCCCGTCGTGCCGGCGCAGGCATGTCCCCCCTCCCCGGTGCATAGAGATGTCCCGAATTCGAGGGAGGGATCGCCCTTGCCTGTTCGGCCGGCGTGGCGCCGCCCCGTAGCCGGCTGGTTCCTCCTGGCGCTGGTGCTGACGGTGCTGCTGCCCTTTCTCGTGGTGCTGACCCGGGGCCTGCGCATCGAGACGCCTCAGGCTCCGGCCGTGCCCCTGGACCCCGGCCAGCTGCCGGTGCGGGTGTGGATTCCGGGCCAGGACAGCGTGCAAACCCTGCCCCTGGAGGTCTACCTGACGGGCGTGGTGGCCGCCGAGATGCCCGCTTCCTTTCACATCGAAGCCCTCAAGGCGCAGGCGGTGGCAGCCCGCACGTACACCGTGCGGCAGATGCAGGTCTTTGGCGGCCCAGGTTGCCGGGAACACGCGGAGGCGGACGTCTGCGGCGACCCCCAGACGGGACAGGCCTGGCAGCCCCTGGAGGCCCGGCGCCGGGACTGGGGGCTGTTGAACGGGTGGCGCTTCGCCCGGAAGATCCAGCAGGCGGTCCAGGAGACGGCCGGCCTGATCCTGGTCTACCAGGGGGCGCCCATCGACGCGGTCTACCACTCCACCTCCGGCGGGCGCACCGAGGACGCTTCCGCCGTCTGGGGCAACCAGGTGCCTTACCTGCGGCCCGTGGACTCCCCGTGGGAGACGGCCTCACCCCACTGGCGCAGCACCCGGACCATGACCCTGCAGGAGTTCGCCCGCCGCCTGGAGGTCGACCCCAAGGTCGTGCGGGACCTGCCGGGGGACCAGTGCTTTGCGCGGGTCGAATCGTCGCCGGGCGGGCGCGTGGGCCGGGCCACCGTGGGCGAGAAGGTCTTCACCGGTCCCCAGCTCCGCCAGCGGCTGGAGCTGCCCTCCACCTGGTGGACGTGCCGCCGGCAGGGAGAGCAGCTGACCTTCACCATCCGGGGCTGGGGCCACGGGGTGGGGATGTCCCAGTACGGTGCCGACGGAATGGCCCGCCAGGGGTACAGCTACCAGGAGATCCTCCGGCATTACTACCCCGGGACCAGCCTGCGGCCCATCTTCAGCGAGTAGCCCACCCGTCTTCGGCGGATAGCCCGCCCGGCCCGTCGCCGGGTCCCTCCCATGGGTACGGACGGCTTGCCCGGCGGGCCGGGCCGGCCCGGGCCGCCGGGCCCCTCCGCCAGGGCCCTGCTGTCGCTTCGGCCGGTGGAATTCGCACTTTCCTGCATAAATGCACCAGCCCTGGTAACACTACCGCCCAGAGGTGGTGCCACATGCAGGAGACCCCGCAAAGCGGGCAGAGCCGCATGGCGGGCCGGCTGGCCGGCTGGATGGCCCGGATGCGCGGGCGGCCGGCGCTGCGGTCGCTGGTGGGTTTCGCCGTGCTGGTGGCCGTCTTCATCGGGTCTTATCTGTACTTCCAGGGCTGGCCGGGGTTGAGCGGGCCCGAGACCGCTTCCCTGGATGAGCAGACCCCCTTGGAGACGGGTGCCGACCAGGGCGTAGCACCCAGCACGGCCACCCCGGAACCCATGACCGGCCAGGCCGGGGCCGGCACGGAGGCGGGGACACCGGCGCAACCCCGGGACAACGTGCCCACCCGGGAAGTCACCGGCGAGACGACCCCGGCCTTCATCTGGCCCGTCGCCAGCGGCAAGACGGCCATGGGCTTCGGCTGGCAGTACTCCGAGACCATGGGTGACTGGCGCTGGCACCCCGGCGTCGACCTGGCGGTCGAGGAAGGAGCCCAGGTGGTGGCCGCCGCCGACGGGCGGGTGGTCGCGGTCAACCGCGACCCCGACCGCGGCCTGACGGTGACCATCGAGCACGATGGTGGCTACCGCACGGTCTACGCCAGCCTGGCCGAGGCGACGGTGGAAGCCGGCCAGCAGGTGCGGCGCGGCCAGGCCATCGGCAAGGCGGGCCAGTCGGCCCGGATCGAGGCGGCCGCCGGCACCCACGTCCACTTCGAGATCTGGCGTGGCGACGAGGCCGTCGACCCGCAGACCCTGATCGGCTAGGATCCCCCGGCGCCGGACCCCGCCGGAAGAACCGGCCCGGAAGAACCGGCTCCGGCCCGGCGCCGGCCACCGGGGAACCCGCATCCCCGTACGAACGGCGGCCCCGCTCCCCCGAGCCCCCTCGGGGAGCGGGGCCGCGGCCTTTGCCGGGGTGTGGCGCCCCGGCGCCCCGGCCGGCCCGGCGGCCCAGCGGCCCGCCGGGCCGGCCGGGGCGTGCCGGGCGGTCATCCCGTCCAGCCGGTTTCGGCACCGGCAAGGCGATCGGGTCGACCCGTCCCAGCTCAGGCCTGGCAAACCCCCGCCGGCTTGCGTCCGCCCGCCTGGCCTGCGCTGGCCCGCACCGCCGGGCCCACGCCGTGGCGACCCCCGGCTGGCCCGAGCGGGCCTGTCCGCCCATCCGCGGCCCCACCCGTGGCGCCCCCCGGGGTGGGCCGACCGGACCTGCCCTCCCATCTGGGACCCCACCCGGTAGCGACCCCCGGGCTGCCCGACCGGGCCTGTCCTCCCATCCGTGGCCCCACCCGGCGGCTGCCCCGGCGGCCCGAGCGGGCCTGTCCGCCCGTCCGCGGCCGTCCGGCGGCCTGCGGCCAAGGTATGTTTGCCTAACGCCCTCATATAGATGGTACCAGACCAGGGCGAAGGGGGCAGGTCGGTGAAGGACTACATCTGGAAGCGCGTGGTGGAGGTGAGCACGTACATCGCCCGCACCCGTTCCACCGTGCGCGAGGCAGCCAAGGTGTTCGGTGTCTCCAAGAGCACCGTCCACAAGGACGTCACCGAGCGCCTGCCCAAGATCGACAGCCAGCTGGCGGCCAAGGTCCACCAGGTCCTGGAGACCAACAAAGCGGAGCGCCACCTGCGGGGCGGCGAGGCCACCCGCCTCAAGTACCTGCAGGAACAGCGGGGCCAGGAAACCAGGCAAGCCCCTTCGGAGCCCCCCGTCGGGGCTTGACGCGCCGTCCCTGCCCGCACCGGCCCTGGCCCCCGGACGAACGCGGCCGTGGCGGCGGCCCGCCGGGTTCCACCCGGCTGATCCCGGTCCGCAGCCCGGCCACCTTCCTTCCCGCCCCCTTCAGGGCCCGTCCGGCCGCGGCCTCCGCCGCCCCCCATGCCCGCCACGGGACGGACAACCCCGGCTTTTCCCTCCGCCGGCCGGCCCGGCCAGGAGTCTGGCGGTCAAGAGGAACCCGGCCTTATGGCAAAGAAATCCGCCACAGCAACCGCAGTCAGACGGATTCCTGCCAGCCCTGAGGCCCCGGCGCGGCCGCCGGCACCGGGACACCCCGCCGGTTCCCCGCCGTCGCCCAGGCGGCTGCCGGGCGGTCAGGAGGGGGACAGGCTATGGTCGGGTTCGTCCGGGACCTGGGGGTCGACCTGGGAACGGTCAACACCCTGGTCTTCGTCGAAGGCCGGGGCATCGTGCTCAACGAGCCTTCCGTCGTCGCCATCGATCGGGAAACCGGGCGGGTGCTGGCCGTGGGGTCGGAGGCCCACCGCATGCTGGGCCGCACCCCGGGCCACATCGTGGCCGCCCGGCCCCTGCGGGGCGGGGTGATCGCCGACTTCACCGCCACCGCCACCCTGCTCAAGATGCTGCTCCAGCGGGCCATGCCCCGACGCCTGGGGGTGCGGCCGCGGATGGTGGTCTGCGTTCCCTCGGGGGTGACCACCGTGGAGCGGCGGGCGGTCATCGAGGCCGGCTACGAGGCGGGGGCCCGCAAGGTCTACCTCCTGGAAGAACCGGTCGCCGCCGCCCTGGGGGCCGGCCTCAACATCCACGAGCCCGGCGGCCACATGGTGGTCGACGTGGGCGGCGGCACGACGGACATTGCGGTCCTGTCCCTGGGCGGGGTGGTGGTGGCCGGTTCGGCCCGCGTGGGCGGCGACACCTTCGACGAGGCCATCGTGCGCCATGTCAAGCGCCGGTACAACGTGCTGATCGGGGAGCGGACCGCCGAGCAGGCCAAGATCGCCATCGGCCGCGCCGAGCCGCCGGAGGGGGAGGGGAAGCGGTTTGAGGTTCGCGGCCGCGACCTGGTGACCGGGCTACCCCGCACCCTGCACCTGACGGCTGCCGAAATACAACAGGCCCTGGACGAACCCGTCTCGGCCCTCATCACGGCCCTGCGCAGCACCCTGGAGCGGGTTCCTCCCGAGCTGGCGGCCGACATCCTGCACCGCGGCCTGGTGCTGACGGGAGGCGGCTCCCTGCTGCGTGACCTGGACCGGCGCATCGCCCGGGCCACGGGCCTGCCCGTGGTGAAGCCGGAACAGCCGCTGCTGACCGTGGCGCTGGGTACCGGCGTCGCCCTCAGCATGCTGGACCGCCTGGACGGCGTGCTCATCGCCGGCTGACGGCCGCCGGTCCCTAAAAGGCACGCCGGCCGCCTGAACCGGGAAGGAATTCCCCTCCAGGTGTCGAATGGGCATGTAAAGCCTCCTGAGGCCGTACGTTCTAAGACGTGGTCCCGCGCATCAGGCGATGCACCTCGGCGAAAGTACGGCCGAGGCACCACAGGCTTCAACACGACCGTGACACGGCACGTGACCACGCCGCGATAAAGGCAAACCCGCCGAAAGGCGGGGGCGCAAAGCCACGGGTCTACCGCACGGCGGGACGGAGGGACGCCTCGCCCGGCGCGCACCGGGATGCGGGAGTCGGGTCAGGTTCCCGGGACAGGGAACCTGGCACCGGACCGGTAAGGGGGTGCCAGCCCTGGCCGGGCTCCGGTTCCGGAGAGCAGCTGGGCCGGCTCCTGCAGCGAGGTGTTCCGGCCCCTCCTCCTGCCGGCCATGACGGCCGGGCTGCCGAACGGGTGGACGGGATCTGCCGCCGGGTTCGCCCGCCGAACCCGGCGCGGTGAGAGGATTTTCCACCCCCGGTTGCCGCCCGGGGGTTTCGTTTTTCGCGGCCGGCTGCATGCCGCGATTGTGGCCGGTTGCATGCCGCAGGACGGCCTACCGGCGGGGCGGGGCGATCTCGGGGTCTGGCGTGGCGGAAGGGGTGATCCGGTGCTGCGAGGTCTCTACACCGCGGCCAGCGGCATGCTGGCCCGGGTGCTCCAGCAGGAGCGGCTGGCGGGCGACCTGGCCAACGTCAACACGCCCGGGTACAAAGCGAGCCGCAACGTGACCGAGGCGTTTCCCGAACTCCTGCTGTCGCGGCTCGACGGGACGGGAGCCCCGGTGGTGGGGCCCCTGGGCACCGGTACGGTGGTGGCCGAACCGGGCGCCGACATGCGGCCCGGACCCTGGGTCACCACCGGGCGACCGCAGGACCTGGCCCTGGAGGGGGACGGCTTCTTCGTGGTGATGGGCCCCGGCGGCCCGGCCTACACCCGGGCCGGCAACTTCACCGTGGGACCCGAGGGGTACCTCCAGGCTCCCGACGGCTCGCCCGTCCTAGACACCACGGGCCAGCCGCTGCTGGTGGGCAGCGCCCAGTTCACCGTCCGGCCCGACGGCCAGGTGGTGGGGGGGGACGCGGTCCTGGGTACCATCGCCCGGGTCACCTTCGCCAACCCCGCCGGCCTGCGGCGGGTGGGTGACAACCTGTGGCAGGCCACGCCCGAGTCCGGCCCCGCCGTCCCGGCGGCTACGCCCGTGCGCCAGGGGGTGCTGGAGCAGTCCAACGTCGACCCGGTGCAGGTGGTGGTCGCCATGCTGGCCAACTTCCGCGCCTTCGAGGCCGCCCAGCGGGCCGTCCAGGCCCAGGATCAGACGCTGGGGCTGGCCATCCAGGAAGTGGGGCGGGTCACATGATCCAGCGGGCCCTCTGGTCGTCCGCCGCGGGCATGGCTGCCGCGGCCCGGCAGGTTGACCTTACCGCCGGCAATCTGGCCAACGTGAACACTCCGGGTTTCAAGGCTGCCCGGGCGGATTTCGCCGATCTGGTTTACGCCGCGGCCCAGGTGCCGGTGGCGCCTCCTGCCGCCGCGGCGGGAGGCGTCCAGGTGGGACACGGCGTCCGCCTGGCGGCCACACCCCGGTTGTGGAGCCAGGGGCCCTTGCAGGCCACGGGCTCCCCCTGGGACCTGGCCATCGAGGGTCCAGGCTTCTTCCAGGTGGCCGATCCCGGTACCGGCGAGGTCCTTTTGACGCGGGGCGGGACCTTCATGGCCAGCCCCGTACCCGCCGGCGTCCCCGGCGGTGGGGAGGCCGGCGAAGCGCTTCTTGTCACCGACGGCGCCGGGCGGCCGCTGCTGGCGGCCGGCGGCCAGCCCCTCCTGCTCCCGGCGGGATCCCGCGGCTGGGTGGTATCGCCGGACGGAGAGGTGCGGGCCCTCCTGGCCGGGGGGCGCGAGGTGCCCGCCGGCCGGCTAGCGGTGATCGTCCCGCCGGCGCCCGATGCCCTGGAAAGCCGCGGCGAGGGCCTGTACGCCCTGGGCGGCAACCCGGTGCTGGCCATGGCGCCCGGCCAGGGCGGAGCGGGGTGGATCCGGCAGGGGATGCTGGAGCAGTCCAATGTGGACCTGGCCCTGGAGATGACCCGGCTGCTGGCGTCCCAGCGGGCGTACCAGCTCAACGCCCGCGCCGTGCTCACAGGCGATGAGATGCTGGGCCTGATCAACCGGTTGCGCTCCTGAGGCACCGCTCATGCGCTCAAGTGCATGCGCCCAAGATTGTTAGCGGTTTAGCCCGACGGCCCGCATGGGCCTCCCCCCTGATGCGGCCGGGGTCCGGGCGGCAGGCGCCGCCCGGACCCCGGCCCTTTTCCGGCGGCTCACCCTGCGCCCGGCGAGCCACCCCGCCGGCGGGGCCCGCATGAAAGCTGCCGATGCTTGGTATATACTCGTAATCGAGCGCAGGAAAGACTGGATCCTGGGAACGGGCAGGATACCGGTGCCACCGGGCCGGCCCTGGCGGGGCGGGCCTGCTCTGCTGCCGTCAGCCTGTCCCCGCAACCGGTGGCGCCGGGGCCGGTTCGTCCCGGGAGCCGGTCGCTGCGCACCTGCCGATTCAAGGAGGGATTGCCGGTGGCTTACCAGTTGCCGCCCCTGCCGTACGACTACAACGCCCTCGAGCCCCACATCGACGAGCAGACCATGCGGATCCACCACGACCGGCACCACGCCACCTACGTCAACAATGTCAACGCTGCCCTGGAGAAGTACCCCGAGCTGCAGGACAAGCCCATCGACGAGCTCCTGCGCCAGATCGACCAGGTTCCCGAGGACATCCGCACGGCGGTCCGGAACAACGGCGGCGGCCACGCCAACCACTCGCTCTTCTGGGAGATCATGAGCCCCAACGGCGGCGGCCAGCCCACGGGGGCCCTGGCCGAGGCGATCAACAAGGCCTTTGGCAGCTTCGATGCCTTCAAGGACCAGTTCACCAAGACGGCCACGACCCACTTCGGCAGCGGCTGGGCCTGGCTGGTGGTCGACGAGAAGGGCGACCTGCAGGTCTACAGCCTGCCCAACCAGGACAGCCCATACATGAAGGGCCACACGCCCATCCTCGGCCTGGACGTGTGGGAGCACGCCTACTACCTGAAGTACCAGAACAAGCGGCCCGACTACGTGGCGGCCTGGTGGAACGTGGTCAACTGGGACGAGGTGGCCCGCCGCTACCAGCAGGCCCGCGGCTGAGCCACCCATTGCCACCCGCATCCTCCCGGCCCGTGGTGACAAGGACCACGATGACAAGGACCGCGGTGAAAAGGGGAGCCGGCAATCCGGCCCCCCTTTATTTTCCATTCGGAAGGGGGACGGCGGCGGGCGGCGAATCCTAGGGGCGAACCCTGGTGCCGGACCGGCCACCGGGGCAACCCCGGTGCCGCAGCTTCGGGCCCCACCAACGCGGAGGATTGGACCAGACTATGGCGGAACAGGATGAGCCCCAGGGGGGCATGGACATCCAGGCGATCCTCGAGGTGTTGCCCCACCGTTACCCCTTTCTCCTGGTCGACCGGATTCTTTCCCTCGAGCCGGGACGCCGGGCGGTGGGCCGGAAGTGCGTCAGTGCCAACGAACCCTTCTTCCAGGGTCACTTCCCCGGCCGGCCCATCATGCCTGGGGTTCTGATCCTGGAGGCCATGGCCCAGGTGGGGGCGGCGGCGGTGCTGTCGGTCCCTGCGAACCGCGGCCGCCTGGCCCTCTTCGCCGGCGCCGACCGGGTGCGCTGGCGCCGGCCCGTGATTCCGGGCGACTGCCTGGAGATCGAGGTGGAGATCATCGCCATGCGCGGTCCCCTGGGCAAGGGCCGCGCCCGCGCCACCGTGGACGGCGAGCTGGCCGCCGAAGCCGAGTTGAGTTTTGCTTTGCGGTAGGCGACCGGTCACCCTGCAGGCGTAACATCGACCCCCGATGGATCCCTGGCCCAGGGGCCCTGTCCCGGAACCGTTTGCACCGGCCTCGCACCGGCCTTGACCGGATCTGTTTCCCTCAGGTGGGAACCCTGGCACTGGAACCACCAGCGGGCCCAACCGGCACGGCAACTTCGGTCCTCGTTGCCCCTTGCATGTCCGTTGCCCGGCCCTGGATGGACATGGTGAAAAGCCTGGCCGATCTGCTCACTTTGGATAAGGCGGGTGCATATTCCATAACCTACATGCAGGTGCACCGTACGAATGGCGTGGTGTAGCTTGCGGCCGGGCGTGGCGGAACCCGGCCCCGGCCTTGAGGAGGCGTCTTCCCGTATGCCGGATGCGATGAAGGATTCCCTGCTTCCTGAGGAGGATTCGCCCGCGTCACCGTCCGTGCCATCGCCGGTGCCATCCGGGCCTGCTCCGCCCTCTGACCTCGCCGGACGAACCGGCCGCACCGGCCCGGAGCGGGAGGGACGCGTCCCCGTTGCCCTGGAACCGGCCCGGGCGGCCGGCGCCGCGGTTCCCGCCGGGACGGGAACCGGTGCCGCTATGGTACCGGCGGCGGGGCCGGCGGCAGGGCCGGTGGCAGCAGCGGGCGAGGGGGTGCGGGACCTGGCCGGGCTTGTGCCCCTGGCGCCCGGGACCCGGGTCCACGGCACCATCACGGGCATCGTGGACTACGGCGCGTTCCTCGTGACCGACGACGGCCGCCGGGGGCTCATCCACATCTCGGAGATCTCCGACTGGTACGTGGAACGGGCGGAAGATTACTTCTACAAGGGCGAGCGGGTCCAGGTCGAGGTGGTGCACTTTGATCCCAACAGCGGCAAGTACGCCTTTTCCACCCGCCGCCTGGGAGGCAAGCAACCCCTGGCCAACCGCTACGCCGACCGCCTGCTGGAGCTGCACCGCCATGGCGTGACGGGCGCCCGGTACCGGTACGGCACCGGTTGGGCTCGCCGCCCCCACGCCCGACGAACCGGCCGCCCCGGTCCGGCGGCCGGCGCCACGGATCCCCAAGGCTCTACTGGCGGCTCCGGATACCGGCTGCCGGGTGGCACGAGCGGCGATGGCCGGCGGGGCCCGGGAGCGCCTCGCAGCCTGGCGAGGCAGGGCAGTGATCCGGCCGGCGTGGCCGGCACCGCCGGGAACGCTGGCCACGGTTCGGCGGGCCACGGTTCTGCGGGCAACGGGCCCCGGGCGGGCGGCAGCGGGAACCTGGAAACGGCCGGGGGCGCCGCCAGACCGGCGACCGGCAGCTGGCGGGACCCTGATGCGGGCCGCCTCCGCGCGCGGTACCGGGCAGGTACGGGCTGGCGCAGCGCCGCTCCGGTCGCCGGCGAGGACCGGGAGTCGCGGGAGGCCCTGCTCCAACTCCTCCGCCATCACGTGGGTCAGGTATCGCCCGCTGCATGCACGGAGCTGGACCGGCTGGTCGAGACCTACGGGAGCGAGCGGGTGGCCACCGCCCTGGCCCGGGTGCTGGAAGAGACGGACCGGGCCCTGCAGGTGATTGAGGCGACGGGCCGCCGGTTGGCGAGCGGCACGGCGGACTGAGCGTGGGGCCGGCAGGCGGGCCTCGCCACGGAGCTTCCCGGGCGGGGCCCGCAGGCGAGCACGGTCCGCAGGCGAGCATGGCGGGTGTATTGGACGGCGGCGCATCCATGGGCAACGCATCGCGTCACCCGCCGCCGCTGTAACCCACCGGCCAACCTACCGGGCCACCCACCACGGCGATACCTGGGGCCCGGGCTAGGCGGGAGACCGGAGGCTGTAGGCCAAAGCCCCGGATCACCCGCCGCCCGGGCCCCGTCATCTTGCGGTGCGTGATCCGCTGGCTGGTTGGGGAACAGGGTGTGGGGTGGCTGAGCGGGGTCCCCATGGGATTGCCCAATGGGGTCCCCTGCCCCCTGCGTTGCCTGGGACCCGCAACGGCCCCGCCACCGCAACCGCTACTGCAACCGCCAGGGACCCCGCACGCCCAGGACCCCGAGGACCCCGGCTCAGCACGGCCCCTCGCCCCCCTGTAACCCTATAATAGGAGCGGTTTGATCTTCAAAGGAGGATGCCCCTTGCTCCCTTACCTGATCGCCCTCGACGTCGACGGCACCCTCTTGGACAGCCAGGGCCGGCTGCGCCCGCGGGTGAAGAACGCGGTCCGGGCGGCCGTGGCCGCCGGTCACCATGTCTGCCTGGCCACCGGCCGCCGCTGGGTGGCCAGCCGTCCCTTCGCCCAGGAGCTGGGCCTGCGGACGCCCTGCATCGTCCACAACGGCGCCGTGGCCGTCGACCCCCTGACCGACGAGCCGGTCTGGAAGCAGCCCTTGCCCGCCGAGTTCGTCCGGCAGGCCATCCTGAAGGCCCGGGAGCTGGGGGTGTCCCTGTTCTTCCACGACCTGGACCATCCCCACGGCGACCGCATGCTCTACGAGCCAGGGGCCCGGCTGCCGAGGGCCTCCTGGTTCTTCGAGGCGGGGCGCCTGACCCAGGAGGTGCCCGATCTGCTGGAGTGGGTGAGCGTCGGGGCGGTGCGGGTGCTGGTCCGTGACCGGTACGAGGGTGCGGAGGCCTTCCGCAGGTGGATCACGGCCGAGTGGGGCGACGCGGTGCGGGTGCTGGCAGGGACCGATCTGGAGCCGGGCCTCTACGCCGTGGAGGTGTCCGACGCCCCTGTGTGCAAGGGCTGGGCGGTGGAGCGACTGGCCGCCCACCTGCAGGTGCCGGTGGAGCGGGTGGTGGCCTTCGGCGACTGGGACAACGACATCGAGATGCTCCAGTTCGCAGGCATTGGCGTCGCCATGGCCAACGGCTCCCCCGCCGCCCGGGCCGCCGCCCGCCGCGTCACCGCCAGCAACGACGAGGACGGGGTGGCGGTGGTGCTGGAGGAGCTGCTCGGCGGGGGTGTCCGCGGGGGCGTGGGTGGGGGTGCCGGCCGGGGCCGCTGAGGCCCCGGTACCGTTCGCCCTGCCGCCCGGGGCATGCCGGGGGCCAATCCAAGGGGCGCAGTGCATCGTCCCTCTGGGAATTTGGGACCCGGCCGGCGCTAACGTGTTGTCGCCTTCCCTTCGATATTCCGGGTAGCCGTCAGAACCCCCGGAGCGGCAGGCGCGCGATGCCGCCCGGTGGGAAGAACCCGGCAAGAGGGAGGGCTGTTGTTCATGCGGATCAACCACAACGTGGCCGCTCTCAACGCGTGGCGGAACCTCACCCAGACGAACAGCCTGCTCAACAGGTCGCTGGAGCGGCTGTCGTCGGGCCTGCGGATCAACCGGGCGGCCGACGACGCGGCGGGCCTGGCCATCTCCGAGAAGATGCGGGCCCAGATCGCCGGTCTGCAGACGGCCCAGCGCAACGCCCAGGACGCCATCTCGCTGATCCAGACGGCGGAGGGCGCGCTGAACGAGACCCACAGCATCCTGCAGCGCATGCGCGAGCTGGCGGTGCAGGCGTCCAGCGATACGAATACGGCCGCCGACCGGGCGCAGATCCAGAAGGAGATCGACCAGCTGGCCCAGGAAGTGGGCCGGATTGCTGGGACGACGGAGTTCAACACCCAGAAGCTGCTGGACGGGTCGTTCGAGCAGAACGGCATCACCTTCCAGATCGGAGCCAATGCCGGTCAGAACATCTCGGTCAAGATCGGGAACATGGGCGGCTTCAGCCTGGGCGTGGTGAGTGACCAGGTCAAGGCCCAGGCGACGGTTAGCGGTACGCTAACCGAAGGGGCCACCAATACTACCGACATTCCGGATGGTACCTACACCGTCCGGGCGGGTGCGAGCGGCGGCTACGAACTGGTCGACGCCACGGGAGTCGTCGCAGCGACGTCAACCGACGGCAAGACTTGGACCGGCGGTGACGACACAATCACATTCTCGGTCGCGGTGACGAACGGTACCGTCACCGTGTCGGGCACCACCGTAACTGCCAAGGGTACCTTCTCCTTCACGAACGGTGGTCTTGAGGCAGGCAGTTACACGTACGACGCGACTTCCAAGGTTCTGAAGGACAGCAGCGGCAACGTGGTCGCGACCGAAGATCCGACGACGGCCGGTAAGTTCATCGACAGCAAGGGCAACGTGGTGCTGGACGCGAGCGGCCTCGGTACGTTGAGCAACGGTCAAGTCTTCACCGTCAGCGGTCTCGACGTGACCTCCCAGGCGTCTGCCGGCTCTGCCATCACTGCATTCGACAGCGCCATCGAGAGCGTCTCGGGCCAGCGTGCAGACCTCGGTGCCATCCAGAACCGCCTGGAGCACACCATCGCCAACCTGGGCGTGGCGGTGGAGAACCTGCAAGCGGCCGAGTCGCGCATCCGCGACGTGGACATGGCCCTGGAGATGGCCAACTTCACCCGCAACCAGATCCTGTTGCAGTCCGGCACGGCGATGCTGGCCCAGGCCAACGCCATGCCCCAGGCGGTCCTGCAGCTGTTGCAGGGCTAATCGAAGGCGGAGCCATCCGTCAAACCGATGCAGTAGGTCACGTTCGACACACCATACCCCCCATCGATGGTCCAAGGTGAACTCCCCCTCACCGGGACCGGAGCGGAGCCCCCGGCGGAGCCGGCCGTCAGAGGATGGCCGGCTCCGCCCATTTCGGGACCTCAACCCTCTTCCTACCCAGACCCACCAGAATAGGACTCGAGGGCCGTTAACGACCTCCCGTTTCCAACCGATATGACGAACAAATGGGACCGGCGAACCTGACCGAGCCGTTGAAGAGACCGGACCGGGAGACGTGAGATCCGTGACCGTGTCACCCCAGGAACCCGTTGGGGGCGTCCTGCAACTCCGATACCCCGCTCCAAAGGCTCCGGCACAGGCGGATTTCGAAAGCCTGGGAGGCACCCCCAAGGGGCCCAATGCGCCGACTGCCGGCGTTGAAACGCAGGATGCCCGGGGGGAGGGCCCATCGTCCTCCGGGTTCGCCCCTTGGATGCCGCCCTTGCCCGATCACCCCCGCGACCCCTTCAGCTATCAGCTCCAGTTCCACGTGGACGACGCCACGGGCCGGGTGGTGGCGGAAGTGGTCGACCGGGAGACGGGCGAGATCGTACGGCAGGTTCCACCCGAACACGTGCTCCGGATTGCCATGTACGTGAAGATGCTCCTCGGGCAGCAGGTCGATCAGCGCGGCTAGGGCGGTTAGGCGGCTGGGGCGAGGCAGGCCAAGTGTTCGGGCAAGGAGGACGTCACCCAATGCGCATCGGTGGACTGGCCAGCGGCCTCGACTGGGAGCAGCTCGTCGAGCAGCTGATGCAGATCGAGCGCCGCCCGCTGCTGCTGCTCGAGCGGCGCAAGCTCGAGATCGAGTCCGAGAAAAATGCCTGGAGCGACATCCGCTCCCGCATCGACACCCTGCAGGACCGCATCGCGGATGTCCTGGCGGCGGACCTGTTCTGGCGGCCGCGGTCCACCAGCAGCGACGAGGCGCGGGTGACGGCGGAGGCTTCGGCCGCCGCCACCCCGGGCACCTATAAGGTTGAGGTCCAGCAACTGGCCACGGCCCACTCCATCGCCACCTACGACCCGGTGGCCGACCCCCAGGCCGCGCTGAACCTGAGCGGAACCTTTCGCATCACCGTCGGCAGCACCAGCGTCGATGTCACCGTCAACACCACCGACTCCCTGAACGCCATCCGCGACCGGATCAACGCGGCGGTGGAACAGGCGGTGCAGGCGGACCCCGCGGCGGAGGCCAGCGCCGTGCGAGCGGAGGTGATCGGCGGCCATCTGGTCATCACCCGCACCCACACGGGCCAGGGAGCCATTGACGTCAGCGATGGGAGCGGCACGGTGGCCCAGTCCCTGGGGCTGATCGACGCCACCGGTGCGGAACGCCGGGTGCTGGTCACGGGCCAGGATGCCCAGTTCACCGTCAACGGCCTCGCCTTCACCCGCTCGTCCAACACCGTGACCGACGTAATCCAGGGGGTCACCCTCGAGCTGCACCAGGCCGCCCCGGGCAGTCCCGTCACCGTCACGGTGGCCTGGGACGACGACGCCGTGGTCAATGCGGTGAAGAAGTTCATCGAGCAGTACAACAGCGCCCTGTCCTTTATGGCGCAGCAGCAGGACTACCAGGACGCGGGCGGCGGCAAGCTGGGCGGCGACGTGCTCCTCACCACCCTGCGCAACGAGCTGCGGCGCATGGTCTCGGACCCCGTGGCGGCGCTGGCCGGTTCGACCACCCTGGACCGGCTGGCTGCCGTGGGCATCACCACCCAGGACAAGTCGGGGACCCTGCAGCTGGACGAGGCGAAGCTGCGGGAGGCGCTGGCGGCCGACCGGGCGGGGGTGCAGCGGCTTCTGGCAGGCGACCCCGACGGCACCACCACCAGCGACGACGGGGTCTTCGTGCGGCTGCAGAAGGTCCTGGACGGGTGGCTCGAGACGAACACCGGCCTCTTCGACCGGCGCATCGACTCCCTGGACGACCGGGCCCGGGACTACGCCGAGCAGATGGAGCGGATGGAGTACCGCCTCAAGTTGCGGGAGCAGAACCTGACCCGGCAGTTCGAGGCGCTGGAGACCCTGCTCTCCACCCTGCAGTCCCAGGAGCAGTGGCTGGTCCAGCAGGTGAACCAGCTGGCGTCCCTGCGGCCGAAGGACTGAGGGCGACGGGACTGGGGACGGCAGGATGGGACTGAGGACGGCTGGATGGACCTGAACATGGGAGGATGGACTTCGTTCGCTGAAGCCGGGGTGAACGCCGGGGCAACCGCGGGGTGACCATGCGGGTGGACGGCGAGGTGAAAAGGCTGGGCGGACCGCCGGGTGTGCAAGACAGGGTGAATGGCGGGTTGAATGGCAGGCTGAAATGCAGGCGGGAGGGCAGGGTGACCGGCAGGGCAGGCGGCCCAACGCGCGCGGGCAGCAGGCGGGAGGGGTTGGCCCATGCAGAAGGCAAGCGGGGGCCAGGGCGGAATCGCTGAGCAAGGCGAAGTCGTCGCGGGCGCGAAGCCGGAGCTGGAGACCGGCGGGATGGCGGGGCCGGCGCCGTCCGGATCCGCAGCCGGCCCGCTGGCGGGCGAGGCGCGGGCGCCGGGGCAGGGGGCCCGAGGGGGAGGGGTCTTCCCCACCGGCCTGCCGCGGCGGGCCGTGGCCCATCCGGCCCGGTCCTACGTGGCGACCCGGGTGCTGACGGCGCCGCCCCAGGTGCTGGTCTTGATGCTGATGGACGGCGTGCTGCGGGAGGTGGCCCGCGCCCTGCAGGTCGACCTCAAGGCCCCCGGCGGCCGCGAGCGGCTTCACCGGGCCTTGACCCGCGCCCAGGACTTCTTGCGCGAGCTGATGCTGGCCCTGGACCACCAGCAGGGGGGCGAGCTGGCCGCCCGGCTCAGCGCCCTGTACCTGTTCTGCCAGGAGCGGCTGATCGAGGCCAACGTGAAGGCCAACCCGCGGCTGGCGGCCGACGCCGTGCGGGTCCTGGCCCCCATCCGGGAAGCCTGGGCCGCCCTGTGCGCCGAAGGAGCGGGCGGAACCCGCCCGGCGCCGTCCCCGGAGGTGCCGTCATGAGCGAGACCGACCTCTGGGAACTGGTGCTGGAAACCCGCAGGGACCTTGACCGGTGGATCGAGCGGGGCCGGCGGGCCCAGGCTGCCGCCGGGCGGGGCGACTGGGAGACGGCCCGGGCGGAACTCGAGGCCCGCCGGTTCCTCCAGGAACAGGTCAGCGCCCGGCTCCACCGGCTGCATGCGGGGGCAGCCCCCGGCGGCCGCGGCTTGCCCGGCGGGGAGGATGCCCGGCAGTGGCTGGCCCAGCTGGAAGAGCACCTGCGCCAGGCCCTGGAGGCCGACCGCCAGCTCCGCCTGGCCCTGGCCGTTCGCCATGAAGCCTTGGCCGAGCGGGCCCACTTCCTCGAGCAGGCCCGGCGGGCCGTGGCCGCCTACGCCCGCAACGCGCCGCCGTCGACACCCGTTGACAGCGCCAATTGACACCGCCGCGCGGGGGTTGCTAGACTAACCTGGGTTTAAGGAGGCCCGGCCGGTTCGACCGCCGGGTTGCACCGGTTTGTGCGGACGAACCGGCCGCGGGGCGGGGCGCAGCGGCCTTCCGCCACCCCACCGCCCGGGCCGCAGGGATGGAGGCTCCTTCTCTTCGGAGAAGGGGTCGTTTTATCTCTATCTCTGTCTCGCGGAAAGGAGGAACCCCGCGTGACGCGAGCCAGGGGCCGCCACCTGTTTACCTCGGAATCGGTGACGGAGGGCCACCCCGACAAGATCGCGGACCAGATCTCCGACACGGTCCTGGACGCCATCCTCGAGCAGGATCCCCAGGCCCGGGTCGCCTGCGAGACGGCGGTGACCACGGGCATGGTCCTGGTGATGGGCGAGATCTCGACCACCTGCTACGTCCACATCCCGGCGCTGGTCCGCGACGTGCTGCGGGAGATCGGCTACACCCGGGCCAAGTTCGGCTTCGACGCCGACACCTGCTCGGTGCTGACCACCATCGACGAGCAGTCGCCCGACATCGCCCAGGGCGTCCTCGATGCCTGGGAGGTGCGCCACGGCGAGGCCCCGCCGGACGACTTCGCCCGCATCGGCGCCGGCGACCAGGGGATGATGTTCGGCTTCGCTTGCCGGGAGACACGGGAGCTGATGCCGCTGCCCATCACCCTGGCCCACCGGCTGACCCGGCGGCTGGCGGAGGTTCGTAAGTCCGGCCTGCTTCCCTACCTGCGCCCCGACGGCAAGGCTCAGGTGACCATCGAGTACGACGGGACGCGTCCCGTCCGCGTGGAGGCCCTGGTGTTGTCGACCCAGCACCGCGAGGACGTCAGCCGCGCCCGCCTGGAAGAGGACCTGCGCCAGCACGTCATCGGCGCTGTCGTCCCGGCGCCCATGCTGGACGAGAAGACGCGGATCTACATCAACCCCACGGGCCGGTTCGTGGTGGGCGGGCCCCAGGGCGATGCGGGCCTGACGGGGCGGAAGATCATCGTCGACACCTACGGCGGTTACGCCCGCCACGGCGGCGGCGCCTTCTCGGGGAAGGATCCGACCAAGGTCGACCGGTCGGGCGCCTACGCCGCCCGCTGGGTGGCCAAGAACGTGGTGGCGGCGGGGCTGGCGGAGCGGTGCGAGATCCAGGTGGCCTATGCCATCGGCGTCGCCCAGCCCGTGTCGATCCGGGTCGACACCTTTGGAACGGGCATCATCCCCGACGACCGGATCGAGGAACTGGTGCGGGAGCACTTCGACCTGCGGCCGGGCGCCATCATTCACCACCTGAACCTGCGCCGGCCCATCTACCGCCAGGTGGCGACCTACGGCCACTTCGGGCGGCCCGATCTGGACCTGCCCTGGGAGAAGATCGACCGGGCAGCCCAGTTGCGGGAGGCGGCGGGGCTGGGGGCGATGCCCGACGATCCGCTGGCCGAGGTGGCGGTGACGCTGTAGGGTCCGGGGCTTGCAGGGCGCGGCCGGGGCCGGTTGCGGGCCGCGGCCGGGGTCGCGGGGCCGCAGCCGGGTCGCCGGGTTGCGGGTAAGCCGTCCGGCCGAGGAACGGGCCTGGGTCGCGGAACCGCGGGCAGCCGGTGCAGCCAAAGAATAGGACGGGTTCCAGCGGCGGCAAGCCTTCGGGGTCGCCACTATCTGCACGAGCTTTTGCCAGGCCTGGCCGGGCAGGCGGCGGCGCCACGCCGGGGGCGGCGCGCCTGCCCGGCCGTTTTCAGCCTTGGGGACCGCCCTGCTCAGGGAGGTTCCACTCCAGGGACCTTCCGGCCCGCCACGGCATACCTTGGAACCGCGACAGCGCCATTACGACCCTGACTTCCCGGCCCCACGGGGGTGCCGAGTCCATGGGGCACGATGCCGTGTGGTGGGCCCTGGCGGTCCTGGTCGCGGTGACGGCGGCCGGCATGCTGGGCGCGTTGCGGGGTGCATGGCACCGCGGGCAGCGCCGGGTCCAGCCCCAGGGGTGGGAACCATGGCCCCTGGTGGTGCTGGTGCGGGACGCGGCTTCCTTCATCGAGGGATTCGTGGAGGACCTGGCCGCCCTCGCACCCGGTTCGCCCATCGTGGTGGTGGACTGCGGGTCTGCCGATGAAACCGCCGCCATCCTCTACCGGTTGCGCCAGCGGGTCCCGACCCTGCAGGTCCTGCGCTGGCCGGCCCAGCGTTCGGGGGCGCCCGGCCCGCTGGAGGCGGCGCTTTTCGTCACCGGGGCGCCGCTGGCGGTGACCATTGACCTGACGAATCCCGGCGGATGGCGCTGGCAGGACCTCCGCGTACCCCTCATTCACCTGCTTGAGGCGTCGGCATCCAGCAGGAAATGCATGACAGGTTGAGAATGAAATAAGGACCGCGACACGGGGTGGGGGTCACGATCGCCGGTGAGGTCCTGGCGTAGCCCGCAGCGGCTGTATATCCTGGCCGTCGGTGTGGGCGGGATGGTGGCTCTGATCCTGGCCTTGCGCCAGTGGGAGCCCGTTCCCGCCCTGCCCATGTTGATGATGCTCGCCGCGGCCGTCCTGATGGACGCCTACCCGCTGCCGATGCCCGGCGGCGGGGCGATGTCCCTGACTTTCGGGGTCACCCTCACGGCCCAGTTGCTGTACGGTACCGTGCCCGCGGCCATCATCAACGTGCTGGGCAACCTCATCGGCTACGGGGTGCTGAACCGCCGGCCTTGGGACCGCACCCAATTCAACGCCGGCCAGTTCGCCCTGACCATCCTGACGGCAGGGGCCGTCTCGACGCGGCTCGGCCTCCATCCCTGGCCCGCGCCCACGGGGATCACCATTCCGCCGCTCCACCTGGTCTTTGTTTATGTGGCGATCTACTGGGTGATGAACAATGCCCTGGTGGGCCTGGCCCTTTACTATCACCAGGCCCATCCCACCCGGGAGTTCCTCCGCCTGTTCTTCCGCTGGTTGCCGGTGGATGCCCTCAGCACCGCCTTTGCCGTGGCCGCCCATTCGGTGGTGATGATCGCCTTTCAGGCGTACGGTGAAATCGGCATGGCCGTGGGCCTGACCCTCTTCCTGATGATCAACTACCTGCTCCGCCTGCACATGCGGCTGGTGGAGGCCCACCACGACCTGCAGTCGCTGTACGAGATCACCAAGGGACTGGCTTGCGTGCTGGAACTGGACGATGCCTTCGGCTGGATCGACCGGGCCGTGCAGCAGCTGGCGCCGTCGGACGCCTTCGCCATTTACCTGGCGGAGGAGGGCGACGTGCTGCGCCTGCAGCATGCGGTCCATCCCGACGCCGGGGAGGTTCAGGGCCGGGTGGCAGGGGAGGGGGCCGTCCGGCGGGCCGCCAGGGAGCGCCAGCTTGTCGAGCACGTGGACGAGCCCACCCTGGTGACGGAGAACTTCGAGCCGTCCAGCGTGCTGGCGGTACCCCTCTCGGCCGACGAGCGGCTCATGGGCTGCCTGTGCCTGGCCCGGCGCCATCGGGCCTTCGGCGATCGCGAGCGGCGCCTGCTGTCCATCCTCGCGTCGCCCATGGCCATGGCCATCCAGAACGGGCTGATCTATGGCCGAACCCAGACCATGGCCCACACCGACCCGATGACGGGCCTCTACAACTACCGGTTCTTCAGCATGCGCCTGCGGGAGGCGGTGCGGCGGGCCAGTGCTACGGGCCAGCCCCTGGCGCTGATCCTGATCGACCTGGACAATTTTTCGGACATCAACAACCAGTTCGGTCATCAGGCGGGCGATCACGTCCTGCGGCAGTTCGCCGACCTCTTGCGGCATTCGGTGCGCCAGCAGGATCTGGTGGCCCGGTATGCGGGCGACGAGTTCGTCGCCATCCTGCCCGGTGCCCGCCGGGAAGAGGCCGAAGCGGTGGCCGACCGCATCTGGGAAGCCGCCCTGAGGTACCGTTTCACCGACCTTTCGGGCCAGATCTTCTTCCCCCTTCGCTTCAGCCTGGGCGTGGCCGTCTACCCCTATGACGGCCCCTCCGACGAAGACCTCATCGCCGCTGCCGACCGCAACATGTATCGGGAAAAGCGCCACCACCGGGAGCGGTACCGCCGCGAGCACGCGTGAGGATTTTGTCATCCGGATTGTAATATAATGGCATTGCCGGCTTGGATGGGTTCCCTCGTGGGATACGGAGGTCGCGGTGCTTGCGGGGGGCCCGGTGCCGCCGCGGTCCGTGGGGCGCGGTCTACGTGGTGTGGTGCACGGGACGCCGCCTTCGTGGCGGTGTTTCCTCGTGCCGGGAGGCCGGTGGCTCGGCCTGCTTGATCCGGCGGCCGCCCAGGGCTGTCGCCGCCTGGCGAGCGCAGGGAGAGGGGCTGGGAGGCGATGCCCCCGCAACATTCCGGCGAGTGGCGGGCAGGCTGGGCCTTCACCGGCCCCCGCCCGAGGCCAGGGGGGAACTGGCAGAAGCTGTGGGCCGCCGTGCGCGACGAGCTCCTGGCCTGGGTCTTCCCCTGGCCACCCTATTGCCTGGGCTGCGGGGCTGACCTGCCCCACTGGCCGCCGGCCGACCCTGCGATATGCCCGCGCTGCCAGGCCCGGCTGGGACACGAGCCGGGCAGCCGGTGCCTGTGGTGCGACCGGCCTGCCTGGCTTGCCCACCCGGATGAACCCTGCAGCCAGTGCCGCACCCTGGGACCGCCCTGGGTGGCCGTCCGGGCGGTGGGGACTTACCGGGGCCTCTTACGGCGCCTCATCCTGCGGATGAAGTACGAAGACGAGCCCTACCTGGCCGAACTCCTGGGCCGCGCCATGGCCGCCCGGACCGGGGGCTGGCCGGCAGCGGCGCTGGTTGTACCCGTGCCCATGCACCCCGACCGGCTGCGCCAGCGGGGCTTCAATCAGGCGATCCTTCTGGCTCGGGCCGTGGCCCGGACGGGAGGCTGGCAGCTGGCGGAAAACCTGCTGGTGCGGCGCCAGGCCGGAGCCGGCCAGGCCACCCTGGGGGCGGCGGGGCGGCGGCTGAACGTGGCCGGCGTCTTCGCCCCCTCGCCCCGGGCCCGTCGGCTGGCGGGGCGGCCGGTTCTTCTGGTGGACGATGTGCTCACCACCGGGCGCACCCTGGCTGCGGCCTGCGAGGCCCTCCAGGCGCTGGGGGCGGGGGCTGTCTACGGCCTGGTGGCAGCGGCCACCCCCCTCCAGCCCGCCCGGTATACGGCGCCCGAACGCTCGGGGGACATGATGCCGTTGTAACGGTGTCGCAGTCCCCTCTAAACATCACGACCCGGCGTCACGAAAACCGGGTTAGTCACAGCTGGCGAGGAGGACGGGGCAATGATCATCTCCCGGCAGCAGGTCTTGAATGCGCTGAAGGCCTACGGCATGCAACCAGGCGCCGGTGCCCCGGCCGCTGGCCCGGCGGGGAGCCCGGGTCCCGTCCAGCCGGCCGCACCCGGAGTGTCTTCGGGTACCGGGGCGGCCGGCGCCGCACCGGTACCCGGCCGCGATCGGGTCGACCTTTCCCCCGCGGCCGCGGCAGTCCAGCGGCTGGTGGACGAAACCCGCGGGTTGCCCGAGGTTCGGGCGGAGCGGGTGGCGGCGTTGCGGGCGCAGATTGCCCGCGGGGAGTACCGAATCGACCCCCAGCAGGTGGCGGAGCGGATGCTGTACCGCCTGCTGGCGGACCGGGTTCAGGAGGACCGGTGAGCATGGCGCCCATTGACCCGGCCCGGCCCGGCCCCGCCGTCCCGGCCGCCGGCGAAGGATCGGAGCCCGCCCCTGCCGTCCCCGTGGCCCCGGCCCCTGCGACCGATGAGGCGCCGGCCGCACCTGCCGCGGCCCTGGCCCATCAGCTGGTCGCCCAGCTGGCGGCCATGGTGGAACCCTGGGCGCGGCTGCTGGAGGCGACCCGGGCTACCAACCGGGCCCTGGTCGCCGGGGACCCGGCGGTCATCGAGGCGGCCCTGGCCTTCGAAGAGGAATGCCTGCGGGTGATCGGCGAGCTGGAGCGGCGCCGGTTCGACCTGCAACGGGAGCTGGCGGCGGCGTGGGGGCTTGACCCCGCCTGCCTGTCCTGGGATGAGCTGGCCCGCCGCGTTCCCGATCTGGCCCCGGCCCTCGCCCGCTGCCGGGACTCCCTGAAGGCGCTGGCAGAGGGTGTGGAACAGCTCAACCGCCAGAACCGGGCGCTGGCGCGCCAGGGCCTGGCATGGGCCCGGTTCGGCCTGCAGAGCCTGGCGGCGGCCCGAGGTACCGCCGGCCCGGGGTACGGACCCGACGGCCAGTTGCAGTGGAGGCCGCCGGCCCTGGCCGTGGACCGGGCCTTTTAGGCTTCTTATGTTAGGCATTTAGGTGTTTAGGTGTTTCAAGGGTCAAAGGATGATGCCCCCGTGCGCAGCACCTTCTTCGGACTCGAACTGGCCCGGCTCGGCCTCTGGGCCCAGCAGCGAGCCCTGGATGTGACCGGGCACAACATCGCCAACGCCAGCACCCCCGGTTACTCCCGGCAAGTGGCGCGCCTGGCGCCCACGCCGGCCTACGCACCACCATCCCGGGCCATGGCGGTGGAAGCCGGCCAGGTGGGGACCGGGGTGCAGGTCGCCGGGATCCAGCGGGTCCGGGACCTGTTCCTCGACCGGCAGGTGCGGGACTTGCAGGGGCAGCTGGGACGCTGGCACGTTCGCACCCAGACCCTGGCGGAGCTGGAGACCATCCTGGGCGAACCATCCGACGCCGGCCTGGCCCGGGCCCTCGCCGACTTCTGGGAGGCCCTGGGGGTCGTGGCGAACCGTCCTGACAGCCTGCCGGCCCGGACGGCGGCCATTCAGCAGGCCCATACCCTGCTGGAACGCTTTCAGGAGGCGGACCGCCAGCTGGCGGACCTCCAGCGCAACCTGGACGCCAGCATCCTGGCCCGGGTCGACCGTGCCAACCAGATCGCCACCCAGTTGGCCGACCTCCACCGCCGCATCCAGGTCGCCACCGCAGCGGGACAGTCGCCCAACGACCTGCTGGATGAACGGGACCGGCTGGTGGAGGAGCTGGGCGGCCTGCTGCCGATCCGGGTGACGGAACGGGAGGGCGGCGCCCTGCGGGTCGAGGTGGCCGGGCTGCCCCTGGTGGACGGCCGGGTCGTCCACCGCCTGGTGGTCCGGGAAGAACCGGCCGCGGCCACCGGCGGCGGCACCGGTGGCGCCGGCAGCCCGGGCGGCGGGCCGGCCTCCGGCGATCCGGGTGCCGGCGACCTGGTGGTGCGGATCTACTGGTCGGGAACGGCCCAGGTCCTGGCGGAAGGTTCCGGGGCCGGTGCCTTGCCCGGTGAGCCGGGTGCCGGTACCGGGGCCGGACCCGCCCTCCTGCCCCTGGACGACACGGTGCTGGAGGGCGGCGAGATCGACGGCTTTCTCGAGTCGCGGGACCGGCTGGTAGCGGGCTTGCGTCAGGATCTGAAAGCGCTCTTTTTTGCGCTGGCCACTGCCGTCAACCAGGTCCACCGGCAGGGGTACGGGCTCAACGATGCCCCCGCTTCCGGCTCCCAGGGCGGAGGGGCAGGCCGGGACATGTTCCTGCTGGGGACGGGGACCGACCTGCAGGCGGTGGTGGTCAATCCCGCCCTGGACGATCCGGCCAACCTGGCAGCGGCCCTGGAGGCCGGTGCACCCGGAGACGGGCGCAATGCCCTGGCCCTGGCGCAGCTGCGCCACGCCGCCCTGGCCCTGCCCGGCGGGGCGCCGGCCCAGGATTACCTGGAGAGCGTGGTAGCGGGGCTGGGCATCGCGGGGCGCCAGGCCCAGGAAGGCCAGCGCACCACCCAGCTGCTCATGGATCAGGTGGCGGCCCAGCGGGAGAGCGTGCGAGGCGTTTCCCTGGACGAGGAGATGACCCAGCTGGTCCGGTACCAGCACGCCTACGCGGCGGCGGCCCGGCTGGTGACGGCGGTGGACTCCATGCTGGCCGTTCTCATCGAGCGGACGGGCCTGGTGGGTCGTTGAGGCGGCGTCCTCGAGGGCTGCTCACAGGAGGGAGCACGGGTGCGCATCACCGGCGGAATGATGATCACCACCCTGCTGGCCGACCTGCGCCGGGCTCAGCAGCGGCTGAGCACCTTTCAGAACCAGCTGGCTTCGGGCAAGCGGGTGCAGCGCCCTTCGGACGATCCCGTAGCCACCGTGGACAGCCTGCGCCTGCGGGCGCGCCTGGCCGAGGTGGAACGCCTGCGGGCCAATGCCCAGGATGCCCGGGACTGGCTCGAGATGACCGACAGCGCCCTGGACCGGGCGACCCAGATCCTCCAGCGGGCGCGGGAGCTGGCGGTCCGGGCGGCTTCGGGTACCCTGCCGGACAGCTCCCTCCAGGCCATCCAGGCCGAGGTCCAGCAGCTGCAGGACCACCTGCTGGAGGTGGCCAACAGCACCCTGGGCGACACGTACCTGTTTGGCGGTTTCGGGACGCAGCAACCGCCCTTCGTGGCCGATCCGGCCAGTTCCACCGGCGTCACCTATCAGGGAATCAACGGGCCCATCCAGCGGGAGGTGGCGCCCGGCACCACCCTGACCATCAACGTGCCCGGGGACGCCGCGTTCGACCCGGCTTTCGCGGCCCTGAGCGGGTTGCAGGTGGCCCTTCAGAATCGGGACGTCCAGGCCGTATCCGCAACCGGGATCGCGGCTGTCGACCAGGCACTGGACGGCCTGCTGCGGTTCCGCGCCGAGGTGGGGGCCAAGGTGAACCGCATCGAGCTGGGTCTTTACCGCATGGACGAGATCCGCGTCGACACCGAGCAGCTGCTCAGCGGCGTAGAGGATGCGGACATCGCCGAAACGGCCATGCGCCTGTCGGTGTCCGAGGCGGCGTACCGGGCGGCGCTGATGGCCGGTGCCCGTATCGTCCAGCCCACCCTGATGGACTTCTTGCGGTAACCGGGATGAACTTCACGCGGTAACCTTCGGGCCTCCGTACCGGCGGCGCCGTGGAGTCCCCCGGCTGCGCAACCAGGTCTCCCCGGGAGGAACCCTAAGCCAGGTTGCGAAGGTTCCACCGAGGTGAGCACCGGGTGAGCGACGCGCAGCAGAAGGGGCACGCAGACCGGAACCATTCCCAGTCCCAGCCCCAAACGGCATCGGTACCCGCCACGCCCATCCGCTTCGGCACCGACGGCTGGCGGGCGGTCATCGCGGAAGAATTCACCTTCGCCAACGTACGCCGGGTCGCCTGGGCCCTGGCGGAGCATCTCGAGGCCACCGGCCGCGCCGGCCAGGGCGTGGCCGTGGGCTATGACTGCCGGTTCCTCTCGGACCGGTTCGCTGCGGCGGTGGCGTCGGTGCTGGCGGCCGCCGGCATTCCCGTCCTCCTTTCCCGCTCCGCCTGCCCGACGCCGGCGCTGAGCTGGGCGGTCGTGTCGCGAAAGCTTGGCGCCGGTGTCATGATCACCGCCAGCCACAACCCGCCCGAATACAACGGGTTCAAGCTCAAGGGCTGGTTCGGAGGCCCGGCCCTGCCGGAAGAAACCCGCCAGCTGGAGGCGATCCTGGCCCGGCAAGAAGCCGGGCGGGCCGGGGCCGCGCCGCCGGCCGGAATGGACCTGAAGGAAGCGCGGCGCCTGGGCCGGGTGGAGGAGGCCGATCTCATCGGCCCGTACGTCCAGCAGCTGCGGAATCTGGTCGACTTCGAGAGGCTGCGGGCGGCCCGGCTGCGCCTGGTGGCCGACCCGATGCACGGGGCGGCCCGCGGGGTCTTGGCGAACCTTCTGGGGGAGGCCGGCGCCGAAGTGACCGAGATCCGGGGCGAGTTCAACCCCAGTTTCGGCGGACTGGCTCCCGAGCCCATCGCCCGCAACCTGGGTTCGGCGGTGGATGCCGTGCGGCGCCTGGGTGCCCAGGCCGCGCTGGTTACCGACGGCGACGGCGACCGGGTGGGGGCGGTGGACGCCACCGGCGAGGTGCTGGACGCCCAGCGCATCTTCGCGCTGCTGCTCCAGCACCTGGTGGAGGTGCGCGGCTGGAGGGGGTCGGTGGTGAAGACCTTCGCCGGCACGCGCATGGTCGACAAGCTGGCGGCCCGGTACGGACTGCCCTTCCACGAGACGCCCATCGGCTTCAAACACGTCTGCGAGTACGCCCTCAAGGAAGACGTCCTCATCGGCGGCGAGGAAAGCGGCGGCATCGGCATCAAGAACCACATGCCCGAACGGGACGGTCTCCTCTGCAACCTGCTGCTGGCGGAGATCATGGCGACCCGCGGCCGCACCCTGGGCGAGCAGGTGGCCGTCCTGATGGCGGAGATCGGCCCCCACTACTTCCAGCGCCGCGACCTCCACCTGACGCCGGAGGGGAAGAACCGGCTGATGGCCCTGCTGCGGGACGACCCGCCGGCCCGCCTGGCGGGCTGGCCGGTGGAGAAGGTCGACCCCCTGGACGGCTACAAGCTGATCTTCGGGCCGAGCCGCTGGATCCTCTTCCGTGCTTCCGGTACCGAGCCCGTGGTCCGCGTGTATGCGGAGGCCGAATCGCCCGAGGAGGTCGGCGCCCTGCTGGACGACGGCCTCCGGCTGGTGGAGTCCGCGACCCGCTGACCGGCCGGTCTTGCACCGCGGGCACTGCCAGCACGGCCGCCCGCGGGCCACGGCCTGCCGCGGGGGCGGGCCACGCCGCGGCATCGAATGTTGCAGGAGCTGTGGTCCTTTTCGTCCGGAAAATAACGAAAATTGGATAGGCTCGGATGGTCGCTGGTAGGGAACGGAGGGCCGGTTATCCCCAGCCCAATGAACAAGGGGGTGCCGGCCCTTCACCGCAGAAAAGGGGCGAACTCGTACTTATCAACAGATCATCCACATTATCCACAGTGGCCCGGGGGCAGACTATCCACACCAGGCATCGCCGGGAGCGGTGATTGGTACCATCCTTTGGGAGGTGGGGCCCCGGCCGCAGGTACGCGGAGCGGTAAGGTTGAGTCCCCGCTGAGAACCGGGAGAGCCGGCCGCCCGCTGTCTTCGCCCGGTAGGAGGACGCCGGTCGGGTGCGGAACTACTGCAGTAGTTCAGGGGAAGGAGTGAGGGCTGTTGAACATCACCATCTACGGCAAGAACATCGACGTCACCGAAGCCCTCAAAGAGTACGCCCGCAGGAAGGTTGGCAAGGTGGCCCGCTACTTCAACGGCGAACCCCTGCAGGCGCAAGTCACCCTGAGCATCGAGCGGGACCGGCACATCGTCGAGGTCACCATCCCCGTACCCACCAACGGCCTCCTGATCCGCGCCGAGGAAGAATCCGACGACATGTACGCCTCCATCGACATGGTGGTCGACAAGTTGGAGCGCCAGATCCGCAAGTTCAAGACCCGCCTGAACCGCAAGGCGCGGCGCCTGGAGGCCACCACCGGTCAGGCCGTGACCGAGCTGGACACCGCCGTGGACGAACCGGCGTGGCCGGAGGGAGAGGAGGAAGGCCGGGTCGTCCGCACCAAGCGTTTCGCCGTCAAGCCCATGACGGTGGACGAAGCGATCCTCCAGATGAACCTGCTGGGCCACGACTTCTTCGTCTTCGCCAATGCCACCACCGGCCAGGTCAACGTGCTGTACCGGCGGCGTGACGGGCAGTACGGCTTGATCGAGCCGGAGTTCTAGGCCGGGGGAACGGGTCGAACGCGGCCACGGGCCCGGCGCCCGTGGCCGCCTGCGCTTGCGCCCGCGCCGCGGCCCTGCGGCCGATCCCGGATCGGACGCCTGTCTTCTGGTCCCCAGTTGCCGGGTTCTGGCTTACGCCACCGAGCCTGACGCGGGTCGCCGGGCTTGGGGTGGCCTGTGCATCCATCCTGTGCATCCTTCGGACCACCCCTGTCTTGCCGGCCCTGGAGGCTCCGACCTCCGGACCCTATTCCAGGCCCGTGGTTCCCGGCGCCGGCCTGTACCCCTGCCCCTCGATCTTCCCCTCCCCCCGCTGTTCGTCCCGGGCCGCTGGCCCCCGGACGGGGTGGGTGAGGTTGGGTGCGCGCTGCGATTTCCAATTTCGACACTTCTCGTCTTCGTACGGGAAGGAGAAACCCGTATCCGCGGGTTCCGCTGGGGGAGCAGGGATTTTGGGACTATACCGGACCCGTGGGGGAGGTTAAGGTGGAGAAAGGCAGAATCGTCTATTCCTGACACCAGGGGCCGTGACCGCGGCCGGCGGGAGGATGCTACGGGTGTCGCAGCAATCGTCGTGGTCCGATCAGACCGCCCGGGCCATGGAGTCCGCGCTCCTCGGTTTGCCGGGCGTGCTTTCGTCCCATGTGGAGGTCGACGCCGGCGGCCGTGTTCAGGAAATCCACCTGCTGGCAGGACCCGGACGGGCCGAGCACCAGCTGTTTCGCGATGTCCAGTCCCTTATGGCCATCAGCTTCGGTCAGGACGTGGAGACCGGTGCCATTCACCTCACCCGGGTCGGTGCCGGTGACGAGTACGGGGAGTCCCGCTTGCGCCTTCTCCGTCATCGCCTGGAGACCGAGGGGACCCAGGTCGGCGTCGTGGTGGAACTCGGCAACGGCGAGCGGATCTTCCGGGGCGAGGCCCGCGGCACGCGAGGCCCCACTTCCGTCCTGCGGATGGCCGCCGCGGCAACGGCGCGAGCCGTCGTCGCCGCCCTCTACCGCATGGTGGAGGTTGAGGTGTTTGCCGTGCAGCGGGTACGGCTCGGCCACCGGGCGGTGGCCCTGGTGGGCATCACGGCCGGGGGCGGCATTCTGCCTGTCCAGGAATACGTGGGCGCAGTCCTCATCAAGCTGGACGAGACGGAGGCCACGTGCCGGGCGGTGCTGGACGGCGTGAACCGCTTCTTTGCCCTGGCCGGTCAGCTGGCACCGGAAGGAATCGGCGGTAGGACAACGAATGTGTGAAGCACGTGCTGGCACGGATTACCGGCCCCTGTTAGGACACGGACTTCCTGGGCGAATCCACCGTGCCGCTGCGATCATTGTCGATACGAAGTTTTGACAACAGGTTTCGGTTACTGTGGCCGGGTTTTACGCAGCGTGGCCATGAGCGGAGCTCGCTTCCCGGCGGTCGAGTGATCGCCGCGGGGGCAGATCGAGCGGAGTGATTCTTCATGGCCCGCGTGATCAAGGTTCTGCTTCTTCTGGCGACCCTGGTTCTGGCTGCCGGTTCGAGCTACCAGGTTAGCTTCTGAAGGCTAACCGGTCACAGTAACCGCTTTTTTATGGAGAGGGTTCTTAATGCTCTTGCCACGTCCGCGCACGGTCAAGCTTTATGCCTTATACCTCCTGATTATGGGGGGCTCGTTCTTACTCTGGCAGCACAGTATTCCCCCGACAGTATGTGGCGTATTCTTGTTCTATTTGTGTTTACTCTTCTCGCGGAAGCCTTCCCAATCCCTGTCCCGCCATTATCTGGTTCGATATCACTTAGCTTTGTGACGATTTTTGCTGCAATATTATCTGAGGGTCCCATCTGGGGTACTTTAATCGCTACATTAGGCACTATTCGTCCACTCGATTTTTCTGGCCAAGTTTCCATTAGGGGTATATTGTTTAATCGCTTTCAGCTGGGCTTATCTGCCTGGGTGAGTGGCTATGTGTATCACGCCGTTTCTATTGATGACCAAATCACGGCACTTCGTTCTGTCGTCGGATTTTTTGTCGCTGGCATGGCGTACTTTTCGGTTAACGTATTACTTTTTGGGTTATATGTTTGGCGTTATAAGAGGGTAAGCATTAATCGTGTCCTAAATCAGTTGCGCGTGAATGGAGTAGCAAACTATGTTGCGCTAATGCCTTTGGCATATCTTATTGCTGCTATTCAAGAGCGCGTTGGTCTGTTTGGTGTTTTGCTTTTTCTATTGCCTTTGGCTGTCGCGAGGTTTTCATTTCAGCGGTACCTTGATGTCCACCATATGTTTCTAAGCACCATTAGAGCTCTTGCTTTAGCGTTAGAGGCCAAGGATCGTTATACATACGGGCACGCGGATCGTGTGGCGCGTTTATCAGTTGAGATAGGAAAGGCTCTAAACTTGCCTGACAAGCAGCTCGAACTGTTGCAATATGCGGGTATCCTCCATGATATTGGCAAGATTGGTGTTCGCGATGAAATCTTAAATAAGCCTGGTCGCTACACTCAAGAAGAATACGAAGAGATGAAAAAGCATCCTGTGATTGGTGCGCGTATTGTAAGTGGTGTAGATTCCTTAGAAGTGGTTGCGCGTTGGATTCGTCATCACCACGAAAAGTTTGATGGCACAGGTTATCCGGATGGGCTTAAGGGGGCTGATATTCCGCTTGGTGCAAGAATTATTGCGGTAGCTGATGCTTTCGATGCAATGTTGTATGACAGGCCATACAAGGCTGGGCGTCCCCTTCCCGAAGTAATTGATGAGCTCAAAAGATGTTCGGGAAGCCATTTTGATCCGGAAGTCGTATCTATATTGCTCAAGCTCATTGAAACACCTGAGCGTGTGGCCGAACTGACACGCCCTCCGGAACTGCGGTTTGTTGAATACCTCGCTTCAATTTACGGACTTCGGCCTCCGATGCCTATTATTCAGGAGCTTCCCGCTGCTGATGAGGCGGCAGTTGCTGCCGAGGAGTTTCAGGAGCGGCCCGAATACCCTGAGATGTGACGTATACCTGTGAGGTATACCGGCAAGCGAAATCGGAGGTACACGGTGTTCCTCGTAACACTTGTATCAGCACTGTGCATTGGATGGTTACGAGGGGGTTCGCTGGAAAGGGTAGCGCATCTGCCCTTGCGGTGGGCGGTGTTGCTCCCTGTTCCCTTTCTGATACGTGCCACCCTACTACACGCTGGAGCGGCCGAATCTGGCATATTAAAGTCCTGGGCTCCCGAGTTGCAAGCGGTCGCCTATGGGATGCTTGCCTTGCTTGCCGTAGCCAATCGCCACCTACCAGGGGCGGCGCTCTTAATTGCGGGGACCGTCGCCAATGCCCTGGTGATCATGGCCAACGGTGGGCGGATGCCGGTCAGTGAGTGGGCGGTTCGGGTTGCCGCCGGCGGGGCGGACCGGGCTACGGCCCTCACCCTTCTGCGCATGGAGGACAGCCTCACCCACCAGCTGCTCGGACCGGAGACGCGGTTTCCCTGGCTGGCGGACATCATCCCCTTGCCTCGACCCTTCCCCTTCCCCTCCGTCGCAAGTGCGGGTGATGTAGTGCTGGCAATCGGCCTGATGTGGCTCATACTGGCGGCCATGGGGAAGCGGGCCAGCACGGCTGCTGACGAGTCGGGCCGCCTTGACGCGGCCACAGGCCCGGCGGAGCGGGCACTGGACCGGTTTGGTTCCCTATGACGGGGGCCGGACAAGCCGCTGGCCGAACAAGCTTCGGGTGCTTTTCGGGCGTGGAGGGGCCCCAGTCACGTGGTAGAATAACTAGGACGTACAGGTCGACGGGCGGGCCGCGCCAACCGGGTCCAGCCGGCCCTTCGGGGGGCAGCCGGACCCGCGGCCGGGCATGACGGCGCCCCCGCACACTGGGTCGCGCGCCATGGCGCCGGGCAATTGGCTTGAGCCGTGAAGCCCGGCATCCGTTCGGGCTGCAGGCGGCCAATGGCGAGGAGGCCAACAAGGCCAAAAGGCGGATAAGGGCTGAAGAGGATACTACAACCCGAACTGGATCCGGCTCGTTGTACGGTGCGGCCGGGTGCCCCCGCATGCCGGTGGACCGGACCAGACGGCTTGGACCGGATGATATGGGCGCGGGCCGGATTACGCGGCGTGAGAAGCTAGCGGCGGGTGGAGCGTCCAACCAGCGGTCGGCGGCCTGGTGCCGATTCGACCGTGCCGGCGCGACTCCAGACGCCGGTTTTTTCTTCAGGAGATGAGAACGCCATGCTGGGGCTGTTGCGCAACCTGTTCAACTACAACGAGCGGGAGATCCGGCGCCTGTCGCGAGAGGTCGAGCGGATCAACGCCCTCGAGCCGGAGATGGTGCGTCTCACCGACGCCGAGCTGCGCGGCAAGACCGGCGAGTTCCGCCAGCGCCTGGCCGCCGGGGAAACGCTGGACGATCTTTTGCCCGAGGCTTTTGCCGTCGTCCGGGAAGCGGCCCGGCGCACGCTGGGGATGCGGCCCTTTGATGTGCAGCTGATGGGCGGCATTGTCCTCCACGAAGGCAAGGTCGCCGAGATGAAGACCGGCGAAGGCAAGACTCTGGTGGCGACCATGCCGGCCTACCTGAACGCCCTGCTGGGACGCGGCGTCCACATCGTCACCGTGAACGACTACCTGGCGCGGCGCGACGCCGAGTGGATGGGCCGGATCTACCGCTTCCTGGGCCTGACGGTGGGTGTCATCGTCCACGGGCTGAGCTTTGACGAGCGCCGCCGGGCCTATGCGGCCGACATCACCTATGGCACCAACAACGAGTTCGGCTTCGACTACCTGCGGGACAACATGGCACTGTACCCCGACCAGATCGTGCAGCGCGAGCTGTATTACGCCATCGTCGACGAGGTGGATAGCATCCTGATCGACGAGGCGCGCACGCCGCTCATCATCAGCGGCATGGCCGACAAGCCCACCGAGCTCTACTACCAGTTCGCCCAGATCGCCCGCAAGCTGGAACGGGACCGGGATTACACCGTCGACGAGAAGGCGCGCACCGTCGCACCGACGGAGGAGGGCGTCCACCGGGTCGAGCAGATGCTGGGCGTCGAGAACCTCTACGCGCCCGACAACCCCGTGGACTACGCCCATTACCTGATCAACGCCCTGAAGGCCAAGGAACTGATGCGGCGCGACGTCGACTACGTGGTGAAGGACGGCCAGGTGATCATCGTCGACGAGTTCACCGGCCGCCTGATGTTCGGCCGCCGCTACTCCGACGGGCTGCACCAGGCCATCGAGGCCAAGGAGAACCTCAAGATCGAGCGCGAGTCCCAGACCCTGGCCACCATCACCTTCCAGAACTACTTCCGCATGTACGAGAAGCTGGCCGGGATGACCGGCACGGCGGCCACGGAGGAAGAGGAGTTCTCCAAGATCTACGGCCTGGACGTCGTGGTGATCCCGACGAACAAGCCCATGATCCGGCGGGACCTGCCCGACGTGATCTACAAGACCGAGGCGGCCAAGTTCCGGGCCGTGGTGGAGGAAATCGCGGAGTGCCACCGGCGCGGCCAGCCGGTGCTGGTCGGCACCATCTCCATCGAAAAGTCCGAGCGCCTCAGCGAGATGCTCAAGCGCCGCGGCATCCCGCACCAGGTGTTGAACGCCAAGTACCACGAACGGGAAGCGGAGATCATCGCCCAGGCCGGCCGCGTGGGCGCGGTGACCATTGCCACCAACATGGCCGGGCGCGGCACCGACATCCTGCTCGGCGGCAATCCCGAGTTCCTGGCGCGCCAGCACATGCGGAAGCTGGGCTATGAGCCCGAAGTGATCACTGCCGTCTCCGGACAGCTGGACCCCGACGACCCGGAACTGGCCGAGGCCCGCCGGGATTACCTGCGCCTTCTGGAAGAGGCCAAGCGCGAGACCGAAGCGGAGCATCAGCGGGTGGTCGAACTCGGCGGCCTGCACATCATTGGGACCGAGCGGCACGAGTCCCGGCGCATCGACAACCAGCTGCGGGGCCGCGCCGGGCGCCAGGGAGACCCCGGCTCGTCCCGGTTCTACCTGTCCCTGGAAGACGACCTGATGCGGCTGTTTGGCTCGGACAGCATCCGGAGCATCATGGACCGCCTGGGTGTGGAAGAAGACGAGCCCATCGAGCATCCCCTGATCACCCGCGCCATCGAGAACGCCCAGCGCAAGGTGGAGCATCGCAACTTCACCCTGCGCAAGCAGGTGCTCGAGTACGACGACGTGATGAACAAGCAGCGCGAGGTGATCTACGCCGAACGGCGGAAGGTGCTGAGCGGCGAGGACGTGCACGAGCACATCCTGGGCATGATGGACGACATCATCCAACATGCCCTGGACAATTACTGCAACGAGCACGCCCACCCCGAAGAGTGGAACCTGGAAGGGCTTGTGGAGTACCTGGAGGGCAACTATCTGCCGGCCGGCACCCTCAAGGCGGAGGAACTGGCCGACCTGGGCCGCGATGCGCTGGCCCAGGAGATCAAGGCCGCGTTCCTCCGGATCTATGAGGAGAAGGAGAAGGCCATCGGCAGCGCAATGATGCGCGAGCTGGAGCGGGTCGTGCTGCTCCGGGTGGTGGACCAGAAGTGGGTCGACCACCTGGCGGCCATGGACGATTTGCGGGACGGCATTGGCCTCCGGGCCTACGGCCAGCGGGACCCGCTGCTGGAGTACAAGTTCGAGGCCTTCGAGATGTTCCAGCAGATGATCGAAAGCATCAAGGAAGACGTGATCCGCATCCTGATGCACATGGAGGTCCGGCCGGGCCAGGCCGAGCCCCAGCGCCGGCGAGTGGCCGTGGGTGCCCGGGAGGAGAGCGGGCGGGTACCGGTCTTCGCCCTGGCGGCGGGTGCCGGCGGAGAGCAGGAGGGCAGCCATGGCTTGGCCCCTGCCAGGGCCGGTGCCGGTTCCATGGGCGCCGCGGCCTCGCCGGCCCAGGGCCCGCGGGAGCCGGTGCGGGTGCAAAAGGTGGGGCGAAACGACCCTTGCCCTTGCGGGAGCGGGAAGAAGTATAAGAAATGTTGTGGCCGGACGGCCTGATGGCCGGCTCCGGCTGCGCCCGCCGGCGCGAGCGGAAGCTGCAAGGGCAGGTGCAACGGCATCAGGGGAGGATGAGAGCATGTGGGATGAGGTGCTGCGCCGCATTCGGGCCCTGCGCCCGCGGCTCGACGAATTGAGGGATGATCTTTGACCTCGCCGGGAAGCGGCGGGAGATCGAGCGCATCGAGCAAGCCATGACCGAACCCGGTTTCTGGGATGATCCGGAGCGGGCCCAGCACCAGGTCCGGCAGCTGAAGGTCCTCAAGGGGCCCGTGGAGCGCTACGAGGCCCTGGACCGCAAGCTGGAGGACCTGCAGGTGCTGGCCGAACTGGCAGCGGAGGAGGCCGACGTCTCGGTCATCCCGGAGCTGGAAGAAGGCATCGCGCAAGTGGAGGAGGGCCTGCGGCAGCTGGAGCTGGAGCTGCTGCTGACGGGGCCGTACGACGGGTACGACGCCATCGTCTCCCTGCACCCCGGTGCCGGCGGGACCGAGTCCCAGGACTGGGCCCAGATGCTCTGGCGGATGTATACCCGCTGGGCGGAAGACCGGGGCTACCAGGTGGAGGTCCTGGACCTGCTGGAGGGCGAGGAGGCGGGCATCAAGAGCGTCACCTTTGCCGTCCGCGGGCCTAATGCCTACGGATACCTGCGCAGCGAGCACGGGGTGCACCGGCTGGTGCGCATCTCGCCCTTTGACGCCGCGGGGCGGCGCCATACCTCCTTCGCTTCGGTGGACGTCCTGCCCGATCTGGGGGACAGCCCCGAGATCGAGATCCGGCCGGAGGACCTGCGCATCGACGTCTTCCGGGCGGGAGGCCACGGGGGCCAGCACGTCAACAAGACCGAGTCGGCGGTGCGCATCGTGCACCTGCCTACGGGGATCGTGGCGACGTGCCAGAACGAGCGCTCCCAGCACTCCAACCGGGAGACGGCCATGAAGATCCTCAAGGCCCGCCTGGCCCGCTACTACGAGGAACAGCGCCTGAAGGAGATCGCAGCCCTGCGGGGTGACGTGGGCGAGATCGCCTGGGGCAACCAGATCCGATCCTACGTTTTCCAGCCCTACACCCTGGTCAAGGACCACCGCACCGGGGTGGAAGTCGGCAACGTCCAAGCGGTGATGGACGGCCAGCTGGACGTGTTCATCAACGCGTACCTGAAGTGGGAGGCAGCGCGGAGCGGCAAGCTGGGGGCACGCAGCGGGGACGGGCCGGGCCAGGTCCGGGATGCGGCGGCCACCCGGGGCCAGGGCGAGTAGCAGGCTCCCGGCCCCCCGGGGGTGCCGGTCCTGTGGCGGTCCATTTCCACAAGCGAGCCGGCCTCTGGAGGCGAGCCGCTGCCCGAGGTCAACTCCGGGCGGCGCCATACGATAACTGTACGGGAGGTCCACCGCCGGCCTCCCCTTTTTGCGTCTCCGCAGGGCGCAGGGGATACCGATTTTCGGCCATGGTGGCGAATTCCACCCATCAGCGGGGAGGGTTTGACCCCGTAAGGTCGAAGTACGCCGGGCGCGGGAATTGTCGAGAGGTGGCACCCCCCGTGATCGAGTTCATCAATGTCAGCAAGGTCTACCCTAATGGCGTCACGGCGCTTCAGGATGTCAGCCTGCACATCGAACGCGGCGAGTTCGTGTTCCTGGTGGGGCCCTCGGGGGCGGGCAAGTCGACCCTGGTTCGCCTGATCTATCGCGAGGAGGTTCCCACCCGGGGCATCGTGCTGGTGGACGGCCTCAACGTGGGGCGGATGCGCCGCCGGGACGTGCCGTACCTGCGGCGCCAGATGGGCGTGGTTTTCCAGGACTTCAAGCTGCTGCCCAACCGCACGGCCTACGAAAACGTGGCCTTTGCCATGTTCGTCACGGGGCACACCCAGCGCCAGATCCGGCGCCGGGTGCCCGAGGTCCTGGAGCTGGTGGGCTTGCGGGACAAGGCCGGTGCCCTGCCGTCGGAACTGTCGGGCGGCGAGCAGCAGCGGGTGGCGGTGGCCCGGGCTGTGGTCAACCACCCCAAGATCCTGCTCGCCGATGAGCCGACGGGCAACCTGGATCCCGAGACGGCGTGGGGCATCATGGAGCTTCTGGTGGAGATCAACCGGCGCGGGACCACGGTGGTGGTGGCGACCCATGCCCACAACATCGTGAACGCCCTCAAGCGCCGCGTGGTGCGGGTTGAAGCCGGCCGCGTCATTGCCGATCAGACCCAGGGGGTGTACGAGCGTGCGATTTGAGACGCTCGGGTACTTCCTGCGCGAGGCGTTGACGGGGATCCGGCGCAACGGGTTCATGAGCTTTGCGTCGGCATCCACCGTGTTCGTTTCCCTGGTGGTGCTGAGCCTGCTGCTGGTGGTGGCGGCCAACGTCCGCCACCTGGCGGCCTACGTCGAGTCGCAGGTCGCGGTGGTGGCCTTCCTGGCGCCGGGTACCGGCCGCGCCGAGGGCCGGGCGCTCGAGCAGCGCATCGCCGGCATGGAGGGCGTGGCCGCCACACGGTTCGTCACCCGGGAAGAAGCCTTGCAGGACCTGAAGGCGATGTTCGGCGACCGCGCCGACCTGCTGGAGGGCGTGGAGCAGGAGAACCCGCTGCGCGACTCCATTGAAGTCCGCCTGGCGGATCCGCGCTATGGCGAGAAGGTGGCCGCGGCGCTGCGGCAGTCGGCTGGGGTGGAAGACGTCAAGTACCGCCGCGACCTGGCGGATCGCATCCGCCGCGTCGGTGACGCGGTGCGGACGGGTTCCGCCGTACTGGTGGGCTTGCTGGCGGTCACCACCCTGTTCCTCATCTCCAACACCATCCGGCTGACGGTGTACGCCCGCCGGCGGGAGATCCAGATCATGAAGCTGGTCGGTGCCACCGACTGGTTCATTCGCTGGCCCCTGATCATCGAAGGCATCCTACTGGGGCTGGCCGGGGCAGGGGCGGCGGCCGCTCTGGCCTGGTGGGGATATGACCGGCTGCTGGTCGAGGTGACCCGGGCGATGCCCTTCATCCCCCTGGTCCCGCGGGAGCCGCTGCTGCCGCAGGTGGCGCAGGTGGTGGTTCTGGGCGGTGCCCTCCTGGGGGCCCTGGGCAGCTCCTTGTCCCTGCGCCGGCACCTGCGGGTCTAAGCCGGGGCACGCCTTGGCCTAGCCCGAAGGGCTCCGGCCGAGGGGGCCGGCCGCAGGTGGAGGCGACGGTCGGGCCAGGTGCGACCGGGCCCGGTGCCCGGCCGGGCAGCCCGGCCTAGATCGCGTCCATCGCTCCTGCGTCACGGCGAGTCCGGCAAGTCGAGTCCGTTGTATCCATTCTTCAGAGGGGACGAACCGGCCGCGGGCGCGGCCGCTCCGGGGGTGGGCACCCCGGGCGGGCGGCCGCGCGGGTTCCCCACGGCCGGGGTTCATCCGGGGAGGGCATTGCGCATGGCGTGGCGGCGAGGGCCGTGGTTTGCTCGCTGGGGGGAGGACGAGCCCTGGGCCGGAAACGTGCAGCCCGGGGGTGTCCGCAAGCTCCTGGGGCGGGCGGGCACGAAGAGCTGCTCGCCGGGGACGGGCGCCGTCGACGGGTGCCGCGGCGAGGGGGCGCCGGTCGACGGAGGTGCGGTGGGAAGGCCGCTCCTGGTTCCCAACGCCGGGTCGTCCCCGGCCCGTGACGCTGGGGGCGAAGGGACGGGGGTCAGGACAGGGGAGGCTCCGGGCCGGCCGGGCCGCAACCGGAGGGCGGTGCGGCGCCGGGGGGCGCGGGCCGTCACGGTGCTGGTGGCGGCCGCCCTCGCGGCGGGGGTGCTGTCCGGGGTGGCGGGACCGGCGCCGGCTCCGGTACGGGCGGCCAGCTCCATCAGCGAGCTGCGCCAGAAGATCAACGATGCCAACGAGACCCTGCGCCAGCTGGAGCAGCGCCAGGCGGAAGCCCAGCGCAAGCTGAAGGCGCTCAAGCAGGATGAGGCCTCCATCGCCGAGCGGGTGCGGATTCTGGAGGCCCAGATCCGTGAAACCCGGGTGAAGCTGGCCGAGCTGACGGGGAAGGTGCGCGAGGCCGAGGCCCGGGTGGAAGCGAAGCAGCAGGAGATCGACGAGGCCACCCGCCAGCTGGAGCAACGGGAAGATTACGTGGCCCGGCGGATTCGGGCGATTCAAGAGAACGGCACCGTGGGCGTGCTGGAGGTTCTCTTCGAGGCCAACAGTTTCTCCGACTTCTTGACCCGCCTCGACCTCTTGAGCCAGATCCTGCGCCACGACCTGGACGTGATGGCCCAGGTGCAGGCGGAGCGGGAGCGCCTGGTGGCCGAGAAAAAGGAGCTGGACGCCGAGCGCCAGAAGCTGGTGGCGCTCAAGGCCGAGGTTGAGCGGCAGCAAAAGCAGCTCAACGCCACCGTTGCCAGCCACAAGGACGAGCTGGCCCGGCTGGCGGAACAGCGGCGGCGCATGGAAGAGCACCTGGAGGCCCTGGAGGCCGACTCCAAAGAAGTGGAAAGGCTGCTGAAGAACCTGCAGGCGGATCTGAAGCGCCAGCTGGAGGCGCTCAACCGCAACCGGGCGCCCCGGAGCGGGGGTCGCTTCCTGTGGCCGGTTCCCGGCGAGTACACCATCACCTCCGGGTTCAACCCGGCCCGCCGCCATCCCATCTACGGGACGGTGCGGCCCCACACGGGGATTGACATCGACGGCCAGGGGCCGCCGGACCCGAATCCCAGCACCTGGGATGAGATCGTGGCGGCCGACGACGGCGTCGTGGTGGCCTCGCGCTACATGCCGGGTTACGGTAACACCATCATCATCGCCCACGACGAGACGTACTCCACCCTGTACGGCCATCTGAGCCGCCGCTACGTGGAGCCGGGCCAGGTGGTGCGGCGGGGGCAGGTCATCGGGCTGATGGGCACCACGGGTGCGTCCACCGGAACCCACCTCCATTTTGAGGTTCGGGTCAACGGCCAGCCCGTCAACCCCATGCCGTACCTGCGTTGATGTCGCGGCATGGACGGGTGGGCCTGCGCTGACGGTGCGGTACGGTGACATCGGTGTACGGCGGTGGGTGGCGCCAAGCTGCCGGTGGGGCCGCCGGAGCCCCCCGAGCCGCCGGATTTGACGGAGCAGGGCCGGAAAGCCGGAGCCGGGTTCATCGCCGGGTTCTTCCGCGGGAACCCGGCCCGCTTGTCCTTGAGGGAGGCCGGACCTGTACCTTCACCGGCTGCGAACCCGAAGAACCGCCGGGGCCGGCCACCGCGCCCGCCGGTTCGGCCGGCGGCCGGCCCCAGCGCCGCCGTTCCTGCACCCGGGGCCGCCCCCCGCGCCTGGTGGCCCTGACCCGGCAACCGCCCCGCCACCCCGGCCCCGCCGCCCCGGAGCCGCCCCCTGACCCGCTGTCCCGCACCAGCCGGTTGCCGGCCCCGGCCCGGGCCTGCCGGTGGGGCCGTCGGGCGATGTGCTATCCTGAATTGAGTGAATCGAGATGGCCCTGCTGGCGTGACCCCGCCGGCCCTGGCCCTGCCGGCGAGGCCTTCGGGTACGCATCCGGGGGCTTCGCTCTCCGTCCCTCGACAGTGCGGGCGGAACGGCCGGGGGCATAGGCTGGTGGAGGCACGAGCCTCGCACCGGCTGGGAGGATCGGAACCACGATGACGTCCTTCGGCCATTCCTTCGACACCGGACCGGCCGGGCGGGAGGGGGACCGCCCGGTCTTGACCTTGCGCCAGGCGCTGGCCGGCGCGCTGATCCTGGTCGTCCTGACGGCGGTGGTGACCCTGGCCGTCTCCGACCGGGTGGAAGGCTTCTGGCTCCGCCTCTTCCCCCAGAGCGTGGCCCTCACCGATGCCGAAAAGCAGCAGCTGCTGGACGAGCTGGTGCGCTCGCCCAACTTCGACCGGTTCCTCACGGTGTTTCAACTGGTGAGGAACCAGTACGTCGACCCGCTGCCTGTGGACCAGCTGCTGGAAGGAGCCACCCGGGGGGTGGTCGAGGCCACGGGGGATCCCTTCTCCGCCTATTTCGATCCGCAGGAGTTTCGCGAGTTCCAGATCGACGTATCGGGCCACTACAGCGGGATCGGCGTGGTGGTGTCGGAGGGGAAGGATGGTGGCGTGGTCGTCCAGACCCCCTTCGAAGGCTCGCCGGGAGCCACCACGCCCTTCGAGGGAGCGGGACCGGACGATCCCGTGGGCCTGCGGCCGGGGGACGTGATCATCAGCGTCGACGGGCAGGACGTCACCGGGGAGAGCGTGGAGGCGGTGGCCCGGCGCATCCGCGGGCCCGAGGGAACCCAGGTCACCCTGGAGGTGCTGCGGGAGGGCTATGACAAGCCGCTGAAGTTCGTCCTGACGCGCCGCAACATCGACGTGCCGTCGGTCCAGGCCCACATGCTGGACGGGAAGATCGGCTACATCCACCTGACCCAGTTCCTGCCCGATACCCCCGACGACTTCGATGCAGCGCTGGACGAGCTGCGCCGGCAGGGCATGCAGGGTCTCATCCTGGACCTGCGCAACAACCCCGGGGGCGAGCTCCAGGCGGTGGTGCGCATCGCGGACCGGCTCCTGCCCCGGGGGCCCATCGTCCACATCGAGTACCGCCATCGCGGCCGGGAGACCCACTCTTCCGACGCCGGGGCCCTGGGCCTGCCGCTGGCGGTCCTGGTCAACCAGGGCAGCGCCAGTGCCTCGGAGATCCTGGCGGGTGCCATCCAGGATTACGGCGTCGGGGTGCTGGTGGGCGAGCACACCTTCGGCAAAGGCACCGTGCAGACGGTGTGGCCGCTGGACGGCAAAGGCCGGGCCGGCCTGGGCCGGCGGGGGGAAGAGGGGGCGGGCGTCAAGCTGACCGTGGCCCGTTACCTGACACCGAAGGAACGACCCATCGTCATGGGCAAGGGGATCGAGCCCGACGTGCACGTGCCCTTCGACCTGGAAAACCTGGAGGGGATGGGCGACCTGCGCCGCGACCCGCAGCTCCGGGCAGCCTACCAGCGGGTTGAGCAGATGGTCGCCGGCGGCGCATGAAGGGGTCTCTCGAGCTCTGGGGATTGCCTCTCGGGGAGCTGGCCCGGCTGCTGGCCGCCGACACCCTGCCGGCGGCCCTTCTCAACCCGGGCACGGCGCCCCTCTTCCTCCTGGTCCTGGGGTTGGTGGCCTTTCAGTACGCCCGCATCGGGCAGATGGAAGCTCGGCTCTACGGCCGCCCGCTGGTGCCGTTGTGGCACCGGGTGCTGACGGCCATCGCGGCGGGCTTGCTGGGCGGATTCATCGGAGGGCTGGTGATCACGGCGGCCGGCGTGGTGCTCGAGCCCCGGGACGTCACCCCGCTGTGGCCCGTGGCGCTGGGGCTGGCGCTCATCCGGCCGCGCTTCCTTTGCTTTGCCTACGCCACCGGGTTGATCGGGGCCAGCCACCTGCTGCTGGGGTGGCCCCAGGTCCATGTGCCGGGACTGGTGGCCCTGGTGGGGGCGTTGCACCTGGCCGAGGCCGTGCTGGTATACGTCGACGGGGCCGAGGGGGCCACGCCGGTCCTGGCGCGCAACGGTCGCGGCGAGGTGGTGGGCGGGTTCCTCCTGCAGCGGTTCTGGCCGGTGCCGGCGGCCATCCTGGTGCTGGTCAACCTGACGGCGCCGGGCGGTGGCATCGAGATGCCCTCCTGGTGGCCGCTGGTCGGACCCGCCGATCCTGCGCGGTTGAACGCTGCGGGCTGGATCGTGGTCGCTCTGCCCCTCGTAGCGGGCCTTGGCTACTCCGACCTGGCCCTGACGGCCACCCCGGGCACCCGCTCCCGCCAAACGGCTCTGGTGATGGTCCTGTACAGCGCCGCCCTGGTGGCCATGGCGGCTCTGGCGGAGCGGGACGCCCGGTGGCTGTGGCCGGCCGTCCTGGCGTCGCCGCTCCTGCACGAAGGAATGATCCAGCTGGGAATTGCCCGCGAGCGGTGGGGGCGCCCCCTCTTTGGCCCGCCCGCCCAGGGGGCCCGGGTGCTCTGGGTCTGGCCGCGGTCGCCGGCAGCGGCGCTGGGCTTGCAAGCGGGCGACGTGATCCTCACGGCCAACGGGCGGCCGGTGCGCAGGGAGAGCGATCTGCGGGCCGTGTCCATGGACCTGTGGGAGGGGCCGCTGCGGGTCTTCGACCTGGAGCTCGAGATCCAGCGAGGCAACCGGCGCCTGACCCGTCGGCTGCAGCGTTTCGACCCCGGGGCACCCTTCGGGGCGCTGCTGGTGCCCCCGCCGGGGGATCCGGTGTCGCCGCTGATCGACCTGGGCCGTGGCAAACACTTGTTTGGCGCTTGACAACAGGGGTACACTGGAAGGCGCACCGGCTGGCCCACTGCGGCGGCTGCAGGGGCCCCGCGACCAGGCCCGGGTGGCCGGGGGCAGGTGCTGCCGTGCAAGCAGCAGGGGATGGGGAGGTGGAAGCATGCCTGCGTTCAAGGTGGTGGCCGAATTCGAGCCCCGGGGGGATCAGCCCAAGGCCATCGAGGCCATCAGCCGTGCCTTCCGGGAGGGGGCGCAGGTGGTGACCCTGCTGGGCGCCACGGGCACAGGGAAGACGGCCACCATGGCGTGGGTCATCGAGCAACTGCAGCTCCCCACCCTGGTCATCGCCCACAACAAGACCCTGGCGGGCCAGCTGGCCGCGGAGTTCAAGCAGTTCTTCCCCCATAACGCGGTGGAGTACTTCGTCAGTTACTACGACTACTACCAGCCCGAGGCCTACGTGCCCCAGACGGACACCTACATCGAGAAGGATGCGCTCATCAACGACGAGATCGACAAGCTGCGCCACTCGGCCACCAGCAGCCTGTTCGAGCGCAAGGACGTCATCGTGGTGGCCAGTGTCTCCTGCATCTACGGCCTGGGCGCGCCGGAAGACTACCGGGACCTGGTGCTGTCGCTGCGGGTGGGCAACGAGATGCCCCGGGAACAGATCCTGCGCAAGCTGGTGGACATCCAGTACGCGCGCAACGACGTGGACTTCCAGCGGGGCACCTTCCGGGTGCGGGGCGACGTGATCGAGATCTTCCCGGCGTCCATGGCCGAGCGGGCCATCCGGGTGGAGCTCTTCGGCGATGAGATCGACCGGCTGGCGGAGATCGACGCCCTGACGGGAGAGGTGCTGGCCTACCGGGACCACGTGGCGATCTACCCGGCCAGCCACTACGTCACCCACGAGTGGAAGCTCAAGCGGGCCATCGAGTCCATCGAGCGGGAGCTGGAACAGCGGCTGGCGGAGCTGCGGGCCAGGGACAAGCTGCTTGAGGCCCAGCGCCTGGAGCAGCGCACCCGGTACGACCTGGAGATGCTGCGCGAGGTGGGCTACTGCAGCGGCATCGAGAACTACTCGCGCCACCTGACCGGGCGGTCGCCCGGCGAGCCGCCCTACACCTTGCTGGATTACTTCCCCCGGCCCTTTCTGTGCATCATCGACGAATCCCACGTGACCATCCCCCAGCTGCGGGCCATGTACGAGGGGGAGATGTCCCGCAAGGACTCGCTGATCGAATACGGCTTCCGGTTGCCGTCCGCCCGGGACAACCGGCCGCTCAAGTTCGAGGAGTTCTGGGAGAAGGTCGGGCAGGTGCTCTTCGTCTCGGCCACGCCGGGGCCCTTCGAGCGGGAGCACTCCGACGTGATCGTGGAGCAGATCGTCCGGCCTACAGGCCTTCTGGACCCCGAGATCGAGGTGCGTCCCACCCGGGGGCAGATCGAGGACCTGCTGGGGGAGATCCGCCAGCGGGTCGAACGCGGCCACCGGGTGCTGGTGACCACCCTGACCAAGCGCATGGCCGAAGACCTGACGGACTACTTGCGGGAGATGGGCATCAAGGTCCGCTACCTCCATTCGGAGGTCGACACCCTGGAGCGGATGGAGATCATCCGCGACCTGCGCCTGGGCGTGTTCGACGTGCTGGTGGGCATCAACCTGCTGCGGGAGGGGCTTGACCTGCCCGAGGTCTCCCTGGTGGCCATCCTGGACGCGGACAAGGAAGGGTACCTGCGGTCGACCACCGCCCTGATCCAGACCATCGGGCGGGCGGCCCGCAACGTGGAAGGCAAGGTCATCATGTATGCCGACACCATCACCGATTCCATGCGCCAGGCCATCGAGGAGACCTACCGGCGGCGCAAGATCCAGGAGGAATACAACCGCCGGCACGGGATCACGCCCCAGACGGTGCGCAAGGCGGTGCGGGACGTGATCGAGGCGACCCATGCTGCGGAGCGGCCGCCGGAGTACCTGGCGGGGAAGCGGCTCTCCGACCTGCCCCGCCACCAGATTCCCGAGATCGTCAAGAAGCTGCGCAAGGAGATGGAAGAGGCGGCGCGGGATCTGGAGTTCGAGCGGGCGGCCCTCCTGCGCGACATGATTCTGGAGCTGGAGGCGCGCCGCTTGGGCCAGCCGGTCGGCCGGGACACCCTGCGGGCGGCGGCCACCGCCGGCGCCGGGGGCGGCCCATCCCCCGCCGCCCGGCGCCGGGGCCGGGCCGGGCGCGCCGGCAGGTGAGAGCATGGCACAGGACCGGATCGTCATCCGCGGGGCGCGGCAGCACAACCTGAAGAACATCGACCTGGAGCTGCCCCGGGACAAGCTGATCGTCCTCACCGGCCTCAGCGGCAGCGGCAAGAGCTCGCTGGCCTTCGACACCCTCTATGCCGAGGGCCAGCGGCGGTACGTGGAATCGCTGTCCGCCTACGCCCGCCAGTTTCTGGGCCAGATGGACAAGCCGGACGTGGACATGATCGAGGGGCTGTCGCCGGCCATCTCCATCGACCAGAAGACCACGACCCGCAACCCCCGCTCCACCGTGGGCACGGTGACGGAGATCTACGACTACCTGCGGCTGCTCTTCGCCCGGGTGGGGCATCCCCATTGCCCCAACTGCGGCCGGCCCATCAGCCAGCAGACGGTGGAGCAGATGGTGGACCGGGTGCTGGAGCTGCCCGAAGGCACCCGGGTGCAGGTCCTGGCGCCCCTGGTCCGGGGGCGGAAGGGCGAGCACGAGAAGGTCTTCGACGAGGCCCGGCGGGCCGGGTTCGTCCGGGTGCGGGTGGACGGCCAGGTGCGGGAGCTGGCCGAGCTGCCGCCGGGTTTCAAGCTGGAGAAGAACAAGAAACACACCATTGAAGTGGTGGTCGACCGCATCGTGGTGCGGCCGGGGGCCCGGTCCCGCCTAGCCGACTCCATCGAGACGGCCCTGGGGCTGGCCGACGGGCTGGTGCTGATCGATGTGCTGGACGGGGAGGCCATGCTCTTCAGCCAGCGCTTTGCCTGCCCCGAGTGCGGCACCAGCCTGGAAGAGCTCAGCCCCCGCATGTTCTCCTTCAACAGCCCGTACGGGGCTTGCCCGGAGTGCTCCGGGCTGGGCAGCCGGCTGGAGATCGACCCCGAGCTGGTGATCCCCGACCGGCGCAAGTCCCTGGCAGCCGGCGCGGTGGTGCCCTGGAGCCGGGGAACCTCCAACTACTACCCGCAGCTGCTGATGGCGGTGGCGCGCCACTTCGGGGTCGACTGGGAGGCGCCACTGGAGGAGGCGGGGGAGGAGTTCATCCGGGTGCTGCTCTACGGCACCCCGGAACCCATCCGCTTCCGCTACGAGAACCGGTACGGGCGGGTGCGGGACCGGTACGTCCAGTTCGACGGCGTGGTGGCCAACCTGGAGCGGCGCTACCGGGAAGCCACCACGGACTTCCAGCGGGAAGAGATCGAGCAGTACATGAGCGCCCACCCCTGCCCGGCCTGCCGCGGGGCCCGCCTGCGGCCCGAATCCCTGGCGGTCACCGTGGGAGGCAAGAACATCGCCCAGGTGACGGCCATGTCCGTGCGCCAGCTGCTGGGCTTCCTGGACCAACTCCGGCTGACGGAGCGGGAGGCGGTGATCGCCCGGGAGGTCATCAAGGAGATCCGGGCGCGGCTCCACTTCCTGGCCGACGTGGGGCTGGATTACCTCACCCTGGACCGCCCGGCCGGCACCCTGTCGGGCGGCGAGGCCCAGCGCATCCGGCTGGCCACCCAGATCGGGTCGGGCCTGGTGGGCGTGCTCTACATCCTGGACGAACCCAGCATCGGCCTGCACCAGCGGGACAACGCGCGGTTGATCGCCACGCTGCAGCGCCTCCGGGACCTGGGCAACACCCTGGTGGTGGTGGAGCACGACCAGGACATGATGGAGGCCGCCGACTTCATCGTCGACATCGGGCCGGGTGCCGGGGAGCACGGCGGCCGGGTGGTGGTGGCCGGCACGCTTCAGGATGTGATCCGCTGCCCCGAGTCGGTGACGGGCCAGTACCTCTCGGGCCGCCGGGCCATCCCGGTGCCGGAACGGCGGCGGCAGCCCAATGGCCGGTGGCTGGTGGTGAAGGGAGCGCGGGAGCACAACCTCAAGGGCATCGACGTGCGCTTCCCCCTCAACCTGCTGGTGTGTGTAACGGGCGTGTCGGGCAGCGGCAAGTCGACCCTGGTCAACGACATCCTCTACCGGCGCCTGGCCCAGCACGTCTACGGCACCAGGACGCGGCCCGGCGAGCACGAGGGCATCGAGGGCCTGGAACACGTCCGCAAGGTGGTCAACGTAGACCAGTCGCCCATCGGGCGGACGCCGCGGTCGAACCCCGCCACCTACACCGGCGTCTTCGACTTCATCCGCGAGCTTTTCGCGGCCACCCCCGAGGCCCGGATGCGGGGTTACACCAAGGGACGGTTCAGCTTCAACGTGCGGGGCGGCCGCTGCGAGGCCTGCAAGGGCGACGGCATCATCAAGATCGAGATGCACTTCCTGCCCGACGTCTACGTGCCGTGTGAGGTGTGCAAGGGCAAGCGATACAACCGCGAGACCCTGGAGATCAAGTACAAGGGCAAGTCCATCGCCGACGTGCTGGACATGACGGTGGAAGAGGCGCTGGAGTTCTTTGCCGCGGTGCCCCGGGTGCAGCGGAAGCTGCAAACCCTGTACGACGTGGGGCTGGGGTACATCCGGCTGGGCCAGCCGGCCACGGAGCTCTCCGGCGGGGAAGCCCAGCGGGTCAAGCTGGCCACCGAGCTCTCCCGCCGGTCCGACGGCGGCACGGTCTACATCCTGGACGAGCCGACCACGGGGCTGCACTTCGCCGACATTCACCGGCTGGTGGACGTGCTGCAGCGGCTGGTGGACGCCGGGGACACGGTGATCGTCATCGAGCACAACCTGGACGTGGTCAAGGTGGCCGACTGGGTCATCGACCTGGGGCCCGAGGGGGGCGACGGTGGCGGCCGGGTGGTGGCCGAGGGGCCGCCCGAGGCCATCATGGCCGAACCCGCCTCGTACACGGGCCGGTTCCTGCGCCAGCATCTGGAGCGCCAGGCCGGCCGGTCGGGCACGGGCGGGCAGCTGCCCGGGGCGGCGCCGCCGGATGGGATGGCCGCCGTGGACGGCCTGGCCACCGGGGATCGCCCGGCCTCCCGGGACGGCGGCGCCGTGGCCCGGGCCGCGGGGCGATAAACCGGCCGCTCTCAGGCGGGCCGGCGGGTGATGACGACCCGCGGGCCGCGGGCGGGGGGCGGCGGGTCTTGCCCCTCGCGGGCCGGTTCCTGCTCGCGGCGTTCCGGGGGCAGGGGCCCGGGCGATCCGGCACCGGCCGGTTCGTTCGCCTCGCGGCCCGGGTCTTCAGCGTCCCCGGGCGGGGCTGGAGCTTGAGCCCCCACGGGGCGGGGCGCACGACTGGGGCGGCGGGGTTTCCCCCGGTTGCCCCCACCGCCGGGTTCGCCGGGGTCCGGGTCGGGCGGGTTGAACTCCCGCAGCAGTGCCTGGGCGACGGCGGCCACCGGCACCGCCAGGATCGCCCCCAGGACACCGGCCACTTCGTAGCCGGCCAGCAGGGCCAGCAGGGTGGCCAGGGGGTGGAGCCCGACGGCCTGGCCCGTGATGCGGGGCACCAGCAGGTTGCCCTCCACTTGCTGGACCACGATGAAGAACAGGGTCACGTAGAGGACGGCAGGCCACGGCTGGAACAGGGCCACCAGGATGGCCGGGATGGCACCCAGGACGGCGCCCACGATGGGCAGCAGCTCCATAACCCCCGCGATGACGCCCAGCAGGGCCGGGTAAGGAATGCCCAGAAGGCTCATGCCGATTCCGACCACCAGGCCGATGATCAGGCCCAGCAGCAGCTGGCCCCGCAGGTAGCCGCCGAAGACCCGCAAGGCCACCGACTGGGCGCGGCGGACGGGCCGGCGGTACCGGGCGGGCAGGTAACCCAGCATCTGCCTGTTGAGCCCGGAACCGTCGACCACCAGGTAGATGGAGATCACCAGCACCAGCACGGCGTTGGCCAGGGTGGTGCCGATGCCGGTGACCAGCGCGGTCACGCCGGCCAGGATGCGGTTGGTGCTGCCGGCCACCCGCTGCAGGAACTGGCCGGCGAGATCCTGGGGCTCCACGCTGACCCCGTAGCGCGCCAGGAATTCCCGCAGGAGCTCCATGTAGTTTTGCAGGATGGGCACCGCTTCCGCCACCTGCTGCCGGTAGCGCGGCACGGACCAGAACAGCTCCTGGGCCTGCTCCTTGATGGGGCCGGCCAGGTAGACCACGCCCAGGGCCAGCAGCGCAACAAAAGCCAGGTAGAGCAACAGGGCGGCCAGGGCCCGGCTGCGCATGCCCCGCTCCAGGAAGCTGACGGCCGGTTCCAGCAGAAACGCCAGCACCCCCGCCAGTCCGAGCAGGGCCAGGGTGCGGCCAAAGTGGGAGAGCACCCACCAGACGAGCCAGAGCACACCCGCGCCGGCCAGGATGTTGAGGAGCCCCACCAGGGTGGACCAGGCCGGCCCGGCCGGCCCCGGCGCTCCCGCCGGGGGTAAGGCCGGCTGCTTGGGCGGTTCCGTCGCCAACGACCATCCCTCCGCCGCCCGAAATGACCTGCATCCGTGCACCCAGCGCCGCGCCCGGATGCATGCACAAACCGGATCCTTAAGAGCTACCGGCCCATCTTCGACGGTAGCGCCGCCGGTTTCCTTCTCCATAGACGGTATGGTCACCAGGCCGGCAGATTATTTTGACTTCATCCTTCGCGGGGCCGGCGATGCAGGCCGGCTTCAAACGCCGGGCAACGGCAGGGCGATCTGGCCGGGAACACCGCGGGATCGCCGGTCCCGGTGCCCGGGGCGGACCGGGCGACCGGGCGCAGGGGTGCGGCCCGAGGCGCCGGCCGGCTTCCTGTCCCGGGTGGCGGCGCGGGCAGGCTGTTCCAACCCGCCGGCGGTGGCGGAGCGCTGGGCGGTGCCGGGCTGGCGGGTGGCAGGCCCGGGGCCTGCCGGCCGGTTCGCCCGCGGGAGCATCGGGAGGAGGGCCGTCACGCCCGCCATGGCGGCGACGGGCACCGTGGTAACCGGGGCAGGGGGCCGGGTGGGGGCGGCCGCCCGGCCGGCGTCACCGCTGGCGGAAGGGGCGGTCCCGGCCGGCGGGGTGACCCGGTGTACACCGTCCGGCCGCGGTCCGGCCAGACCCCACCGGGTTTTCAACTCTTCGACCCGCCGGAGCACGCTTTCCCGGTAGAAGGGTGCCGCCTCCCTCCCCCGATAGAGGGCCCGGTACATGGGCATCAAATCGGGCCGCAACCGAGCCAGGGCCGGGAAGACCCACTCCCGCACGCCGGGCGCCAGGTGCATGACCCCCGGCCACAGGAAGGCCGCCCCGTGCTGCGCGGCCGCTTTCACCACGGCTTCCAGGTGGAGCCGGTCGTCGGTGATGCCGGGCAGGATGGGGGCCAGGAAGACGCCAGCCCGGATTCCAGCGGCCCGCAGGCGCTCCAGGACCCGCAGCCGCTGAGCCGGGTGGGGGGTGCCGGGCTCCAGCTGGCGCCACAGGCCGGGATCGACCGTCGGGATGGAGATGTTCACCGTGCAGCCCGCCCGGCGGCTGGCCTCGGCCAGCAGGTCCAGGTCGCGCAGGACCAGGGTGTTTTTCGTGGTGATGGAGAAGGGGGTTTCGGCGTCGATCAGTGCCCGCAGGATGCCGCGCATCAAACGGTATTTCCCCTCGATGGGCTGGTAAGGGTCGGTGGCGGTGCCGATGGCCACCATCTCCCGGTTCCAGCCCGGCCGGGCCAGGTCCCGGCGCAGGGCTTCCACCGCACCCTGCTTCACGAAGATCACCGATTCGAAGTCCAGGCCGCCGTCGAGCCCCAGATAGGGATGGGTTGCGCGGGCATAGCAGTACACGCAGCCGTGGGTGCACCCGCGGTAGGGGTTGATGCTCCACTGAAAGGGCATTCCGGAGACGCGGTTGACCAGGCTCTTACAGGGCAGCCAGCGGTACTGGATGCGGCGAGTGCGGGGACGCACGGGACCACCACCTCCCTGCCGACCTGGACCGGGTGCGAACATGCGTTCCCTGCCAGGCATTGTAGGAGGGAATGGGTGTTCGGTCAAGGGCTGCGGATCGTGCTATCATCAAATCTGCGGCGAGAGAAGCCCGCCGGGAGACGGGCCAAACCGGGCGAAAGGAGGCGGGATGGTGCCGGACAGGCGACAGCGCGGCGAACCCCAGCCCCCGTCGGGGGGTGGGGCGGTGGCCACCGGCGAGCTCGGGCCCGCGGGCGAGCGCGGGCCAGCGGGCGGGTTGGGGCCCGCCGGCCAGCGGGGTCCCGCGGCCGAACCGGTGCCCTCCGGCCGGCCCGTTCTCCCCGGGGACCCGGTGCCCGCCCGCCATCCGGAGCCGCCCGGCGGGACGGGGGGGACAGGAGCGTCCCTCCGCCAGCGGGCTGCGGACCTGCCCGAGCAGCCCGGCGTGTACCTGTTCAAGGACGCCCAGGGCCAGGTGCTCTACGTGGGCAAGGCGCGCTCCCTGCGCCAGCGGGTCCGGTCGTATTTCCAGTCCTCCCGCCACCTGCCGGCCCGCATCCAGCGCATGGTGGAGCGGGCGGCCGGCCTGGAGTTCATCGTGACCCGCAACGAGGTCGAGGCGCTGGTTCTGGAAAACACCCTGATCAAGCGGTACCGGCCGCGCTACAACGTCCGGCTGCGGGACGACAAGACCTATCCCTACCTGAAGGTCCACGTCCATGAGGACTGGCCCCGGGTCAGCATCGCACGGCAGGTGCAGGACGATGGCGCCCGCTACTTCGGGCCCTACACCTACTCCGCGTCGCTGCAGGAAGCCCTGCGGCTGATCCGCCGGGTCTTCCCCTACCGCAGCTGCTCCGATCACCGGCTGCGGCGGGGCGGCCGGCCGTGCCTGCACTACTACATCGGCCGCTGCCTGGCTCCGTGTGCCGCCCTGTGCGACCGGGACCGGTACGACGCCATGATCCGCGACCTCATCGCCTTCCTGGAGGGCCGGTCGCGGGAGGTCCTGGAACGGGTGGAGGCGGAGATGCAGGCCGCCGCCGCCCGCTGGGAGTTCGAGCGGGCCGCCGAGCTGCGCGACCAGCTGCGGGCGCTGCACCAGGTCCTGGAGCGGCAGCAGGTGGCCAGCCCCCGCCGGGCGGAGGAAGATGCCATCGGCATCGCCCGCCAGGGCGACCGGGCCCACGCCCAGGTCTTCTTCGTGCGGGAAGGACGGATCATCGGTCGCGAGCAGCTGTCCATGACGGGCGTCGACGGCCTAGACGACGGGGAGCTGCTGGCGGCGTTCCTGACCCAGTACTACGGGCGGGCGACCTTCGTTCCGCGGGAGATCCTGCTGCCCGCCGAGCTGCCCCCGGGCGAGGCGGAGGTCATCGGCCGGTGGCTCAGCCAGCGCCGGGGTGTTCAGGTGCGCCTGCACCGGCCCCAGCGGGGCACCAGGCGCCGGTGGGTCGAACTGGCCGAGCACAACGCCCGCCTGCTGCTGGCCCAGGCGGAGACGGACGACCAGGTGCGCCAGGACCGGGCCCGGCGGGCCCTGGAGGAGCTGGCCCGATACCTGGACCTGGACGAGCCGCCGCGGCGCATCGAGTGCTACGACATCTCCAACTTCCAGGGTGCCCAGCCGGTCGGCTCCATGGTGGTGATGATCCGCGGCGAGCCGGCCAAGGCCGAATACCGCCGCTTCCGCATCCGCACGGTGGAAGCACCCAACGACTTCGCCAGCATGCAGGAGGTGCTCTACCGCCGCCTGCGGCGCGGCCTGGAGGCCCAGGGGGTGCCCGTGGAAGGCGACGTGCCCTCCACGGCCGGCGCCGGGGAAGGCGACCTGCCGGCCTCCGGGGCCCCGGCCGGGGAGACCCCCGCGGCACCGCCGCTTGCGCCCGGCCAGGCCGGCGCGGGTGAGGCAGGGGCGGGACAGGCCGGGGCCGACCGGGCCGGGGCGGGTCTCTCCGGGACCGCCGTCGGCGGAGCCGGCCGGACTCCCGCCGGCGATCCCGGCGCCGCGGAGCTGCGGGGCTTTGCCGACCTGCCGGACCTGATCCTGATCGACGGGGGCAAGGGGCAGCTGTCGGCCGCCCAGGAGGTCCTGGACCGCCTGGGGCTGGTGGACATTCCCGTCTTCGCCCTGGCCAAGCGGTTCGAGCTGGTTTACGCTCCGGACCGGCCGGATCCCATCGTGATCCCGCGGGACTCCCCCGCGCTGCACCTGCTGCAGCGGATCCGGGACGAGGCCCACCGCTTCGCCTTGAGCTACCACCGGCAGCTGCGCCAGCGGGCCGGGTTGCACTCGGTGCTGGAGGAACTGCCGGGCATCGGGTCCCGGCGGAGGAAGGCGCTGCTGGAGGCCTTCGGCTCCCTGGAGGCCATCGCCCGGGCAAGCGAGGACGAGCTGGCGGCCGTACCGGGGATGAACCGGGCGGCGGCCCGCACCGTTTACCGGGCCTTCCACCGCCTTCCCACACCGGACACCGGCCCGCCCGGCGGCGATGCCGGGGAAACAGCCACCGGCGGTGGTGGCGATCCCGCCTGAGGGACGGGCTCCCTGCACGCCCGGCGGGATGCCGGGCCAGGGGTGAGCCGGGACCCGCAGGGTGCCGCCGGGGCCGGTTCCGCCAACCGTGGGCCCCGAGCGCCCCCGCTCGCCAATTCGGAAACGTGAGGAAGTGAGGACCATGGACCGCTTCTGGGAACAAGGGCTCATCAGCCGCCTGCGCCCCTATGAGCCGGCTCTGGTGGTGACGGCCGGGGAGCCCCTGCCCGCCCCCCTGGCGGCCGCCGCCGCCGACGGTGCCGCCCGAGCCACGGGGCGGCCGGCGGTGCTGGTGGCCGGGTCGGGCGCGGAACTGAACGGGATGCTCCCGGCCCTGGCCGTAGCCGACGCCGATTCCGTCCCCCTGGTGGTGCTGGTCCGGGGCGGCACCGCCGCTGACCTGGAGGCCGGCCGGGAGCGGGCGGGTGCCCTGCCTGACACCCTGCGCCTCACCGAGCCGGTCACCGGCTGGAACACCCGGGTGGACCGGCCGGAGGACCTGGACCTGGTGCTGGAGGCCGCCTTCACCGACCTCGCCCGGCGCCGCCCCCGCCCGCTGCTCATCGAGCTGGCCGTCGAGGCCTTGCCGCGCCTGACCGCCGTCCCCCCGTCGGGGACCGCTTCAGGACCGGCTGCCGCCCGGCGGTGGGCCGGCGCCCCGGGCCCCGCCGTTGGGGAGGAACCGACCGGAGACCCGGCCGCGGGTCTGGCCGGGGGCCTTCTTGCCGGCCTGTCCGGCCCGGGCGACGGTGGGGGCGATCCGGCCGGCGGCCGGGCCGGCCAGACTGGTGCGGACGGCGCGTACGGTGACCCGGCCGGACCCGGAGGGCGGCGGGACGGCACGGCCGGGCCCGAGACCTTCGTCGACCGCCGCTGGATCGACCAGGTGGCGGCAGCCCTGGTGCGGGGCCGGCAGCCGGCCATCATCGCCGGGGGCGGCGCTGCAGGGGCTGCCGAAAGCCTGCGGCGGCTGGCCGAAACCCTGGGTGCGCCCGTCTTCCTGACCCTGGCCGGCCGGGGGCTGCTCCCGGCGGAACACCCCCTGGCCGTCGAGGGACTGGGTGCCGCCCCCGCCCGGCGCTGGCTGGAGGAGGCCGACGTGCTGCTGGTGGTGGGCACCACCCTGTCCCCGGCCGAGCACGGCGACCTGCAGCTGAAGGGGCGGGTGGTGCACATCGACCGGGATGCCGAGCGGCTCGGCCGCAACACGCCCGTCTGGCTGGCCCTGCCGGGCGATGCCGCCCCTGTGCTGGCTGCTCTGGCCCGGCGGGTGGAAGCCGAGCAGGCCCGTCCGGGCGGGCCCGAGGTCTACCTGGGCGCCACCGGGCCCGAGCAGCGCCGCCGGGAGGTGGCCCGGCTCAAGGATGACCTGGCTGCCGCACCCCAGATGGTGCCGGAGGCTATAGCCGCCTGGTTCGCCGGCCTGGAACCGCGCCTGACGGCGGCCGAACCCGGGGCCCTTAGCGTGGTCGAAGCCAACCTGCTGCCGGTCCCCGGTCCCCGGTCCCTGCTGGTGCCGGTCCGCCTGGGCCAGCCCGGTTACGCCATCCCGGCCGCCTGGGGGGCCGTACGGGCCACCGGGCGCCCGGCCCGCGCCATCACCTCGCCGGCCGGCCTGCTGGCGGCGGCCGCGGTGCTGCCCTGGATCGCCTCCCTGGGCGCCGGCCTGGAGATCCTGGTCCGGCTGGACGCGGGGGATGAGGGCGAGGAACCGGGCGTGCCGCTGGACGGCCGGCCCGGCCTGCCGGGTGGGGTGACGGGGCTGCCAGGAGCCGGTGGCGGGCAGGGCCTGGGCTCCGCGGTGGCAGCGTTCTTCCGCCGGGCGGCCGGGGCATTCCGGCTGGAGTGGGACGAACCCGGCCCCCGCGGGGCCGTTCCCTTTGCCCGGCTGCGCCCCGCGGAGCCGGCCGGCCAGGGGGCGGGAGGTTTCTAGCGGCCCGGTAGGGGCCGGAAGGGCCCGCGGCGAAGCCTCTTCCCGGTGCACAACCTGCGCCTGCCAAAGCCGGTGCGGCGGGGCACGGGAGCGCCCCGGCGCCCCTGGGCGTGCCCCCTGGCCCGCCCGGCCGGAGCGGTGCCTGGCTGCCGGTAGGAATAGGGAAGGCTCGGGAGAGGTCGGCGGGGCGGCAGCCCGCGCGCCCGTGCTTGGGGGCTGCCCGCCGGCCGCCGGGATGGAGGCATGTCATGCTGGCCCTGACCGCGTTCTTTGCCGGGGCCGTCCTGATGGCCCTCGAACTGCTGGGCAGCCGGCTCCTGGCGCCGAGCCTGGGGAGTTCCATTTTCGTCTGGGGCAGTCTGATCGGCGTAGTGCTGGCCGCCCTTAGCGCCGGTTACGCCCTGGGCGGCCTGGCGGCCGACCGCTGGCCGGCCCGGGCGGGTCCGGCCCTGGTGCTGGTGCTGGCCGGCGCCTGGATCCTGGTGCTGGCCGCCCGTGGCGAAGCCTGGGTCGCCGCCCTGGCGGGCCGGGTGGCGGACCCCCGCTGGGGGGCGCTGCTGGCCTCGGCGGTCCTGTTCCTCCCGCCGGGGCTTCTGCTGGGCAGCATCTCGCCCTGGCTGGTGCGGCTGGCCGCTCCGGCCACCTACCGGCTGGGCCGGGTGGCGGGGAACCTCTACGCCGTCTCCAACGCCGGGAGCATCGCCGGGACCCTGGCCACCGCCTTCTGGCTGATCCCCCTTTTGCCGGCGGCCACCATCCTCAAGGCGCTGGCGGCCATCCTGGCGGGCGCCGCCGTGCTGCTGGCCGGGCGGCGCCACCTGGCGGTGGCCCTGCCGGCGGCGGCGGTGCTGGGGGTGGCCGTGGTGCCAGCCCCGGCTCCCGCCGCGGTGACCGCGGACGGGGCCAGGGTGGTCTACCAGCGCAACACCCTCTACCACCACCTGCGGGTGGAAGACCGGGAGGACAGCCGCTTCTTGCGCTTTGACAACTCGTGGCAGAGCGGCATGTACCTCCACGATCCGGTGACCGCCCGGTTCGCCTACACGGACGTGATGCATGCCGGCTGGGCGCTCAAGCCCGACGCCCGGCGGGTCCTGCTGGTGGGTCTGGGGGGCGGCTCGATCCCCAAGCGGGTGCTGGCGTCCTATCCCGACGTCACCATCGATGTGGCCGAACTGGACCCGGTGGTGGTCGACGTGGCCCGACGGTTCTTCCACCTGCCCGGCGACCCGCGGCTGCGGGTGTACGTGGAGGACGGCCGCCGGTTCATCCGGCGGGCGCCCCAGCGGTATGACCTGGTGCTGCTTGACGCCTACTACGCCGATGCCATCCCCTTTCACCTGACCACCCGCCAGTTCCTGGAGGAAGTGCGGTCCCGGCTGGCGCCGGGGGGCGTCGTGGTGGCCAACGTCATCGGGGCGCTGGAAGGACCGCGCAGCGCCCTGCTGCGGGCCTTTTACCGCACCTACCGGGAGGTCTTCCCCGAGGTGTACCTGATGCCCGTTCTGCCGGTGGAACCGGCGGAGCTGCAGAACGTGATCCTCCTGGCCCGGGACGACCAGGGGGAGCCCGGCCCCCTGGACGGGGAGGAACTGGCCCGGGCGGTGGAGGCGTGGGCGGCCCGCCACCCGGAACTGGAGGCGCTGGCCGCGGCGGCCCGGTGGATCTATGACCGGCCGGTGCCGGTGGACGATGTTCCGGTGCTGCAGGACGATTACGCGCCCGTGGACGCCCTGCTGCACTTTGAGCGGGACAACCCGCTGCCGGACGTGCTCCGGCCGGGCGGCGGGAACTGAAGGAGCGTTGAAGGAGGGCGGCCGATGAACCTGCTGCTGCGCTGGCTGATCAGCGCCGGGTCCATCCTGCTGGTGGCCTGGCTGCTGGAGGGGATCGACGTCACGGGGCCGGGGGCGGCGCTGGTGGCCGCGCTGGTGCTGGGCCTGGTCAACGCGGTGATCCGGCCGGTGGTCCTGTTTCTCACCATGCCCATCGGCTGCGTGACCCTGGGCCTGTTTACCTTCGTGGTCAACGCCCTGATGTTCTGGTTGGTGGGGGCGGTGGTGGACGGCTTTGAGGTCCGGGGGTTCGTCCCCGCCCTGATCGGCTCCTTGCTGGTCAGCGTGATCAGCACGGTGGCCAGCCGCCTGTGGGCCGACCGGGGCGAGCGGTGACGGCAGCGGGGGCGGCAGCGCCGCGGCCAGCGCCGGCGGTCGCGGCGAGCGCTGAAGGCGGAACCGGGCCGGGACGCCGCCGCAAGCGGTGACGGCAGAGGCGGCGGGTCATGGCAGCGGCGCCCGGCGACGGGCCTCGGCGGGCGGGTCATGGCAGAGGCCACCGGTGACGGGCCACGGCCCGCGGTCACGGCCGCCGCCCCTCAGGGCCCCTCGGCGGTCCCGGCCCCGGGCCCGGGCGCCAGGCCGGCCAGGGCCAGCAGCCCCTCCAAGGCCAGCAGGTAGCCCGTCACCCCCAGCCCGCTGATCACGCCGCGGCAGGCGCCTGCCGTGAGCAGCCGGTGCCGGAAGGGCTCCCGGGCGTGAACGTTGCTGAGGTGCACCTCGATCACCGGCACCCCTAGGCCGGCGATGGCGGCCACCGCGTCCCGTAAGGCCACGCTGGTGTGGGCGTAACCGCCGGGGTTCAAGATCACGCCCAGGTACCGGCCGGGCGCCTGGTGCAGCCGGTCGATCAGCACGCCTTCGTGGTTGCTCTGAAAGCACTCTACGGGCACCCCGTAGCGGGCGGCCCGCCTTTGCAGCAAGGCGTCCAGTTCCGCCAGGCTGGTGTGCCCGTAGACCTCGGGTTCCCTGCGACCCAGCAGGTTCAGGTTGGGCCCGTGCAAGACCAGAACGGGCCGGCCCGGGGCAGGTTGCGGGCTGCCCCCAGGGCTGGCCTCGGCCGGCGCGGCGCCGGGGGATCCGTCCTGCCGGGCCGGGCCGGACGTTCCGGCCGGCCCGGGCTGAAAAGGGGTCGTCACCGCTTCGTCCACCTCGCCATCTGCCGGTTTTCCTGCCGTCACGGGTCCTGCCGTGGTCACCGTCCTGCTACCGTGCTGCGGCCTGCCGGGCCGCAGGATCGCCGGGAGGGCCGCCGCGACGGCCGCTCGGATGGTCGCCGAGATGGCCGCGGGAAGGCCATGCCGGCCACCGGAAGGCCATCCCGCCGGAAGGCCACCCCGGCGGCCATCCCGGGCAGACCGCCGCAAGACCGCGCCGGGAAGACCGCCAGAAGACCATGCTGCGCCTGCAGTTACACCTGGGCGCGCCCTGCCCCTGCAGCAGGCGACCGGCCGGCCAGAGACCGGCCGACCAGCTCCTTCACCACCGCCTCGGGCACGTCGTCCCGCAGGGCGATCTGCCCCGGCGCCCCGAGCAGGACGAACCGCACCCTGCCCTGCCGGTTCTTCTTGTCATGCTGCAGGCGACCCAGCAGCTCGGCGGCGGTGGGCGGCTCCACACCCCATTCCCGGCAAGCCTGGGCCAGGGTGACGGGAAGGCCGAGGCGGGCCAGCAGCTCCTCCACCCGGCCGGCCAGCCCGGCGGGGGCCATCCCCAGCCGCTCCGACAAGGCCAGGGCCAGCACCAGGCCGGCGGCCACGGCATCGCCATGGGGCACCCGGTAGCCGGCGGCGGCCTCCAGGGCGTGGGCAAAGGTGTGGCCCAGGTTGAGGAAGGCGCGGGGGCCGCGTTCTTCCGGGTCCTGGGCGACGATCCGCGCCTTGACGGCCACCGAGCGGGCGATGAGGGGCGCCAGCCCGTGGGGGTCGCGGTCCAGCAGCCGGGGCACGGCGGCCTCCAGGGCGGCCAGGTGGCCTTCCCCGTCCAGCAGGGCGTGCTTGACCATCTCCGCCAGCCCGCCCCGGTAAGCGGCCTGGGGCTGGGTGGCCAGGGTGGCCGGGTCGGCCACCACCAGCCGCGGCTGGTGGAAGGCGCCGATCAGGTTCTTGGCCCGCGGGTGGTTGACGGCCACCTTGCCGCCGGCGCTGGCGTCAACCTGGGCGAGGAGCGTGGTGGGCAGCTGGGCAAAGGCGATGCCCCGCATGTAGGTGGCGGCGACGAATCCCGCCAGGTCGCCCACCACCCCGCCGCCCAGGGCGAAGACCCAGGCGTCGCGGCCCGCGCCGGCTTCCACCAGCCGGTCGTAGAGGCGGGAGGCCCACTCCAGGGACTTGGCTTCCTCCCCGGCGGGCACCACGGCCCGGACCACCCGGAACCCCGCCCGCTCCAGGGCCCGGGCGACCCGCCCGCCGTAGAGGGCGGACACCACGGGATCGCTGGCCAGCAGGGCCACGGGCGCGCCCCCGCCAGGCTGGCCGGCCGGGCGCTCTTCCGCTAGGGGACCGGCCGCTGGAGGGCCTGACAGAAGGCCGGCAGCGCCGGGCGTGGCCCGGGTAGCCGCCGGACCCGGCCGGCCCGGAGCCCCCCAGGGCGGTGTTCCGCCGGCGGGGACTCCACCGGTCCATGCGGCGGCCAGCAGCGCCTCCAGCCCCACCTCCCCCGCGGTGCCCGTCACCGTGCCCGCTCCCGTGCCCGCCACCGCACCGGGACGCACCCACAGAGGGTAGCGCTCGGCCCCCGCCTCGATCAACAGGTCCGGCTCCGCGACGGCGGCGGGCGCCGTAGGCGCGGAAGACGCCCCGGGGGGAGCCGTAGCGGCGGAAGGCACGGTGCCGGGACCGGCGGCGGAAGGCGCCGCGGCGGGATCCGTGGCGGAGGAAGGTGCGCGGGCGTGCGGCGGGGCGCCGGGCGGCGGGACGGTGGCCACCGAACCCGGGGCGGTGGTCACGGAACCTGAGGGGCCGTGGGGGCCTAAGGCGGTCGTGCCGGTCCCCGGGCGGGCAGCGGGGCCGGGGACGGGTACCGGTAGGAGGTGTTCGAGGACCGCCTCCGTGACCGCCGCCACCGGCCGGCCGGCGGTGGGGATGCGGTACCGGGCCACGGCCGCGTAGGCACCGGCCCGCTGCTGGAGCAGCTGGGCCAGGCGCTGAGCGAGGACGGCCGGCGGGTGATCCGGCGACCCGCCGGCCGGGGAAGCGCCCAGCTCCCGAGAGGCACCCACCATTGAGACAGCTTCAGCCGCCGCGCCCGCCAGCAGGGGCCGGCCGGCGGCCTCCTGCCCGGCCAGCCGGCGGGCCAGTTCCTCCGGCGGGGCCTCCAGCCAGACCACCCAGGGCTCGGCGGCCAGCTTTGCCCGGTTCGCCTCCGAGAGCACCACCCCGCCCCCCGTGGCGATGACCACCCGCTCCAGGGCCAGGGCCCAGGCCAGCGCCTGTTCCTCCCGGCGCCGAAACCCTGCCTCCCCCTCCTGGGCGAAGAGGGCGCCGACGGTGCGGCCCGCCGCCTGTTCGACGAGGTCGTCCAGGTCGAGAAAGGCCCAGCCCAGGCGGGCGGCCAGGGCCCGTCCCACGGTGGTCTTGCCGGCGCCCATCATGCCGACCAGTACGAGCCGCAGGGGCCTTCCCGTCACCGGGGGTCCCTCCCCGGGGTGGGGGCGCCGGCCTGGCTCCCGCCCGCCGGAGGGGAACCGGCAGCCCGGGACGCCTCCGGTGCCGGGGCACGGTCGACCCAGGCGGCCAGGCGCTCGCAGTATGCGATGTAGTTGCGCAGCATGTCGTCGACGCTGTCGCCGCCGAACTTGTCGATCCACGCCGCGGCCAGCTCCAGCGCCACGATGGCCTCGCCCACCACCGCCGCCGCCGGCACGGCACAGATGTCCGACCGCTCGTGGTGGGCGGCGAAGGGTTCCCCGGTCAGCAGGTCGGCCGACGGCAGGGGCCGGCGCAGGGTGGCGATGGGCTTCATCGCCGCCCGCAGGACCAGGGGCTCGCCGTTGGTGATGCCGCCTTCGATGCCCCCGGCCCCGTTGCGGTACCGGAAGAACCCGGCCGCCGGGCCGCGCCAGCCGTCGGCCCCGGCCCGGGCTGCGGCGGCCCGGGCCGCCGGGTGGGCGGGACCGGGCGCCGCTGGGGCTGGTTCCGTACCCTCCAGGCGGGGCGGGCGGAACCCGATGGGGTCGTGGACCCGGGAACCCGGCAGGGCGGCGGCGGCGAAGCCCAGGCCCACCTCAACCCCCTTGATGGCGTTCAGCGCCATCAAGGCCCCGGCCAGCCGTCCCTCCAGCCGCCGGTCGCCGCTGGAGTGGCTGCCCAGCCCCACGGGCACCCCGGTGACCAGGATCTCGAACACGCCCCCCAGGGTGTCCCCGGCCTGGCCGGCGGTCCGGATGGCCTCCACCATCCGCTCCGACGCCGCCGGATCCGGGCAGCGGACCGGCGAGGCTTCGGTGGCCTCCTCGAGGGCCCCCGGGTCCACGGGCGGGCGGCCGTCCTCGCCGTACTCCAGGACCGGCGACGGGATGGCCACCTCGCCGATGCGCAGCACGTAGCTCTGGATGCGGACCCCGAACAGGCCGAGCAGCTTGCGGGCGACGGCCCCCGCGGCTACCCGGGCCGCCGTCTCCCGGGCGCTGGCCCGCTCCAGGACGTCCCGGATGTCGCGGGCGCCGTATTTCAGGGCGCCCGCCAGGTCGGCATGGCCCGGGCGGGGGCGGGTGACGGGTTCCAGGCGCCAGTCGCCGTCCGCAGTGGCCTGGGCGGCGGCGTCCGGGGGCTCCGGCGCCATGGCCCGGCTCCAGTTCTCCCAGTCGCGGTTGGGAATCCACAGGGCGATGGGGCTGCCCAGGGTGCGGCCGTGGCGCACCCCGCCCACGATCCGCACCCGGTCCTGCTCGATCTTCATGCGGCCGCCCCGGCCATAACCCCGCTGGCGCCGGGCCAGGTCGCGGTCGATGTCGGCGGCCGTCAGGGGCAGCCCGTGGGGCACGCCTTCCAGGACGGCCACCAGGCCGGGTCCGTGGGATTCGCCGGCGGTCAACAGCCGCAGGGCCACCGGGTTCACGCTCCTTGCTCCGGAGATGACGCCCCCCGGCCCGTGCCGTCCCAGGCCTCCGCCGGAACGTCCCGGGCCCCGGGGGCACCCGGGTCGCCGGCGGCCAGGGCCGCCTGCAGGGCGGCCCGCATGGCGGCCAGGGGGGCGGGCCGGTTCGTCCAGAGTTCAAAGGCGGCGGCCCCCTGGTGCAGCAGCATGCCCAGGCCGCCGATGGCCCGGGCGCCGGCCGCCGCCGCCCGGGCCAGGAAGGGGGTGACGGCCGGCCGGTAGACCAGGTCGTAATACACCTGGCCGGGCAGGGGGCGGCAGGTAGCCGGCAGCGGGTCCACCCCCAGCTGGGGCGCCATGCCGGCGCTGGTGGCGTTGACCACCAGCAGGCAGCCGGCGGCCACCTCCGGCAGGGCCGGGTCGTCTAAGGAGAGGGCTTCCACGGGCGCCTCCACGGGCGCCGGATCCAGGGAAGCCTCGCAACCTTGATCCCGTGCGCCGGCGGGCCTCCCCGGTTGCGGGGACTGGCCCCCGTCGCCGGACCCGGCCGGGCCCGCGATCCCGTGCCGGGGGTGGGGCCGGGCCGGAGGCCCGCCGGCTGCGCCCGGATCCACGGGCGCCTGCGCCAGCTCCCGGGCCAGCGCCCGGGCCCGAGCGGCCGTCCGGTTGGCGATCACCACGGCCATGCCGGCTTCCAGCAGGGCGAAGGCCACGGCCCGGGCGGCACCGCCGGCTCCCAGGACCAGGGCCCGCCGGCCGGCTAGGCGGCCGGCGGGGAGGCCGTGCTCCTCCAGATCCCGGAGGAACCCGGTCCCGTCGGTGTTGTACCCCACCAGCGCCCCGCCGTCCTCCCGCACCACGGTGTTGACGGCGCCGATGCGGCGAGCGGCGGGATCGAGCCGGTCCAGCAGGGCGAGGGCGGCTTCCTTGTGGGGGATGGTCAGGTTGACCCCGGCCCAGCGGGGATCGGCCCGCACCTGGGCCAGGGCGGCCTCCAGGTCCCCGGGCGGCACGTCCCAGGCCTGGTACGACCAGGGCAGGCCCGCCGCCCGGAAGGCGGCAGACTGCAGGGCGGGCGAGAGGCTGTGGCCGATGGGATGGCCCAGGACCGCCAGCCGCCGCGGCGGCGGCGAGCCGGGGGTGGCCGGGGGGCGGCTCATGCCGGTTCATCCCCCGCGGCCGGGGCCGGCAGGGAGCCGGGTGCCGCACCTGCACCGCCTGCTTCCAGGGAAACCAAGCCTGCCCCCAGGGTCACCGGGCTTGCCGGCTGGGGCTCCGGGCTCCCCGGCAGGCCTTCCGGACCCTCCACGGGAGCGCCCAGCCGGCGGAGGTTGCTGAAGAAGCCAGGGTCCGACACGGCGGCGCTGGCGGCGCCGGTGATCACCGTCTCGCCGGCCGCCACCAGCCCGGCCACGGCCAGGGCCATGGCCATGCGGTGGTCGCCCCGGGAAGAGACCACGGCGCCCCGCAAGGGGGTGGGGCCGTGGATGTCCAGGCCGCCGGGGTGCTCGTCCACCCGGGCGCCCAGCCGCCGCAGTTCCTCGGCGATGGCCGTGAGGCGATCGGTTTCCTTGACCCGCAGTTCCGCGGCGTCGCGGATGCGGGTGGTGCCCCGGGCCTGGGTGGCCAGCACCGCCAGGATGGGGATCTCGTCGATCAGCCGGGGGATCAGGTCGCCGCCCACGTCCACGGCCCGCAGCTCGGAGGTTTCGGCGGTGAGGTCCGCCACCGGCTCGCCCGGCCCGCCGGCCGTTGCGGAAGAACCGGCGGGCCCTCGGGGAACGCGGCCGGGGGCCGGGCGGCCTCCGTCCCCCGCTCCCCGGGCCGGCCGGCCCGGCCCCGCCGGGTCGCCGGCGGGACCGGCGCCGGGCTGCAGTTCCCGCACGGCCTTCACCCGCACCCGGGCGCCCATGGCCTGCAGCACCTCCAGGAACCCCGCCCGGGTGGGGTTGACCCCCACTCCCTGCAGGGTGATCCGGCTACCCGGGCAAAGGAGGGCGGCGGCCAGGTAGAAGGCGGCCGCCGACGGGTCGCCGGGGATGGCCAGCCGGGCCGGGGCGGCCAGGACCTGGCCGCCGTCGACGGCGACCAGCAGCCCGTCCCGCTCCACGGCGACGCCGAAGAGGGGCAGCAGCCGCTCGGTGTGATCGCGGGAGAGGGCGGGCTCGCGGACGCTGGTTCGTCCCGCGGCAAACAGCCCTGCCAGCAGGATGGCGCTCTTGACCTGGGCGCTGGCCACGGGGCTGTCGTGGTGGATGGCCCTGAGGTCCCCGCCCCGGATGGTCAGGGGGGCCCGGCGGCCGCCCTCCCGGCCGCTGATCAGGGCGCCCATGCGGCGCAGGGGCTCGACCACCCGGTCCATGGGCCGCCGGCACAGGGAGGCATCCCCGGTCAAGGTGGCGGTGAAGGGGCGGGATGCCAGCAGCCCCAGCAAAAGGCGCATGGTGGTGCCCGAGTTGCCCGCGTCCAGGGGAGCTGCGGGAGCCTGCCAGCCGGCGATGCCCGGCCCCTCCAGCACCACCTGGTGGGGCGCCGGACGCCGCACCGTGACCCCCAGGGCGGCAAGGCACGCCAGGGTCGAGGCAGCGTCCCGCCCCGGCGCGTAATGGTCCAGGACGACCCGGCCCCCGGCGGCGGCGGCCAGCAGGGCCGCCCGGTGGGCGATGGACTTGTCCCCCGGCACCGGCAGCGTGCCGCCCAGATCCCGGGCGGGCCGCACCCGTACCAGGCCGGAGTCCAGGGCGGGGTCGCCGGCGGCCGGTTCCGGGGCCGCCCCGGGGATCCCGGCTGGTTTGGTGGCTGCGGCCGGGGCAGGAGCGCCGGCGGGTCCGGGCGCCGCTCCGGGCAGGGCATCTCCAGGCGCTCCGCCCGCCCGGCGGTGCCGGCGATTGGATTCAGGTTCAGGCGTTGGGCAGTGCACGGGCGTCACCCATCCTCGCTGGAGCCTGGCCGGGCGGTCTCCGCGGGCGGCCCGGGCCGGCGCAGGATGGCCTCCCGGAAGCGGCGGGCCGCGTCCAGGTAGCGGAAGAGGGGATCGCCCCCTTCGCCCCCCTGGGCCAGCCCGGTGAAGTCTCCCCCTCCGGCGCCGGTCCCCCCGGCGCGGCCTTCCGGCCCCGCCGGTCCTTCTCCGGGCCCGGCGGGGACCACCGCCCGGGCCAGCCGGTCAAGTTCTTCCTTCAGAACCTCGAGCCACGGGGCCAGATGGACCCAGTTGGCGCGCAGCATGTCCCGCCCCAGCACGGGGTGGCCGCCGGCCACCCGGGTGGTGTCGCGAAAGCCGCCGGCCACCAGGCCGGCCAGGTGGGGGAGGCTTCCGGCGCCCCGGCGGGCGGTGCCTGCCAGGGCGGCGGCCACCAGCAGGGGCAGGTGGCTGGCCAGGGCCACGTGCCGGTCGTGATCCACGGGATCCATCAGGAGGACCCGGGCACCGGCGGCCTCCAGCAGCGGGATCCAGGGCCGGGCCGCCCCTTCGCCCCAGGGGGCGGCGGGGGTGAGGACCCAGGTGCACCCCCGGAAGAGCCCGGGATCAGCCGCGGCGGCGCCCCACCGCTCGGTGCCGGCCATGGGGTGGCCACCCACAAAAGCCACCTGGGCGGGCAAGTGCTGCCGGGCGGCGGCCACCACCGGCCCCTTGACGCTGCCGGTGTCGGTGAGCAGCACTCCCGGCCGCAGGAAGGGCCGGGCCTGCTCCAGCACCGCCGGCATGGCGCCCAGGGGCACGGCCAGCACCACGGCATCGGCCTCTCTGAGCAGGTCCAACCCGGCGGACGAACCGGCGTCGACCCACCCGGCCGCCAGGGCGTGGTCCAAGGCGGCCGGATCCCGGTCGAACCCCAGCACCCTGCCCACCAGGGGGCGGACGGCGGCGGCCAGGGAGCCGCCGATCTGGCCCAGGCCGACCACGGCCAAAACGCGCCCCCGCCAGCGCTCCAGCCGGTCGCCGCCCGGACGGCCGCCCGGCTCGGAGGCCGGAACGGGCCCGCCCCGTCCCGGCCCTGGCAACGGATTAGGAAGCCTCCGGGATTCGAAGGCGGGGCCGCAGGCCGGGCCGGGGGCCTCGGGGCACACCGGTCAGTTGCCCCCACCGGCGGCGGCCCGCCTCGGGGAGGGTGCCGCCGCCACCGCAGCCGGCGCGACCGGTACGTCCGGCTCGCCGGGGCGGGGCAGGCCGGGTTGGGCGTCGCCCCGGCCTTCGCGGCCGGCGCCCGCCCGTCCTTCCCGACCTGCCCCGGTGACGGCCCCGTCACGGGCCGCCTGCCGGCCGGGTTCGTCCCCGTGGCGGAACAGCCGGCGGCCGAGGGCCCGGGCCACGGCTTCGACCTCTTCCACCAGCTGCTGGAACTGGGCGAAGTCCAGGCTCTGGTTGCCGTCGGACAGGGCCTGGTCGGGCCGCGGGTGCACCTCCACGATCAGCCCGTCGGCCCCCGCGGCGACGGCCGCCCGGGCCAGGGGGATCACGTACTCCCGGTGACCGGTGCCGTGGCTGGGATCGACGATCACCGGCAGGTGGGTCAGGCTCTTGGCCACGGCCACGGCGTTGAGGTCCAGGGTGTTGCGGGTCGACGTTTCGAAGGTGCGGATGCCGCGCTCGCAGAGGATCACGTGGGGATTGCCCTCGGCCAGGATGTATTCGGCCGCCAGCAGCCACTCTTCCACCGTGGCCATGAAGCCCCGCTTGAGGAGCACCGGCTTGCGGGTCCGGCCCACCGCCTGCAGCAAGGGGAAGTTCTGCATGTTGCGGGCGCCGATCTGGAGGACGTCGGCGTAGGCAGCCACCTGCTCCACCTGCTCGGGGGCCATCACCTCGGTCACCACGGGCAGGCCCGTCACCTGCCGGGCCTGCGCCAGCAGCCGCAGGCCCTCCTGGCCAAGACCCTGAAAGCTGTAGGGGGAGGTACGGGGCTTGAAGGCACCGCCGCGCAGGGCCGCGCCCCCGGCCCGCCGGAGGAACCCGGCGATCTCCAGCAGCCCGGCCTCGCTCTCCACGGAGCAGGGGCCGGCGATGATGGGGACCGCATCGCCGCCGAAGGGCACGCCGCCCGCAGTCACCACCGTCGGCTCGGGGCGGAACTCCCGGCTGGCCAGCTTGTAGGGCCGGCTGACGGTGACCACCCTCTCCACCCCCCGCAGGGTCTCCACCTGCTGGCCGTCCAGGGCGCGGGGATTGCCGTGGCCGTGGATCACCACCCGCTCGTCGCCCTGGGCCACGTAGGGCCGCAGCCCCGCCTGGCGGAGGCGCTCCTTGACCTGCTCGACGTCGTCAGGTGTGGCGTGGGGATGCATGATGACGATCACCCTCGATTCCCTCCCGCCAGGGCCTGGGCGACGGCCAGGCCGTCCAGGACTCCGCCGGGTTGCCAGGTGGCCAGGTCGGGCCGCAGGCAGCGGGCCTGGCCCAGGTAGACGTGCCGGATCTCCCGGGGCGACCGGTCGGTGTTCACCAGCACCAGGGCCCGGATGCAGCGGGGCAGGTCATCGTCCACCGGCGGCGCCATGGCGTCCAGCAGCGGGACGTGGGTCCAGCCCAGCTCCCGCACCGCGGAAGCGGGGAAGGCACGGTCCAGGTCCCGGGTCACCGTGAAGAACACCGCAACAATATCATCGACTGAAGCTTCATTCAGCGCAACCATGGCCTGCAAGAGCTCGCGGGTCGCCCGGCGGATCGCCTCGGGACTGTTGTCCTCGGCGACTACGGCACCCCGTATCCCGCGCACCATCCTTCCCTCCTTGCCCGGCCCCTGCGCAGCGAGGACAGAAAGGAAAAAGCCACCGAAGGGTGGCGGGAGGAATCCGCCCCTACCGTCCTGCCGTTCTACGCAGCGGCTGCCGATGGATTTGAAAAGGAGTCGGGAACCGGCCGCGTCCTACCGTGAAGCCTGCCGTCCTGCACCGGCTGCGGCCGGTTGTTATTCGCGAATTATACAAGGCGCCCGGGCGTCCGGCAAGACCTTGTAGCGCTGGTCGGCAAGGCCGGCGGGTTGCCGAGGCCCGCGGGTTGCCAGGGTCCGCGGAGCAGGTAGCGGGTGCCGCCGCCGGATCCGCCGGACCGCCGCCGGTCACGGCAGACCCGCCGGTCACGCCGGACCGCTGCGGGGCGCCACGTCAGGCACGGCCCGGTGGGCCAGGCCCACGGCCACGTCGTCCAGGTGCACCAGGCCCACCCCCACGAAGACGGCACAGGCCAGGTGCTCCCCCAGCCGGGCGATGGCCACCTTGCCGCCCACGTTGAAACCTAGCGCCCGGCCCGCCAGCTGGGCCAGCGCTTCCCTGGCCGCCCCGGCCACCGCCCCCTCGTGGGGGTGGATGGGTGCGATGACGCCCTCGCGCCGGGCGGCGACGATGGCCCTCTGCACCATGCTGCCGATGGACTCCACGTACGGTCCGCCGAAGTCCACCGCCACGCCCCGGATGCCCTGGCGCAGGAGCTCGTCCTTGATCCGGCCCTCGTCGCTGCGGGTAGCCGAGGTGGCCAGCCGCAGGGCGGCCCGCGCCACCGCCAGGTTGGGACCTTCCGCTTGGGTCATGGCCTGATCATCCTTCCGGGTGCGTTCCCTGCCGGTTGTGCATCCCCTGCCGGTTTCGTCCCGCCTATGCCTTCGGCCGGCCCGGCGAGCTTCCCTGTCGGGCCGGGTCCTCTCCCCTGGGAGAGGAGGCCGGTCCGGCCACCAGCCGCCAGCGGGCTCCCGCCTGGACCGGGTAGAGCTGCACCGCCCACCAGCCCAGCCGCCCCAGGTCGCGGGCGACCCGGCGGGCCGCGCCGCCGTCGCCCGCTCCCGCAGGAGCCAGCCACAGGGCCCAAACGGGCCAGGCCACGTGCCAGGCAGGCCAGGCGGGGGGGCTTCCGGGCCCGCCGGGGTCCCAGCCCAGCTGCCGCAGCGCGGCCTCCAGCCGCTCGCCGGCCGTTGCCACCGCCGGCGGGACCAGCCCCTGGTCCCGGACGAACCGGCCCAGGGCCGCAGCCTCCCGCAGCAAGGCGGCCAGGACCCGGTCGGGATCGCCGGCGGCAGCTGCGGGCCGGCCGCCGCCCCCCGCCGGGCCCGTCTCCGGCCCCGGTGCTCCCCCCGTGGGGCGGCGGGGGCGCGGGTCGGTGGGAAGGTCGGCGGGCAGCCGGCGGCGCCAGCCCGCCAGCCAGCGGGCTTCCCGCTCCAGGACCCGGACCAGGACGGGGTCGGGGCCCTGGGACCAGCGGGCAGCCCAGCACCACTCCGGCGGCGGCGGCAGGTCCGGCCAGGTGTCATCCGGCCGGGAAGCTGCCGCGGGAAGGGGGCCGGCCAGCAGCAAGCCCCGGGTCAGGGGTTCAAGCCAGCCGGCGGGCAGGGCGGCAAAGGCCCGAGCCCGTCCGGCCGCCAGGGGTGACGGCCAGCCCCCCTCGTCTCCCGGGGGTGGTCCGGAGGGGGCGCCGGTCCCGGCCCCTTCAGCGGGGTGCCCCGCCAGGCCGCCCGTGCCCGCGCCCCCGGCCGGCCCGCTTCCGGCCACCCGGCCTCCTGGCCTTCCCCCTGCGTCCCCGGCGACCGGGGCCGGGCCGGGCGGGCCCAGACCCGCGACGAAGCCCAGGTCCGGCGGTGGACCGGCCCAGCGCAGCCCGCCCAGGGCCATGGCCACCGCCCGTGGCCAGGCACCCAGGGCCAGCGCCGCCTCCCGGGCCAGGGCCAGGACGGCGGGCGGGGGGCCGGGGTGAAGGGCGACGTCCTCCAGCAGCTGGCCCATTCGTTCCCGCAGCGGGTCCGCAGGAAGGAACGGGCCCTTGCCCGCTTCGGGACCCGCCCCACGGGCGGCGCCGGGGCGGCGGCAGGGGCGGGGCGCCACCGCCAGGCCGAGCCCCAGGGGAGGAGGGCCGGGCAGGTCCGCGGGGACTGCGGCCCGCCCTCCTGCCAGCCACAGGGGTAAGGCCCCCAGCACATGACCGCCCAGGAGGATAGCGCCGGGCACCCGGGGTACGGCCGTCATGGCCAGGCCGGGGGCAGGCGGGTCCCCCTGGCGGGCGGGCCTGTTCGTCCCGGCAGGGTAAGGGCCGGCGTCCGGTCCGCAGGTCACAGCCGTGGGCCCCCTAGCTCAGGTTGAGAAGCGCGCGGGCCACGGAAAAGTAGATGAAGAGTCCCGTCCCGTCCACCAGGGTGCTGATGAAGGGACCCGACACCACCGCCGGGTCGACCCGCAGGCGGTGGAGCAGCAGGGGCAGCACCGCCGACACCATGGACGCCCAGACCACGATGAACAGGGCCGTCACCGCCACCACCGGACCCAGCTCGATGCCGACTCCCAGCGTGTAGGCGCGCACGTAGGTGGCCACAGCCATCACCGCTCCCAGCAGGGTCCCCGTGGCCAGCTCCCGTCCCAGGACGCGCAGCATGTCCCGGAAGGTGACCTCGCCCACGGCCAGGGCGCGCACCAGGGTCGCCACCGTCTGGCTGCCCGTGTTGCCGCCCGTGCCGATCAGCAGCGGGATGAAGAAGGTCAGCCCCACCACCTGGGACAGCAGGTCCTCGAAGTGGTGCAGGACGGTGCTGGTATAGGCACCGGCGATGAACAGGGTCAGCAGCCACCCCACGCGCTTGCGGAACAGCATGGGCACGGGGGTCTTGAAGTAGGACTCGGCCAGGGGCACGCTGCCGCCCAGCCGCTGGATGTCTTCCGTCGCCTCGCGGTGGATCACGTCGACGATGTCGTCGATGGTGATGATGCCCAGGAGGCGATGCCGGTCGTCGACCACCGGCAGGGCCACGAAGTCGTAGTTGGTCAGGAGGCGTGCCGCTTCTTCCCGGTCCGCCGTGGCCCGGACGGTGATCACGTCCGCCCGCCCCACGCTGGTCAGCGACGCGTGGGGATCGGCCAGGATCAGCTCCCTGAGGGATGCCACCCGTACCAGCCGGCCGCGGGCGTCCACCACGTAGACGTAGGAGACCACCTCGGCGTCGTGGCCCACCTTGCGCACGTGGTCCAGCGCCTGCTGGACGGTCCAGCCTTCCCGGGCGGCGATGTACTCGATGGTGGCCAGGCTGCCTGCCGTGTTCTCCGGGAAGGTCATCAGGGTGTCGATGCGCTCGCGGTAGGCGGGCGGCAGCCAAGCCTTGAGCCGGGCCGCCTGCAGCGGGTGGAGGGCGAGCAGCAGGTCGACCACCGTGTCGCTGGACATTCCCTGCAGCAAGGCGGCGGCCCGGGGCTCGTCCAGGTGATCGAGGATGCGGTACTGGGTTTCGGGTTCCAGGTATTCCAGGGTCTCGGCGGCCAGGGGCACGGGCATGCTCCGGACCAGGCGCAGGCGGTCCTGGGGCTCCATGTGGGCCAGGACCTGGGCCCGGTCGAAGGGCTGCAGGCGGGCCAGCCGTTCCAGGGCGCCCTGCTCGTCTTGACCGTGAAGGATGTCGGTGATGTCGCGAGCCCACTCGGCGGCCTGCACGGCGGGATCCCCCTTTTGGGCCGCTGGCCCAGTGTGGTGCCCATGGTCCCAATGCCCTGCCCATTATAGTGCGGGCCGGGGAGGTGGCGGAAGACGCCGCTTCCGGCCGAAAAGCGGCTTACACCTGCCAGGAACGGGCGGGAAAACGCCGTAGTACCGCTGCAGCCGGGCCGGTCCGCAGCCCCGTGCCTGGGCTGGTCCGCTCCAGCCGGGCCGGGCCGCAGCCCCCTTCCCGAGCGGGTCCGGTTCTACCGCAACCGGCCTGCCCGGCCGGCCCGGCGCCGAGGAGGTGTGGGAGTGAGGGAGCGACCCCGCGTCTTCGTCACCCGGCAGGTGCCTGAGGGTGCCCTGGCGCCCCTCGAAGGCTGGGCCGAGGTGGAGGTGTGGCCCGAGTTCCTCCCGCCGCCGCGGGCCGAGCTGGCCCGCCGCCTGGCCGTGGCCGACGGGGTCATCACCATGATCACCGACCGCATCGACGACGGGCTGCTGGCCGGAGCGCCCCGGCTGCGGGTGGTCAGCAACTGCGCCGTGGGCTACGACAACGTGGACGTCCAGGCAGCGCAGCGGCGGGGCATCCTGGTGACCCACACGCCGGGGGTCCTGACGGAGGCCACCGCCGACCTGGCCATGGCCCTGATCCTGGCCTGTGCCCGGTGCCTGCCCCAGGCGGAGGCGGACCTGCGGGCCGGCCGCTGGACCACCTGGCACCCCCTGCAGTGGCTCGGCCTCGAGCTGGACGGGGCCACCCTGGGCATCGTCGGCCTGGGGCGCATCGGCCGGGCCGTGGCCCGCCGCGCCCGGGCCTTCGGCATGCAGGTCCTGTATTCCAGCCGCCGGCGCCATCCGGACGCGGAGGAGGAGTTGGGCGTCGCCTATGCCGACCTGGACTCGCTCCTGGCCCGCTCCGACATCGTCACCCTCCACGTGCCCCTCACCCCGGAAACCCGCCACCTGCTGGACGGGAGGCGGCTGGCTCGGATGAAACCCGGGGCCATCCTGATCAACACCGCCCGGGGCGGCGTGGTGGACGAACAGGCTCTGGTCGAGGCCCTGCGCCAGGGGCACCTGGCCATGGCGGGCCTGGACGTGTACGGCCAGGAGCCGGTCCCACCCCATCACCCGCTGCTGCAGCTGCCCAACGTGATCGCCCTGCCCCACATCGGCAGCGCCACCCGGCGCACCCGCTGGCGCATGGCCCGGCTGGCGGCGGAGAACTGCGCCGCCGTGCTGCGAGGGCTGCGGCCGCCCCACCCGGTGCCGGAGATGGCGTAGGCGTGCAGGCGGCGCCCTGCCCGGCCTGAACTGCCATGCCGCACGCCCCGCGGCAGCGGTGGCCGGCCCGGGCCGCCCGGAGGGTATGGCCGGTCGGGGATCCTGATGGCGGCGGCATCCGGAGGGCGGCCAGAGGGTCCAGTATGGTCCAGTATAGTGGGGGCGGGCGGTGCGGGCGCAGTGCCCGCGAACGCGCCGCCCGGCCAGGGCCACACCTGCAGCCGGGGCCCCGGAGACCACGGGCCCCGGAGGGTGGGAAGGAGGCCGGAGATGGGTGGAGTCCTCGACATCCTGATCCTGATCGGCAAGGTGCTGATCAGCGTCGCGACCATTGCCCTGGGCATCTCCTGGGGGGTGCGGGGGGAGATGCGCACGGCGCTGGCGGTCTGCGCCGTGTTGCTGGCCGTAGGGATCTTCTGGACCAATTTTGCGGGTCTTCTCATCCCGACGATCCTGCTGGCGTACATGGCCGGCGTCCTGATGGAGCGCGGCTGGCACCGGGCCGCGCGCCAGCGGCGGCAGGACCAGGAGGACGGCTCCGCCGCAGGCTAGCAGGCCGGAGCCCGCAGGAGACGGGCGGCCCGGCCCGCGCCCGGTCAACAAGGCCTGTGGGGTCGGACCGGGGTGGCCGGGCGGTTTGGCCCTGCAACCGGCCGCCGCGCGGCCCGGTGGGGGACGGCGCGGCGCGCGGGGGTGGCCGGCGCGCCCGGAACGGAGGGAGCGGCCCTGGCGCACCGGGCAGGCATGCTCTGGCGCATTGCCACCTTCAACATCCGCCACGGGCGGGGACTGGACGGCCGGGTCGACCTGAAGGGCATCCGGCGCGTGCTGGAGCGGGCCAGCCCGCACTGGGCCGGCCTGCAGGAGGTGGACGGCGGCCGCCGCCGCAGCGGCGGAGTGCACCAGGCCCGGTGGCTGGGCATGGCCCTGGGCCGCGCCTGGTTCTTCCACCCCACCCTGCACCGGGGCGGCGCCTACGGCCTGTGCTGGCTCGGACCGCCGGTCCCCCCGGCGGGGAGCGGGGTGGTGGCCGTGGAGGCCCAGCCCCTGCCTTCCCGCGGGGAACCCGGGCCTGCCTGTGGCTGCGGGTGTCCGGCTTCGGTCCCCAGGACGAACCGGCCTGGCTGGGGGTGACCCATCTGGGGCTCGGCGCGGCGGAGCGCCGGGCGCAAGCCCGCGCCCTGGCCGAGCGGGCGGCCCGGCTGCGGCAGGAGGGGCCGGTTGTCCTGGTGGGGGACTTCAACGCGCCGGCGGAGGCGCCGGAACTGGCGCCCCTCCGGGCCGTTCTGGCCAGTGCCGCGGCGGCCCGGGCGCAGGTGCCGGCGACCTACCCGGCCACCGGTGGTGCGGGAGGCGAGCCCTGCTGGGTCGTGGCGGCGGGCAGCGGGAGCTCAAGGGGTGCCGGAAGCCCCGGGGGCGGGCCGCGCCGGGGGGACCCTGAGGGGGCGCCACAGTCCGGGCCGGCCATCGACCTGATCTGGGTAGCCGGCCTGCGCGTGGTGGAGCTGCAGGCCCTGGATCACGGGGCCTCCGACCACCGGCTGGTTCAGGCGGTCCTGGGATTCCCGTGAGGCCTGCCGGCGCAAGGCACGCCTGACGGTGCCGGACCCGCGGTACGGCGACCCGGAGCCCCGGGACCAGGGGCCCCCGGAAGGGGCGGGGCCGGGCCGGCCAGGGCGGGCGTCGGGGGTATCGCCGGGCGGCCGGGGTGCCGCCGGGTGGCCGGAGGCCGGAAGCGGGCGGTCTGGCGGCGGGCGTCCGGGTCCTCGCGCCGGCGGCGGGCCCGTAAAGGAGGATCGTTCCTTTTCCCGGCGGAAGATTTGAAGGATAAATGGGTCCGGGATTCGGTGTGGGTCCGGGATTCGGTGCCGCCCCCCTAGGGTGCGGCGGACCCAGGCCCGGGCCCGGGGCCGGGCAGGGAGGTGGGGGCGATGGAAAAGGCGGCGGAAAGGAACCCGGCGGGACCGGCCGGACACCCAGGCCCGGCTCCAGGGGACGGCGCTCCTGCGGGCGCCGGGGAAGCCAGGGACGGGGTCGCCGGCGGAGGGCAAGGGGGGCCTGCGCCGGGGGTGGCACCTGCTGTCGCGCCCGGGGAACCGCAGGCCGCCATGCCGGCGGTACCGCAGGCCGCTGCGCCGGCGGCACCGCAGCCTGGCGTACCCGTGGCCGCGCAGGCCGCCGCGCCAGCGGGCAAGGGCCAGGAGGCGGGTGCCGGGCGGGACCTGCAGCTGGTGGTGGTCACCGGGCTGTCCGGCGCGGGCAAGACCCAGGCCATCCACGCCCTTGAGGATCTCGGCTTCTTCTGCGTCGACAACCTGCCCCCGGCCCTGCTGGCGCCCTTTGCCGCCCTCTGCCGCCAGCCCGACAGCCCCGTGCGGCGGGTGGCGGTGGTGATGGACGTGCGCGGCGGGGACTGGTTCGACCAGGCGGTGGAGGCGCTGCAGGAGCTGGACCAGGCCGGCGTGTTCTACCGGATCGTGTTCCTGGAGGCCTCCGACGAGGCGCTGGTCAAGCGGTTCAAGGAGACGCGGCGGCGCCATCCCCTGGCCCCCCAGGGCCGGCTGCTGGAGGGGATCCGGGCGGAGCGGCAGCGGCTGGGCGCCCTGCGCGGCCGCGCCCACGTGATCCTCGACACCAGCGAGCTCTCGCCGCGGCAGCTGCGGGAGCGCATCGCCCAGCTGTGGGGCGGGCCGGAGACGCCGCGCCTGATCGCCCACGTGGTGAGCTTCGGCTTTCGCTACGGGCTGCCGGCCGACGCGGACCTGGTGTTCGACGTCCGCTTCCTGCCCAACCCCCACTACGTGCCCGACCTGCAGCCCATGACGGGCCTGGACGACCGGGTGCGGGATTACGTGCTGCGCTGGCCGAGTGCGCGCCGCTTGCTGGAGCAGCTGCAGGACCTGCTGGATTTCCTGCTGCCCCAATACATCAACGAGGGCAAGACCCAGCTGACCGTGGCCGTGGGTTGCACCGGCGGCCAGCACCGCTCGGTGGTGATCGCCGAGGCGCTGGCCGCCCACCTGCGCAACCAGGGGCACCGGGTGCTGGTCGAACACCGCGACGTGGAGCGCTCCCTGGCGGAGCGGGCCCAGGGGAAGCGAGGGTGACGGATGAAGCTGGCATACTGGCTCTTGCCGGGCCTGCGCATCAAGCGATGGCTGGTGGTGTTCGCCGCGGGTCTCTACCTGGTGGCCCTGGGCGGCGCCATGGCCGCCGGGGCCGACCTGTGGGCGGCCGCCGAGGGGTGGCTGCGCCGCCAGGTGCTGGCGGCCACGGGCCGGTTCGTCCCCGAACCCTGGCCGGGGGTCGCGGTGATGGCGTTGGGGGCCTTGCTGGCCGTGGGGGCCACCTACCGCGTGCTGCGGGTGGTGGCGGAACTGCTCACTCCGGCCGGCGGAGCCAACGGCGCCGCCATGGACCGGCTGGTGCTGCGCCGGCGCCTGGACCGGGGGCCGCGGGTGGTGGCCATCGGCGGCGGGACGGGCCTGTCGGTGCTCCTGCGCGGCCTCAAGGAGTACACCGGCAACGTGACGGCCATCGTCACCGTGGCCGACGACGGCGGCAGCTCGGGCCGCCTGCGCGGCGAGCTGGGGATCCTGCCGCCCGGCGACATCCGCAACTGCCTGGTGGCCCTGGCCGACGCCGAACCGCTGATGGCCCAGCTCTTCCAGCACCGCTTCACCCAGGGCACCCTGGCCGGCCACAGCCTGGGCAACCTTTTCATCGGCGCCCTGGCGGAACTGCTGGGCGACTTCGAGCAGGCGGTGTACGAGTCCAGCAAGGTGCTGGCGGTGCGGGGGCAGGTGCTGCCGTCGACGCTGACGCCCGTGACGCTGGTGGCCCGCATGGCCGACGGCCGGATCGTCCGGGGGGAGTCGGCCATCGCCGCCGATGCGGCGCCCATCGAAAAGGTGTGGCTGGAGCCCTCGGGGGTCGAGCCGCCGCCGGCGGCCGTGGAAGCCATCGAGTCGGCCGACCTGGTGGTGCTCGGCCCGGGGAGCCTGTACACCAGCATCCTGCCCAACCTGCTGATTCCCGGCATCCGCGACGCCCTGCGCCGCTCCCGGGCGGTCAAGGTGCTGGTGGTCAACGCCATGACCCAGCCCGGGGAGACCACCGGCTACACCGCCGCCGACCACGCCCGGGCGCTGATCGACGCCGTGGGCCCAGGCCTTTTCCACCACGTGCTGGTCAACGTCCAGCAGCCGCCGGCTGCGCTCCTCCAGCGCTACCGCCAGCAGGGGCAGGACGTGGTGCGCCTGGACCGGGAGCGGCTGCGCCAGATGGGCCTGCAGGTGCATGCGGCGCGCCTGCTGGCGGGGGACGACCTGGTCCGCCACGACCCCCAGCGGCTGGCCCGCGCCCTGCTGCGGGTGCTGCTGGCCGCCCGGCCGCGGGTGAACCCGCGCCGCCGGCTGGACTTCTTCCTGCTGGGCGAGCGCCTGTGGCGCGAGGAGACCGGGGCGTAACGAACCGGCCCGCGTGGCGCAGGACGCCTGAAGGCGGCCCGCGGGGTGCGGGACGCCTGAAGCCGGCCCGCGGGGCGTACGGCGGGCGAAGCCGGCCTGCCGCGGCCGCCGCTGCGGTTCCGCCCGCTGGTGGCGCTTCCCGGATGGGGTTTTGGAACCCGGCGGCCCGGGTGCTCGACCCCGGCCCGCCGGGCTGGAGGGATGCCGTTGATCCGGGACACTTTCTCGGGCCAGGTCAAGGACGAGCTGGCCCGGCTCTGGCCGGCCGATGGCACGGCCCTGGCCTGGGAGCTGGCCGGCCTGTGCCTGGGGTGCGGGATGCCGGTGGAGGGGAAGGGCTGGCGCTGGCGTACGGAAAGCGCCGCCACGGCGCGCCTCCTGGTCCGCCTGGTGCGGGCCCGCTACGGGGTCACGCCGCGCCTGGTGGTCGACCGGCGGGGGCGGCTGGGCCGGGGCAACGTCTACGAGCTCTGGCTGGATGAACCGCCCGAGCCCGCCGGGGCCGGCGGCTCGGGCCTGGTGCTGGCCGGCCTGCCCGATCCGGGTGCCGGGGAACAGCCGCGGCGTCGCCAGGACCGGCAGGCTTTCCTGCGGGGCCTCTTCCTGGGGGCAGGCAGCGTCAGCGGGCCCGGGCACGGGTACCACGCCGAGGTGGTGGTCCCGGGGGCGGCCGCCGCGCGGCGGGTGGCTGCCGAACTGCGCCGCTGGGGCTTGCGGCCCGGCCGTGCCCGGCGCCGGGGGCGGGTGGGGCTTTATCTCAAGGAGGCCGACCAGATCGCCGAGTTCCTGGGGCGCCTGGGAGCCCACCAGGCGGTCCTGGCCCTGGAGAACCACCGGGTGGTCAAGGGCATGCGCAACCAGGTCAACCGCCTGGTCAACGCCGAGACGGCCAACCTGCGCAAGGCCGTGGACGCCGGGCTGCGGCAGGTGGCAGCCATTCGCCGGCTGGTCGAGGCGGTGGGATGGGAAGGTCTGCCCCCATCGTTGCGGGAGGTGGCCCGGGTCCGGATCGAGCACCCGTCGGCCAGCCTGCGGGACCTGGGCCAGCTGCTGGATCCGCCCCTGAGCAAGTCCGCCGTGGGACACCGCATCCGCCGTCTCCAGGCGCTGGCGGCCCGGTACCAGGAAGGGTAAAATGGATCATGTCCCGCGTGTTGACGGAATCTCCTGCCCCGGGGAGCGCCGCAGGCGCCGCGGGTGCGCCGGGGGAAGATGCATGGCAGGCGAAGGGCAAGCATCGGTGACCGTCTCGGCGGGGGCGGTCTTCGAACCGATCCGCAACGACCTGGCCGCGGTCGAGGTGGCGATCCGGCGGGCCCTGGACGGTCCTGATCCCCACATCGTCGAACTGGCCACCTACCTGCAGCGTGGCGGCGGCAAGCGGTTGCGACCCGCCCTGGTCCTCCTGGCCGCACGCAATTTCCATTACGATCGCGAGCGGCTGCTGCCGGTGGCGGCGGCGGTGGAACTGATCCACATGGCGACCCTGGTCCACGACGACATCGTGGACGGCGCCACCGCCCGCCGGGGGCTGCCCACGGTCAACGTGCGGTGGGGTACCGGGACGGCGGTGCTGACGGGCGACTTTCTGTTCGCCCGGGCCTTCTCCCTGCTGGCCGCCGACGGCGACAACCGCGTGGTGCAGGTCATGGCCGAGGCGGTCTACGAGATGTCCACGGGCGAGATCGAGCAGCAGGCCCAGCTCTTCGACCCCAGCACCGGGGAAGAGGGCTACTACCGCCGGATCTACAAGAAGACCGCCCACTTCATCAGCCACTGCTGCCTGATGGGCGGCCTGATGGGCGGCGCCACCGAACAGCAGGCGGAGGCCCTGCGGCGCTACGGGTACGGCATCGGCATGGGCTTCCAGGTCATCGACGACATCCTGGATTTGACGGGCAGTCCCGAGCAGCTGGGCAAGCCCCGGGGAACGGACCTGCGCAGCGGCGTCCTCACCCTGCCCGTCCTGTTCGCGCTGGCCCGGGATCCCCAGCCCTGGCTGCTGGAGCGCCTGGAAGCCCGGCAGGTGGACGATGCCACGGTGGAGCGGGTGACCGGCTGGGTGGAGGCGGTGGGCGGGCTGGAATATGCACGCCGCCGGGCGGAGCAGTTTGTCGGTGATGCGCTGGAAGCCCTGGATGAGCTGGCCGGTGCGCCGATGGAGCCCAATCTGAGGGCCCTGGCCCGGTTCATCCTGGATCGGAAGCACTAGGCGTCGCTGGACGAACCGGTGCCGCCGGCGGCCGGAGGCCAGGCAGGGGCCGGCGCCGCCCGGGGCCGGGCCGGGTGCCCGGGTGGTCCGGAGGGGCCGGTTGGTGGCAACCGTCGCCGCGATCGGGAACCCAGGGGAGGCGGGCATGGCGGTCAGGCCAGGGGATGGGGAGCCCAGGCTGTCCGGCCGGGCGCCGGCGGCGGGCGAGAAGGCGGGGACCGAACCGGAGCCGGCGGTCGTCCCGGACCAGGAGACCGGCGGCACCCCCGCCCGCGTGCCCGATGTGGCCATCCGCCGGCTTCCCGTCTACCTGCGGGCCCTGGAGGAACTGCGGGCCGAGGACCACGAGATCGTCTCCTCCGCCGACCTGGCCGCCCGTACCGGCTATTCTTCCGAGCAGATCCGCAAGGACCTGGCGTACTTCGGTGCCTTCGGCACCCGGGGCGTGGGCTACCGCATCGATGTGCTGGTGGACCGGCTGCGGCATATCCTGGGCCTGGACAGGGAAGTGTCCATCGCCCTGGTGGGGGCCGGGCACCTGGGTACGGCGCTGGCGCGGTACAACCGCACCCGCCACCGGGACGTCCGGATCGTGGCCATCTTCGACAGCGACCCTGCCCGCATCGGCGAGCGCATCGAAGGCCTGGAGATCCAGCCGGCCGACGCCATGGAGGCGGTGATCCGCCGGCTGGGGATCCGGCTGGCGGTGATCGCCGTTCCGGCGGGGGCGGCCCAGGCCGTGGCCCGGCGGCTGGTGGCCGCCGGCGTCGAGGCGATCCTCAACTTCGCCCCGGTGACCCTGCAGGTGCCACCGGGGGTGGTGGTGCAGAACATCGACCTGACGCTGGAGCTGCAGAGCCTGGCGTACTACATCCGGCCCGAGCCGGCCACGGGGTAGCCGCCGGCCCGGCGCCGGGTCGAACCAGGGGGCGGTCCGGATCCGCCTGCCGGCCGCCGGCCCGCAAGCCGTGCCCTGGGGCTGAGGGTCCGGTGCCGGGGTCCGGAAGGGCCGGCTTCCCGCGCCCGTGCTCGCCTGGGGACGCGGGCGGGGACACGGGGCCGGCCAGGGTGGATCCGGCCGGGGTGAGAGCCTGCTGCCGCGGGGGCCGTTGCCGGCCGCGCCCGCGGCAGTCCCGGGAGGGAGGCCTGAGGTGCCGCTGCCCGCGTTCCTCTTCACCATGACCTGGGTCGACTGGCTGATCTCCCTGGTGGACATCGCCCTGGTCGCCTACCTGTTCTACCGGTTCTTCCTCTTGATCCGCGGGACGCGGGCCGTTCCCATCCTGAGCGGCATCCTGGTGCTGGTGGTCTTCACCAGCATCAGCGGCTGGCTGCGCCTGGACACCATCCACTGGCTGCTGCGGCAAGCCCAGCTGGCGCTGATCGTCGCCCTGCCCATCGTCTTCCAGCCCGAACTGCGCCGTGCGCTGGAGCAGCTGGGACGCGGGCGCTTCTTTGCCCGGCCGCTCTTCGCCCTGCCCCAGCAGGACGTGGCCCGCATGATCGATGAGGTGGTGCGGGCGGTCGAACAGCTGTCCCGCAACAAGATCGGCGCCATTGTGGTGATCGAGCGGGAGACGGGCCTGAACGAGATCATCGAGACGGGGATCATCATCGACGGCATCGTCTCCGCCCCCTTCCTGGTCAACGTGTTCATCCCCAACACGCCCCTGCACGACGGGGCGGTGATCATCCGCGGCAACCGGGTGATGGCCGCCGGCGCCTTCCTTCCCCTGACCGAAGAGGCCGGGCCCGGCCCGGAGCTGGGCAGCCGCCACCGGGCGGCCCTGGGTATCAGCGAGCATTCCGATGCCGTGGCCATCGTGGTCTCGGAGGAAACGGGCCGCGTCTCCCTGGCCCAGGGCGGCAAGCTGATCCGTAACCTGGACGAGGCCACCTTGAAAGAGCTGTTGATGTCCCTGCTGGCGCCGGAGGAGACGCCGTCGCTGCTGCCCTGGATACGGGGGTCGTCCTGATGGAGCGGCTGTTCGAGAACGAGACGCGTTTGAAGGTCCTGTCCGTGATCCTGGCCATCATCCTCTGGTTCGGCGTGATGAGCAGCCAGAACCCCGACCAGGCGCGGACGGTGTATGACGTGGAGGTCGTCCCCGAGGGCCTCGACCCGGGGCTGGCGGTGCTCTCCCTGGAACCCCACGCGGTGGACGTCACCTTGAGCGGCCCGCCGGAGTTCCTGGAGGATCTCGGCGTCCGCGATGCCCGGGTGACCGTGGACCTCAGCGGTGTGGGGCCGGGCGAGACCACCCGCCCGGTGACGGTGATCCCCGCCCGGGGGCGGTTGCGGGTGGTGCGGGTCAGTCCCCAGTACGTGACGGTGCGCCTCGAGCAGCGCATGGAGAAGACGGTGCCCGTGGAGCTGCAGCTGAACGGCGAGCCGGCACCGGATTACATCATCGAGAACCCGGCGGTCTCGGTGGAGCAGGTCACCGTCAGCGGTGCCCGCAGCCTGGTGGAACGGGTGGCGAGAGTGGTGGCCTCCGTTCCCGTCAGCGGGATCCAGAGCACCATCGCCCACTCGGTGACCCTGGTCCCGGTGGACTCGTCGGGTCGTCCGGTGGAGGCGGTGTATCCCCAGGCCCTGGTGCTGGAGCCCCAGACGGTGCAGGTGACGGTGCCGGTGGTCTTCATGCCGCAGAAGGTGGTGCCGGTCCAGGCGCGCCTGGAGGGAACGCCGGCCGAAGGCCATGAGATCGGCAACATCACCATCGAGCCCGCCGAGGTCACCGTGCGGGCACGCGAGGAGCGTTTGCTGCAGCAACTGGAGTTCCTCCAGACCGAACCGGTCAACATCGGCGGGCTGGACCGGACGGTGACCCGGGAGGTGGGCCTGGCGCTGCCGGAGGGAATCGTGCTGTCCGGCAGCCCGCGGACCGTGCGGGTCACCGTCGAGATTCGCCCGGCCGAACCGGCGGCCGGCGCAGGCGGCGCCGGGAACGCTCCCGGGGCCGGGACCGGAGCCGGAGGGCCCGGCGGGACTGCGGGCGATGGAGAAGGCGCCGGGGGACGGTGACGGCCCGGAGCGGAGGGCCGGCGGCGGGGGCGCCGAGGCGGCCGCCCCCGAGAGTTCCTGAATGTCTTGGAGGAGTCGAACAGGAGGACCGGTATGGCGCGCTTGTTTGGAACCGACGGCGTCCGCGGCGTGGCGAACACCGAGCTCTCTGCGGAGCTGGCCCTGGCCCTGGGCCGGGCCCTGGCCCGGGTGCTGGAGGAGCGTGGCGGCGGACGGCCCCGGATCGTGGTGGGCCGGGATACCCGCGCATCGGGAGAGCTGCTGGAGGCGGCATTGAGCGCCGGCCTGATGTCGGCCGGCGCTCTGGTGGTGCCCCTGGGGGTGATGACGACGCCCGGGGTGTCGTATCTCACCGGGGCCCTGGGAGCTACGGGCGGGGCCGTGATCTCCGCCAGCCACAACCCGCCGGAGTACAACGGCATCAAGTTCTTCGACCCGCAGGGGCGCAAGCTGCCCGACGAGCTGGAGGAAGCCGTCGAGGGACTGGTGGCCGAAGCCGGCGGCGGGGCCGGGTTCGTCCCGCCGGTGGGCGGAGCCGTGGGGCGCCGGCAGGCGGCGGCGGACGCCGGCGACCGGTACCTGGCCCACCTCCGGCAGGTGGCCGGGACCGGCCTGGAGGGTCTCCGGGTGGTTCTGGACTGCGCCCACGGCGCCGCCACTCCCTGGGCGCCGGCGGCCTGGCAGGCGGTGGGCGCCCGGGTGACGGTGATCCACGACGCGCCCGACGGCACCAACATCAACGTGGGCTGCGGCTCCACGGCTCCGCAGGCGCTGGCGCAGGTGGTGCGCCAGCAGGGGGCCGATCTGGGCCTGGCCTTCGACGGCGACGCCGACCGGGTCATCGCCGTGGACGAGCGCGGCCGGATCGTGGACGGCGACGCCATCCTGGCCGTCCTGGCCCTGGACATGGCCGCCCGGGGCGAGCTGGCCGGCAACACGGTGGTGGCCACGGTGATGAGCAACCTGGGGCTCGAGCGGGCCCTGAAGGCCGCGGGCCTGCGGCTGGTGCGCACCCGGGTGGGCGACCGGCACGTGTTCGAGACCATGGAGCAGGGCGGGTTCGTCCTGGGTGGTGAGCAGTCGGGGCACATCATCCTGCGGCGCCACGCCGTCACCGGGGACGGCATCCTCACCGGCCTGGCCCTGGCGGCGGTCATGGTGCGGGCGGGCAAGCCCCTTTCCCAGCTGGCGGCGGTGGTGCAGCCCGTGCCCCAGGTGCTGCTCAACGTGCCCGTCACCCGGCGGGACGGCTGGGAGGAAGACCCGTCCATCCAGGCGGCCATCGCTGCGGCCCGGCAGCGGCTGGGCGAGGAGGGCCGTATCCTGGTGCGGGCCTCGGGCACCGAGCCGCTGATCCGGGTCATGGTGGAGGGGGACGATGCCGCCCTGGTCCGGGAGCTGGCGGAGTCGGTGGCGGGCGCCATCCGGCGCGCCCTGCGGTTGCCGGCCGATTGACAGGGGGCGGGCCGGGGCGCATAGAATGGGGTGCCTGGAACAGGGCGGTGCCCAGGAGGGTTGCTCGACCCAGCACCGGGTCGCCGGCCAGGCACCCCCGGTCAAAGGGGGCGCAGGGCACCGGGGAGCGCGCGGCGGCACGGCCGGCGCCGGTGTCCCGGGGGAGGGGGTGAGGTCCGAGGGCCGGCGGCGGCAGGAGCCGGTAGCCGGTAAGGCGGAAGCCGATCCGAACGCCGCCCATGGGGAAAGGGAGCCGCGAGGTGCGGCCGTCACGGACCGTCCGGTAGCGGGTTCGTCGCGGTGCACCATGAGGGTTTGCCAGGACAAACCGAAAGCAGGAACGGAGCCTGCTAGCGCCAGGACTCGCCGGCGGCAGGCCGGCGAGTTGACGAGGACCGGGCGTATCGAAGGTTTCGGCGGATCGCCCGGCGGTTGGCCACGACCGTGAGCGGCCCGGCAAAACCCGGGAGCGATCCCGGGGACAAGACGGGCCAGGTGGCGCGAACCCTCACCCGCCATCCTGCCTCCAGTGCATCGCCCTTCCCCATGCCCTCAGCGGGTTATCCCGTGCTGTTTTCCCAGAAGGCTGTCCGTGCCAACGGGCGCCTTGCGCGCGGACCGTTCGTGGCTGCCGCTGCGGCCCGGCGCGGCGCGACCGGGGGTCGTCCTGTGCTCCCGGGTTGTGGGGTCCTGGCCCCGCGGCGCCGGCCCAGGGGCCGTCCTGTGCGGTTGCACGCCAGAGCACCCCGGGCAGGCCGGCCGTTCCGTCCTGACCGGCCGGCGGGCCCGCATGCAGGCCGGCCGGCTCGCATGCATCCCGGTTCAACGCTCGAGGCAGCGGCTGCGCAACAGGTGTAGCCCGGCGGAGGCTGCGAGGAGGGACATGGCGAACATGTGCGGCATCGTCGGTTACGTCGGACCCAAGCAGGCCGTCCCCATCCTGATCGGCGGCCTGCGGGCGCTGGAATACCGCGGCTATGATTCGGCCGGTATTGCCGTCAGTTACAACGGGACGGTGGACGTCCGCAAGCGCCAGGGGCGCATCGACGGCCTGGAGGAACTCCTGAGCCAGCGACCCCTGCGCGGCACGGCCGGGATCGGCCACACCCGCTGGGCCACCCACGGCCGCCCTTCGGACGAGAACGCCCATCCCCACACCGACTGCACGGGTGCCTTCGTGGTGGTGCACAACGGGATCATCGAGAACTACGCCGAGCTTCGGGACGAACTGGCGGCGCGGGGTCACCGCTTTGCCTCGGAGACCGACACGGAGGTCGTCGCCCACCTGCTGGAAGAGCTGTACGACGGCGACCTGGTGCGGACGGTGCGCCGCGCCGCCCAGCGGCTGCAGGGGGCCTATGCCCTGGCGGTGCTGACCCGGCGGGAGCCCGGCAAGATCGTCGCCGTCAAGCAGGCCTCGCCCCTTATCGTGGGCTTGGGTGAAGGCGAGAACTTCCTGGCATCGGACATCCCGGCGCTCTTGCCCCACACCCGCCGCGTGATCCCGCTGGACGAGGGAGAGATGGCCGTCCTGACCCGCGACGGGGTCCAGCTGCTGCGCCTTGACGGTACCCCGGTGGAGCGGGAGCCGATGTTCGTCCAGTGGGATCCCGGCCAGGCGGAGCGGGGCGGCTACCCCCACTTCATGCTCAAGGAGATCCACGAGCAGCCGCGGGCCGTGCGGGATACCCTCTCGGGCCGGGTGCGCCCCTCGGGGGAGGGTGTCATCCTGGACACGGTCCGGTTCGACCCGCAGTGGATCCGGCAGCTGAGGGCGGTCTATCTGGTGGCCTGCGGCACGGCCTACCACGCCGGCTTGATCGGCGGCCGGCTGATCGAGCGGCTGGCCGGCATCCCGGCGTGGACGGAGATCGCCTCCGAATTCCGCTACCGGGAGCCCCTGGTGGACGAGCGCACCCTGTTCGTCGCCATCAGCCAGTCGGGCGAGACGGCCGACACCCTGGCCGCGATGCGCGAGGCGAAGCGCCGGGGCGCCCGGGTGCTGGCCATCACCAACGTGGTCGGCAGCTCCGTCGCCCGCGAGGCCGACGACGTGGTCTACACCTGGGCGGGGCCCGAGATCGCCGTGGCGTCGACCAAGGCCTACACGACCCAGATCGTCGCCCTGACCCTGCTGGCCGTCCACCTGGCCGAGCTGACGGGCTTCACCGGGCCCCTGGGCCGGAAGAACCTGCTGGAGAGCCTGCGCCAGCTGCCCGAGGCGGTGGAGGCCGTCCTGCAGGTGGAGGAGGACATCAAGGCCATCGGGGACGCGGCCGGCGGCTGGCGGGATGCGTTCTTCATCGGCCGCGGGCTCGACTACTTCGCGGCCCTGGAAGGCCAGCTCAAGCTGAAGGAGATCTCCTACATCCACGCCGAGGCCTATCCGGCGGGCGAGCTCAAGCACGGCACCCTGGCTTTGATCGAGCAGGGGACGCCGGTCATCGCCCTGGCCACCCAGCCGGCCCTGCGGGAGAAGATGATCAGCAACATCGAGGAGGTCCGGGCCCGCGGCGCCACCGTCTACGCCGTGGTCCGGCGCGACCTGGGCGGGTTCGAGCGCTATGCATGGCAGACGGTGAAGCTGCCGGTGGTGCATCCCTTGCTGATGCCCGTGGTGGCCGCCGTCCCCTTGCAGCTGCTGGCGTATTACGCGGCCGTGGCCAGGGGCACGGACGTCGACAAGCCGCGCAACCTGGCCAAGAGCGTGACCGTGGAGTAAGCCGTCACCGGATGGCACACCGGGGCCGGGATGCCGGAAAACCGGTAGACCGGGAAGATCCGGCGTCCTGAGCTGGATTGCAAGGGACGGGCGCCGCGGAGCGAAAACGAAGCTGAAGCCGGGCAGGCCCAAGGTTTCGCGGAGTCGCCTGCTCGGCTTCGTTCTTGCCCGGGTGGCGTTGCCCGGTCAGCGGGGCAGGAACAGGCCGGTCGCCGCGCCCGCCGCAATCAGCCAGGCCGAGTTGAGCCGGGTTCGTCCCAGGATGAGCAGGGCGGCGGCGAACAGCCCCGCCGTCCAGAGGTTGAACACGGCGGTGCGGGCCAGCTGCCAGGTGACCCCCGCCATCAGGGCGAAGGAGGCAACGTTGAGCCCGTCCAGGGCCGCTGCCAGGACCGGGGAGCGCCGCAGCCGGTCCGCCAGGGGCCGGACGGCCGCCACAAAGACGAAGGCCGGCAGGAAGATGGCCAGGGTGGCCACAGCCGCCCCCGCCCAGCCGCCGGTGACGTACCCGACGAAGGTGGCGGTGGTGAAGACGGGCCCGGGGGTGAACTGGCCGGCGGCAATGGCGTCCAGCAGCTGCCGCTCGGTGAGCCACCCCAGCCGCTGGACGAAGTCCCGCTGCAGGAAGGCCAGCAGGACGTACCCGCTGCCGTACAGGACCGACCCGATCTTCAAGAAGGTGAGGAACAGGGTACCCAGGCTGAAGGGCACCGGCGCCGTACCCGCAGCCGCCAGCAGGACGCTGCCCAGGCCGGGGCCGCCGGCCGTTCCCAGGACGGTCCCCAGGGCGGGCCGCGGTGGCCGCTGGCGGGGCCGGTGGCGAAGGGCGGCGGCCCCGCCCCACAGGGTCGCTGCGGCGAGAAGCAGCAGCAGCTCGTGGACGCCGGCCAGGTAGAGGGCCAGGGTCGCCAAGGCCAGCGCGGCCCGCCCTGCCGCGGCCCGAGCCGCGCCGGCCCCCAGGGCGGTGGCCACCTGGCGCCGGGGTACCGGGACGTGGGACCCCTGCCCGCCAGGCCCCGGCCGGTCGCCGCCGGCAGGCGCTGCGGCCGGACGGGCCGCCGGGCGGAAGACGGTGCGGCCCAGGCTCCACAGCGCCTGGACGACGATGGCCAGGACCACGGGCAGCGCGCCTTCGAAGAGGCGCTCGGCCACCGGCGTCCGGCCGTAGACGGTGTACGCGTGGGCCAGCACCCCGACCATCACCGCCGCCGGCACGATGAAGCAGGCGCCCGCGGCCAGCCATCCCCGCCAGCCGGCCCGTTCCATCCCCAGGTGCATGGCCAGCTCGGTGGAGTTGGGCCCGGGGATCAGGTTCGTGATGCTCAGCAGGTCGAGGAAGCGCTGGTCGTCCAGCCAGCGCCGGCGCCGGACCAGTTCTTCCTGCATCATGGCAATGTGGGCGGCGGGCCCGCCGAAGGCCACCACCCCCAGCCGGAGGAACACGGCAGCCACTTCCGCGACGCTGCTTCGTCCCAAGGCCGATCCTCCTCCCGTCAGGCGATGCTGCCCAGCCGCCCTGTCCTGCGCGCCCAGGCCCATTGCTGCCGCACCACCAGCCATCCCACCCCAAGCCAGAGGAACGCCACGCCCCAGGCTGCCAGGAGAACCGGTCCCACCGGCCCGCCCTGCCAGGTTGACCTCACGCCGTCCACCACCCGCGCCAGCGGCGAGACGGCATTGAGAACCTTAAGCGGAAACGGTGTGGCACCTGGAGGAAGAAAGAACCCCGAAAAAACCAGAAGGTAATACAGGAAGACCTCTACCAGCGAACCGACTTGTTTGTAACGAAGGGATAGACCGAGGGCGACCAGGCCGCAACCGATCATCCCTGCCAGGCCCGCCAGAGCCAGAGGAAGCCCGGGCCAGCCAGCGGCCCTGAGCCCGTCCACCAGGACGTTCGGGCCGGTCAGCAGCGCTGCGACCGCGGTGAACAGGGCAACCCAGATGGAGGAGAGGCCCAGCTCCACACCTACGGTCGCGGCCAGCCAGCGCGCAGGGTGCGTGCGGGTGACCAGGACCTGCTGGGCTGTTCCCAAATAGGCTTCTTCCATGGCCATGTTCCCCATCTTGGCGACGACGTGGGCGCTCAGGTACCAGAGTCCAAAACCCAACACCCGCAAGGCCAGCTCCGCCGGCGGCGCTCCGGGGACCGCAAACAAGGCGCCCAGAAAAAAGATGCATTTGATAGAGAGACCCACCAGGAAATCCAACCAGTACCGCCGGTACTCAGCCCGCTTCTTGAGCCAGGCTGCCCGCAGGGCGTTGCCGAACCGGGGTTGCGCCCCCAGCGACAGGGCCAGGGCGGCGAGGGGCTGATGGGGCGGGAGAACTCCGCCGGAGGGTGGCCTGGTCTTTGAAGATTCACCCCAGAATTCACCCCTGGAGGCGAGCCCCCGCGGTGCCTGCCCGGTGGCCTGTGGGGACTTCGTCCCGGCCGGTTTATTCCTGACCACGGCCAGATAAAGGGCTTCCAGGGCTTCGGCACTGTCGATCGCATCGGGTGTCGCCTCGGCCAGGATCCGGCCACCTTCAAGGATCAGGTAGCGCGTGCCGACGGCGCAGGCAAAGCTGGCATCGTGGGTGGCGATGAGAAGGCCGTGGGCAGGATTTACCTCTTCCCGGATGAACCGGCGCAGGTTGTGCTGGGCTTCGATGTCCAGACCCAGGGTCGGCTCATCCAGCAGCAACAACGGGGCCCCCCGGGTGAGGGCTACGGCCAGCGCCAGCTTCTGGCGCTGGCCCCGGGACAGGGACTGGGTGAGGTCGCCCGCCTGCTGGCCCAGGCCCAATGCTTTGAGAGCCTGGAGGGCGCGGCGGCTGGCATCCGCCGGCGGCCATCCGTTGAGCAGGCCGAAATACAGAACGTTTTCCAGGGCCGTCAGGTAGGCGTAACTGTTGCCGGCGTCTTCGAACATCACACCCACGCCCTGGGCGCGCCATCGCGTGGGGTGAACCGGAACACCACCCAGCCAGATTTGGCCCCGGTCGGGCTGGACGAGGCCCAGGATACACCGGATCAGCGTGGTCTTGCCCGCACCGTTCCGGCCGAGCAGGATCACCCGCTCACCCGGGTCGATGCGCAGATTGACGCCATCCAGAGCCTTGGGCCCGCCCGGGTACCGCTTCGCAAGATCACGTACTTCCAGCAGGGGAACGGGATACTGCTCCATGCCCCTTGTGTTCGCCGCCGGCGGGCGGTGTCCTGGCCCGCCGGCGGTGCCCGTTCTGCCGGAGGGGCCGGTGTGGCAGTCATGCCCAGGCCGGGGCCGTCACGAAGCCGTGCCCGGCCCGGGGTGGTCACGAATGTGAATGAAAATTGATAGGTCCACCCCGTTGACGCTTTCCGCCGCCACATGATAGCCTCGAGATGGGGCATGTACGTCTATAGACCTCTACCCCAGCCTCTGCTGGGGTCCCATGGGTACGCCCAGGGGCACCGGCGGCCCGCCGGCGCGGCGCGGTCCCGGTGCCCGTGGGCCTTTGGGGGCAGCAAAGACTCTCCCGTCGAACGAGGGCACACAGCCCTAGCGGCATGGCCGCCTTGGGTCGTCGCACCCGGGTGCCGGTGGCCAGGAGTCGAGGGGAACCGGGGGGATGGCGGTGGACGGACCGCAGCTCGACCGGACCAGTCCCGTTCCGCTCTACCTGCAGATCAAGGAGTGGATGCTGGACCAGATCCGGACGGGCCGCTGGCCGCAGCGCTACAAGCTGCCTGCCGAGGAAGACCTGGCCGGCGCCGTCGGCGTGAGCCGCGGCACCCTGCGCAAGGCCATTGCCGAACTGGTCCGGGAGGGCGTGCTGCACCAGATCCACGGCAAAGGCACCTTCGTGACCGCCGGTGGCATCGAGCAGCCGCTTGCCCAGCGCCTTTCCGCCTTTTCCGAGTTGCTTGAAGAACGCGGCATCCGCTACAGCACTCGTGTGCTGCAGCAGCGGGTGGAGGAGCCTGCCGGGCGGGTGGCGTCCCTGCTCCGGCTGGAACCCGGGCAGCGGGTGGTCCACCTGGCCCGCATCCGGCTGGTCGAATCCTGCCCGGTGGCCTACATGGAGAACTACGTCCCGGTCCACCTGGCGCCGAGGCTCGAGCGGGTCGACTTCACCCGGCAGGGGCTGTTTCGCACCTTGGAGCAGGATTACGGCCTGACCCTGGCCTGGGGCCAGCGCACCTTCGAGGCCCTGGGGGCCGAGGGCGAGGTGGCCGAATACCTGGAACTGCCCGCCGGGGCACCGGTGTTCTACATCCAGCAGGTGGTCTACCTGGACGACGGCCGCCCCATCGAGTTTTCCGACGTCTGGCTGCGCGGCGACCGGTTCCGGCTCTCCGCCGTGATCAGGCGTCCCCGGGAGGGACGCGGCGAGGGCCGGAGCCGGGAACCGGCGGGGCTGCCGCGTGGCCTGCAGCCGGCGGGTGCCGGTCTGGAACCGGGGGGGCCGGCGCCCGCGGGGGCATGGCCGGATCCCGTCGGGGCCAAGCTTTGCTTCTAAGTCGACCGTTGATCCGTTTCCTTCACGCCGATCGGCGGCATCTCGGCGTGCCCAGGGGGATTCGCCATGGCAGGGCAGAGTGGGGGCCGGCGGCCCGTGGTGACGGTGGTGGGCAGTTTCGCCGTCGGCCTGACCTTACGGGCCGACCGCTTCCCGGTGGCCGGCGAGACGGTGGTGGGGCGGGATTTCGACCGCGGGCCCGGCGGCAAGGGCAGCAACCAGGCCGTTCAGGCCGCCCGGCTGGGTGCGGACGTTGAGTTCGTAGGGCTGGTGGGCGACGACGACCTGGCTGCCATCGCCTGGGAACTCTACCGCCGGGAGGGAGTGGGCACCCAGTACCTGGGCGTGGTGCAGGGCCGGAACACCGGCGTCGGCTTCATCGTGCTCAATGCGGCGGGGGAGAACCTGATCGTCCTGGACCCCGGCGCCAACGAGTGCCTGGAGCCTTCCCACGTGGAACGGGCCCGGGAGCGCCTAACCCAGAGCCACGTGGTGCTGACGCAGCAGGAGATCCCGGCCCGGACGGCGGTCCACGCGTTGCGCCTGGCCCGGGAGGCGGGGGTGACGGCCATCCTCAACCCGGCCCCGGCCCGGCCGTTGCCTCTGGAGGACCTGGCCCTGGCGGACATCGTCACGCCCAACGAGACGGAGCTGCACATCCTGCTGGGCCTGGCCCCCGACGACCCGTCCGATTCCCTGAACCTCTGCCGGCGCCTGCTGGATGCCGGCGTACGGACGGTGGTCCTGACCCGCGGCGCCCGCGGCGTGCTGGTGGTCGAACCCCGCGGGGTGACGGAAGTGGCGGCCTTCCCGGTCCAGGTGGTGGACACCACCGGGGCGGGCGATTCCTTCAGCGCCACCCTGGCGGTTTCCCTGGCCGAAGGACGGCCCCTGATGGAGGCGGTGCGGCGGGCAGCGGCGGCCGGAGCCCTGACCTGTACTGCCCTGGGGGTCATCCCGGCCCTGCCGCGGCGGGAACAACTGGAGGCGTTCCTTGCCGCCCGCGGCTAGCGGAGGGCCCGGCGGAGCCGGGGCTGCCGGCGGGGACGGGCCGCAGGCGGCGCCGGTCGAACCCATCCCGGGCGGCAGGCGGTGGCCGGCGAGGCGGCAAGGTTCCGGCCGGCTTGATCTGCCGGCACGGGCTGTGCCCAGGTCGCGCAGAGGAGGAATGGGGATTGCCGGTTCGCTTGATCATCGACACCGATACGGCGGGGGATGACGTCAACTCCCTGCTCATCGCCCTGCTCCATCCCAACATCCAGCTGGAGGCCGTGACCATCTCGGTAGGGAACGTGGGCTTCGAGCAGCAGATCGAGAACGCCCTCTACACCATCGAGATGGCCGGGCGCAGCGGCCAGGTCCCGGTCTACCCCGGCTGTGCCGTTCCCCTGGTCAACGAGTGGGTGGCGGCGGATTACGTCCACGGCCGCGACGGAATGGGCGACTCCTTCTTCCCCCGGGCGCGGCAGCGCCCCGAGCCCCAGCATGCCGTCGACGCCCTGATCGAGCGGATCCACGCGGCACCGGGTGAGCTTACCATCCTGGCCCAGGCGCCCCTGACCAACATCGCCGTGGCGGTGACCCGGGACCCCTCCATCGCCCGCAAGGTGAAGACCCTCTACATCATGGGGGGGACCTACTTCGCCCCCGGGAACATCACCCCCGCGGCGGAGTACAACTTCTACGTCGACCCCGAGGCCGCACGGATCGTGTTCCGGGCGGGGTTCGACATCCGGCTGGTCGACTGGGGCCTCTGCGTCCGGGACACGGTGCTGGATGACGGCGACCTGGAGGACATCCGCCGGCTGGATACGGAGCTGGCCCGGTTCTACCTGCAGGTGAACCGCGTGGTGCGGCAGTTCAATGAGACGGTGGGCATCCGGGGCGTGACCCACCCCGACTCCATCGTGGCGGCCATGATCGCCGATCCGGCCATCGCCCGCGGCTGGCAGCCCTGCCAGGTCGACATCGAGACCCGGGGCGAACTGACCCGCGGCGCCTCGGTGATCACCCCGGCGCAGTACGCGGGCGTGGAGAAGCGGGTGGAGAGGCCCAACGCCCAGGTGTGCCTGGGCGCGGACCGGGAGCGGTTCAAGGCCCTGCTGATGGACATCCTGGCGCGGCGGTAAGCTTGCCGCGGCCGCAGGCGGGCACGAAGCCGGCGGCATGGACAGCGAGGCGTCCGGCCGGCGGGACAGCGGTACGGCGGGCGGTGGCGGGACCGCAGGAAGGGCCCCGGTGGTCGCAGGCCGTGGCGGCCAGTTGCCCACCGGACGGCTCGCGCGGCCCGCCCGCCTGGCCCGCTGGACGGGGGCCGAGACCGGCCGGTCAGGGGGCATGGCGGCCGGCCAGGGCAGGAGGACGGCCGGGCGGGGCAGCGGGGTGCCGCGGGACGGGGCAGCAGGCAAAGAAGGAGGCGGGTTGTCCTGTGACGGCAGAAGGCTATCCCAGCGGGGCGGTGGCCGGCGGGGCGGGGCGCAGCGGGGCGCGTCTCGCCCGGTTCATCCAGTCGACCCTGATCGCCAGCGACGTGACGGAGGAACAGGTGGTGGCCCACTGCCGGGCGTGCCTGGAATACGGCTTCCACGCGGCCATGGTACCGCCGCTGTGGGTCCCGGTGGCCCGCCAGGTCCTGGCCGGCTCGCCGGTGCGGGTGGCGTCCTTCGTCGACTTTCCCCTGGGCTGCATGACCACCTCCGCCCGGGTGGCCCAGGCCCGGGAACTGGCCCAACTGGGTGTCGACGAGATCGACGTGATGGTGCCCCTGGGCCTGTTCCGCAGCGGCCGGCTGGACGACTTCCGCGCCGATCTGGAGGCGGTGGTCCGGGCGGCCCGGCCGGCGGAGACCAAGGCCATGCTGGAGCTGCCCCTGCTGAACGCTGCCGAGCGGGAGCAGATGGTCCGGCTGGCCGTGGCGGCCGGGTTCGACTGGGTCAAGAACGCCAGCGGCGGCGCCGTGGGCGTGGCCACGCCGGACGACATCCGCTTCCTGCGCCAGCGGGTGCCCTCCGGCGTGCGGGTCAAGGCCTCGGGGGGCATCAAGACGGCGTCCCAGGCCTGGGCGCTGATCGATGCGGGGGCCGAGCTGCTGGGCACCAGCGCGGCCGTGGCCCTGGTGACGGGGCGGGCCGGTGGGGACGCGTCGCCGTCCCGCCGGACCGGCGACGGGGCCGCCGCTTCTTCCCCGGACGAACCGGCCGGCCGCGCCGGTGCGGGCGCGGCCGGCGCCGGGCGAGACCCGGCGGTCACCTACTGAGGGCAGGTGGGGCCATGGCCCCGGGGGGGAGGCCGGGCGGGAAGGCCCGTCCCAGCAGGTGAGGAACGGCAGGAGATGGAAGAAGGGCCGGAGGCGCGGGTCGCCCCGGCTCTTTCCGTTCCGAGCTGGGGTCCGCGAGAAGCCCTGCCAGGGGGGCGGGGCTTCGACGAAGGGAGTGGCGGTTCCATGGAACCGATCCCGCTGACCGGGAAGGTCACCGTGTTGCACGGCGCGGTGAACAGCGGGCTGGTCCGGACCGGGGACGGCCTGGTGCTGATCGACACAGGCCTCGACCGGTCGGCGGCCAACAAGATCCTGCGGGTGGCGGAGGCCATGGGGGAGCCCGTGCGGGTGGTGCTCAACACCCATGCCCACGCCGACCATTTCGGCGGCAACGCCCAGGTCCTGCGCCGGACCGGTGCCCGGGTCTGCGCCCCCGCCGGGGAGGCGGAGGTGATTCGCCATCCCCTCTACGAGCCGGTGTACCTCTTCGGCGGCGCGGCGCCCGTGGCGGCCCTGCAGAACCGGTTCCTCCTGGCGGAGCCGTCGCCGGTGCACCAGGAGCTGGAACCCCGGCAGGTCCTGGAGCTGGGCGGCGTGGCGATGGAGGTGGTGGACCTGGCCGGCCACAGCCTGGCCCAGGTGGGGTTCTGCGTCGACGGCGTGTTCTTTGCCGCGGACAGCTTCATGGGCCTCGAGCCCCTGGCCAAGCACCCCATGCCCTATCTGGTGGACGCCGGGCGGATGCTGGCATCCCTGGACCGGGTGCGCCAGGTGGACGCCCGCTGGTTCGTCCCCGGCCACGGCCCGGCGGTACCGGCCGGACCGGAACTGCAGGCGGTGCTGGAGGCCAACGCGGCGGCCGTCCGCCGCCTGCTGGACTGGGCTGCCGCACGCCTGCGGCAGGGGCCCGCGGGAACGGAGGACCTCCTGGCCGAGCTGGCCCTGCACCTGGGTGTGGCCATGGACAACCCCGCGGCTTACGTGTTGAATCGCGCCGCCCTGCTGGGCGTGTTGGCCACCCTGGAGCGGGAGGGTGCCGCCCGGGTCGAGGTGCGGGAGGGGCGGTGGTGGTGGGCGGCGTCGTGACCGCCCCACCTACCCCTCGACGAGGAACCGCCCCTCGCGGTAGATCAGCTCGCCGTCGGCGTAGATCTCGCCGCCCTGGCGCAAGTCGCAGATCATGTCCCAGTGGATGGCGGACCGGTTCTTCCCCCCGGTGATGGGGTAGCTGGCCCCCAGGGCCAGGTGGACGGTGCCGCCGATCTTCTCGTCAAAGAGCAGGTTGCGGCTGAAGCGGGTGATCTGGTCGTTGGTGCCGATGGCGAACTCGCCCACGTAGCGGGCGCCCTCGTCGGTGCCCAGCAGCGCCTCCAGCAGGTCCTGCCCGCGGGCCGCCCGGGCTTCCACCACCCGGCCGTCCTCGAAGCGGAGGCGGATGTCCTCGATCTCCTTCCCCTGGAAGATCCCCGGAAAGCTGAAGCGGATGGTGCCGCGGACGCTCTCTTCCACCGGGCCGGTGAACACCTCGCCGTCGGGGAAGTTGATGTGGCCGTCGGCGTTGATCCAGGTCCGGCCGGCCACCGAGAGCGTCAGGTCGGTGCCGTCACCCACCACCCGGATCTCCCGCACGCCGTTCAGGAATTCCACCAGCCCCTGCTGGCGCCGGCTCACGGCCTGCCAGGAGGCCACCGGGTCGTCGTCGTCCAGGCGGCAGGCCGCGAAGACGAACTCCTGATAGTCGCTCAGCGACATGCCGGCTTCCTGGGCGAGGGCCTGGGTGGGGAAGAGGGTGACGCAGTACTTGCCGCCCTGGCCGATGCGGGACATGAGCTTGTCGGCCAGGGGCCGCCGCGCCTCCTGCATGATGGCCAGGCGGCGGGGGTCGACGCCGCTGAGGGCCTTGACGTTGTGGGGCGCGTGGATCACCAGGGCGTGCCGGTATTCCTCAAAGGCGATCCGCTCCAGAGGGGTCAGCACCCGCAGCTGCTCTTCCGACGCTTCCTTCAAGTAGATCTCACCCAGCCCCTCCAGCTGGGCTAGGACCTGGGGGAAGGCACCCACCCGGAGGGCCTCCCGGTAGATGGCCTGGACCAGGGGCGTGGCCAGGTCGGACGTCTGGATGAGGAAGTGGTCGCCGGCCTCGAGGCCCAGGGAGTAGCGCACCAGCACCTGGGCCAGCTTCCGCACGCGGGGGTCGGTCACCGTCGTCGCTCCTTTCCGGTCTTAGGATTGCGACGCGGGGGCGCGGGGTTCCTCCCGGTGACAAACTACCGGTACAGTAGCACGGGGAACGACCAGTCCCGGCCGTCGTCCTGCTGGCCGGGGAGCCCGGGCCGCCGTTCGGGGTCAGAATGAAGGGGGAGGTGGGGGTATGGCATGCCCGCCGTTTTCGTCGAACCACGACGGTGCGGCCAACCACCCTGCGCCGGAGGCTGTGCGCCACGGGCACACGGGCCACGGTGCTGGGCACCACGGACCGTGGGAGGCCCAGGTCTCCTGGGCGGAGATCTTCGAGCACCAGAAACGGCGACAAGCCCTGGTGGAGGAATGGTTGAAGTGGCTGGATCTCCGGCCTGGGGATCACCTGGTGGACCTGGGTGCGGGCCCGGGGCTCACCAGCCTGCTGGCCGCCCGCCGGGTGCTGCCCCATGGCCGCGTGTACGCGGTGGACCACTGGCCCGAGGCCCTGCGCTTTCTGCGCCGGCAGGTGGAGGGAGAGGGACTCGACAACGTGCACGCCGTCCAGGCGGACATCGCCCAGGACGACCTGGCCGGGGTCATCCCGCCCCAGCACGCCCGCAAGGTGGTCCTGGCCCATGTGCTCCACCATGTTCCGGATCCGAGGGCAGTCCTGGGTCGCCTTCACCGCTGGCTGTTGCCGGGCGCCCGCATGGTGGTGGCGGAGTTCGATCCGGAGGGGGCCGGTGAGGTGGGCCCGCCCCGGGAGGAGCGCATTGCCGAGGCGGACCTGGCCGGATGGTTGACCGGTGAGGGTTTCAAGATCCTGGGTCGCAAGCACCATCCGGAGCATGAGCAGTACGCCATCCTGGTCGAGCCGGCTTGACCGGGGTGGGCATCCTTGCCCCTGCCGGCCGTCCTTGCCCGCCGCCCTGGCGGCGGGGTGCCACGACAACCCGCCGGCCTCCCCTGGAGACCGGCGGGTTGTCACGGCCGAGGGAACCCTGTCAGGAAAGGGCCTCCTTGATCAACGCCAGCAGGTGCGGTTCCGGCGCCGCGCCTTCAACGGCAGCCGACCCGTTCACCACGGTCTTGGGAACACCGAAGACCGCGAACCGGTTGGCCAGATCGGGGAACTCCATGGCCTCGATGGCGTCAGCCCGCACCCGGTCGCTGGCGAGGGCCATCTTATGAGCCAGGCGGACCGCCCGGGGACAGTACGGTCACGTCGGCGTGACGAACACCTGCAGGTGGACGTCGGTGTCCAGCGACCGCAGGTACGCCTCGGTTTCCGGGGACAGCCCCGCGACACCGCGGGAGACGTCGACGATGTCGTCGATCAGCGTCCCGAACTCGTAACCGGCCGGAATGCCGTAAAACCGCATCCCGGTGTCGCTGCCGTCCGCCCGGGCGAACAGGATGGCCGGGACCATGTCGACGCCGTGGCGCTCGGCCAGCTCGGGTTCCAGGTCGACATCGTGGACCTCAAGGGTGATGCGGTCGTCGAGCTCCGCCACCGCTTCCAGCAGCTGGCGGGTGTCCTCGCAGTAGGGGCACTCGTCTTTGTCTGCGCGGACGAACAGCTTGAGGACCACCGGTGATTCCATCGCCTCAAAGCGCCGCTGGATCTCCCGCCGGTCCTGATCGGAGATCTTCATCTCTTTCGTCACCTCCTCTCGGGGATCCCTCTCTTCGCGGATCCCGGGAGCCCCGGCCGGGCGGCGCGCCTGCCCGGTGATCGCCGAACACGCACCGTCCGACCGGAAACCTTCAAAACCAGTGAAACCAGCGCTCTCTCGGGAACAGTGTGCCCGCCTGCCGGGGCGACCGGCTGCATGCACCGTCGGAGACGCATCTAGTCCGACACGCCCCGGATGGCGTTCATGGCCTGGCGTGCGGCCACCAGCACCGGATCCCACACGGGCGCGAAGGGGGGTGCGTAGGCCAGGTCCAGTTCGTAGAGCTGGTCCACCGTCATGCCTGCATGGAGGGCCGCCACCAGCGTGTCGATGCGCAAGACGGCGTCGACCGGTCCCGCCATCTGGGCGCCCAGCAGGCGGCCGTCAGGCCCGTGGACCAGCCGGACGTGGAGCTTGCCGGCACCGGGGTAGTAGTGGGCGCGGGAGCCGTGGCGGATCGTCGTGGCCCCGGCCTCCAGGCCCGCCAACGCGGCCTCGCGGGCGGTCAGACCCGTACGGGCGACGCCCAGGTCGAATACCTTGACGATGGCCGTACCCAGTACCCCGGGGAAGCGGGCGTGGCCGCCGGCGGCGTTCTCGCCGGCCACGCGCCCCTGCTTGTTGGCCGTGGTACCGAGGGGAATGTAGGCGCGCCGGCCGCTGACCCGGTGGACGGTGTCGGTGCAGTCGCCGGCGGCATAGACGGACGGGTGCGACGTGCGCATGAACTCGTCCACCTTGATCGCCCGCCCGGCGCCCAGCTCGATGCCGGCCGCCTCGGCCAGCTCGGAATTGGGCCGCACGCCCACGGCCACCAGGACCAGATCGGCCGGCAGGGTGCGGGCGTCGGTGTCCAGCGCCCGCACGCGGCCACCGTCGCCCAGCACGGCCCGCGCCCCCTCGCCCAGATACAGCGCCACACCGTGACGGCGCAATTCATCGTGGACCAGCTCGGCCATCTCCCGGTCGAGGTTGGGCATGACCTGGGGGAGACGCTCGACGATGGCCACCTCCATGCCGACGGTGACCAGGGCCTCGGCCATTTCGAGCCCGACGTAGCCACCGCCGATGACGACCGCCTTGCGTCTCTCCTGGGCCACCAGGGCCCGGGCGTGCTCGCGGATGGCGATGCCGTCCTCGACCAGCCGCAGGAAATGGACACCCTTCAGGTCGAGGCCGGGAATGGGCGGCTCGACGGGGCGGGCGCCCGTGGCGAGGATCAAGGTGTCGAACTCCACCTGCCGCTGGCGCCCGGTCACGAGGTCGCGTACCTCCAGGTAGTGTTCGTCCGGATGAATGGCCGTGACCTCGTGCTGGACGTGAACGGCGATGTTGCGTTTCTGGCGGAAGAACTCCGGAGTGTAGACCACCAGCTCGCCGGGTTCGCGGATCAGGCCGCCGACGAAGTAGGGCAAGCCGCAAGAGCCGTACGAGACGAAGCCGCTGCGCTCGAACACCTCGATCTCCAGGTCAGGATCGAGGCGACGCGCCCGGGAGGCGGCGCTCATGCCGGCCGCGACGCCCCCGACCACCACCAGGCGCTTTCTCCGGGACATGGTCCACCATCTCCTGTGGGCTCGGGGCGGCGGCGGGTACGCTGGGCCGCTCGCCCCGCATCGGTCCCCACCGGCGCGGCCTGGCCGCCCCGGAAAAGGATGCGGCGGCCTCAGCGGGCCGCCGCATCCACCACCGCGCGCAGCTCCTGTTCCACCTCGGTCGCCAGGTCACGAAACCGCTCGTCGCCCAGCAGGCCGATCAGCGTCTGCGGGCGCAGCAGGCCGATCTTCGTGCGGTTGCCGTCGTTGCGGTCGGCGTACACCACGATCTTGCAAGGCAGCAGGTAACCGACCTTCTGATCGGTCTCTAGGGCCTGCTTGGCCTTGGCAGGATTGCAGACCTCGAAGATGTGGAACTCGGGTTCGAGGTGGAAGCCCTTCTCTTGCAGCTTCTCGTTGACGTGCAGGTGCCAGAGGGCGCTGAACTTCCGTTCCGCCAGCGCGGACTGCAGCGCTTGGATGGCCTCGTCCACCGGCTTGTCCGTGGCCACCGTGTAGTCCAGCTCCGCCATCGCCGATCCCTCCCTGCGGTTCCCGCCTGCGCTGGGCCCTGACCCGTTCGGCTGATGCGTCAACGGGCCGGTGGGCCCGGTTGGGGTTGTGCGGCGTTGACCTGCTCGGTGCGGGGCGCCGGCGTGCTTGGGCAGCCCCGCAAAGCCTGGCGTACGGGTTCGCCTCGTCACGGCTGCCCGGGTTGCGGACCGGCGCCGCTCTGAGCGGCCAGCATCGCACTGCGCCGCAAGTGCTCGAGGAGCACGTGGCGAACGGCCTGGCACGCTTCCAGGATCTCGCGCGAGGCGAGCCGGTAATACACGTTGAGCCCTTCCTTCCGCGACTCCACAAGTCCGTACTGGCGCATGAGGGCCAGGTGCTGGGAGAGGTTGGCGGTGGTGGTGTCGACGACCCGCGCCAGCTCACCGGCCGTCATCTCACCGCCGGCCAGGGTATACAGAATCTCCAGGCGCTTGGGGCTGGCCAGCACATGACAGAGTCGCGCCTGCAGCTCCAGCAACTGCTTTTCCGTGTCCGTCCGCTCCGCAGTCATGGGCTACCGCTTCCCCGGCTCCTTGCTAAGTAACTTCTTAACTACTCCCAATATGATCCCCCATGCGCCCGCTGTCAAGTCGATCTTCTCCTGCGCCCCGGCACGTCATCCGGATCACGGCGGGCGCACCGCGTGCCCCCGGCCCTACCCGGCGCGCGGTCCGGCTGGAACGGCCGGCACGAATCCGCATGGGGGTTGCACGCGGGGCAGGCACCTCGTAAACTGGTTGCTAGTTTCAGTAGTTGCTTAATCTCAAATAAGAATAGGCGTCATCCGGCTGAGCCCGGCAGGGTCGCCAGCAGGCGCCCCGGACCGCCGGTCCGGCCGGGGCCAAGGGGGGAACACCATGGCGATGCGCGCTCCGTGGCCGGACACCGTCACGCCCGAGGAGCTGCGCCGGCGGCTCGAGGCGGGCAACGCCCCGCTGATCGTCGACGTACGCGAGCCCGACGAGTACGCCGGCGGGCACATCCCGGGCGCGCGGTTGCTCCCGCTGGGGCAGGTACCCATACGGTACCGGGAGTTGCCGTCCGACCAGGAGATCGTCCTCGTCTGCCGGAGTGGGAACCGCTCCGGCCTGGCCCAGCAATGGCTGCAGGGGATGGGTTTCCGCAACGTCCGCAACCTGGTGGGCGGCATGCAGCGGTGGAAGGGCCCGGTGGAATACGGCCCCGGGCGGGGTCGATGAGGGGAGGGACAGAGGTGGACCCAAGGACGCGTACTCCCTCGGAAATCGATGCCGCTGAGCTCAAGCGGATGCTGGACCGGGGCGAAACCCCGTTCCTGATCGATCTCCGCAATGACGAGGAGTTTCGCCGCTGGCGGATCGAAGGCCGCCAGCCCCTGCAGATGATCCACGTGCCGTACTACGAGATCCTGGCCGAGGCCGAGGAAGACGACCTCATCGCATCCGCCAAGGCCTACGCGCGCCGGCACTGGGTGGACCACCTGCCCCGGGAAGGGCGGATCGTGGTCGTGTGCGCCCACGGCGGCACCTCCGGGTATGTGGCCCAGGGGCTCCGCGAGCTGGGCTATGACGCCGTCAGCTTGCGCGGCGGTATGATCGCCTGGGGCGACCACTACGAGTTTGTCCCCGTGGTGGAGGAAGAAGGCCTTGCCGTTTATCAGATCAACCGCCCGGCCCGCGGCTGCCTGAGCTATCTGGTGGCCTCGGAGGGGGAGGCGGTGATCATCGACCCCCTGCGCCACGCCGAGCGCTACCTGGAGTTCTCGCGCCGGCACGGCCTGACCATCACGCGGGTCCTGGACACCCACGCCCACGCCGACCACATCAGCAGTGGCGCCGAGCTGGCAGAACAACTGGGCGTGCCCTATCACCTGCACCCCTACGACGCCATTCACCCCATGGACGTGTTGCCCGCTACCTTCCGCTACCAGCCGGTGTACGACGGGCAGGAGTTCCGTGTGGGCCGTGCCACCTTGCGTGCAATCCATGTGCCCGGCCACACCCTGGGCCAGGTGGTCTACCTGCTGGACGGTCGCTACCTGTTCAGCGGCGACACCATCTTCGTGGAGTCCATCGCCCGACCGGACCTGGGTGGCCGGGCCGAGACCTGGACGCCCCTTTATTACCGGTCCCTTCTGCGCCTGATGGAACTGCCTGACGCGACGCTGGTTCTTCCCGGGCACTTCAGCCGGCCGCAGGAGGCGGACGCCCGCGGCCGCGTCGCCGGTACGCTGGGCGACCTCAAGCAGTCGAACGAGGGCCTGCAGGCCCTGGCAGCGGGCGAGCGGGCCTTCGTCGACTTCATCATGGGCCGCTTGCCGGAGTTCCCGCAGCAGTACGTGGACATCAAGCGGGTGAACACCGGTTTGCTGCGGCCGAGCGAGGAGCAGGCGTCCGAGCTCGAACTGGGGCGCAACGTCTGCGCGCTGGCGGAAGAAGCGGCCTGAGGGAGGGAGTCGTCCGTGAACGCTACGTTCAAGCCGAGCGCCACCGTGGATGCCCGCGGCCTTTCCTGCCCGTTGCCGATCGTGCGGGCGCGCAAGGCGATCGATGCCCTGCAGGTCGGGGAGATCCTCGAGGTGCTGGCGACCGACAAGGGCGCACCTGCCGATTTCCGGGGCTGGTGTGAGCAGACGGAGCACAAGTTCCTGGGCGTGGTGGAGGACGAAGGTTTCCTCCGGCTGTATGTCAAGAAGCTGGTCCCGGAAACCAAGGAGAAGGGACAGCTCTTCGAGCGCGAGATCAGCAGCCAGGAACTGGCCCGGCGCCTCGAGGCCGGGGACACGCTGACCGTTCTCGACGTGCGGGAACCGGAGGAGTACGAGGCCGGCCATATCCCCGGTGCCCTCTCCGTACCCATCGAGACGCTGTCCGAGTTTGCCGCCAAGCTCGACCGCACGGCGGAGATCGCCGTGGTCTGCCGCAGCGGCCGCCGCAGCGCCTATGGCTGCCGCATCCTGCAACAGGCCGGCTTCGAGAAGGTGGTCAACGTCGTGCCGGGCATGTCCGCCTGGTCGGGCCCGGTCGAGCAGGGCGGTGCCGGGGCTGCCCCGGCACCGGCATCCCGCTGACGTCACGCCGGCATTCGGGTGCCACGGGTCAAAACGGGCTTCCGGCACGGCGAAATCAGGAGGGAGGGGTACGCGGTGTCCGTCCGTCGCGTGGCCATCATCGCCAGCCACGGGAACATCGACGACGCGTACAAGGTGCTGAACATCGCCACGGCAGCTGCCGCCATGGGGGCGGAGGTCCAGGTCTTCTTCACCTTCGATGGCCTGAAGATCATCCATAAGGAAGCGAACCGGCAGTTGCCGGTGCCGGAGCACCTGCAGCCGGCGCTGGAGGGCTTCAAGAAGAACAACGTGCCTTCGGTGCCTGAGCTGCTGGAGATCGCCAGGGAATCGGGAGTCAAGCTGATCGGCTGCCAGATGACCATGGACGTCATGGGCATCGGCCTCGACGAGCTGGTGGACGGGGTCGAGCCTGGTGGCGCGGCCACCTTCCTGGCCTTTGCGGCCGAGGCCGACGTCAACGTCACCTTTTGAACGGTGGGACCGGGCGCCCGGGCCCGGTCCCGGGCGCCCGGTGCACCCCGCGGCCACGTGCGGTAACGGGGCGCTTCAGGAATCTGAGGACATGAGACAAGGGGAGGAAGGCCCGGATGAGCGCCCTCCTTTTCGTGATCGGCCTGGCTGGCGGGTTCTTCTCGGGATTGCTGGGGCTCGGCGGTGCGATCCTCATGGTTCCACTGCTCCTGTTCGTCCCGCCGCTGTTCGGCTTCCCGGCCCTGGACATGAAGCAGGTGGCCGCCATCACCATCGTGCAGGTGTTCTTCGCAGCGCTGTCCGGCATGGTGGTCCACTGGCGCAACCGGTTCGTCCACAAGGATCTGGTCCTGACCATGGGAGGAGCCAGCGCCCTCGCCGCCCTGGTGGGCGGCCTGCTGTCCGATCTGGTGAACGCCCGCGCGTTGCTCCTTCTCTTCGCCGGCGTTGCCACGGCCGCGGGCGTGCTGATGTTCCTGCCCCGCCGGGAAGAAGATCCGGACGCGACGGCGGACCACGTCCGCTTCAATCGGCCGCTGGCGGTGGCCATCGCCCTGGCGGTGGGGTTGGTGGGCGGGCTCGTCGGGGCGCCGGGCGCCTTCATCTATGTGCCCTTGATGATGTACCTGCTCAAGATTCCTACCCGGGTCACCCTGGGCTCGACCCTGGCCATCGTCCTCTTCACCGCCGCCTTCGGCATGGTGGGCAAGGTGGCGACGGGGCAGGTCGACTGGCCGCTGGCGCTGGCGCTGGTGCTGGGTTCGGTCCCCGGGGCCCAGGCGGGGGGGTATCTGTCGAAACGGGTCCGCGCCGGTGCGCTGCGCTGGATGGTCGCAGTCGTGGTCTGGGGGTCCGTGGTCCAAATGTGGCGCCAGGCCGTCTCCGGGTAACAGATTGTGCCGGCCGGGCAGGCCTCATCTCAAGAGGATTTCGGTCGCCAACACCGAATACGGTGCAAGTGATATGGAAGTGCAAATGATACGGAAGTGCAAGTGATACGGAGCTTCGATGCCGCGGTGACCGGCTGCCTGCGGGCCAGCGATGCCCTCAACATCTCAGGCCTGTGCGTCCAAGGCGCTGGTTCTCCGCGGCAGTGTCGTGCCTTGAAGGGGGTCCGTCGATCATGGGAGGGCACCGTCACGCGTCCGTGGAGCCATGCCGTGCTCGCGTACGTCCCGGCTCGCATGGGGCCACCCGCCTTGGCCTGGCCGGGCTGGTGGCCGCATCGCTGTTGCTCGCCGCGTGCGGCGGGGTGATGACCCCGGCGGCGACCTTCGATCCCGACTACGAGGTGCGCTGGTACGAGTCCCAGAACGCTGCCGGGCCGGAACTCGATCCCAAGTGGGACGGTAACGGCTGGCTCTACGTCGCCGACGAGGTGAGCCAGGGTGTCACCGTGGTCGACCTGGCCACGGGCGAGCCGGTGCAGTTCATCCGCACCGAGGGCGGGGTACCGCACCACCCCTACATTACCAAGGACCAGCGCTGGGTGCTGGTGACCATCCGCTACGGCGACTGGGTGGCGGCCATCGACACGGACAACGGCAACAAGGTACGCCGCATCGACCTGCCCAAGTCGGCCGACGGCAAGCCGGCGGGACCGCTGCACATGGGGCTGACGCCGGACGGCCGGTACGCGCTGGTCACGTTGAACGGCTCCGGCGCCGTGGCGGTGCTGGATGCCACGGACCCCAAGTTGTTGCGTGTGGTGGAGGTCGGGAAGAAGCCGCGTGACGTGGTGGTCACCCCCGACAGCAAGAAGGCGTACGTGAGCCTGCAGGCCGACACGCGGGTGGCGGTCCTCGACCTGGAGACCTGGAAGGTCGAGCACATCACGCGGACGGATACGGACTACGGTAGCGGTTCCGGCAGCGGCCTGGGGATGTCGGCCGACGGTAAGTACGTGGCCGTCGCCAATACCCTGGATGATGAAGTGATCATCATCGACACGGCGACGGACCGGATCGTCCACCGGGTCGGGAACGTGCCCAAGCCGGTGAACGTGGAATTCTTGGGCAAGACCCACGTCATCTCCACCGGCAACCGTTCCGACGGCTCCTTCTCCTTCATCGATGCGGACAAGGGCCAGCTGATCAGGACCGTCAAGACGGGCGGCGGGGCCAACATCGCCTACTACGGTCCCGACGGCAACGTGTGGGTGAACCACAACGGCGCCCAGCACATCAGCGTGCTGGACTTCGAGACCTTCGAGGTCATCAAGGAGATCCCGGTCGTCCAGAACCCGCACTGGATCTACTTCTCGCCGGACGGGAAGACCGCCTACGTCACCAACTGGGGCGCCAACTCGATCTCCATCATCGATGTGGAGAAGATGGAGCGCGTCAAGAACGTGACGGTGGGCCTCAACCCCAACGGCTTGGCGCTGAAGTCCAACGTCCCGCCGGACGTCATCGCCCGGTGGCAGGAGAACAAGGACCAGGCCAAGGAGGTCGTCGCCAAGGCCGCCAGGCTGGTGATGCCGGAGCCCCGCTCGGAGGCCGAGGCGTTATTCTTCCAGAAGTGCACGATCTGCCACGACGTGGGCCGCATCATCCGCAACAACGCCAGGGGTGACCAGTGGGACGCCATCGTGGAGAAGATGCGGGGCAACGGTGCGCCCATCGACGACCAGGAGGCCAAGATCATCGCCGAATACCTGAAGACGGACCAGCACCGCAGCTTGACCATCAAGACGGAGTTGCAGATCGAGCAGCCGCTGGATCCGGCGAAGGGCTACGAAGACGACGCCGCGGTGCAGTGAAGGCTAGCCGCGGTGGCGAGCCCGGCCGGTGACGGGGCCCTTCGCAACGGAACAGGGCCACGCGGCGATCCGCGGTGGTAGGTTCGCTGTGACACGTTTGCATCACGGGACCTGTGGGAACGACCCCCCGGTCCCGTTTTTGTTTGTCTTCCTCCTTCAAAAGAGAACCGCGTTCGCTTTCTCAGCCGGCGATCAGGTTCTACTCAGCTTGTGCTCAGGGTCGTGGCCGACAGTTAAGGTGGCGCCCGCCCCGGCGGCTGCGCGCCAGGGTTGCCCCAGTTCATGCGGGGGATTTCACCCCATGGAGGCGTTGAAACCTGGGAGGTGGGGAGGAATGGCCACGAGCATGCGGACCCCGGCGGAACGGCAGGCGCCGGCCCGGTCCATCCGGCCCAGGGCACGGGCGGAGGACATCCAGGCCCCGAAGGGGACGGTCCTGGTCACGTTCCTCTACCTGCTGGCGATTGCCGCGATGTGGGGCTTCATGTATCTCACGTTGCTGCGCAGTGCTTGATACTCCCGTTCCCATGAACGCTTCGGGGCCGCACGGCGGCCGGCCCGCCGGCGGCAGCCTGGTTGGGGGTAGGGGGCGAGCGTAGTGCACGTCGACCGTTACGAAAAAACGTGGATTGTGATCAGCGCGGCCTTTCTCGTCGTGCTGATCCTGGTGATCGCTTACACGACCTTCGGAATGAACATCCACCTGCCCGACTCGGGAAGCGCCCACGCGGCCCACGGGCAGGCGGCCCACGTCACGGCGAATGACCCGCCCTTCACCTCGCCCGGTATGCGCGCGGTGGGGTCCAACCAGTATGAGGTGGTCATGACCGCGCAGGTCTTCGGGTATGAGCCCAGCGAGATTCGCGTCCCCCGCGGCGCGGCGGTGGAATTCGTCCTGACCAGCAAGGACGTCATCCACGGCTTCCGCATTCCGGGTACCACGGTGAACGCCATGGTGGTCCCGGGCCAGGTAACACGGGTCCGCTACACCTTCGACCGGCCGGGCGAGTACACGTTCTTCTGCCACGAGTACTGCGGGATAGGGCACCACCTCATGTCGGGGCGGATCGTGGTCGAGTGAGGGGAGCGGCTGAAAGGGGGCCACGATGATGTACACCGGCAACGTTCCCGCGGAGTTTCGCCAAGATTACGCCGACGTGCGCAGGCATCTCTTCACGGCCATCTTCTTCGGCCTCGTGCTTGGCGTCTTGATGGGTCCCTTGCAGGCCCTGGACAAGGCGCGCATCGACTTGTATCCGTACGTGCCTTTCCTCAAGAGCTACTATCAGGGCCTCACCTTGCACGGCGTGGCCTTGGTACTGGTCTGGACCAGCTTCTTCAACGTCGGCTTCCTCACGTTCACCGCCGTGCGGGGCTTCGGCCGGCCCCTGCAAAGCCGGTTCCTCAGCCGCGCCACACTGGTGGTGATGTGGACCGGGCTGGCGCTGGCCCTGTGGGCGATTCTCACCGACCGCGCTACCGTCCTGTTCACCGCCTACGCACCCTTGAAGGGCCACTGGACCTTCTACCTCGGCGTGGCGCTGTTCGCCGTCATCGGCACCTGGTTGCTGGCCGCCAACGTATTCCTGACCTATCGCTCCTGGAAGCGGGACAATCCCGGCGCTAGGACGCCGCTGCTGGCGTTCGGTACGCTGGTCACGCTGGCCATGTGGACGCTGGCGACCGTCGGCGTGGCGGTGGAATTCGTGGTCTACCTGATCCCATGGTCGCTGGGCCTGCGCGAAGGCGTCGACCCGCTGTTGACCCGAAGCCTGTTCTGGCTGACCGGCCACCCCATCGTCTACTGGTGGCTGCTTCCGGCCTATATCTCCTGGTATTTCATGCTGCCGCGCCAGGTGGGGGGCAAGCTGTTCAGCGAGTCCATGGCGCGCCTTGCACTGCTGTTGTTCATCCCCTTCTCGCTGCCGGTCGGTGTTCACCACATGTACACCGATCCCGGCGTCGCCACCACCAGCAAGATGGTGCACGCGTTCCTCACCTTCGTGGTCTTCGTGCCCAGCCTGATCACGGCTTTTACCGTGGTGGCGTCCCTGGAGATCGGCGGCCGGCAGCGCGGGGGCCGGGGCTGGCTGGGCTGGATCCGGGCACTGCCGTGGAGTGAGCCGTCGGTGGCCGCGCAGCTGCTGGCCATGGTGCTCTTCACGATCGGCGGCGCCTCCGGCCTGATCAACGCCTCCTATGTGCTGAACCTGCTGGTCCACAACACGCTGTTCGTCGTCGGCCACTTCCACCTGACCGTGGGCAGCGCCGTGACCCTCACCTTCATGGGCATCTCCTACTGGCTGATTCCCGAGCTGACAGGCCGCCCGCTGCGCGGCAAGCGGGTCGCACTGGCCCAGGCGTGGCTGTGGTTCCTGGGCATGGCCGTCATGGGGCGGGGCATGGCCGTGATGGGGCTCGAGGGAGTGCCGCGGCGCACCTGGTGGTCCCAGGCGGCCTATCAGATCCCGGGGGCCCAGGACGGTGGCGTGCTGACGGCCGTGGGTGGGGCGCTGCTGTTCATCAGCATGCTGCTGTTCGTAGGCGTCATCGTCGCCACGATGCGTGGCGCCGAAGTTCCGGCCCGGCAGGAGGTCCCCGTTGCCGAGCCCCTGGACGGCGGCTTGCCGGTGCCGCCCTGGCTCAACCGCCTGACCCCCTGGGTCGTCGGGACCGTGATCCTCACCGTGCTGGCCTGGGGCCCCGTGGTCTGGGGACTCTTGCACTCGCCCTTCAGCGTTCCGGGCCTCAGGGCATGGTAACGGGCTCTACCGTGGCCCGTGACAGCGGTATTGACGGCGGACCTGTCCGGTCCGAGCTGGTGGCGCACCCGGGCCGGCAGCCGCCGTCCCGGCCCCGGCGGGGCCGGTTCGTCTTTTAGAGGCGACATGGTGACGCCCCTCCGAGCACGCGGCCCCGCGACTCCCCCACTTTCCTTTGTTCGGGAGCCCCGGGTTTTCTGGCGCGGGGACCGGGTGGTCCCGCGACCCGTGCCGGACCGGCTCGGCCGGTGCCTCCGCCGTCCCCAAGCGTTTCGACGGATCCCTCTCACGTCTCGAACCTCTTCGGCCCGTCCGTCACCCCTCGCCCGTCCCGGACCGGTTCCGCCGGTCCCTTTCACCCGGGCGCCGCCTGCGCTAGAAAGAGGACAGAGAGGAGCGACGGGCGTGATCGTCGGGACGGGGATCGACCTGGTCCAGGTCCAGCGCATCGAGGCCATCTTGCGCCGCCGCGGCTGGCGCTGGGCGGAGCGGGTCTTCTCGCCGGAAGAACTGGCCGCCGCCGGCACGGGGCCTCACCGGGCCCGGCGCCTGGCGGCCCGCTGGGCCGCCAAGGAGGCCTTTGCCAAGGCCCTGGGGACGGGCCTGCGGGGGTTTCGCTGGCGGGACATCCGGGTCCGCCAGGACGGCAGCGGCCGGCCCTGGCTCGAGGCCGGCGGGCGGGCGGCCGAACTGGCGCGGGCGGCGGGGGTGCGCCGGATCCACCTCAGCCTGTCCCACGACGGCCAGTGGGCCGTCGCCCAGGTGATCCTGGAGGGCGACCCCGAGGAGGGAAGGCCGTGAGGGGGGAAACCGCACCCATCGATCCTGCCCCGGGGCTCTGGGTCCTCTCGGCCGCTGCGGTCCGCCACGGCGATCGCCTGGCGGCGGCCCAGGGGCTGGAGGGCCTGGTGATGATGGAGACGGCGGGCCGGACCGCCGCCGCCCTGCTGTGGAAGCTGGCGGGCCCCTTCTCCCCCCGGCAGCCGGTGGTGGTCCTGGCCGGGGGCGGCAACAACGGCGGCGACGGGATGGTCCTGGCCCGCTGGATCGGCCGCTGGGCCGGACCGGCCGCGACCGAGGTCTTCCTGCTGGCATCCCCGGGCCGGCTGCGGGGTGAGGCGGCGGTGCAATGGTCCTTGCTGGCCCGGTCGGGTATCCCGGCCACGGCTCTGGAGGATGAGCCGGCCGGCGGCGATCAGAGCGATCCCGCCGGCGCCGGCCCCGGCCCGGACACCTTCCTGCAGCGGCTTACCAGGGCGGCCGCCCGGGCCCGAGTGGTGGTCGACGCCCTGCTGGGCGTGGGGGCCCGCGGCTCCCTGCGCCCCCTGGCCGCCCGGGCCCTCGAGGCCGTCAGCGGGGCGGGCGTGCCGGTGTTCGCCCTGGACCTGCCGTCGGGCCTCGACGCCGACACCGGGGAGGCAGGCTCGGCGGTCCCCCGCGCCCGGTGGACGGCGACCTTCGCTGCGGCCAAGTGGGGGCTTCTCCTGGGCGACGGCCCGGAACGGGCGGGTCAGGTCTTCGTGGTCGATATCGGCTGGCCGCGGGTGCCGCCGGGGGAGGGGATCCCCAGTGGTGAGGACGGGGCCGGCTCCACCCCCACCAGCGAGGCCGGCCCTGTCTCTGGGCCCGCCAGCCGGGCTGGGGCCGGCTTTCCCGCCGCCCGGGTGCTGGACGCCGCCCAGGTGGCGGCCCTGTTGCCGCGGCGACCCTGGGCGGCCCACAAGGGCTGGGCGGGCCACGTCGTGGTGGTGGGAGGCCGCCCGGGCCAGGTGGGCGCCGCCGTCCTGGCCGGCATGGGCGCCCTGCAGGCCGGAGCGGGGACGGTCACCCTGGCCCTCCCGGCTCCCCTGCGGCCCGAGGCTGCCGCCCACCTGCCCGAGGTCATGACCTGGGGACTGCCGGCGACGCCGGAGGGTGAATGGGATGCTCAAGCGGCGGCCGCGCTGACGGTGCGCGAAGGGGAGCGCCGGGGCCGGGTCGTGCGGGTGGTGGGGCCCGGCCTGGGCCAGAGCCCGGGCGCCGCTGCCTGCCTGGCCACCTGGATCGGGGTCGGGGGGGCGTCCTCCGTCCCTGCCCCCGGCAACCCCGGCATCCCGGGCGATCCCCGGGGCCGGGGTGAGCCCGTCCCCCGCGGCCCGGCCGGAGACCGGGATGCCCCTGCGACCTCGCCGACGTCGAGCACTTCCGGGTACCGGGGAGGCCCCGTGGCCCGGCGTGACCCCGCGGACCCCGGCGATCAGGCGGCTGCTACCGGCGCCTTTCCACCCACCGTTCTCGACGCAGACGGGTTGAACCTGGCGGCCGCCCTGGGTCTCGACCGGCTGCGGCAGCGACCCGGTGCCTTCCCGCTGGTGCTGACGCCCCACCCCGGCGAGGCGGCCCGCCTGCTGGGGTGGACCACGGCTCAGGTTCAGGCCAGGCGGCCCCTGGCGGCGCTGGAGCTGGCGCGTCGCGCCGGCGCCGTGGCGGTGCTCAAGGGCGCCGGCACCCTGGTGGCAAGCCCCGACGGGCAGCTTTTCATCTGCACCCGGGGTCACCCCGGCATGGCCAGCGCCGGCATGGGCGACACCCTCGCGGGGATCACCGGGGCGATGCTGGCCCAGGGGCTGGAACCCCTGGCCGCCGCCCTGGCGGCCGTGTACCTCCATGCCCTGGCGGGAGAGCTGGCTGCGGACCGTGCGGGCGTCCCCGTGCGGGCCACCCGGCTGATCGACCGGTTGCCGGCGGCCCTGGATCTCACCTGCCTCGGCCTGCCGGAGACGGCCGACGCCCTGGGCGTGCCGGGGGCCATGTGGCTGCGGGCGCCTCTCTCCGCCCGTGGGGTCGCCTCCACCGGGGTGGAACCCGGCCCTTAGGGCGCGCCGGGACCGGTGCCGGGGCGCCTTGGGCGAGGAGGACCCCCGGCGACGAGGATCCCTTGGCGACACCATGACCCGGCGATGGGACTCCCGGCGACAGGGTCCGGCGCCCCGGGCGCGAAGCTTCAGGGGGAGGAGGAATGGCCGTGGAAGGGCCGGGCCGGGTGCGCCCGACACGCCCCACCTGGGTGGAAGTCGACCTGGATGCCATCGCCCACAACGTCAGGACCCTCGAGCGGCTGGCGTCCCCCGCCCAGCTCATGGCGGTGGTCAAGGCGGATGGTTACGGGCATGGTGCGGTGATGGTCGCCCGCACCGCCCTGGCCCACGGTGCCCGCCGCCTGGCCGTGGCCGTAGTGGAGGAGGGCATCCACCTGCGCCAGTCCGCCATCGCCTGTCCCATCCTGGTCATGGGCTGGACCCCGCCCTGGCAGTACGGCCTGGCCCTGCGGTACGAGCTGGAGCTGACCGTCAGCAGCGAGGACGAGGCCCGGGCCCTGGCCGAGGCCGCCCGCCGCGACGGGCGCAAGGTGCGGGTGCACGTCAAGGTCGACACGGGCATGGGCCGCCTGGGCCTGCGCTGGGACCACCTGCGCCTGGCGGAGACCATCGCCCGCATCGCCGGCCTGGGGGGTCTCGAGGTCGCCGGCATCTTCACCCACCTGGCCACGGCCGACGACCCCGAGGCCCCCCTCACCGAAGACCAGCTCAACCGTTTCGCCCGGGTGCTGCAGTCCCTTGAGGAACGCGGCCTGCGGCCCGTGCTGCGGCACGCCGCCAACAGCGCCGCCCTGCTGCGGCTGCCGGGGGCACGGTACGACTTGGTGCGGCCGGGCATCGCCCTGTACGGGCTGGAACCCTTCCCCGGGGCGGTGGCGGCCTTTGGCCTCCAGCCGGCCCTGGCGTGGAAGACCCGGGTTGCCCTGGTCAAGGAGGTGCCGCCGGGGACTCCCATCAGCTACGGCGCCACCTTCGTCACCCGCCGCCGCTCCCGCATCGCCACCCTGCCGGTCGGGTACGCCGACGGGTTGCGCCGGGCCCTGTCCAACCGCGGGCAGGTACTGGTGGGAGGCCGGCGGGTGCCCATCGTGGGCCGGGTCTGCATGGACCAGGTGATGGTCGACGTCACCGATGCCGGCCCGGTGGCGGTGGGCGACGAGGTGGTCCTGATCGGGCGCCAGGGGGACGAGCAGGTCACCGCCGACGAGATGGCCGGCTGGGTGGACACCATCGGTTACGAGGTGGTGACCGGCATCGGCCGCCGGGTTCCCCGCATCTACTTACGTGGGGGCCGTCCCGTGGCGCAGGCACCGCTGTCCCACCTGTTGTGAGGCGCCGTTGAGAGGCTGCCGAGGGCGCAGCGGCGGGGCAGCGGCAGAGCGGAAGAACCCGGCCGAGGCCGCTGCGGCGGGCCGGCCGGGGCCGGCTGAAGGCCGGCGCGGCCGGTTCGTCCGGAACGGGGAGCGAGGACCACGAGGGGTGATGGACGGTGGCGGGAGACGCCCAATGGCCGGCGGTAGCTGCTGCTGCCCCATCGCCTTGTGTCCCGCCGGCGGGTGCCGGGACGGGGGCGACAGGGCCTTCTCTGACGGAAGAGGGTTTGCGCCGCGGCTATCAGGAGATGGGCCCCCTCAACCAGCGGCTGGCGGAGGAGTGGATTCCCGGGGAACTGGAACCCCGGCGCTGGGATTGGGGTGGGGAGGGCGGTTGAAGTGGACGTCCGCCGCGGCGACATCTTCTTTGCCGACCTGAGCCCCGTGGTGGGGTCCGAACAGGGCGGCATCCGCCCCGTGCTCGTCGTCCAGAATGATGTAGGCAATCGGTACAGCCCGACCACCATCGTGGCGGCCATCACCTCCCAGATCAACAAGGCCAAGCTTCCCACCCACGTGGAACTGCCGGCCGGCAGCTACGGCTTGGAGAAGGACTCGGTGGTCTTGCTGGAACAGATCCGCACCATCGACAAGCAGCGGCTCCTGGAGCGGGTGGCGCGACTGGATGCGGGCGCCATGCGCCGGGTCAACCTGGCCCTGGAGATCAGCCTGGGGCTCCGCGAAATCTAGGTCACGACCGATGTCATGGTGATTGGAGACGGTGGCATGGATCCGGAATTGCTGGTGGAAGTGACCCGCGGCGGCTGGGTGGAGAGCCGCCACCACGGCCACGCGGTGGTCGTGGACAAGCAGGGCCGGCTGGTGGCGGCCGTTGGCGACCCCGAGCACGTAACCTTCCTGCGCTCGACCCTCAAGCCCTTTCAGGCCCTGGCGGTAGTGGCCTCGGGCGCCGCGGACGCCTTCGGCTTCGACGACGCCGAGGTGGCGCTGATGTGCGGTTCCCACGCCGGGGAACCGGAGCACGTGGAACGGGCGGCTGCCATGCTGGCCAAACTGGGGCTGGAGCCGGAGCACCTGGCCTGCGGGCCCCACCCCCTGTCCAGCCCCGCGGCCCTCGAGGCCCTAAAGGCGGCGGGCGGCGAGCCCACCCGGCTGCACAACAACTGTTCGGGGAAGCACGCCGGCATGCTGGCACTGGCGCGGCACCGGGGCTGGCCGGTGGAGGGCTACCACCAGCCGGACCACCCGGTACAGCAGGCGGTACGCCAGCTGGTGGCGGCCCTGACGGGTCTCGAGCCCGGCGGTCCCCGCTGGCGTGAGGCGGTGGACGGCTGCGGCGTGGTCACCTTTGCCTTGCCCCTGGTGGACGTGGCCCGCATGTTCCGGTATCTGGGGCGTCCCGACCTCTTGCCCCCCGGCCTCGACCACCTGGTACCGGCTCTGGAACGGATCCGGCGGGCGCTGATCGCCCATCCCACCATGATCCGCGGGGCCGGCCAGTTCGACACCGAGGTCATCCGGGCCACGGGCGGGGCGTGGATCGGCAAGGTGGGGGCGGAGGGATATTACGCCGGAGCCCTCCACACCGGGCACGCCGTGGCGCTGAAGATCGCCGACGGCCAGGACCGGGCCCGGCCCGTGGCCATCCTGGCCCTGCTGGGGCGGCTGGGCCTCCTGCCGCCGGGCGCCGGGTCCCTCCAGGCGCGGTGGGGCCGGGTGGCGGTGACCAACACCCGGGGTGAGACGGTGGGCGAGATCCGGCCGGCGGGGCGGCTGGCCGGCGGGCCCGCGAGGTAGGCGGTCCCCGCGGCGAGCGGGACCGGCGGCCGGTGCAGGAGGCGGCCTGGTATCGTGGCACGACCGGAAGCCGAGCTGATGCGCATCCACGACATGGCGACGCTGGAGCAGGTGGTCAAAGGCTGCACCGCCTGCGGCCTGCGGGCAGGGTGCCGGGGGGTGGTCTTCGGTGACGGCAACCCGTCGGCCCGCCTGATGCTCATCGGCGAGGGGCCCGGGGCCGACGAAGACCGCCTGGGGCGGCCCTTCGTCGGCCGGGCCGGCCAGCTGCTGGACCGCATCCTGGCGGCTTGCGGGTTCGACCGGCAGCGCCACGTCTACATCGCCAACATCGTCAAGTGCCGGCCGCCCGGCAACCGCACCCCCACCCCGGAAGAACGGGCCGCCTGCCTGCCCAACCTGCGGGCCCAGATGCGGCTGGTGCAGCCCGTGATCGTGGTGCTCCTGGGAGCCACCGCCCTGCAGGCGCTGATCGACCCCGCCGCCCGCATCAGCCGGGCCCGCGGCCAGTGGATCGTCCGGGACGGGGTCTGGTACATGCCGACCTACCACCCGGCGGCCCTCTTGCGCAACCCGGCCCTGAAGCGGGAGTGCTGGCACGATTTCAAGAAGGTGATCGACAAGTACCGGGAGCTGGTCGACCCGGCCCACGTGGCGCCCCATCACCCGCCGGGTGCGGAGGGGCAGGCGCCGGCCCCGTCGGCGGACCGGCGCAGCGTCCCGGCGGGCGCGGAACCCTGGGCGGCGGGCAGCACCGGAGGGCCGGCGGCCGCCACGGAGGAAGCGGCCGCGGCCAGGGAGCCCGAGGACGGGGCCCCGCCGGCCGGCCCCGGGGACGGCGTCCAGCCCGGGGACGAAGTCCACCAGTTGAACCTCTTTGACGAGGCAGGCGGCGAGGGGAGGGGCCGCCGGTGACGGGCCACCGGACCGTAACGATCCCCTCCGCGGAGGCGATGGAGCGGCTGGGTGAAGGCCTGGCCGCCGCCCTGGCCCCGGGCGACTGGATCGCCCTGACCGGGCCCCTGGGGGCCGGCAAGACCACCCTGGTCAGGGGACTGGCCCACGGGCTGGGCTACCGCGGGCGGGTGGCCAGCCCCACCTTCACCCTGGTCCACCTCTACCGGGGCCGCCTGCCCCTGTATCACCTGGACCTTTACCGCCTGGAGGGCGAGGAGGCCTTGCGGGACGTGGTCGACCCGGCGGAGATGGAGGCGTCCGGCGCCGTGGTGGTGGAATGGGCCGACCGGGCGCCAGGGTGGATCCCCGCCGAGGCCCTCTGGCTGGAGCTGGCTCCCCTGCCGGCGGGGGAGGGCCGCCGGGTGACGGCCCGGGCCCAGGGGCGGCGGGCCGCGCGTCTCCTTGACGCCCTCCCGGGAAAGGACGGCGGCTGGCATTGACCTGGATCCTGGCCATCGATACCTCGGGACCCCGCTGCGGGGTGGCCCTGGTACGGGACGGGGAGCCCGCCGGGGCGGAAGAACTGGCCGCGCCGGGCACCAACCGCACCCTGATGCCGGCGGTGGACCGGCTCTGCCGGCAGGCCGGCATCGGCCCCCGGGATTTGGGCGGGGTGGCGGTGGCCCTGGGCCCCGGCTCCTTCACCGGCCTGCGCATCGGGCTGGCGGCGGCCAAGGGTCTGGCGGTGGCCCTCGGCTGCCCCCTGGCGGGCGTGGGGACGCTGGATGCCGTGGCCCTGGCGGCCGCTGGGGCGCCCTCCGCGCCCTCCCGGGACGGGGCGGCAGGCCGCCTGTGGCTGGTGGCGCGGCCCGCCCGGCGCGGGGAGTTTTACGCAGCGATCTACTCGCCGGGCGACCGTGGGGCCGAACCCGCCGGTGGGTTTGCCGCGGCGAACTGGCCCGCGGGGACGGCGGCGAGCGACCCGGCGGCCGTGGCCCGGCCGGCAGGCAGCATCCGGCCCTTCCGGCGCCTGTGGGGTCCCGGCCTGGTGGGTACCCAGGTGTTGCGGGAATGGCTGGCCGGGCCTGCGGCGGTGCCGGCGGTACCCACGGTGCCGGTGGTGCCGGTGGTGCCCGCGGTGCCGGCCGATGCCTCCTGCCCGGCCGGCGAAGAACACGACACCCGGTCGACCCCGGGGGTGGCGGCCGGAGGCTGGGTCCTGGTCGTCGACCCGGTCCACGGGGCGGAGCTGGCGCCAGGTGGCCGGGATGGGGCAACGGCGGACCAGGAAGACCGGGGGGACCGGGGTGGCCGGGCCGCGGCGCCGGCGGGGGAGGGCCCGGCAGGTTCGACTCCCGGCCCGGGACCGGGGCCGGGCCCCATGGTGGTGCCCGACCCCGGGGCCGTTCCCCTGGCGGTGGCCCGGCTGGCCCAGGACCGGCTGGCGGTGGGGGGCGACGACCCCGGCACCCTGGCGCCCCTGTACCTGCCCGCCGGTTCGACCTACCGGCCTTACGTTCTTCCCGCTGCCCAGCCCACCCCCCCGTCCGGGACGGGGCGCAGCTCCTGACGGGCAGGTGGGCTGCGGTGCACGGGTTTCCCCCGCCCGCCCACTGGCCGGGGCGGGACATGGCCCACCGCCCGAAGGCCCCCGGCTGCCCGGGGGGAGCCGGCGACGCGCGGTAACCCCTGCCGTGGCCCGACACGCACCGGCAGGGCAAGATGCTATGATGGAACTGCCCTCGCGGGAGGTGAGCGGGGTGGCCCTATCCCATGACGTGCAGAGCCAGCCCGGCGAGATCCGTATCGACCCCATGACGCCGGGCGATTTGCCGCTGGTGCTGGCCATCGAGCGCCGCTCCTTCCCCACCCCCTGGTCGGAGCGGGCCTTCGCCAGCGAGCTGCGCGACAACCTCTACGCCGACTACATCGTGGCCCGCCGCGGGCACCGGCTGGTGGGGTACGCGGGCATGTGGTGCATCCTGGACGAGGCCCACGTCACCACCATCGCCGTCGACCCCGAGTTCCGGGGCCGGGGGATCGGCAACCGCCTGCTCACCGCCCTGGAAGAACGGGCCCTGCGGTACGGCTGCCGGCGCATGACCCTGGAGGTGCGGGTGAGCAACCACGTGGCGCAGCGGCTCTACCTGCGCCATGGCTTCCGCCCCTGCGGGATCCGGCGGGGCTATTACGTGGACAACGGGGAGGACGCCATCATCATGTGGCGCGACCGCCTGGACCCGCCGGGACCCGTGGCGGCGGAGGGGGATGACGCCCCGCCAACCGGCCGGGATGCCGGGCTCCAGTCCGGGACGGAGCCGGCCACCGGTGCCGGCGCGGCCCCTGGCGGGAGCGAGCGCCCGTGAGCCGGCCCCACCTCACCCTGGGCATCGAGACCAGCTGCGATGAGACCAGCTTCGCCGTGGTGGCGGGCGGCCGCCGCATCCTGGCCAACGTGATCCTCAGCCAGACGGGCGAGCACGGCCGCTACGGCGGCGTGGTGCCCGAACTGGCGTCCCGGCGCCACGTGACCAACGCCGTGCCCTTGCTGCAGGAGGCCCTGGCCCGCAGCGGCATCACCCTGGCGGAGGTCGACCTGGTGGCGGTGACCCGCGGGCCGGGTCTGGTGGGCGCCCTGCTGGTGGGGGTTTCCCTGGCCAAGGCCCTGGCCTGGGCACTGGACAAGCCGCTGGTGGGCGTCCACCACCTGGCGGGGCACATCTATGCCAACTTCCTGGCCGGCCCCGGGGACGAACCGGCCCCTGAGCCCCGCTACCCCGCGGTGGCGCTGGTGGTGTCGGGCGGCCATACCGACCTGTTCCACCTGCGGGAGGGCGGGGGCCTGGCCTGGCTTGGCGGCACCCGGGACGACGCCGCCGGCGAGGCCTTCGACAAGGTGGCCCGGGAGCTGGGGCTTGGCTACCCGGGCGGGCCGGTCATCGACCGCCTGGCCGAGCGGGGCGATCCCCAGGCCTTTCCCTTCCCCCGGGCCATGCTGGACGACGACTCGCTGGATTTCAGCTTCAGCGGCCTCAAGACCGCGGTGCTCTACGAGCTGGAGCGCCGCGGCTGGCGCGACCCGCAGCGGCGGGGCGAACTGGAGGCCCGCCTGCCCGACCTGGCCGCCAGCTTTCAGCAGGCGGTGGTGGACGTCCTGGTGGCCAAGACCCTGCGGGCCGCCCGGCAGGTGGGGGCGCGCCAGATCTACCTGGCCGGCGGCGTGGCGGCCAACCGGCGCCTGCGCCGGGACCTGGAGGCCGCAGCCCGGGAGGCCGGCCTGAACCTTGCCTGCCCGCCCCCGGTTCTCTGCACCGACAACGGGGCGATGATCGCCGCGGCGGGTTATGCCGCCTGGCGGCGGGGGCGCCGGGACGGGCTGGAGCTGGACGTCGATCCCGACCCGCCCCTGGACGAATGGTTTTAGCGCGGGAGGGGTGGCCATGGTGGCGGCAGGGGACGGGCAGGCCCAGGCGCGGCGCGGCGGCGGCCGGCCGCCGGGGGAGATGGCCTGGGCCCAGGCCCTGGTGGCCGCCGGAAGCGGCAGCCCAGGGCCGGGTGGGGCCGGCTCGTCCGGCGGGGAGGGGGCCTGGCAGGCGGTGCCGCGCCAGCAGCGGCTGCGCCGGCACCCGGTGCCGCCGGGGCGCAACTCGCTGCACTACTGGCGGGAGGCCAAGAGCCTGCCCCGGGTGGCGTGGAACTTCCTGGTGATCTCCCTCTGCCGGATCCTGCCCTGGTTCGGGGTGAAGAACTTCCTCTACCGGCGCCTGGGGATGAAGGTGGGCCGGGACGTGGCCTTCGGCCTCATGGCCATGGTGGACGTCTTCTGGCCGGAACTGGTCGAGGTGGGCGACAACAGCATCATCGGCTACAACACCGTGCTTCTGGCCCACGAGTTCCTCATCGGCGAGTACCGGACGGGGCCGGTGGTCATCGGCCGCAACGTGATGATCGGAGCCAACTGCACCATCCTGCCCGGCGTGGTGATCGGCGACGGCGCCGTCGTGTCGGCCCATTCCCTGGTCAACGCCGACGTGCCGCCGGGCGCGGTGGTGGGCGGCGTGCCGGCCCGGCCCATCGGCCGCCGGGGCTGAGGGCGGTGGTTCCGAGCATGCCGCCGGGGCTGACGGCGGCGGTCCGGAGCAGGCCGCCGGGTTCCTGGACGGGCCGGTCCCGCCTGGTGCGAATGTTTTCCAGCCCGCGACCCCAAGCTAGCCTTTAGAGGCAGCGGTTGCAGGCCCCGGCAGGCTGCCGTGGCAACCCGCGGGCCCGCGGCATACATCGTGAAATGCGCCGGCCGGGCGGCGGTGGACAAGGGAACGGGCGGGGCGATGCGAATTCATGGGGGCATAGATGCAGGGAAGGTGGAACGGGCGATGGAGGAACCGGGGTACGCGCCCCCCATGGACTGGTCGGGCAAGCGGGTGCACTTCATCGGCATCGGCGGTTACGGCATGAGCGGCCTGGCGCGCGTGCTCCTGGCCCGGGGCGCCCGGGTCAGCGGGTCGGACGTGCGCCCCTCCGATCGCACCCGGTGGCTGGCCGGGAACGGGGCGGAGGTCCACATCGGCCATGATGCCCGCCACGTGGCGGGTGCGGACCTGGTGGTCTACAACACCGACGTGCCGGCCGACAATCCGGAGCTGGTCGCCGCCCGCCAGGCGGGCATCCCCATCTGGCACCGTTCCCAGGTCCTGGCCGACCTGATCAACCACCGGCAGGGCGTGGCGGTGACGGGCACCCACGGCAAGACCACCACCACGGCCATGACGGGCCTGGTGCTGGTGGCCGGCGGGTTCGACCCCACGGTGCTGGTGGGCGGGGAGGTGCCGGAGTTCGGCACCGCCACGGCGCGGCTGGGACATGGCCCCTGGGTGGTGGCCGAAGCCTGCGAGAGCGACGGCACCTTCCTGCGCTACTTCCCCCGGATCGCCGTGGTCACCAACGTGGAGCCCGAGCACCTGGACCACTATGAGGGCGACTTCCGGCGGCTGCTGGATGCCTTTCGGGGTTTCCTCGGCAACGTCCGGCCGGGCGGCCTGGTGGTGGCCTGCGGGGACCACCCCGTGGTCCGGCAGCTGCTGGCCGGTCTTCCGGCGGGCCGGGTGCGGGTCGCCCGTTACGGCGTGGAGGCCGAGGACTGCCACCTGCGGGCCCGGGACGTCCAGACCGGCCCGGAGGGAACGCGCTTCAGCGTCTGGCAGGACGGCCGGCCGCTGGGCGAGGTCACCCTGGCGGTGCCGGGGGAGCACAACGTGCTGAACGCCCTGGCCGCCCTGGCGGTGGGGCTGGAGGTGGGCGTTCCCTTCGGCGTCGCGGCGCAGGCCCTGGCGGGGTTCCACGGTGCCAAGCGGCGCTTCCAGGTGATCTACGACCGGGACGGCATCCTGGTGGTGGACGACTACGCCCATCACCCGACGGAGATCCGGGCCACCCTGCGCGCGGCGCGGCAGCGCCGGGGCGCCGCGGGGCGGGTCATCGCCGTCTTCCAGCCCCAGCGCTATTCCCGCACCCGCCTGCTGATGGACGAGTTCGCCCGGGCTTTCGGCGACGCCGACAAGGTGATCCTTACGGAGATCTACGCCCCGCCGGGCGAGCGCCCCATCCCTGGCGTCTCCAGCGCCGTCCTGGCCGAGCGTATCGCCCAGGAAGAGGGGCGTCCCGTGGATCTCTTCTCCAGCCGGGAGGACCTGATTGAGCACCTGCTGGCCACGGTGCGGCCCGGCGATCTGGTGCTGACCATGGGCGCCGGCGACATCTGGACGGTGGCCCGGGACCTGGCCCGGCGCCTCCAGGCGGTGACGCCGGCCTGACGAGCCGGCCGCGGCCCGCACGCTGGTTTCCGGCCCCCATTGAAAGGCCCACCTCGCCGTGTTACGTATGGAACCAATAACCCGGGTGTGCCGGGTGGCCGGCTTCGTCCCCGGCCGGCCCGGCCCCCAGGAACCCGGTGGGGAGGGGCGAAACGTGAGGGCCGATCCGATCACGGCCGGACCGGCCAGCGACGGGCTGGCCGGAGGAACCGGCCGCGCGGCCGCCGGCAAGATCGCCAGCGAAGGACTGACCTTTGACGACGTGCTGATCATCCCCGCAGCCTCGGAAGTGCTTCCCCGCGACGTCGACGTCTCCACCCGCCTGACCCGCCAGCTGCGCATCCGCATCCCTCTGGTCTCCGCCGCCATGGACACCGTCACCGAGGCCCGTCTGGCCATCGCCCTAGCCCGGGAGGGCGGCATCGGCATCATCCACAAGAACATGCCGCCCGAGCGGCAAGCGGCCGAGGTCGACAAGGTCAAGCGGTCCGAGCACGGCGTCATCGTCGATCCCTTCTACCTGTCGCCGCAGCACCGGGTGCGCGATGCCCTGGAGCTCATGGCGCGCTACCATATTTCCGGTGTCCCCATTGTCGACGGCCACGGGATCCTGGTGGGGATCATCACCAACCGGGACGTGCGCTTTGAGGAGAACCTGGACCGGCCCATCGCCGAGGTGATGACCCGGGAGGGCCTGGTCACGGCGCCCGAAGGCACCACCCTGGCCCGGGCCCGGGAGATCATGCGGCAGCACAAGATCGAGAAGCTGCCGCTGGTCGACGGCGCGGGCCGGCTGCGGGGGCTCATCACCATCAAGGACATCGAGAAGGCGATCCGCTACCCCAACGCGGCCAAGGACGAGCGAGGGCGCCTTCTGGTAGGAGCGGCGGTGGGCGTGGGCCCGGCGGGCCTCGAGCGCGCCGATGCCCTGGTGGAAGCCGGGGTCGACGTGCTGGTGGTCGACAGCGCCCACGGCCACTCGCGCAACGTCCTGGAGACGGTCCAGGCCCTCAAGCGGCGCCATCCCCAGGTGCCCCTCATCGCCGGCAACGTGGTGACCGCCGAGGGCACCCGGGCGCTGATCGAAGCGGGGGCCGACGCCGTCAAGGTGGGCGTGGGGCCGGGCTCCATCTGCACGACCCGGGTGGTGACGGGGGCCGGCTTCCCCCAGCTCAGCGCCATCCTGGACTGCAGCCAGGAGGCGGACAAGTTTGACGTGCCGGTCATTGCCGACGGGGGCATCAAGTATTCAGGCGACATCGTCAAGGCCCTGGCCGCCGGCGCCAGCGCGGTGATGATCGGCAGCCTGTTTGCCGGGACCGAGGAGGCGCCGGGCGAGCTGGAGATCTTCCAGGGCCGCAGCTTCAAGGTGTACCGGGGCATGGGCTCCCTGGGCGCCATGAAGCAGGGGGGCGCGGAACGCTACTTCCAGGAAGGCGAGGCGAAGTTCGTCCCCGAAGGGGTGGAGGGCCGCGTACCCTATCGCGGCCCCCTGTCGGAGACGGTCTTCCAGCTGGTGGGCGGCCTGCGGGCGGGGATGGGCTACGCCGGGGCGCCGGACATCGAGACCCTGCGCCGCCACGCCCGGTTCGTCCGCATCACCAGCGCCAGCCTGGTGGAGAGTCACCCCCACGACATCACGGTGACCAAGGAGCCCCCCAACTACTGGCTGGGCCGGGTCTGAACACGGGCTGGAAGAACCGGCCCGGCCGCCCGAGGTGGGACGTAAGGGTTGCAGGAACGCAAGACCGGTGCGGAGGGACGGGCGCCGGGCCAGGAGGCGGTGGCCTACCTGCAGGGGCTCGGCCGCTTCGGCATGCGCCTGGGGCTGGAGCGCATCCGTGGCCTGCTGGAGCGGCTGGGCCACCCCGAGGAGGGCCTGCCGCCCGTCTACCACATCACCGGAACCAACGGCAAGGGGTCGACGGCCAGCCTGATGGAGGCCATCCTGCGGGCGGCGGGCTACCGGACGGCCCTCTTCACCTCCCCCCATCTGGTCCACTACGAGGAGCGGTTCCGCTTCGACGGCCGGCCGGTGTCCGGGGTGGAGCTGGCCGCCGCCGTCGAGCAGGTGCGGCGGGCGGCGGCGGCCCTGGCGGCCGGCGGAGGGGTGGAGCCGCCCACGGAGTTCGAGGTGGCGACGGCCGTGTTCTTCCTGCTGGTCCAGGCGCGGCGGCCCGACGCCGTGGTGCTGGAGGTGGGGCTGGGCGGCCGCCATGACGCCACCAACACGGTGCCGCGGCCGGTGGTGGCGGTGGTCACCAACGTGGCCCTGGACCACACCGACCGGCTGGGGCCCACGGTGGAAGCCATCGCCTACGACAAGGTGGGCATCGCCCGGCCCGGTGTCCCTCTGGTGACGGGCGCCCTGGATCCGGCGGCCCTGGCAGTCCTGCGCCGGGAGGCGGCGGCCCTGGGGGCGCCGTTGTGGGAGGTGCGTCCCGAGGAGGCGGCGCTGGAGGCGCGGGATCCGCGGGACCAGGGCGGGCAGGCGGCCGTGGCCACCTACCGGCTGCGTTCGGCGGGTCCGGACGGGTCCTGCTGGGACTACCGGGGGCCGGCCCCGGCCCCCGCCCGCTGGGACCGGCTGCCCCTGACCCTGGCCGGACCGCACCAGGTGGCGAATGCCGCGGTGGCGGTGACGGCGCTGCTGGCCGCCGCCGCGACGGAACGGGGCCTGCCGGTGACCCGGGAGGCGGTGGAACGCGGCCTGGCCGCTGCGCGCTGGCCCGGCCGCATGGAGCGGGTCCGGTGGCGGGGCCGGGAGATCTGGCTGGATGGGGCCCACAACCCGGCCGGCATGGCGGCCCTGGCCCGGACGGTGGCGGCCCTCTGGCCCGATCGCCGGGTGGTGCTGGTGGCCGGCATGCTGGACGACAAGGACGTGGAACAGGCGGCGGCAGCTATCGCCCCGGTGGCGGCGCGGGCGGTGGTGACGGAACCCCCCTCGCCCCGGGCCGCCCGGGCGGAGCGGCTGGCCGGGGCGCTGGCCGGACGTGGGGTGCCGGTGGCCATCCAGCGGGAGCCTCTGGCGGCCCTGGAGCGGGCCCTGCAGGAAGCAGGACCGGGCCAGCCCGTGCTGGTCTGCGGCAGCCTCTACCTGGTGGGAACGGTACGCGCCCAGGTGCTGGCCCCCACGGCGGCACCCGGCGGCTGACCTTGCGGTAGGCGGTCCCGGGAGCGGCGGGCCGCAGGGGCTGCTCCGCCGGGGCTTCCGCGCGACGGCCGTGCAGGGAGGGCGCCCGCCGGGGGAAGCTGACCGGTGCTGGGTGCGGGCGGTACTGGGCGCGGGCAGCGCTCAAGGGGCTTTGCCCGAGGACGGCACGACGCAGGGAACGGGCCCTTGCAACCCGAACTGCCCGGTAGAGGCCGGCCCGGTCGCCCCGGCGGGTTCGCCGGCGGCGTCCTTGGGGGCGGGGCATCGCCCCGGGTTTGCCCCATCGGCCGGCCGTGCGGGGGGAGAGTTCGGTGAAGCAAACCGTGATCATCGACGGGGCACGGACGCCCTTCGGCAAGTTCGGCGGGGCCTTGAAGGACGTCCCGGCGGTCGAACTGGGCGCCGTGGCGATCCGGGCGGCCCTGGAACGGGCCGGGGTTGCCGGCGACCAGGTGGACTACGTCCTGATGGGCATGGTCGTCCAGGCGGGGGCGGGCCAGATTCCGTCGCGCCAGGCGGCGGTCAAGGCGGGGTTGCCGGTGACGGTGCCCTCGGACACCATCAACAAGGTCTGCGCCTCCAGCCTGCGGGCCGTGAACCTGGCGGATGCCCTGATCCGGGCCGGGGATGCGGCCGTGGTGGTGGCGGGCGGCATGGAGAGCATGAGCCAGGCGCCGTACCTGGTGCGCCAGGCCCGTTGGGGCGCCCGCATGGGCCACGGCGAGCTGGAGGATGCCCTGCTCACCGACGGCTTGCTCTGCGCCTTCGGCGGCTGCCACATGGGCGTGTACGGCAGCCGGGTGGCGGCGGAGTACGGCATCACGCGGGAGGAGCAGGACCGCTGGGCGCTGCGCAGCCACCAGCGGGCCGTGGCGGCCATGGACGCGGGGCGGCTGGCGGAGGAGATCGTCCCCGTGGAGGTGCCGGGGCGCAAGGGCCAGGTGACCCGGGTGGAGGCCGACGAGGCGCCGCGCCGGGACACCAGTTACGAGAAGCTGGCCGCCCTGCCCCCGGCGTTCGAGAAGGACGGCACGGTGACGGCGGGCAACGCCCCGGGCATCAACGACGGCGCCGCCGCCCTGGTCCTCATGGAGGCCGAGCGGGCCCGGGCCCTGGGCCTCAAGCCCCTGGCCACCATCGTCAGCCAGGGGCAGGCCTCGCTGGACCCGCCCTACCTGCACACCGTGCCCTATTACGCCGCCGAGCGGGCTCTCCAGAAGGCGGGCCTGCGCCGGGACGACATCACCCTCTTTGAGGTCAACGAGGCCTTTGCCGCCGTGGCCCTGACCACCATGAAGCTGGGCGACTGGGACCCGGAGAAGGTGAACGTCAACGGCGGGGCCGTGGCCCTGGGGCACCCCATCGGCGCCAGCGGCGCCCGCATCCTCCTGACCCTGGCCTACGAGCTGCGCCGCCGGGGCGGCGGGTACGGCATCGCCACCATCTGCAGCGGCGGCGGCCAGGGCGAGGCCACCCTGATCCGGGTGGATCCCTGAGGCCCGGGCGCCCGGCCGGTCAAGGCGGCGGCCCGCCATCGCCGATCCCGCGGTCACGGGGCCGCTCGACCGGTCACGGGGCCCGCCCGGGCGCCCGCTTGCGGCCAGTCGCCGCGCCGGCCCGCCATGGCCCCGGCCCCTGTCGCGGGTGGCCCGGGCCGCGGCCGGCCGCCGGGCAAGCGCGTACACCAGGAGGCGGCCGGCACCGGACGCCGCAAGGAGCAGCAACGGCCTGCGGGGAACGCGGTAGGGGCCAGCCGCAGCCCCGGGGGCGAGCCGCCGGCTGGGAGGATAGCGGCCGGCTGCCGACAGCTGCGAACAGGACACAGGCCGAGGTAGACCATGGAACGCCAGCGGGCGTGAAGGCGGTCTGGGACGTCCCGGGCCGCAAGACCCGCGCCCAGGGAGGTGCCGCCGTGGCGGGGTACGAACCCGAACCAGGCCACGAACCGGAAGCCGCGGCCCGTGCCGCGGAGGCCCAGGCCCCGGCGCCCGCGGGGGCGGCAAGCGCGGCCGGTACCGCATCCCAGGAACCGGTCCGGGATCCGGGAGGTTCGCCGGCGCCGGCGTCCCCGCGGGACACCGGCCTGCCGGGGGCTGGCTTCCGGGCGCCCTTCCCCAGCGCCGGGCTCCCTACGGTGGCCGAGGCCCTCCAGCGGATCCTGGCGGCGGCGGGCCGGCCGTCCCTGGCGACGGAAGAGGTGCCCCTGGCCGCGGCCCTGGGCCGGGTGCTGGCCAAGCCCGTCTACGCCCCCGAGGACGTACCGGGCTTTCACCGGTCGACCGTCGACGGATACGCCGTGCGCAGCCAGGACCTGCGGGGCGTGGAGCCCGGCCGGCCGGCCCGCCTGCAGGTGGCGGGCCGGGTGCTGGCGGGCCAGCCCGCCCGGGTGACGGTGGAACCCGGCCAGGCCGTGGCCGTGCCGACGGGCGGGATGCTGCCGCCGGGCGCCGATTGCGTGGTCATGTTCGAGCACACCACCCGGGAGGGACCGTGGCTGCTGGTTCACCGCTTTGCCGGCCCCGGCGACAACGTCATCGCCCGGGGCGAGGACGCCGCCGCCGGCCTGGCCCTGTTGCCGGCCGGGCGCCGGCTGGGGCCCGCGGAGCTGGGCGCCCTGGCGGGCGCGGGTGTCACCCGCCTGACCGTGGCCCGGGGACCCCGGGTCGCCCTGCTGCTGACCGGCGACGAGGTGGTCCCTCCCGGCCAGGTGCCCGCACCCGGCCAGATCCGGGACATCAACGGGGTGGCCCTGGTCGCCGCTCTGCGCCAGGATGGCGCCGAACCCCTCGACCCCGTCTACGTGCGGGACGAGCCGGACGCCTTCCGTCAGGCCCTGGGGGCCGCCCTGGCGGCTGCCGACCTGGTGCTGATCTCGGGCGGCAGCTCCGTGGGCGAGCGCGACCTGACGGCCGAGCTGGCCGCCGAGCTGGAGCCGCCCGGGGTGATCCTCCACGGCATCGCCCTCAAGCCGGGCAAGCCCACCCTCTTCGCCATGGCGGGGCGCAAGCCGGTGTTTGGCCTTCCCGGCAATCCCGTCTCGGCGCTGGTGGTCTACCGGCTGCTGGTGCGGCCGCTGATCCAGCGCTGGCTGGGGCTTGCACCCGAGCCCGGTCCCGGCCCCCGCATCCGGGCGCGCCTGGAGACGGCCCTGCGCCGGCCGCCGGGCCGGGAAGAGTACGTACCCGTGGCCCTGATCTGGCGCGGGGGCGAGTACGGTGCCCGGCCCCAGCCCCGCAAGTCCGGCCTGATCTCGGCCCTCACGGGGGCCCAGGGGCTGGTCCACCTGCCCCTGGAGATCGAGGGCCTGCCGGCGGGTGCGCAGGTGGAGGTGATCCCCTGGTGAGGGAGCCCTTGCCGGCCGGGCAGGGAGCGGAACCCGGCCCCGGCCGGGCCGGGGCGCCGGCCGGCGCCGGAGGGACCGGGTCAGGCCTTGCGGCAGGGTCCCAGGAATGGACCCACCTGGACGGGACGGGCCGGGCCCGGATGGTGGACACCAGCGGCAAGCCCGTCACCCTCCGCGAGGCCGTGGCCCGGGGCCGGGTGCGCATGGCGCCGGCCACCCTGGCCCGCCTGCGCGCGGGCGACGTGCCCAAGGGGGACGTCTGGGCCGTGGCCCGGGTGGCGGGCATCCTGGCGGCCAAGGAGACCGGCCGGCTGATTCCCCTGTGTCATCCCCTGCCTCTTGATGCCGTGGCCGTCGACTTCCGGCTCAGCGCCGAGGGCGTGGAGATCCAGGCCACCGCCCGCACCGCAGCGCGCACGGGGGTCGAGATGGAAGCCCTGACGGCGGTCACCGTGGCCGCCCTGACCCTGATCGACATGTGCAAGGCCCTGGACCGGGGCATGGTGATCGAGGCCGTCCGCCTGGTGCGCAAGACCGGCGGGCGCAGCGGCGAGTACACCCGCCCGGACGAGCCGGCCTGGGAGGACCTGGGCGAGCCGGTGGGGCCCCCGGGCCCGCAGCCATGACGGAAACCCCTGCCCCCGGGGCCCCGCAGACCCGCAAACCGGACGACCGGAAGGGAAGGTGAAGGCCGTGCGGGTGGCGATCCTGACCGTGAGCGACGGGGTGAGCCAGGGCTGGCGCCGGGATGACAGCGGCGAGTACCTGGCCCGCTGGGCTGCCGAGGGCGGGGCGGTGGTGGTGGACCGCGGTGTCGTGCCCGACGACCGGGACGCCATCGCCCGCTGGCTGCGGGCGGCGGCCGGGCGGGCGGACATCATCTTCACCACCGGCGGCACCGGCCTGGGTCCCCGGGACGTCACGCCGGAAGCCACCCTGGACGTGGTGGAGCGCCTGGTGCCCGGGCTGCCCGAGCGGATGCGGTCCGCCACGGGCGCGGCCAACCCCATGGCCTACCTTTCCCGGGGGGTGGCGGGCATCCTGGGCCGCACCCTGATCGTCAACCTGCCGGGCAGCCCCCGGGGGGTGGCCGAATGCCTGGCAGCGCTGGAACCCTTGCTGGCCCATGCCGTGGCCATCCTGCAGGGGGGCGGTCACGACGCTCCGGGCCACCCTCTCCCGCCCCCGCCCTCAGGCGCACCATCCGGCCATGCCTGACCGGCCACGCATAAAGCGCCCCTCGCGCGGGAACAGGATAAGCGGCCGAGTTGGGAGCGGCGGCCAAATCGGGGCTTGACGACCGTTTTTGGCCGCCTTACCATAGTCGGTGGCTTAGCACTCTCCGGAAGGGAGTGCTAACAGGACAGGCGTCCAGCGGCCCGGGGGCTCCGGCCCGCCGGCCCGCCGGCCGGTCATCCTGCAACCCATCATCCAATCGCTGTGGCCGGGCGCCCCGGAACCAACCTGCATCCTTTCAGGGAGGTGCACGGCGGTGAGCGTTCAGCCGCAGCCCAAGGGAGGGACCGTTTCGGTGAAGCTGCGCCCTCTCGGCGACCGGGTGGTCGTCAAGGTGCTGGAGGAAGAGGAGCGGACCAAGGGCGGGATCATCCTGCCGGACACGGCCAAGGAGAAGCCCCAGCAGGGTGAGGTCCTGGCCGTGGGCACGGGCCGCATCCTCGAGAATGGCCAGAAGGTGCCCCTGGAGGTCAAGGAAGGTGACCGGGTCATCTTCTCCAAGTACGCCGGCACCGAGGTCAAGCTGGATGACGAGGAGCTGCTGATCCTCAGCGAGCGGGACATTCTGGCCATCGTTCAGTAACCGAGGAGGGGAAGCGGCATGCCGAAGCAGCTGGTCTTCAACGAGCAGGCGCGGCGCAGCCTCGAAAAGGGGCTGAACACCGTCGCCAACGCCGTCAAGATCACGCTGGGGCCCAAGGGCCGCAACGTGGTCCTGGAGAAGAAGTTCGGCTCCCCCACCATCACCAACGACGGCGTGACCATCGCGCGGGAGATCGAACTCAAGGACCCCTTCGAGAACATGGGCGCCAAGCTCCTGACCGAGGTGGCGACCAAGACCAACGACGTGGCGGGTGACGGTACCACCACCGCCATCGTGCTGGGCCAGGCCATGGTCCGCGAGGGCATGAAGGTGGTGGCCGCCGGCGCCAACCCGATCCTGGTCAAGCGGGGCATCGAGAAGGCGGTCGCCGCCGTGGTGGAGGAGATCAAGCGGATCGCCAAGCCCGTGGAGACCAAGTCGGCGACCCAGCAGGTGGCCTCCATCTCCGCCAACGACGAAGAGATCGGCAAGATGATCGCCGACGCCATGGAGAAGGTCGGCAAGGACGGCGTCATCACGGTCGAGGAGAGCAAGACCCTGGACACGACCGTGGAGGTCGTGGAGGGCATGCAGTTCGACCGGGGCTACCTGTCGCCGTACTTCGTCACCGACCCGGAGGCCATGGAGGCCGTCCTGGAGGATCCCTTCATCCTGATCACCGACCGCAAGATCTCCTCGGTCAACGACCTGCTCCCCGTCCTGCAGCGGGTGGTGGAGCGGGGCAAGCCGCTGCTGATCATCGCCGAGGACGTGGAGGGCGAGGCCCTGGCCACCCTGGTGGTCAACAAGATCCGCGGCACCCTGCAGTCCTGCGCGGTGAAGGCGCCCGGCTTCGGCGACCGGCGCAAGGCCATGCTGGAGGACATCGCCATCCTCACGGGCGGCCAGGTGGTCTCCGAAGACCTGGGCATCAAGCTGGAGAACGTCACCCCCGACATGTTCGGCCGCGCCAAGAAGGTGGTCGTGGAGAAGGAGAACACGACCATCGTCGAAGGCGCCGGCGATCCGCAGAAGATCAAGGCCCGCATCAACGTCATCAAGCGGCAGATCGAGGAGACCACCTCGGACTTCGACCGCGAGAAGCTGCAGGAGCGGCTGGCCAAGCTGGCGGGCGGCGTGGCCGTGATCAAGGTCGGCGCGGCCACCGAGGTGGAGCTGAAGGAGAAGAAGTACCGCATCGAGGACGCCCTCTCCGCCACCCGGGCGGCGGTGGAGGAGGGCATCGTCCCCGGTGGCGGCTCCACGCTGGTGCACGCCATCAAGGCGCTGGACAAGGTGGAGGCCCGCAACGAAGACGAGCGGATGGGCATCGAGATCGTCCGCCGCGCCCTGGAGGAGCCCCTGCGCCAGATCGCGACCAACGCCGGCCTGGAGGGCTCCGTGGTGGTCGAGCGGGTCAAGCAGCTGCCCGACAACGAGGGCTTCGATGCCCTGACGGGCGAGTACGGCGACATGTTCGCCCGGGGTATCGTCGACCCGGCCAAGGTGACCCGTTCGGCGCTGCAGAACGCCGCCAGCATCGCTGCCATGGTGCTGACCACCGAGTCCCTGGTGGCCGACCTGCCCGAGGACAAGAAGGAAGCGGCTGGCGGCAGCATGGGCGACATGGACTTCTGATCCGGTCGCCACGAAGGGACCGGCCCGATAGGGTGGCCGCAAGCCGCTGGCGCGCGGCACCCTTCCCGGAACACAGCACGCCGCGGGGTGGAACCCCGCGGCGTGCTCTTTCAGGGGGGACCGGCGTTTCAGGGGGGACCGGCTTCGGGCCGGACCATGGTATCATGCCGTCAATGAAAAGGAGCGATGGGACCATGTCCGATGCCCGTTCCCCCCTTTCCCCGGCCGAACCCGCCGAGCGGGTGGTGATCCTGGACTTCGGCTCCCAGTACGGCCACCTCATCGCCCGCCGGGTGCGGGAGCTGGGGGTGTACTCGGAGGTCCTGCCCCACAACGCGCCGCTGGCCCAGATCCTGCGCCACCGGCCGCGGGGCGTGATCCTTTCCGGCGGTCCGGCGAGCGTCTACGAGCCCGGTGCCCCCCAGTGCGATCCCGGCCTGTGGCATGCCGGGGTGCCCGTTCTGGGCATCTGCTACGGCATGCAGCTCATGGTCCACCAGCTGGGCGGGCGCGTGGCCCGCGCGGAAGAGCGGGAGTACGGCCCGGCGACCCTGGAGGTGGAGGAACCCGGCCGCCTGCTGGCCGGCCTGGGGCCGCGCCTGGAAGTGTGGATGAGCCACGGCGACCGGGTGGAAACGCTGCCGCCGGGCTTCACCGTCCTTGCCCGCACGGCCGCCTCGCCCTTTGCCGCGGTGGAGGGAGGCGGCGGCCGCTGGCTGGGGGTCCAGTTCCACCCCGAGGTGGGCCACACCCCCCGGGGCCGGGAGATCCTGGCCAACTTCCTCTACGGCGTGTGCGGCTGCCGGGCCGGCTGGACCATGGCCGGCTTCGTCGAGGAAGCGGTACCCGCCCTGCGACGCCAGCTGGAGGGCGCTCGGGCCCTCTGCGCCCTTAGCGGCGGGGTCGACTCCACCGTGGCGGCGGTTCTGGTCCACCGGGCCATCGGCCCCCGGCTGGCCTGCGTGTTCGTCGACACGGGCCTGTTGCGGGCGGGGGAGGTGGAGGAGGTCCAGGAAAGCCTGGCCGGGCTGGGCATTGACCTGCGGGTGGTCGACGCCCGGGACCGGTTCCTGGCCGCCCTGGACGGCATCGCCGACCCCGAGGCCAAGCGCAAGGCCGTGGGCGAGACCTTCATCCGCGTGTTCGAGGAAGAGGCCCGGCAGCTGGCCGAGGAACTGGGGTCCATCCCCTTCCTGGTGCAGGGGACCACCTATCCCGACGTGATCGAGAGCGGGGGCGGCGCCGCGGCGACCATCAAGAGCCATCACAACGTGGGCGGCCTGCCCCCGGACCTGGCGTTCCGGCTGGTGGAGCCGCTCCGCTACCTGTTCAAGGACGAGGTGCGGGAGGTGGGGCGCCGCCTGGGGCTGCCGGAGGCCATCGTCCAGCGGCAGCCCTTCCCCGGCCCGGGGCTGGCCATCCGCATGGCGGGGCCCGTGACCGCCGAGCGGCTGGAACGGCTGCGGGCCTGCGACCGCATCGTCCGGGAGGAGATCCGGCGGGCCGGGCTGGAGGGTCGCCTCTGGCAGGCCTTTGCCGTCCTGACGGGCACGCCCACCGTGGGCGTGATGGGCGACCGGCGCACCTACGGCGAGGCGGTGGCCGTGCGGGCGGTGACCTCGGGGGACGGCATGACGGCTGACTGGGCCCGCCTGCCCCACGAGGTCCTCGACCGTATCGCCCGCCGTCTGGCCAATGAGGTAGAGGGCGTCAACCGCGTGGTCTACGACATCACGTCCAAGCCCCCGGCTACCATCGAGTGGGAGTGACGCCGGGGGGTCAGGCCTGTGGGAGTGAGCCGTGGGGAGGCGTCAGACATGGGCATGGCCGCCGGAACCCGGCCCGGAGGCCGGGTTCCGGGCTTCCGGACCCCTGCCCGGCCGGTGGCCCCGGGCGCATGGGTCCGGCCCCAGACCGAGGGGATCCCGGCCCGTGGCCCTGGACCCAGGGGGTGGGCCCCGGGTCCCAGACGCCGTTCGACAAGAAGGGCGCCCGCGCGAGGGACAGGTTGGCCGTGGCGGCGGCGAAGGATGTATGTAGCCGGACCGGTAGCGGCGCTGCAGCCGGCCTGTGCCACAACATGACGAAAAAGGTCGAAGCACGGTCCTATTTTTTCGAATTTAGGAGGATCTTGCGTGGGCTTGTCGTAACCTTTTCCTAGCAGGGCCGGAGGGAACTGGCCGGGCCGCGACAAGGAACGGCCGGTCGCCGCCCGGGATCAGCGGGAGGGGCGGGACCGGCCGGACGCGGGTGGAGGTGACGGAATGCTTTACCGTGCGGCGAAGCTGCTGGCCGGTGTGCTGGCGGCGCTGACCATCGTGGTGAACTATCAGGTCAGCTGGCCCATGTAACCCCTTGCCGGAAGGGATGGGCCCGGACCCGCAGCCCTGGCCGGCCTGGCTGCAGGCACCACCGCACCCCTCGCACCCGGGTTACCACCATCAAAACACGGGCGCCGGTGGGGTGTAAAGGCAGGTGGAACCGGTCCGGCCGGCCCGGCCGGCCCTCCGGCCGGGGCTGCGGAGCTGGCTGCTGCGACGCGAAAGCCGCGTTCGCCGGGGCGAACGCGGCTTTCGCGTGGGCAGGGGCACCGGCACCGCGATCCCGGCCCGGGCTCCTGCGGCTGCGCGCCGCCGGGGAGGGTTGCCGCATGGACCAGCGAAGTGGAACCGCCATGAAGCCTTCGGGGACCGTCGCCCGGTACATGCTGGCCGTGGCCACCCTGGGCCTGGCGGGCCTGGTGGTCCAGGCCGTGCTCTGGCCGGTGCCGCCGTCGGTGCTGGTGCTGGTGCTGGGTTGCGCCCTGCTGGTGGCCGAGCTGTACCAGGTGCCCGCGCCCGGCGGGGAGGCGGTCTCCATGGGCTCTCTGGTGGTCCTGGTGTCCCTGTGGCTCCTGGGGCCGCCCGTGCCCATCTGGGCCGAGGTGGTGGGCTGGAGCTTGCTGGCCCTGCGCCGGCGCTCCGTCGGCCTGGTCACGGCCTTCAACATCGGCCAGACGGTGCTGGCCGTGCTGGCCGCCGCCGCGGCCTTCCGCCTCACCGGCGGGGCGTGGGGCCTGCCCCTCGTGGCGGGCGACACCGCCACCCCCTACCTGGCCAGCGCCGTGGCCTTCGGCCTGGTCAACGCCACCCTGGTGACGGTGGCCTTCGCCCTCTACAAGCGGGTTCCCCTGGGGCAGCAGGTGCGCACCTACCTGGTGGCCGACAGCTGGCGGCTGGCGGTGTCCGCCCTGCTGGCCCTGGGCGTCTACATCCTCTTCACCCGCCACGGCTATCCCCCCGCGGCCCTGGCCGCCTTCCCCGCTTTGACGGTGGTCCACCACTACGTGGCCACCGTCTGGACCCGCCACCTGCGGCAGCGGGCGGTGGAACGCTTCCTGCGCACCCTCCAGGCCGACCCCCAGTGTCTGCGCCGGACCGACATGCTGGTGCGGCTGGTCACCGAGCTGGCCGAAGCGCTGGGGGTTTCCGGCCGGGACGTCGACAACCTGCGCCAGGCCGCGCTTCTGCACGAGGCAGGCGGGCCGCGCCCCCTGGGCATGGACGACGGCGATCCCGCTCCGGCCCAGCTGGCCCGCCACGCCGTGGCCTCGGCCCGGGAGGTGGCGCGGATCGCGGTGCTGGAGCCGGTGGCGAGGGTCCTCCGGCACCACCACGAGCATTGGGACGGCAGCGGCGGGCCCGACGGCCTGGGAGGCACGGCCATCCCCCTATGCAGCCGGATCCTGGCCGTGGCCGAGGCCTATCTTTTCGCCCTGCAGCGCTGGGGCGATCCCGGGGCGGCCTGGGAGGCGGTGCAGGGGCGGGCCGGCAGCCGGTTCGACCCCCAGGTGGTGGAGGCCCTGGGACAGGTGCGGGGCAGTGTGGCCTGGCTGCCCGAGCGGGGACTGAGCGTGGCCGGGGAGCTGGCCGTGGCGGTCGAGCAATTGCGCCGGTTCGTCCGGGAAGAGGGGCGGGGAGCGAAGGGCCGGGGTACCGGCTTCGACGACGAGGTCCTGGTGCGGCAGGCGGCGGGGGCGGTGGTGGCCCTCTCCCACCTGGCCCGGGTGATCAACGCCACCCTGCGCCCGGACGAGGTGGCCGAGCGGGTCCTGGACACCTTCCTGCAGGTCGTGGGCGGGCGCGTGTTGTGGCTGGTTCCGGGGGGCCGGACCGGCGTGCTGCGGGTGGCGGCCCTGCGCAACGGGCCGCCGGGCCTGGTGGGCGGAGAGCTGGATCTGCACCGTCCGCCCTTCCAGCGGCTGCTGGAAGGGCGCAGGCCGCTGCTGGCCCGGCTGGAACCCGGCCAGGGGCCGGACTGGCTGCTGGCGGGCCAGCGGCGGTGGGTGCTGGCCCTTCCCCTGGTGGCCAGGGACCAGCTGCTGGCGGCGGTGGTGGTGGTCCGGGACGAGCCCCTCCCCCAGGCCCTGAGCCAGACGGACCTGCTGGCGGTGGTGGCCAGCCAGGCGGCCCTGAGCCTCGACAACGCCCGGCTGTTCGAGCAGGTCCAGGCGCGCCTGCAGGAGCTCACCGCCCTGAAGCGGTTCCAGGACCTGATCTTCGAGCAGGTGGGGACAGGCATCGTCGCCGCCGACGCCGCCGGCACGGTCACCCTGGTCAACCGCGCGGCGGCGGCCATCCTGGAGCGGGCCGGCTGGGCGCCGGCTGTGGTATCGCGGCCGCGGCCCTTGGGGGCGAGCAACCCCTGTGATAGCATGCTGCTGGAACAGCTGGAGGCGCCCGAGCCCCTGCCCCCGCGCCTCCTGGAGCTGGAGGGGCGGGACGGGTCGCCGCTGGCCGTGGCGGTCCGCGCCTTTCCCCTGGTGGGACCGGACGGGGAGAAGGCCGGGGCCGTGGTGCTGTTGCAGGACGTGACCCAGGAACGGGAACTGGAACTGCGGGCGCGGCGCTCGGAGCGCCTGGCGGCGGTGGGCCAGCTGGCGGCGGGCGCTGCCCACGAGATCCGCAATCCCCTGACCGCCATCAAGGGGTTCATCCAGCTCCTGGACCGGCGGCTGGAAGGCGAGGCAGCGGGCTACATCGACATCGTCCTGCAGGAGATCGAGCGGATCGAGACCATCGTCAACGACCTGCTGCTGCTGGCCCGCCAGCCCCGGCTGCGCCTGCGCCGCGTGGATGTGGGCGCGCTGCTGCAGCGGCTGGTGGACATGATTCGCCTGGACCAGGCGGCCCGGAGCTGCGCCGTGGAGCTGCGGGTGAGGGAGCCGCTGCCGCCCGTGGTGGCCGACGAGGGCCAGCTGCGGCAGGTGTTCCTCAACCTGATCCGCAACGGCCTGGACGCCATGCCGGAAGGCGGCTGCCTGCAGATCCGGGCCTTCGCCAATCCCGCGGCGGGGACCGTGGTGGTCGAGGTGGAAGACCGCGGGCCCGGGATTCCGCCCGAACACCTGGGCCGGATTTTCGACCCCTTCTTCTCCACCAAAGAGGGGGGCACGGGCCTGGGCCTGGCGGTGAGCTACGGCATCGTCCGCAGCCACGGCGGGCACATCGACGTGGACAGCGAGCCGGGTCGGGGCACGCGGATGCGTGTGGTGCTGCCCGTCGACGGCCCCCCGTCCGCGGACGAACCGGCGGCCGCCGGCCCCCCGTCCCCGGGCGCGCAGCCGGGGCCGGCGGGCCGGGTGGGAGGACCAGGCCGGACCGGCTCCTGACCGGCATCGGGGCGGGGCCCCGGTCCGGCAGGACCGGCCCGGGGTGTTTCGGGACCGGCAGGCCCGGCGTTGGGAGGTTCTGGTTTTGGCGGATTTGCTGGCAGATCTCAACCCGGCGCAGCGGGAGGCGGTCACCCATCCCGGCGGTCCCGTGCTGGTGCTGGCCGGGGCCGGGAGCGGCAAGACCCGGGTGCTGACCCGCCGGGTGGCCTACCTGCTGGAGCAGGGGGTGGCGCCCCACCAGATCCTGGCCATCACCTTCACCAACAAGGCGGCCCGGGAGATGCGGGAGCGGGTCGAGCAGCTGGTGGGGGCCGGCGCCCGGGACATGTGGATCGGCACCTTCCACGCCAGCTGCGTGCGCATCCTGCGCCGGGACGGTTACCGCATCGGCTACGATCGCAACTTCGTCATCCTGGACGAGGACGACCGCCGCGCGGTGCTCCGGGAGGTCCTCAAGGAGCGGAACCTCAGCGAGACCCGCTACCCGCCCAATGCGGTGGGGGCGGCCATCTCGGCCGCCAAGAACCAGCTGCTGGATCCCGAGCAGTTCGCCGCCCGCTACCGGGACTTCTACCGCCAGCAGGTGGCCATGGTGTACGCCGCCTACCAGCAGCGGCTGGAGCGCAACGGCGCCATGGACTTCGACGACCTGCTGATGCAGGCGGTGCGCCTGCTGGAAGAGGCGCCCGACGTGCTGGCCTACTATCAGCGCCGGTTCGTCCACATCCTGGTGGACGAGTACCAGGACACCAACCACGCCCAGTACCGGCTGCTGCGCCTCCTGGCGGCAGGGCACCGCAACCTGTTCGTGGTGGGCGACCCGGACCAGAGCGTCTACCGCTGGCGGGGCGCCGACATCACCAACATCCTGCGCTTTGAGGAAGACTATCCCGACGCCCGGGTGGTGCGGCTGGAGCTGAACTACCGCTCCACGGCCTCCATCCTGGGAGCCGCCCAGGCGGTGATCGAGCACAACACCCAGCGCAAGGAGAAGCAGCTGCGCTCCGTCCACGGGGAGGGGGCGCGGGTGGTGGTCTTCGGCGCCGCCGACGAGCACGACGAGGCCTGGTTCGTGGCCCGGGAGATGGAGCGGCTGCACGCCGAGGGCCACGAGTACGGGGAGATGGCCGTGCTCTACCGTACCCACGCCCAGTCGCGGGTGGTGGAGGAGACCCTGCTGCGCCGGGGCATCCCCTACCGCATCGTCGGGGGCCTCAAGTTCTACGAGCGGAAGGAGGTCAAGGACATCCTGGCCTACCTGCGCCTGGCGGTGAACCCCGAGGACCGGATCAGCCTGCGGCGGGTGATCAACGTGCCGCGGCGCGGGATCGGGGAGGCCACCCTGGCCCGGCTGGAGGCGTACCTGGACCGGGAGGGCGCCGGCATGCTGGAGGCTCTGGCGGCCGCCGAGACCATTCCGGGCATCACCCGTCCCCAGGCGGCCGCCCTGCTGGCCTTCGGCGGGGTGATCGCCGACCTGCGGGCGGCGGCGGAAAACCGGCCGGCCTATGACGTCATCGCCCTGGCCCTGGAGCGCACGGGCTACCGGGAGATGCTGGAGCAGGAGCAGACGCCCGACGCCATGACCCGGCTGGAGAACCTCAAGGAGCTGCTCTCGGTGGCCCGGGACTTCGAACGCCAGCGGGGGCCGGGCGACGCGCCCCTGGTCGACTTTCTGGCGGAGGTGGCCCTGGTCAGCGACGTGGACCAGCTGGAGGAAGGGGCCCGGGCCGTCTCCCTGATGACCCTGCACAGCGCCAAGGGCCTGGAGTTCGACGTGGTCTTCATCACGGGGATGGAAGAGGGGGTCTTCCCCCACAGCCGTTCCCTGGACGACCCGCAGGAGCTGGAGGAGGAACGCCGCCTCTGCTACGTGGGGATGACCCGGGCACGGCAGCGGCTCTACCTGTGCTTCACCCGCCAGCGGACCCTGTTCGGCGCCACCCGGCGCCAGGTGCCCTCCCGCTTCCTGGAGGAGGCCGATGAGCGCTACCTGGAGTGGCAGGGACTGCCGCCCGGCGGGGGCGATCCGGACCTGGACGAGGAGGAGCCCCTCTGGGGCGGGAACGGTCGCCCCGGGCGCGGGTCCAGGGCGGCTTTCCCGGGAAGCTTCCCGGGGATCTTCGCGGGGGCAGGCGGGACCGGCCGGCACGGCGGCCCATGGGGTGCCGGGCGGGCCGCCCGGGCCGGTTCCACCGGTCCGGGCAGGGGTGCTTCGGGAGGAACCGGCGGCGCCGGCGGCGCCCACGGCGGGGCGGGCGCGGCGGGGAGCGCCCTGCCCGGGCGCGGCCCCGGGGGCGATTTCCGGCCCGGGGAGAGGGTGGTTCACCCGCGTTTCGGCCAGGGCACCGTGATTATGCGCCGGGGTGAGGGGGACGACGCCGAGGTGACCATCGCCTTCCCCGACGCCGGCCTCAAGACCTTCATCGTGCGCTACGCCAACCTGCGGCGGGCTTGAAGACGCCGGGGCAAGGGGGAATGGTCATGGACGGCCAGGGGGACCTGTGGAGCGCGGGGGAGGGCGCGGGAGCAGGCCCGCAGGCCGCGGGGGATGAGGCTCCAGCGGCGGACAAGGGCCTGGGGGCGGCCGGGGCCGGGGGAGGGGCGCCGGCGGGGCGCCCGGCGGCGGGCGTTCCGGCCGACCTGGAGGCGGCCCGGGCCCGGGTGGAGGCCCTGCGCGAGCAGATCCGGCATCATGACTACCTTTATTACGTGCTCGACCGGCCCGAGATCGACGACGCCGCCTACGACGCCCTGATGCGCCAGCTGCGGGAGCTGGAGCGGCGGTTCCCCCAGCTGGTCACCCCCGACTCGCCCACCCAGCGGGTCGGGGGCCGCCCGGCCGCGCCCTTTGCCCGGGTCGAACACGCCGAGCCCATGCTCAGCCTGGACAACGCCTTCAGCCGCGAGGAGCTGGAGGCCTTCGATCAGCGGGTCCGCCGCGCGGTGGGGGACGATGTGGCCTATGTGGCGGAGCTGAAGATCGACGGCCTGTCCATTGCCCTGACCTACGAGGGAGGCCGGTTCGTCCGCGGCGCCACCCGCGGCGACGGCGAGGCGGGGGAAGACGTCACCGCCAACCTGCGCACCATCCGCAGCCTGCCCCTGCGGCTGCGGGACCGGGAGCGGCCGGTGCCCCGGCGGGTGGAGATCCGCGGCGAGGTCTACATGACCTTCGACGCCTTCCGCCGGCTCAACCAGGAACAGGAGGCACGGGGGCTGGCGCCCTTCGCCAACCCGCGCAACGCGGCGGCCGGCTCGGTGCGCCAGCTGGATCCGGCGGTGACGGCCTCCCGGTCGCTGAACCTGTGGGTCTACGCCCTGGCGGGCTGGGAGGGGGACGAGCCGGCGCCGCGCACCCAGTGGGAGGTGCTCCAGACCCTGCGGGCGTGGGGGCTGCCCGTCAACCCCCACGCCCGGCGGTGCACCAGCCTGGACGAGCTCTTCGCCTACATCGACGAGTGGGCCGAGCGGCGCCACCAGCTGCCGTACCTGACCGACGGCATCGTGATCAAGGTCGACGACCTGGAACAGCAGCGGCAGCTGGGCGCCACGGCCCGCAGCCCGCGCTGGGCCATCGCCTACAAGTTCCCGGCGGAGAAGGCGCGGACGCGGGTGCGGGACATCCTGGTCAGCGTGGGCCGCACCGGTGCCCTGACGCCGGTGGCGGTGCTGGATCCCGTGCTGCTGGCGGGGACCACCGTCAGCCGGGCCAGCCTGCACAACGCCGACTACATCCGGGAGAAGGACGTGCGCATCGGCGATCTGGTGGTGGTCCACAAGGCGGGGGAGATCATCCCCGAAGTGGTCGAGGTGGTGAAGGAGGCCCGCACGGGCGCCGAGCGGCCCTTCACCATGCCCGAGCACTGCCCCGCCTGCGGCAGCCCGGTGGTGCGGGTGGAAGGCGAGGCGGCCACCCGCTGTCCCAACGCGGCCTGCCCGGCCCAGCAGCTGGAGCGCATCCGCCACTTCGCCTCGCGGGACGCCATGGACATCGAGGGGCTGGGGCCGGCCATCATCGAGCAGCTGGTCGGCCGGGGGCTGGTGCGCGACGTGGCCGACCTCTACCACCTGGAGCCGGAGCCCCTGGCCCAGCTGGAGCGCATGGGTCCCAAGTCCGCCGCCAACCTGGTGGCCGCCATCGACGCTTCCCGGGGGCGGCCGCTGCGCCGGCTGCTCTACGGCCTGGGCATCCGCTTCGTGGGCGAGCGGGTGGCCGGGCTCCTGGCGCGGCACTTCGGCACCATCCAGCACCTGATGGCGGCGGGGCAGGACGAGCTGATGGCCGTCCGCGAGATCGGGCCCCGCATCGCCGAGAGCGTGGCCACCTTCTTCCAGGACGAGCACAACCGCCAGCTGATCTGCCGGCTGGCGGAGGCGGGGGTGCAGGCGGCGGCGGGCGCGCCGGAGCCGGGCAGTGCCGCGGCGCGGGCGGTGGTGGCGGCAGGGACGGCCGCGGGCGGGCCCGGGGGAGCAGCGGGCACGGCCCCTGGCGGCCCGGCGGCTACAGGAACAGGGGCGCCAGGGACCGCGGTGGGCAGCGTCGCAGCGACGGGCGCCGGGGTGGCCGCGGGCGGCGGGGCAGGCGCCGGGGATGGGGCTGCGGGGGCCGGGTTCGTCCCTGGAGCCGGCCCCGGGGCGGGAGCGGGTGCCGCCGGTGCGCCGGCCGGTTGGCCCGATGTGCCGCCCGAGGTACGGGAGCGGGTGGCCGGCAAGACCTTCGTGTTCACCGGCGGCCTGGCCAGCATGACCCGGGATGAGGCCCAGGAGCTGGTGGAGGCGTTGGGCGGCCGGGCCACCGGCAGCGTCAGCCGCAAGACGGACTACGTGGTGGCAGGCGAGGGGGCGGGTTCCAAGCTGGCCCGGGCGCGGGAGCTGGGCATCCCCGTGCTGGACGAGGCGGCCTTCCTGCGGCTTGTCGGCCGCGAGCCGGCGGAAGGGTGAGGGGCCCGCTGTGCAGGGGTGCGGGATCCGGCGGCGCATCCGGCCATGCCCCGGTGGAACGGGAATCCGGCGAAGGCCTGGCGGGATGGGCCGGGGCAGGCATGACGGCGGACCTGCCCGGCCGGAGCCTTTGCAGGCCTAGGCGGCGCGCGGGGAGGGGGCCCGGCCGCCACCTCCGGCCGCCGACGGGAAGGATCCCGGAATCGTGCAGCGAACCACTGCAGGGAATCGCCACCGGACATGCTGCGCACCGGGCGCCGCCGGCCCCGCCGGCGGCGCCCCGTCTACCGCACCTGGGAGGAACCCGCGTTGCCCGAGGCAACCCAGTCCCCGTTTGCGGCCGCGGCCGGGACGGGAAGCCCGTTCCCCGGCCGGTCGCTGGCCCACTCCGGCCCCCCCTCGCCCTCGCCGGTCCCGCCCAGGACCGGGTCCCGGCCCGCTGGCGCGGCGTCCCGGGCCGGTACGGAACCGGCGGCGCCGGACCGGCGCGGGAGTGCCGAGCCCCTTCTGGAAGTGCGCGACTTGCGCACCGAGTTCCACGCCGGCGGGGTCCGCTTTGCCGCCGTGGACGGTGTCAGCTTCACCATCCACCGCGGCGAGACGGTGGGCCTGGTGGGGGAGTCCGGCTCAGGGAAGAGCGTGACCTCCCTTTCCATCCTGCGGCTCATCCCCTCGCCCCCCGGCCGCATCACCGGCGGCTCCATCCTGTTCGAGGGCCGGGATCTCTTGCGCCTCGGCGAGGCCGAGATGCGCCGCATCCGCGGCAACCGCATCGCCATGATCTTCCAGGAGCCCATGACCTCGTTGAACCCCGTCTTCACCGCCGGCGAGCAGATCGCCGAGGCCCTGCGCTGGCACCGCCGCCTCTCCCGCCGGGAGGCGCAGGCCCGGGCGGTGGAGCTGCTCCGGCTGGTCGGCATCCCCGACCCGGAGGTGCGGGCGCGCCAGTACCCTCACCAGATGTCCGGGGGCATGCGCCAGCGGGTGATGATCGCCATGGCCGTGGCCTGCGATCCCCAGCTGCTCATCGCCGACGAGCCCACCACGGCCCTGGACGTGACGGTGCAGGCCCAGATCCTCGATCTCATGAAGGACCTGCGCCGGCGCCTGGGCACGGCCATCCTGCTGATCACCCACGACCTGGGCGTGGTGGCGGACATGGCGGACCGGGTGCTGGTGATGTACGCCGGCCGCATCGTGGAGGCGGCGCCGGTGGACGACCTGTTCGCCCGGCCGCTCCACCCCTACACGGAGGGCTTGCTGGCCTCCATGCCCCAGCTGCACCGGCGCGCCCAGCGGCTCCACGTGATCCCGGGCCAGGTGCCGAGCCCGGCGCGGCTGCCGGCGGGGTGCCGGTTCCACCCGCGCTGCCCCTACGCCATGGACATCTGCCGCCATCAGGAGCCGGCGTTGAAGCCCGCCGGCGAGGGGCGCTGGGTGGCCTGCTGGCTCCGGGACGAACCGGCCGCCGGCGGAGCGCCGGCGGCGGGCGCCGCCGGGGCGGGCGGTGCCCCGGGTGCCGGCGACCTCCCGGCCGGCGGCAGCCGAGCCGGCAGTGTCCCGGCAGCGAGCGGTGCCCCGGCCGGCGTTGACGGCCCGGCCGGCGTCGATCGCCCATCCGGTGGGACGCAGCAACGGCCCGGCGCGGCCACGGGAGGGATCCGCCCATGAGCCGCCCCCTGATCGAGATCCGCGGCCTGAAGAAGCACTTCCCCGCCGGCGGCGGCCGGCTGGGCCGCCCGCGCGGCTGGGTGCGCGCCGTGGACGGCATCGACCTCGACATCTTCCCGGGGGAGACCCTGGGGCTGGTGGGCGAGTCCGGTTGCGGCAAGACCACCACGGGGCGGCTCGTCCTGCGCCTGCTGGAGCCCACGGCCGGTTCGGTCCGGTTCGACGGCACGGACATCTTCCAGCTGCGCGGCGCGGCCCTGCGCCGGCTGCGCCGGGACATGCAGATCATCTTCCAGGATCCTTTCGGGTCCCTCAACCCGCGGCTGACGGTGGGGGACATCATCGGCGAGGCCCTGGCCGTGCACGGCATAGCCCGCGGCCGCGCGCTGCGGGAGCGGGTCGCCGAGCTGCTGGAGCTGGTCGGGCTTGCCCCCGAGCACGCCCGGCGCTACCCCCACGAGTTCTCCGGCGGCCAGCGCCAGCGCATCGGCATCGCCCGGGCCCTGGCCCTTAACCCGCGGTTTGTCGTCTGCGACGAGCCCGTCTCGGCACTGGACGTGTCCATCCAGTCCCAGGTGATCAACCTGCTGGAAGACCTGCAGGACCGCTTCGGCCTGACCTACCTTTTCATCGCCCACGACCTGTCGGTGGTCCGCCACATCAGCGACCGGGTCGGGGTGATGTACCTGGGCAAGCTGGTGGAGCTGGCGCCGGTGGAAGACCTGTTTCGCCGCCCCCTGCATCCTTACACCCAGGCCTTGCTGTCGGCCGTGCCGCTGCCCGACCCGCCCCGCCAGCGGCAGCGGGAGCGCATCGTGCTGCAGGGCGACGTGCCCTCGCCGGCCAACCCGCCGGCCGGCTGCCGTTTCCACACCCGCTGTCCCTTTGCCGAAGCCGTCTGCCGCCAGGAAGAACCGGCCCTGCGGGCCGTGGAGGGCGGCCGCCTGGTCGCGTGCCACCTGGCCGAGAAGCTGCCTGCCACCGGTGCCTGGGAACCGGCCGGCTCCCCGTGAGGTGCCGCGGGGACCCCGGCGAGCCTGCAGGCGCCCGTGCGCGCGGCATCGCCGGCGAGGCACGGGGGGATGGCCCCGAGCATGGTGAACCAGCGGGCGGCTCTGCGGAGTCCGGGCGGCGGTGGCTGCACGCGCCGGGCGGGGTCCGGCCAGCGGCACCGGCGGCGTCCGGAAGGGACTGGTGGTTGAAGGCTGGCGGCAGCGCCGCTTATTCCCTGGCTGGCGGACAGCGGGCAAGAAGGAAATTGCTTACCTGGCGAGAACATTCCCACGGTGTATGCTGTTTGTCGAAAAACGACCGGCGAAAGGAGGTGAATCCCCATCAGGCCGGTCTGCGCCACCGGGCGCAAACCTGCATCAGGGGGGTACCCATATGTTGAAGCGGAACCGTAAGTGGCTGGCCCTTTATAGCCTGCTGGTGGTGGCTGCCCTCGTCCTCTCCGCCTGCGGAAGCGGCGGGGGCGGGCAGAGCACGGACAACCAGCAGCCCCAGCAGCAGGAGCCGTCTCAGGCCAGCGGGCCGGACAGCCCCAACTATCTCAAGCTGAACCTGGGCGACGAGCCGCCGAGCCTCGATCCCCAGCTTGCTACTGACACCATTTCCTTTGAGATCATCGGCGCCACCTACGAGGGGCTGGTGCGCCAGGACGCCAACGGCGACTTCCCTCAGGGCAGCGGCATTGCCGAAAGCTGGGAGGTCTCCGAGGACGGGCTGACCTACACCTTCCACCTGCGTGACGCGCAGTGGAGCGACGGCAAGCCCGTGACCGCCAACGACTTCGCCTTCGCCTGGAAGCGGGCCATGGACCCGCGGACGGCCTCGCAGTACTCCTACATCGTCTACCCGTACATCAAGGGTGGCGATGCCGTGGCGGGCGCCTGCGGCGACGACGGCTCGTGCGAGGGCGACGATGCCAAGATCGAAGAGGCGCTGAACAACGTCGGCATCGAGGTCGTCGACGAGAAGACGCTGAAGGTCACGCTCAGCCAGAACGTGCCCTTCTTCATGAACCTGCTGACCTTCCCGGTCTGGCGGCCGGTGCGGCAGGACATCGTCGAGCAGTACGGCGACCAGTTCGCCACCGATGCCGACAAGGCCGTGTACAACGGTCCCTTCATCGTCAAGGAATGGAACCACAACAACTCGCTGCGCCTGGAGAAGAACCCGACCTACTGGGATGCCCAGAGCGTCAAGCTCGACTACATCGACTTCGTGATGGTCAGCGACGCGGCGGCCTACATCAACGCCTATGAGGCCGGCGAGATCGACATCACGGGCGTCCCGGCGGAGTTCAAGGAGCAGTTCGAGCAGACCCATGCCGACGAGCTGGGCCGCTACGCCGACGGCGCCACCTTCTACCTGGTGCTGAACACCACCAAGAAGCCCTGGAACAACCCCAAGGCGCGCCGGGCCGTGGCCCTGGCCATTGACCGGGACATCTACATCAACACCCTGAACAAGGGCATCGGCCTGCCGGCCGTCAGCTACACCAACCCGGTCATCACCTCGCCGGGCGAGCCGGGCGTGAGCTTCGAAGAGAAGTACGTGCGCCCGCTCAACCTGTTCCCCACCAAGGCCCAGCCGGAAGAGGCCAAGCGCCTCTGGCAGGAGGCCCTCCAGGAGGAAGGCATCAGCGAGCTGCCGACCCTGGAGTTCGTGGGTGACAACGGCGACGTGGTGAAGACGCGCCTGGAGTTCTTCCAGCAGCAGCTGAAGCAGAACCTGGGCATCGACATGCAGATCGTCCAGGTGCCCTTCGAGGAGCGGCTGGAGCGCCAGCGCACCCAGAAGTTCGACGTGATCATGGCCGGCTGGGGTCCGGACTACGACCACCCGCTGACCTTCCTCGACATGTGGGTGTGTGACGGGCCCTACAACGACGGCAAGTACTGCAGCGAGCAGTACGACAACCTGGTCAAGCAGCTCCAGCAGGCGACCGATCCCGCCCAGCAGCGGGAGCTGGCCATCGAGCTGGAGAAGCTCATCGGCCAGGACGTGCCCATCGTGCCCATCTACCACCGCGAGGTGCTGTATGCCCAGAAGCCTTACGTCAAGAACCTGATCCGGCGCGCCGTCGGCTTCAGCCCCGAATTCAAGTGGGCTTACACCGAGGGCCGCGGCAAGTAAGCTTGGCGTGAGGCCCGCGGCAGGCAGGGTCAAGGCCCGGTGCGCGGCGGGACGGCCGCCGCGCACCGCCGGCCGCGGGTTCCGGGCGGCAACCTGCAGCAAGGAACACGAGACCGGTTGGGACGGGACGAGATCCCGGCCTCGCGGCCGGGATCTCGTCCGTCCTGCCCCTGTGGTGGCGGGAGGGGGGAGAACCAATGCGGCGTTACGTAGCGCAGCGCCTGGTCTTGATGGTGATCTCCATCTGGGCCGTGGTCACGCTGACCTTCGTGATGATGCACGCCATCCCGGGGAATCCCTTTGCCGACCCCCGGTTGAGGCCCGAGATCCTGGCGCTGATGATGGACAAGTACGGGCTCAACGACCCTTTGTGGGAGCAGTATCTGCGGTACTGGGGCAACCTGCTCCAGGGGGATCTGGGCGTTTCCCTGAAGAACATCGGCCAGAGCGTCAACCGGATGATCGCCGAAGGGTTCCCGTATTCGGCCTGGATCGGCGGGCAGGCCCTGATCTTCGCGCTGGTCGTGGGGCTTAGCCTTGGGACCGTCGCTGCCCTGAACCGCAACCGCTGGCCGGACTACACGGCCATGGTCATCGCCGTGCTGGGTGTGTCGGTGCCCAGCTTCGTCATCGCCGTCTTTGCCCAGTGGCTGTTCGCCGTGAAACTGGGCTGGGTTCCGGTCCTGTGGAACGGTACCTGGAAGACCTCGATCCTGCCGTCGCTGGCCCTGGGCGGCACCATGCTGGCTACGCTGGTGCGCCTCATGCGCACGCAGATGCTGGACGTCATGGGGCAGGACTACATCACCACCGCGCGGGCCAAGGGGCTGTCGCAGGGCGAGGTCATCTGGCGCCACGCCCTGCGCAATGCGATCCTGCCCATCGTGACCATCATGGGCCCGCTGGTGGCGGGGATTCTGACCGGCACCGTGGTCATCGAGGCCATCTTTGGGATTCCTGGCCTTGGCAAGTATTACGTTGATAGCGTGTACCAGAGGGACTATCCCTTGATTCTAGGGACCACGGTGTTTTACTTTGTGTTCCTGATCATCGCCAACTTCCTGGTCGACCTGTCCTACGGGATCATCGATCCGCGGATCCGGCTGACCAATCGGGCCAGGGGGTGAATCCATGGCAGTCAACCGGGCGGCACCCGCCCAAGTCCCGGCGCCGGCGCGCCCCACGCTGACGCCGGATCTGTTCCAACCGGCACCGGTGGCCGCGAGCGAGGCCGAGGCCATCGTTCGCCCAAGCCTGACCTTCTGGCAGGACGCGTGGATCCGCTTCCGGGCGAACCGGCTGGCCATGCTGGGCCTGGTGCTGCTGATCTTCATGGCCCTGGGGGCCATCTTTGGCCCGATCCTCTCGTTCCACCTGCAGGGCCACACCTTTGACTACCAGGACTACGCCAACATCAACAAGCCGCCCTCGGCCCAGTTCTGGTTCGGCACCGACCAGATCGGCCGGGACCTGTTCACCCGGGTCTGGATGGGCGGGCGCATCTCCCTCTTCATCGGCATCGTGGCCGCGCTGCTGGAGCTGATCATCGGCGTGCTGTACGGTGGCATCTCCGGCTACCTGGGCGGCCGGGTCGATGAGATCATGATGCGCATCATCGACATCCTGTACGGTATCCCGTACTTGCTGCTGGTGATCCTCCTGCTGGTGGTGATGAACCCGGGCCTGCCCACCATCATTCTGGCCATGGGCATGACCGGCTGGGTCGGCATGGCACGGCTGGTGCGCGGTCAGATCCTGCAGCTGCGGGAGATGGAGTTCGTCCTGGCGGCGAGGGTGCTGGGCGTGCCCACCATGGCATTGATCCTGCGCCACCTGGTGCCCAACGTGATGGGGCCCATCATCGTCAGCCTGACGCTTACCGTACCGGGGGCCATCTTCGGGGAGGCGTTCCTGAGCTTCATCGGGCTGGGCGTGCCGCCGCCGCGGGCCAGCTGGGGTACGTTGATCAACGAAGCCTACACCGTGATGCGCATCTGGCCCTGGCAGTTCGCCTTCCCGGCCCTGGCGCTGAGCATCACCATGTTCGCCTTCAACGCCGTGGGCGACGGCCTGCGGGATGCCCTGGATCCGCGCCTGCGGGCCCGGTAGAGAAAGGACGAAGGCCATGGAGAAGCTGCTGGAAGTCCGCGACCTGCGCGTTCACTTCCGCACCCACGGCGGCGAGGTCCAGGCGGTCCGCGGCGTCTCCTTCGACCTGCACAAGGGCGAGACGCTGTGCATCGTAGGGGAATCGGGCTCCGGCAAGTCCGTCACGGCCCAGACCATCATGCGCCTGATCCCCATGCCGCCGGGGCGGATCGTGAGCGGCAGCATCCGCTTTCAGGGGAAGGACCTGGTCAAGCTGCCCGAGCGGGAGATGCAGAAGATCCGGGGGCGGTCCATGGGCATGATCTTCCAGGATCCCATGACCTCCCTCAACCCGACCATGACCATCGGGCGGCAGATCACCGAACCGCTGATCAAGCACCAGGGGATGCGGCCCGACCAGGCCATGGCGCGCGCCATCGAGCTCCTGCAAATGGTCGGGATTCCGAATCCGGAGACCCGGGTGCGCCAGTACCCCCACCAGTTCTCGGGGGGCATGCGGCAGCGGGCCATGATCGCCATCGCCCTGGCCTGCAACCCGGCGCTGCTCATCGCCGACGAGCCCACCACGGCGCTCGATGTGACGATCCAGGCCCAGATCCTGGAACTCATGCAGGATCTGAAGCAGCGGCTGGGGACGGCCATCATCCTGATCACCCATGACCTGGGTGTGGTGGCGCGCATGGCCGACCGCATCGCCGTGATGTATGCGGGCCAGATCGTGGAACAGGGGACGGCGGACGAGATCTTCCACCATCCCAAGCACCCGTACACCGAGGCGTTGCTGCGGTCGATCCCGCGCCTGGACGACCGCCGGGACCGCCTGCAGGCGATCCCCGGAACGCCGCCCGACCTGTTCGCGCCGCCGGCAGGCTGTGCCTTTGCGGCTCGCTGCCCGTACACCATGCGCGTCTGCCACGACTACGACCCGGAGCTGGAGGAAATCCGGCCGGGGCATCTCGCCCGGTGCTGGCTCCACCACCCGTACGCGCCGGTGGTCGGTCTCAACGCCGAGGAAAGGGGGGCGTGATCCATGGCCAGGGACGGATCCGGAACCGCGACGGCACAGGCCCCGCGGCGGGCCGCGGCGCCGGACGCCACGACGCCGGCGGAAGAGCGCCCGCTGCTTGAGCTGCGCAACGTCAAGCGGTACTTCGAGGTGGGCCGGGGCGCGGTCCTCAAGGCCGTGGACGGCGTCTCCTTCAGCCTGCGGCGCGGCGAGGTGCTGGGGCTGGTGGGCGAGTCGGGGTGCGGCAAGTCCACGGTGGGCCGCACCGTGGTGCGCCTGTACGACCCGACGGAAGGCCAGGTGCTGTTTGACGGCCAGGACGTGCACAAGCTGGCTGGCAAGGACCTGATGCAGTTCCGCCGGCGGGCCCAGATGATCTTCCAGGACCCGTACGCCTCGCTGAACCCGCGCATGCTGGTGTCGGAGATCATCGGCGAGGCCCTGGACCTGCACGGCATGGTGAAGGGGCGCAAGGAGCGAACCGAGCGCATCCACGAGCTGCTGAACCTGGTGGGCCTGAACCGGGAGCACGCCAACCGGTTCCCCCACGAGTTCTCGGGCGGCCAGCGGCAGCGCATCGGCATCGCCCGGGCACTGGCGGTTCAGCCCGAGTTCATCGTCGCTGACGAGCCCATCTCCGCCCTGGACGTGTCGATCCAGGCCCAGATCGTCAACCTGATGACCGACCTCCAGGAGCAGTTCGGGCTGACCTACATCTTCATCGCCCATGACCTGTCGATGGTGAAGCACATCAGCGACCGGGTGGCGGTGATGTACCTGGGACAGGTCATGGAGCTGGCGCCCAGCGACGAGCTCTACCTCCGGCCCCAGCATCCTTACACCCAGGCGCTGCTCTCGGCGGTGCCCATCCCTGACCCCAGCGTGGAGCGGACCCGGGAGCGCATCGTGCTCAAGGGCGACGTGCCGAGCCCGGTCAACCCGCCGCGGGGGTGCCCCTTCAGCACCCGCTGCCCCCTGGCGGAGAAGATCTGCTTTGAAGAGCGCCCCGCGCTGGAGGAGATCGCCCCGGGCCACTGGGCCGCGTGCCACCTGGTCAAGGGGACCAGCGCCGCCGCCTGAGCGGGCTCCGGCGGCAGTCCTTGGCGCCACCGGACGAGAGGTCATGGCCAAGGCGCAGCCCGGGCGCAACCCCCGACTGGACGAACCGGCAAGGCGCCGGAGGACCGTCACGGTCCTCCGGCGCCTTGCTTTTCGCCTCTGATCGTCGCGGGGGATTGTCATGCCGGCGGGTGGGCCGATACCGTGTTGATGCGGCTCATCGATGTCATGCTCTCGTTCCCCTCCCTGTTCCTGAATATCCTGGTGCTGGCCATCTTCAGCTCGGATTTCAAGTATCTGATCTCCATCCTGGTGCTGACCAGCTGGATGGGGGTGGCACGGCTGGTCCGGGGCCAGTTCCTCCAACTGCGGGAGATGCAGTACGTGGAAGCGGCGCGGGCCATCGGCACCCCGGCCTGGGAGATCATCGTCCACCACCTGCTGCGGAACGCCACGGCGCCTCTGATCGTCAATGCAACCCTCATGATCGGCGGGGCGATCCTGGCCGAATCGGCCCTGTCCTTCCTCGGTCTGGGGGTCCAGCTGCCCCAGACCAGCTGGGGCCAGATGCTGAACAACGCCCAGGAGTACATGCTGACCAACCCCATGCTGGCCGTGTACCCGGGCGCGTGCATCTTCTTGACGGTCCTGGCCGTCAACTTCGTGGGCGACGGGATCCGCGACGCCCTTGACCCGCGGCAAAAGGAGCGGATCGGGCGCGGCATGCGGCTGGCCGCCCGGGCGGCCGTGGCCTTCGGCCGCCGCCATGCCGGCGAGCTGGAGGCCCGGGGAGGTGAGGCCCGTTGATCCGCAAGGCATGGGCTGCGTCGCCGGCCGGAGCATCGCTGCCGGCGACCGGTGCCGCCGGTGGTACCGGCGCGGAGAGGGCAAGCCGGCCCTTGCTGCAGGTGGAGGACCTGACCGCCGGGTTCATCACCCGGCAAGGCCCCATGCTGGCCGTGGAGGGCGTTTCCTTCCGCGTCGACGTGGGGGAGACGGTCTGCCTGGTGGGCGAGTCGGGCAGCGGCAAGAGCGTCACCTCCCTGGCCATCATGCGGCTGCTGGAATACGACAACGGGGCCATTTTTGGAGGCCGGATCCTGCTGGACGGCACCGACCTGGCGGCCCAGAGCCAGGAGGCCATGCGCCGGATCCGCGGGCGCCACGTGGCCATGGTCTTCCAGGAGCCCATGACGGCGCTGAACCCGGTCTTTCCTATCGGCGACCAGATCGCCGAAGCGGTGATGCTCCACGAGGGCAAGAGCCGGGCGGAGGCCTGGTCCCGGGCGGTGGAGATGCTGCGGCTGGTGGGCATCCCCGAGCCCGAGGTGCGGGTGCGCCAGTATCCCCACCAGTTCTCCGGCGGCATGCGCCAGCGGGCCATGATCGCCATGGCCCTGGCGTGCCGCCCCCGGCTGCTGATCGCCGACGAACCCACCACGGCCCTGGACGTGACGATCCAGGCCCAGATCCTCGAGCTGCTGCGGCAGCTCAAGGCCGAGCTGGGCATGTCCATCCTGCTCATCACCCACGACATGGGCGTGGCGGCGGAGATGGCCGACCGCATCGTGGTCCTCTATGCCGGCCGGGTGGTGGAGGAAGGACCGGTGGACCGGATCTTTGGACAGCCCGCCCACCCCTACACCATGGGCCTGCTGTCATCGGTACCGGATCTGGAGCGGCCGCGGCAGCGCCGGCTGTGGGCTATTCCCGGTTCGGTGCCCAGCATCGACCGGATGCCGCGGGGGTGCCGGTTCCACCCGCGCTGTCCCTATGCCGAGCCCCGTTGCAGGGAAGAGGAGCCGCCCCTGCGGCCCTGGGAGGGGGGCCACGTCGCCTGCTGGCTGGCCGAGCAGGTGGCCGCCCAGGGGCTGCGGTTCGGAGGCACCCCTGCCGGGCCGGCCGGGTTTACCATCGGAAACCCGGAGGAGGCCGGGGTGGTTGCAGGGGACTGGGGTACAGGGGACGGTCCGCCGGATTCTTCCAGCGGCCCGGCAGCTTTCGGCAACGGCCGGGCGGAGGCAGCGGGCGGTGCTGGGGAGGTGACCGGTTGATGGCAGCGGTCGAACCCGCAACCCCCACGGTCCGGCCGGCCGGAGCGGGGGGCGCCGGTGAAGCGCCAGGCCAGGCCGGCCAGGGGGGCGAACCCCTGGTCAGGGTTGAAGGACTCAAGAAGTACTTCCCCATCACCCGCGGCATCCTGTCCCGCACCGTGGGGCACGTGCGGGCCGTGGACGGCGTGTCCATGGAGATCTACCCCGGGGAGACCTTCGGCCTGGTGGGGGAGTCGGGCTGGGGCGAATCGACCCTGGCGAGGCTGATCCTGCGGCTGGTCGACGCCACCGAAGGGAAGGTCTGGTTCGACGGCCAGGACCTGTTTGCCCTGCCGCCGGCCGCCATGCGGCGGGTGCGGCGCCAGATGCAGATCATCTTCCAGGATCCCTTCGGCTCGCTGAACCCGCGGTTCACCGTGGCGGACATCATCGGCGAGCCGCTGCGGGTGCACGGCATGCGCCGGCGGGCCGACCGCGATCGCCGGGTGGCGGAGCTCCTGGAGCTGGTCGGGCTGAACCCGGCCTGGCGCCACCGGTTCCCCCACCAGTTCTCCGGCGGCCAGCGCCAGCGCATCGGCATCGCCCGGGCCATCGCCCTGAACCCGCGGTTTGTGGTCGCCGACGAGGCCGTCTCCTCCCTGGACGTGTCGGTGCAGGCCCAGATCCTCAACCTGCTGGCGGACTTGCAGGAGCGGCTGGGGCTGACGTACCTCTTCATCGCCCACGGGCTCAACGTGGTCCGCCACGTCTCCACCCGCGTGGGGGTGATGTACCTGGGCCAGCTGGTGGAAGTGGCGCCCGTGGACGAGCTGTTCCAGCACCCGGCCCACCCCTACACGGCGGCCCTCCTGTCGGCGGCTCCGGCACCCCACCCGCGGCGCCGCCGGGAACGCCTCGTCCTACAGGGCGACGTGCCGTTGCCGGCCAGCCCGCCGCCGGGTTGCCGGTTCCACCCCCGCTGCCCCTTTGCCCAGCCTCGCTGCCGGGAGGAGATGCCGGCGCTGCGGGTGCTGAGCCCGGGGCACGCGGTGGCCTGCCACTTCCCCCTGGAGTGAAAGGATGTCCAGGGCGGTGGAACCGGCAGAGCCGGGCCCGCGCCCCTAGGCTCCGGCTTTGCCCCTGGCTGCTGCGAGCCTTGCCCCTTCCGGCGGCCCCCCAGGGCGCCCGGCCCCTGCCCGTGCAATACCCGCCACGGGCAGGGGCCGTCATGCCGGGAGGGAATGCCCGCACGGCCGTGGAAGGTGGGTCCACCGGCGCCCCCGTTGCCACCCGCGCCATGGCTGATCAAAGGGCTCGCCATGGCGCCCCTGGCACCGGCCCCCGCGGCGCCGGCCCCACGCCGGCCGGCCGTTCCCTCACCCGGCCCCGCGGCCGGCCCACGCTGGTTGATGAGGAGGGATTCTCCCTTGGAAGGTGCCCTTGCCTACAGCCGGGCCCACCGGGAGACGGCGCTGGACGACCTGCGCACCCTGCTGCGCCAGCCCTCGGTGGCGGCCCAGAACCTGGGCATGGAGGACTGCGCCCGGCTGGTGGCCGCGATGCTCAAGGGGATCGGCGCCACGGTGGAGGTGGTTCCCCTGGAGGGGGGCTTCCCCGTGGTCTATGGGGAGATCGACGCCGGTGCCCCCCGCACCCTGCTCTTTTACAACCATTACGACGTCCAGCCGCCCGAGCCCCTGGAGGAATGGGAGGTCGACCCCTTCGCGGCCGAGATCCGCGACGGGCGCCTGATCGCCCGGGGCGTGGCCGACAACAAGGGCAACCTGATGACCCGCATCAAGGCGGTGGAGGCGTGGCTCAAGGGCGAGGGCCGGCTGCCCGTCAACGTCAAGTTCGTCATTGAAGGGGAAGAGGAGATCGGCAGCGTCCACCTGCACCAGTTCATGGAGCGGTACGCGGACCGGCTGGCCGCCGACGGCGTGGTCTGGGAGTCGGGCGGCAAGGACGCCCGGGGGCGGCCTGCCATCTCCGCGGGGTGCAAGAGCATCCTCTACGTCGAGCTGGTGGCCCGGGCGGCCAACCAGGACCTGCACTCCAGCCTGGCCGCCATCGTGCCCAACCCGGCCTGGCGGCTGGTGCAGGCCCTGGGCACCTTGAAAGACGTGGCCGCGGACCGGGTGCTGATCGAGGGCTTTTACGACGCCGTGCGCGGCCCGACCCCGGCCGAGCGCCGGCTCCTGGAGCAGTTCCCCCTGGAAGAAGACGAGATGCTGGCTTCCTGGGGGCTTGAGGAGTTCATCGGCGGCCTGCGGGGGACGGCGCTGCAGGAAAAGCTGCTCTACGCTCCCACCTGCACCATCTGCGGCCTGGTATCGGGCTACACGGGCCCGGGGACCAAGACGGTGCTGCCCCGGGAGGCCCGGGCCAAGATCGACTTCCGCCTGGTCCCCGACCAGCGGGCCGATGACATCCTGGCGAAGCTGCGGGCCCACCTGGACCGCCACGGCTTCGGCGACCTGGAGATCGTGGTGCTCGGCCCGGAAGACCCGGCCCAGACCGACCCGGACCATCCCCTGGTGGGGGTGATCCGCGACACGGCCCGGGAGGTTTACGGGGTCGAACCCGTGGTGCGGCCGCGGGCGGCGGGGACAGGGCCCATGTTCCTGTTCCACCGTATCGGCCTGACCGCCACCGTGGACGGGGTGGGCATCGGCCACCACGGCTCCCTGGTCCACGCGCCCAACGAGAACGCCTACGTGGACGACTACTACCGCGGCATCGAGTACGTGATTCGCATCATCGACCGGTTTGCCCGGATTTGACGCGCACTTCCGGATTCCACAGTCCATGGGCGCTTAACGGCGCACTGCACGGAGAGGGCGGCGATGGGACGATGACCGTCAACACCGGTGGCCACCAGCACGACTGGCGCATCAGCGACGCCGAGCTTCTGCGCCGGCGCCGCCGGGTTCAGGAGGAACTGGCCCGGCAGGGGGCGTCGGCCTTCATCACCTATAGCCCCACGTCCATCTTCTACCTGACCAACTTTCACTTCATCCCCACCGAGCGGCCGGCCGCCCTGGTGCTGGACGAGGGCGGCCGCTGCGGCCTGCTGGTCCCCCGCCTGGAGCTGGAGCATGCCCAGCTGGTCGCCCCGGTGGACGAGGTGAGGGACTACCCCGAGTACCCCGGCGAGATCCACCCCATGGAGCACCTGGCCCGGTGGCTCAAGGACCGGGGCCTGGGGGCGGCCCATCTGCTGGCGGAGGCCGCGGGCTACGGCTCCTCCTGGGGCTACCAGGGGCCGGCCCTGGCCGACCTGCTGCCGGAGGCCCGCATCACCGTGGATGCCAGGCTCATCGAGCGGCATCGCCTGGTCAAATCGGCCGAGGAGATCGCCCTGATCCGGGAGAGCTGCCGCTGGGGCAACCTGGCCCACGAGCTGCTCCAGGAGTATTCGGTCCCCGGGGCCAGCGAGGTGGAGATCAGCCACCAGGCCTCCCACGAGGCCACCATGGCCATGATCCGGGCCTTCGGCCGGGCACGTCGGCCGGTGGGACCGCTCTCGGCCTTTGCCGGCTTCCGCGGCCAGGTGGGACCCAACAGCGCCCTGCCCCACGCGGTGACCATCAACGCCATCCTGAAGCCCGGCGACGTGCTGGTGACGGGAGCCGCCGCCTACGTGGGCGGGTATTTGAGCGAGCTGGAGCGGACCATGTTCGTGGGGGAGCCCAGCGCCGAGCAGGTCCGGTTCTTCCGGCACATGGTGGAGCTGCAGGAGGTGGCCTTTGCTGCCATCAAGCCGGGCGTGCCCTGCTCCGCCGTCGACCGGGAGGTGCGCCGCTATTATGACGAGCACGGCCTCTGGCCCTACTGGCGCCACCACGTGGGGCACAACCTGGGCCTGCTGGCCCACGAGGCACCGTTCCTGGACATCGGCGACGAGACCCTGATCGAGCCGGGCATGGTCTTTTCCGTCGAACCCGGGCTCTATGTGCCCGGCCTGGGCGGCTTCCGCCACTCGGACACGGTGCTGGTCACCGAGACCGGGATCGAGCTTCTGACCTATTACCCGCGGGATCTGGAAAGCCTGATCTGCGGGGTGTGACGGGGGTGAGGCGACCCGTGCCTGCGGCGCCGGGCGGCGCTGCCGGTTCCTCCGGGGCCGGGAAGCCTTGGTGTATAATGGCCGCACGAGAGGAGGACGAGCATGGCCGACATCACGCGGGAGGAGGTGCGGCGCATCGCCGCCCTGGCCCGGCTGGGGCTCGATCCGGCGGAAGAGGAGCGCCTGGCCGGCCAGATGGTCCGCATCGTCGAGGCCATGGCCCAGCTGCGCCGGGTCGAGACCGGCGACGCCCAGCCCCTGACCCACGTTCTCAGCGGCCTCGGCAACGTCACCCGGCCCGACGAGCCCCGGCCGGGGACCGACCGCGAGGCGCTGCTCGCCGCCGCCCCCGATCGCAGCGGCCCATTCCTGCGCGTTCCCCGGGTGATCGAATGATGGAGGAACTCTGGTTCGAACCGGCCCACCGCCTGGCCCAGCGCCTGGCGAAGGGGGAGGTCAGCTCGCGGGAGCTGACCCGCCTCTTCCTGGACCGGATCCAGGAGCTGGACGGCACGGTGGGGGCCTACCTGACGGTGACGGCGGAGCTGGCCCTGGCCCAGGCCCGCGAGGAAGACGAAAGGCGCCGCCGGGGCGAGGCGGCGGGGCCCCTGGCGGGAGTCCCCGTGGCCATCAAGGACAACCTTTGCATCCAGGGCGTTCCGACCACGGCTGCCTCCCGGCTGCTGGCCGGCTACCGGCCGCCGTATACGGCCACGGCGGTGGAGCGGCTGCGCCGGGCGGGGGCCGTGATCCTGGGCAAGACCAACATGGATGAGTTCGCCATGGGGTCGTCCACGGAAAACTCCGCCTTCCGCATCACCCGCAACCCCTGGGATCCCCAGCGGGTTCCCGGCGGATCCAGCGGCGGGTCGGCGGCGGCGGTGGCGGCGGGCGAGGCGCCGGCGGCCCTGGGCTCGGACACCGGCGGCTCCATCCGCCAGCCCGCGGCCTTTTGCGGCGTGGTGGGTCTCAAGCCCACCTACGGCCGGGTGTCCCGCTACGGGCTGATCGCCTTCGCCTCGTCCCTGGACCAGATCGGCCCCCTGGCTCGCGACGTCACCGATGCGGCCTTGCTGCTGGAGGCCATCGCCGGGCCGGATCCGGCCGACGCCACCTCGGCGCCCGTGCCGGTGACCGCCTGGCGGGACGCCCTGACGGGGGAGGTGGAGGGCCTGCGCATCGGCCTGCCCCGGGAGTTCTACGGCGAGGCGGTGGAACCCCCGGTGGCGGAGGCGGTCCGGGCGGCGGTGGAGCGGCTGGTGGCCGACGGTGCCGTGGCGGAGGAGACCTCCCTGCCGTCGGCGGAGCACGCCCTACCCGCTTACTACCTGATCGCCACGGCGGAGGCTTCCTCCAACCTGGCCCGCTACGACGGCGTGCGGTACGGTTTCCGGGCCGAAGCCGGCGACCTGGCGGGCATGTACCTGGAGACCCGGAAGAACTTCGGCCCGGAGGTCAAGCGCCGCATCCTGCTGGGCACCTTCGCCCTGCGGGAAGGCTACTACGACGCCTACTACCGCAAAGCGCTGCAGGTGCGCCGGCTGATCAAGGACGACTTCGACCGGCTCTTCGCGACCTTCGACGTGCTGATCACGCCCACCTCGCCGGTGGTGGCCTTCCCCCTGGGCGCCCGCACCGAGGACCCGCTGGCCATGTACGCCGCGGACATCTGCACGTTGCCCGTCAACCTGGCGGGCCTGCCGGCGGTGTCGGTCCCCTGCGGCTTCGCCGGCGGGCTGCCCGTGGGGCTGCAGATCATCGGCCGGCCCTTCGCCGAGGACGCGGTGCTGCGCGTCGCCTACGCCATCGAGCAGCGGCTGCGGCTGGACCTGCGGCCGCCTGTGGGGAGGGTTGCGGCATGACGGGTGCGGCGGAAGCCCATCGCCCCCGCGACGCCGCGGCGATGCCGTCCCGGGCCGCCATGGCGCCGGCCGCGGCGACTGGGGTTGCGGTGCGCGATGCCGCTGCGGGGCAGGCCGCTGCGATCCCTGCCGCCGGCGGCCCGCGGCCTGCGGCCGGTTCGTCCGCGGAACCGTGGCAGGAGCAGGACGGGCTGCGCTACCGGGTGATCGTGGGGCTGGAAGTCCACGTGGAGCTGCGCACCCGGACCAAGATCTTCTGCAGCTGCCCGAACCAGTTCGGCGCCGAGCCCAACACCCACGTCTGCCCGGTGTGCATGGGCCTGCCCGGCACCTTGCCGGTCCTCAACCAGCAGGCCCTGGAGTACGCCGCCCTGGCGGCCCTGGCCCTCAACTGCCGGATCGCCCGGGAGACCAAGTTCGACCGGAAGAACTACACCTACCCCGACCTGCCCAAGGGCTACCAGATCTCCCAGTACGACCAGCCCCTGGCCACCGGCGGCTGGGTGGAGATCGACACGCCGGAGGGGCCGAAGCGAATCCGCATCCGGCGGCTGCACCTGGAGGAGGATGCCGGCAAGTCCGTCCACGACCAGGACGCCACGGGTACCCTCCTGGACTTCAACCGGGCGGGGGTGCCCCTGATCGAGATCGTCACCGAACCCGACCTGGCCTCGCCCGAGGAGGCGCGCCTGTTCCTGCAGGAACTGCGGGCCGCCATCCTCTACACCGGCGTCTCCGACGTGCGCATGGAGGAGGGCTCCCTGCGCTGCGACGCCAACGTCAACGTGGTGGTGGCGGGGGCCGGGCCGGGCGGGACCGATCTGCGCACCCCCATCACCGAGATCAAGAACCTCAACTCCTTCCGCTCGGTGGTGCGGGCCCTGGAGCATGAGGTGGCCCGGCACCTGGACGCGGTGCGCCGGGGCGAGCCGCTCCAGCGGGAGACCCGCCACTGGGACGAGGGGCGGGGCGTGACCCGGCCCTCCCGCGGCAAGGAGGAGGCCCACGACTACCGCTACTTCCCCGAGCCCGACCTGCCCCGGCTGGTGCTGGACGAGGCCTGGGTCGAGGGCTTGCGGGCGCGGCTGCCCGAGCTGCCCCGCCAGCGCCGGGCCCGGTACGTGGAAGAATTCGGCCTGCCGGCCTACGACGCGGGCGTGCTGACCGCCGATCCGGCCCTGGCCCGGTTCTTCGAGGACGTGGTGGCGGCAGGGGTGGCGCCCAAGGCGGCCAGCAACTGGATCATGAGCGAGGTGCTGGCCCACCTCAACGCCACCGGGCGAACGGTCCAGGACCTGCCCTTCGGGCCGGGGCAGCTGGCGGCCCTGCTCCGGCTGGTCGACCAGGGCACCATCAGCGGCAAGATCGCCAAGCAAGTCTTCGCCATCATGCTGGAGGAGGGCGGCGACCCGGAGGCCATCGTCCGGGAGCGGGGCCTGGTGCAGGTGACCGACGAGGCCCAGCTGGCGGAGTGGGTCGACCGGGCCATCGCCGAGAACCCCGAGGCGGTGGCCAACTACCGGGGCGGCAAGGAGACGGCCCTGGGCTTTCTGGTCGGCCAGGTGATGCGCTTCAGCAAGGGCAAGGCCAATCCCCAGCGGGTCAACGAGCTCCTGAGAGAGCGGCTGAAGGGCTAGACGGCCGAACCGGTGGCTCCGGCCGGGCCCCGGCTGGGCTCCCGAGCCTTCGCCGGGGGTGCCCCCGGGTCCGGAGCGGAGCGGAAACCACCGGGCCCGGAGCGGAAACCAGCGGATAAAACGGGGGCCGGCGGGCCACCCTCCCAACCGGCGGCGCCTGCGCGCCGCCGGTCCTTTTCGGGGAGGGTCCGCGGTGCCGGTATGGCGCTGGGCCATCGCACGGCCGGTGGCCACCCTGATGGCCATGGGGGTGCTGGTGTGGGCCGGGTTCTTCGCCCTGCGCACCTTGCCCGTCGGCCTGTTGCCCGCCCTGAACCCGCCGGTGCTGACGGTGGTCGCCTCCCTCCCGGGGGCCTCCCCGGAGGCCATCGACCAGCTGCTGGGCCAGCCCCTCACCCAGGCCCTGCGGACCGTCAGCGGGGTCGACGAGATCACCACCCGCTCGGGTGACGAGACGGCCGTGGTGGTCTTGCGCTTCCACTGGGGGACCGACCTGGAGGTCGCCCGGGAGCAGGTGCACCAGCGCCTGGACGCCGTGCCCCTCCCGCCCGGGACGGGCCGGCCCCAGATCCTGCGGTTCGACCCCCAGCAGCTGCCCGTCATGGAGGTCAGCCTGGCCGGTCCCGGCGATGCGGTGGAACGGGCCCGGCGGGCGGAAGAGGCCCTGCTGCCGCGGCTGGAAGCGGTGCCCGGCGTGGCCGCCGTCACCCTGCGCGGCGCTCCCGCGGAGCGGGTCGAGGTGGTGCTGGACGCCGCAGCGCTGCGGCGGCACGGGCTGGTGCCGGGGCAGGTGCAGGCCGCCGTGGCGGCTGCCGCGGCCACCGTGCCGGCGGGCGCCGTGGCGGGGAGCGACGGGAGCCGCCGCTGGCCCGTGGAGGTGGAGGGCGGGTTCCACCGCCTGGACGCCCTGGAGCGGGTGGTCGTCGGCCTGTCCTCGCCGGTGGCGGTGCCGGCTCCGGCGGCGCCGGGCGGCGTCCCCGGCGTCCCGGGCGTCCCGGGCAGCGAGCCCGGCCTGCCGCTCCCGCCCGGCAGGACGGCGGAGGACCTGCTGCTGGACCCGGGAGCGTTGCTCCGGAAGCTGGGCGGCGGGTTGCTTCCCGGCCTGTTCCCTGGCCGGTCCCGGGACGGGATGGCGGGGGCAACGGATCTCGCCGAGGCCCCGGGTGGCGCGGCCCCCGGTGGTCGAACGGGGCGGGCTCCGGGACCCGGGAGTGCCGCGGGGCTCGCTCCGGGCCGGGCTCCGGGATTCGATGGCGCCACCGGGCTGGTTGTGGGGCGGGCTCCGGGGTCCGATGGCGCGGCGCCCGGCCAGGCTCCGGGGTGGGGCGCCGCGGCCGGGGGTGGAGGGGACCCGGCCGCGGTGGCGGCCGGCGTCCTCGGCCGGGCCGCGGGGCAGGGGACGCCGGTGCTGGCCGGCGCCGTGCCGGTGCGGCTCGGCGATGTGGCCCGGATCCACATCCGGCGGGATCCGCCCGGCAGCCTGGAGCGGCTGAACGGCAGGGACGGCCTGGGCCTGGTGATCTACCAGGAACCCGCGGCCAACACCGTGTCCGTCAGCCGGGCGGTGCGCGCGGCCCTGGCGGCCGCCCTGGCCTCCCTGCCGGGCTGGCAGGCCACGGTGACCTACGACGGCGGCCTGCTGGTGGAGCGGGCGGTGCGGGGCGTGGGGCAGTCCCTGCTGGCCGGCAGCCTGCTGGCCGTGGCCATCCTCTGGCTCTTCCTGCGCCGCGGCCGGGCGGTGCTGGTCATCGCCGCCGCCATTCCCGTCAGCGCCTGCGCCACCCTGGCCGCCATGCACCTGGCCGGCATGACCCTCAACGTGATGAGCCTGGGCGGCCTTGCCCTGAGTGCGGGCGTGCTGGTCGACCAGGCCATCGTGGTGCTGGAGAGCATTGCCCGGCGCCGGAAGGAAGGCCTCCCTGCCGCCGAGGCCGCCGCGGCCGGCACCGAGGAGGTGGCGGCCGCCATCGCCGGCTCCACCGTCACCAACCTGATCGTCTTCCTGCCCGTGCTCTTCCTGGGCGGGCTGCCTGGCCAGCTGTTCCACGACCTGGCGGTGACCAACGCCCTGGCCCAGGCCGCCTCCCTGCTGGTCGCCGTCACGGTGGTGCCCGCCCTGGCGGCCTGGTGGCTGGAAGAACCGGCCGCTGCGCCGGCCGGCTCTCCAAGCCCCCAGGATGTCGCCCCTGCGCCTCCCGGCCCGCGGTCTCCCGCCCGCGGATGGCCGGCCTCCGCACCGTTCGGCCGGCCCGCTGCGCCCGCATCCGCCGCCGGCATGAGAGGGGCGGCCGCAGCCGGCCGGTTGCCGCGGCCGGTGGAGGCCTGCCTGGCCCGTCCGGGTCTGACGCTGCTGGCGGCCCTGGTGCTGGTGGCTGCTTCCATCCCGGCGGCGGCGCGCCTGGGGACCGAATTCCTGCCCGCCGTGGACGAGGGCGCCGTGGACATCGCCGTGACCCTGCCCGAAGGGGCGTCCCTGGCCGCCACCGCCGACGCCATCCGGCAGGTGGAGTCGGCCCTGGCCGGCCTGCCCGGGGTCCAGGCGGTGATCAGCCGGGCGGGCGGCGGCCCGTGGCCGGGGCAGGCGGGAGGACCGAATCAGGGGCTGGTCAGGGTCCAGCTGGCGGCAGGGGCCGGTTCGTCCCAGGCCTGGGCCGAGCGCATCCGCCGGCTCCTGGCCCGGGCCGGGGAAGGCCGCGACGGCCTCGGGGGAGCCGAGGTCACCGTGCGGCCGCGCAACCTCTGGGCCGAAGTGGGGGCCGGGGCGCCGGTGGTGGAACTGGCGGTGCGGGCTCCCGACGCCGCGACCCTGGCCCGGGCGGCGGAACGGGCCCGCCGTGCCCTGGCGGCCACCCCCGGGCTGGCCGACGTGGCGGTCGATCTGGACCGCACCGAGCCCCGCCTGGCCGTCCGGGTCGACGCGGCGGCCGCGGCGGGCTTCGGGCTGGCCCCGGTCCAGGTGGGACAGCAGCTGCGCCTGGCCCTGGCCGGCGAGACGGTGGCCCGGGCGCGGGTGGAAGGGCGCTGGCTGCCCGTGGTCCTGCGCCTCGACGAGTCGCCGGCCGGGGTGGCCACCCCGGCCCTGGCCGCGGCGGCAGGCGGCGCCGGCGGCGCGGGGGGTGCCGGGGGCCGGGAAGGTGGCGGGGGACCCCAGGATGCCGGGGGCCGGGAAGGTACCGGAGCACCGCAGGGCACCGGGGGGCCGGGCCTGGCGGGCCTGCCCGTGGCAGGAGGAGCGGGCTGGGCGCGGCTAGGCGACCTGGCCGTGGTGCGCCCCGGCCACACGCCGGCGGCCCTGGTGCGGCGGAACGGCTGGCTGGCGGCGACCCTGACGGCCCGGGTCCAGGGGATCGACCTGGGCACCGCCGTGGCCCGGGCGCGGGAGCGGGTGGCCGCCGTGCTGCCGCCGGGCGCCGCGGTGGAACCGGCGGGCACTGCCGTGCTGATGGCCGAAGGGTTCGGCACGCTGGTGCCGGCGGCCCTGGGCGCTCTGCTTCTGATCTACATGGCGATGGCGGCCCAGTTCGAATCCCTGGTGCATCCGCTCCTGATGATGGTGACCCTGCCCCTGGCCCTGACCGGCGCCGTGGCGGGCCTGGCCGCCACCGGCCATGCCATTGGGCTGACGGCGGTGATGGGGGCCGTGGTCCTGGCGGGGATCGCGGTCAACAACGGCATCGTGCTGGTCGACGCCGCGCGCCGTTACCGGGCGGCCGGTGCGGATGCCGCGACCGCCATCCGCCTGGCCTGGAGCCGGCGGCTGCGGCCGGTGTTGATGACGGCCCTGACCACTTTGCTGGGCTCCCTGCCCATGATCCTGGTGCCGGGGCAGGGCAGCGAGCTGGAGGTGCCCCTGGCGGCGGTGCTGGTGGGCGGCTTGTTCACCTCCACGGCCCTGACCCTGGTGGTCTTGCCCTGTGCCTGGCTGCTGGCCGAAGGCCGGCGACGGCCCGGTGCGGCCGACCGGGCCTGAACGGGAGTCGCCGGCGGTCCGCGCTGGTGCGCCGCCGCCGGCCCCCGGCACGCCGCCGGCGGGGGCTCGCGGTCCCTCCAACGCGGCCACAGGCCCAAGAACTTCAACCGGAGGGGGCCGCGTTGCTCCTCCGCCGCGGCCACTGGCCGTGGCACTCCGCCGGCGGGGCCCGCCGCCTCCCTTCAGCGCGGCCGTGCGCCTCGGGGACGCCGGGGCCCGGCGCGCGAGCCTGCGGGATGCCATCATCGACGTGGCGAGCTATGGTCTCCATGCACGACCTGCGCCACCTCCTCACTCCTTTTGCCACAACCGCCCAGCCAGGTGCCGCCGCCAGGCGCGTACCATCGCGCCGCGCCGCGGCTACTGCCCGCCGGGGGTGCGCGGAGCCAGCATTCGCCAGACAACAGGGCAGGGGCCGCGGCCGCCGGTGGCGAAGCGAGCCTGCCGGGCCCGCCGCGGGCCCCGTCCGCCTGCGGGCCCAGGGCCCGCGGTCATGGCATGGGGGGAAGGGGATGGACTGGCGGAACTGGCGCCATGTGGTCAAGCTGGATCCCGCCCGCCCGCTGGATCCGGCGGTCATCGCCCGGCTGCCGGCCACGGGCACCGACGCCCTGGTCCTGGGCGGCAGCGACGGCATCCGGCGCGGGGCCGTGTTCGGCCTTCTGGGTACGGCCCGGGAGACGGGGCTGCCCGTGGCCATCGAGGTCTCGTCGGTGGAGGCGGTGGTGCCGGGGGCCGACTGGTACCTGATCCCCATGGTGCTGAACACCACCGACCCCCGCTGGCTGGTGGGCGCCCACCAGGAAGCCTTTGCGAACCTGCACCGCATCGCGCCGGGCATTCCCGTTCCCTGGGACCGGGTGGTGACGGTGGCCTATGTGGTCTGCAACCCCGCCGCCACGGTGGCCCGGGTGGCGGCGGCGCGGCCGCCGGAAGGACCCGGCGCGGTGGCGGCCTGGGCGACGGTGGCGGAGAGGCTCTTGCGCGCAGACATCGTGTACATTGAGTACAGCGGCCGGTTGGGCGACCCGGCGTGGGTCGAGGCGGCGGCCGGTGCCCTGCGGAGGGCCCGCCTGTTCTACGGCGGCGGGCTGAGCACCGCCGAGCAGGCGGCGGTCATGGCCGCCCGTGCCCACACCGTGGTGGTGGGCAATGCCCTCTACCGGCCGGACGGGCTGGAATGCATCCGGGCCACCGTGCGGGGCGCGCGCCAGGTGCGGCCCGGAGAGGGAGGGGAACCCTTTGCCGCCGGAAGTCGTCTTCCTTAACGGATCCTTTGTTCCCTACGAGCAGGCCGTGGTGCCCGTGGAGGACCGCGGCTTCCTCTTCGCCGACGCGATCTACGAGGTGATCCGCTGCTACGGCGGCCGGTTCTTCCGCCTGGACGATCACCTGGAGCGGCTGGAGCAGAGCGCCGCGGCCCTGGACATCCCCCTGCCCTATGACCGGGCGCGGTGGGCGGCCCTGCTGGACGAGCTGATCCGGCGCAACGGGGTGCGGGACGGGTCGGTGTACGTCCAGGTGAGCCGCGGGGTCGCCCCGCGCAGCCATGCCTGGCCCCAGGGGCTGCAGCCCACGGTGGTGGCCATCGCCCGGCCGGGCGGCACGCCGCCGGCGGAGGCGGTGGAGCGGGGCGTCAAGGCCATTACCGTGCCGGACAACCGCTGGGGGCTCTGCTGGGTGAAGACCACCGGTCTTTTGCCCAACGTCCTGGCCAAGCAACAGGCGGCGCGGGCGGGGGCCTACGAGGCCCTGTTCGTCCGGGACGGCCTGCTGACCGAGGGCACGTCGAGCAACGTGTTCGTGGTGCTGGACGGGGTCTTATACACCCACCCCCTGGCCAACATCCTGCCCGGCGTCACCCGGGCCGTGGTCCTGGACGTGGCGCGGCAGGCGGGGCTGGCGGTGAGGGAACAGGCCATCCCCGCCGGCTGGCTGGAGCGGGCGGAGGAGGTCATCCTCTCGGGGACCAACAGCGAGGTGCTGGCCGTGGTGGAGGTCGACGGGCGGCCCGTGGGCGGCGGCCGGCCCGGACCGGTGTTCGCCCGCTTGCGGGAGGGCTACCTGGCCCGGGTGGCGGCGGAGACCGGCGCGGCGGTGCAACCGGGCCCGGGCGCCTGACGGCCTCTCCGGAAGGTGAGCCCCGTGGCGACGCGGGTCCTGGTGCTGTCCGACACCCACATCCCCGGCCGGGCGCGGGCGCTGCCCCCCGCGGTGCTGGAGGCGGCCGCTGCGGCCGACCTGATCATCCATGCGGGGGATCTGGTGAGCCTGGACGTGTATGATGAACTGGCCCTGCTGGCGCCGGTCGTCGCCGTCCACGGCAACGTGGACGGCCCGGAGGTGTACCGGCGGCTGCCGCCACGGGCCGTGGTGGAACGGGACGGGGTCCGGGTGGGGGTGACCCACGGCCATCTGGGCCGGGGACGGTCGACCCCCGAGCGGGCCCTGGCGGCCTTCGCCGGCGAGGAACCGCCGCCGGCGGTGGTGGTCTTCGGCCACAGCCATCAGCCGCTGCTGGAGCGGCGGGGCGGGGTGCTGTTGCTGAACCCGGGTTCGCCCACCGACCCGCGCTGGGCGCCGGCGCCGAGCTATGGGTGGCTGGAGCTGGAGGGGGGCGAGGCCCGGGCGCGGCTGGTCCAGCTGCCCCGGCGGTAGGGACGGGGGAAGGGCGGCCGTCCCCCGCGGCGCCGGGGCGGGGCCCGGGCAGGGCAGGCAAGACCCTTGCCGCAGCGCGCCATGGGTGAGCAACGGGTAGGGAGAGGATGGCGCTTGACCGAGCAGACGCTGAGCTGGCGGCGCCGCCTGGGGGCGGCACTGATCCTGGCCCTGGTGATCACCGCCGTGGCAGGAATCTGGCGCATGGCCGGCACCACGGGTCGCGCCCCCGCGATGCCGGCCGGCGGTGGCGCGACGCCTGCGCCGGCGCCCGGGGACGGCCCCCAGCCGCCCCAGCTGGTGCTGGGCAGCCTGGGCGGGTTTGAAGGGTGGAACCCGCTCTTGACGGAGCGCCACCCCCTGCAGCCGCTGCTCTTTCGCAGCCTGGTGCGGTACAACGACCGGATGGAAGTGGAACCGGACCTGGCCGCCTCGTGGGAGGTCGGCAAGGACGGGCGCGTCTACACGCTGCACCTGGCGGAGGCCACCTGGTCGGACGGCCGGCCCGTGACGGCCAGCGACGTGGTCTTCTCCCTGACCACTCGCCTCCACCCCCGGGCCGACCGCCTGGCGGCCTACAACCTGGCCGCCTTGAACGGCGCCGAGACCTACCTGGCGGAGCTGGAGCGGCTGGACCGGGACCGCCAGGCAGGCCTGCTGGATGAAGCCGCCTGGGAGGCCCGGGCCATGGCGGCCTACGACCGCTGGCTGGAACGGGGAGCGGTGCGGGCTCCCGATCCCCGGACGGTGGTGGTCACCTTTTCCGAGCCCTACGCGCCGGCGCTGGAGCTTTTCACCCTTCCCATCGTTCCGGCCCACGCCTTCGCCAGCCAGGCCGAGGCGCTGGACCCCCGCAACCCCTTCCATACCGGTCACCCCGTGGGTTCCGGGCCCTATCGCCTGGACAGCTGGGTGCCGGGTGTCCAGGCGCGGCTGGTGGCCCGGGAGGACCTGCCGAGGGAGCAGGCCCCCGGGTACCCGGTGGTGGTGGTCCGGTTCTTCCGCGATCAGGAGGAGCTGGACCGGGCGGTGCTGGCAGGCGAGGTCGACGCCGGCAGGCTTTCGCCGGAGGCCGCCCGCCGGGTGGTGGCGGGCCAGGAGCCGCTGCGCCTGGTGGAGTTCCCGGACCTGGGCTATACCTATCTGGCGTACAACCTGGCCGACCCGATCCTGGCCGACCCGGCGGTGCGCCAGGCCATGGAGCAGGCCGTGGACCGGCCGGCCCTGGTGGGCGCGCTGTTCGGCCGCTATGCGGAGGTGCTGGCGGGACCGGGCCTGCCCGGGACCTGGTGGGCGGCGACCCAATCCCCGCCGCGCTATGATCCGGAGGCCGCCCGGGCCCTGCTGGAACAGGCCGGGTGGGTCGACGGCGACGGCGACGGCGTGCGCGAGCGGGGCGAACAGCAGCTGGCCATCCGTATCATCACCCACCGGGAGAACCGCTACCGCGAGGAGGCGGCAGACATGCTGGCCGGGTTCCTCCGCCAGGTGGGCATTGCCGCCGAGGTGCAGGTGGTGGACTGGCCCGACCTGGTGGCAGCCCTCCGGGAGGGCCGGTACCAGGCGGCCCTGCTGGGGGTCGGCGTGGGCGTCGACCCCGACGGGTACGCCCTCTGGCACTCCACGGGCCACCTCAACTTCACCGGGCTGCACGACGCCGAGGTGGACCGGCTGCTGGAGGAGGGCCGGCGCGGCGGGGACCGGCGGGTGATCTACCGCCAGGTCCAGCAGCGGCTGGCCGAGCTGGAGCCCGCCCTGTTCCTCTGGCAGGAGATCCTGGTGCTGGGCGTGCGGCAGGGGGTGGAAGGCCCCATCAGCGGCTCGCCGGGCGGGTTCTTCTGGAACGTGGCCGCCTGGCACCCGGCGGACGAACCCGGCCCCACCAGCGGGCCGGCGGCGGCAGGGGGCGGGACCTAGAAGGCCCGCCGGCAGGCGGTGCAGGGTGGCCGGCGGGCCCGGCCCGCACCGGCTCGGGCCCCGGTGACCGCGGCCTGCGGGGACCCGGTTGCCCGCCGGGGGGAGCCCCGGGCGGCGCCCCGGGAGTCCACGAGGCCGCATGGCGCTTTGGTTGACACCCATTTTTGCTTCTCCATATAATGTGGATGGCTTTCGGGCGGGCTCCGTCATGTTCCGAATTTCACGAAGTCCCGCCCGTCGCCTTTCTTACCTCTTGCCCGGTGACGCCTTCCCGGTAACGCCGGCCGGTAGACGGTGTCCGGTGGCGGCAGCCCGCCGGGGGAACGGGGGTCGGCCAGTTGGATTCCCGGATCTGGATCGACGTGCTGGTCTTCCTCATCGCCGGGGCCAGCTTCCCCATGGTCAACGTGGCCGTGAGCCGGCTGCTGCGGCGCGACTGGCGCGAGCCCAGCAAGCTCACCACCTACGAGACCGGGATCCGCCCCTACGGCGATGCCCGCGTGCGGTACAGCATCCACTATTACATCTTCGCCCTGATCTTCCTGGTGTTCGACGTGGAAGTGGTCTTCTTCTATCCCTGGGCCGTCCGCTTCCGCGAGCTGGTCCAGGCGGGTCCCTTCGCCTTCATCGAGATGGCCCTGTTCATCGTCATGCTGGGTGTGGGCCTGATCTACGCCTGGAAGAAGAAGGTGTTACGATGGGCGTGACCAACCCGCGGGTGACGGGTCCCTCCGGCATTACCCTGGCCGACGTGGCCTGGGACGAGACGGACCCCGAGCACCTGATCGACCGGGCGGCGGAGCGCCTGCCGGGCGTCTGGGAGTACCTGCCCGGCGTGATCACCACCAACCTCCAGACCCTGGTCAACTGGGGCCGCAAGAACTCCCTCTGGTACCTGCTCTTCGGCATTGCCTGCTGCGCCATCGAGATGATGGCGGCCGGCGCCTCCCGCGTCGACCTGGACCGGCTGGGGTCGGTGTTCCGTGCCTCGCCGCGCCAGGCCGACATGATGATCGTGGCGGGGACCGTCACCGAGAAGATGGCGCCGGTGATCAAGACCCTGTACGACCAGATGGCCGAGCCCAGGTACGTCATCGCCATGGGCGCCTGCGCGTCCAACGGCGGGCCCTACTACCAGGGCTACAATGTGGTCGACGGGGTCGACAAGATCGTCCCTGTGGACGTGTACGTGGCCGGGTGCCCGCCGCGGCCGGAAGCGCTGATCTACGCCATCATGAAGCTGCAAGACAAGGTGGCCCGGGCGAACCTGCCGGCCTGAGATCCGTTGGTGCAGCCCCGCGGGGAGCGGGGCTGGCGTTTGCCTGGGGCCCCGCACCGGCGGCGGCCGCCGGAGCGGACGAGCCGGCGCCAAGGGCCGGGCCCGGCTGGATCCGCCAGGCAGGACGCCGGTGCGTCCCGGCTGCCTAGGCCCGGCGGCCCCGGCCCGGCGGCGTGCCCGAAGGATGGGGGGAAGAACCTGTGGCCGAACACCCTGAGGCGGCGCCCGCCCAAGCCGGGGACGGCCGCCCGCTGCACACGCACCAGGACGACAAGCCCCTTCTTGAAGCGCTGCCGCTTCCGGCGGAGGGGACCTTCGTCGATCCCAAGGCCAAGAAGAAGGCACCCGCCGGAGAGGCTGGCGCCGAGCCGGGGGTGGATCCGGTGGTGGCCCGCCTGCGGGAAGCCTTTCCCGACGTGAGCTTCGATCCGGTGGCTGCCACCGCCGACGGCTGCCCCATCGTGACCGTGCCTGCGGAGCGGTGGCTGGAGGTGGCCCGGTTCCTCCGCGACGATCCCCAGCTGGGGTTCGACTACCTGTCCGATCTCTGCGGCGTCGACTACAAGGACGCTCTGCAGGTGGTCTACCAGCTGCGGGGAGTGGGCCACGACCGGCGCCTGACGGTCAAGGTCAACGTGAGCAAGGAGCAGCCGGAGGTCCCCAGCGTGGTGGAAGTCTGGCCCGGCGCGGGCTGGCATGAGCGGGAGGCCTTCGACATGTTCGGGGTCCGCTTCAGCGGCCACCCGGACCTGCGGCGGATCCTGATGCCGCCGTGGACGCCGGACGACGTGTTCCCGCTGCGCAAGGACTTCGTCGACCGGCGGCCCAAGCGGGAGCGCAAGGTGCGGCCGCGCTGACGGCGGCGGAGGGACCGCCTGCCGGTGCGCCGGCCCGGCGGAGCGGGTGCCGGTGAGGGCGCGGCGAGGGGCCGGCAGGGCATGAACGCGCCGGAAGGGCTGGTATGGGCATAGGGAAGGCGAGGTGAGGGCCGTGAGCCTGACGCGGGAACCGGTGCAGCCGCTGGAGCTGGATCCACGCCTGGGGGACCGGGTGCGGATCGAGCCCCTGGAAGGCGGGCGCCAGACCATGACCATGAGCATGGGCCCCCAGCACCCCAGCACCCACGGGGTGTTGCGGGTCGTGCTCAGCCTGGACGGCGAGACGGTGGTCGACGCCCAGCCCGACATCGGCTACCTGCACCGCAACTGGGAAAAGATCGCCGAGTACATGACGTACGCCATGACGGTCCCCTTCTCGGACCGGAACGACTACCTGGCCGCCATCACCAACGAGCTGGCCCTGGTGCAGGCGGTGGAGAAGCTGACGGGCCTGGAGGTGCCCGAGCGGGCCCAGATCCTGCGGGTGATCTTCTCCGAGCTGCAGCGCATCACCAGCCACCTGCTGTGGTTCGGTACCTTCGGCCTGGACCTGGGTGCGGTGACGGCGTTCCTCCACGCCTTCACCGCCCGCGAGTACTGCTACAAGCTCTTCGAGCAGGCCACCGGCGCGCGGTTCCTCTACGCATACCTGCGCATCGGCGGCCTGCGCAACGACGTGCCCGACGGCTGGATCGAAGACCTGCTCTCCTTCCTGGACCAGCTGGAGAACAAGTACTGGCCCGAATTCATGAAGCTGCTCATCGAAAACCCAATCTTCATTCGCCGCACCCGGGGCATCGGCGTGCTGAAGCCGGAGGTGGCCGTGGCCTACGGCGCCAGCGGGCCGGTGCTGCGGGGTTCGGGCATCAAGTACGACGTGCGCAAGGCCGACAACTACCTGCCCTACGACCGGTTCGAGTTCGACGTTCCGGTGGGGGAGAACGGCGACGTCTACGACCGGGCCCTGGTCCGCATGTACGAGATGCTGGAGAGCGCCCGGATCATTCGCCAGGCCGTCAAGGAACTGCCCGACGGCCCGGTGATGGCCAAGGTACCGCGGGCCATTCGCCCCTACGGCGAGGTGTACCACCGGGTGGAAGGACCGCGGGGCGAGGTGGGCGTCTACCTGGTGGCGGCCGGTGACACCAACGCCTACCGGGCCCGCTGGCGCTCGCCCTGCTTCGTCAACCTGCAGCTGCTGCCGATCCTGGCGAGGGGGCACCTGGTGGCCGACGTGGTGGCCATCATCGGCAGCATCGACATCGTCCTCGGGGAGGTCGACCGCTGATGCCGGAGTGGCTGGTGGCGGTGCTGTGGGCCATCCTCAAGGCCACCATTGCCCTCGCCTTCATCGGCGTGAACTTCATGTTCCTGGTCTGGCTGGAGCGGAAGGTGTCCGCCCGGATGCAATACCGGGTGGGGCCCTACCGGGTCGGCAAGCCCCACGGCTGGGCCCAGCTCTTCGCCGACGCCATCAAGATGTTCTCCAAGGAGGACGTCATGCCCGCGGCGGCGGACCGCTGGGTCTGGGCGGCGGCGCCGGTGGTGGTGTTCGCGCCGGCGGTGCTTTTGTTCGTCATCCTGCCCGTGGGGCCCGGTTTCGGCGTCCAGCCCGACTTCAACCTGGGGCTGCTGTTCCTCAGCGCCGTCTCGTCCTTCACCCTGTTCGGCATCTTCATGGCCGGGTGGGGTTCCAACAACAAGTACTCCCTGATCGGCGCCATGCGGGCCGCGGCCCAGCTGATGGCCTACGAGATCCCGCTGGTGCTGGCGGTGCTGGGCGTGGTCATGCTGGCGGGCAGCCTCAGCCTGCAGGACATCGTGGAGGCCCAGAAGCGGTACTGGTTCGTCTTCCCGCAGTTCCTCGGCTTCATCGTCTTCCTCATCGCCGCCATCGCCGAGCTCAACCGCACGCCCTTCGACCTCTCCGAGGCCGAATCGGAGCTGGTGGCGGGCTACTTCACCGAGTACAGCGGGATCCGCTGGGGCATGTTCATGTTCGCCGAGTACACCAACCTCTTCACCATGTCCGCCATCGCGGCCAGCCTGTTCTTCGGCGGGTGGAACGGGCCGATCCTGCCGCCGGTGGTGTGGTTCCTGATCAAGACCTACGCCTTCGTCCTGCTGGCCATGTGGATCCGCTGGACCCTGCCGCGCATCCGCATCGACCAGCTGCTGGACCTGGGCTGGAAGTTCCTCGTCCCGGTGGGCCTGCTGAACCTGGTCATCACCGGGTTGTTCCTGGTCTGAAAGGCGGTGACCACGGATGAGCGTCCTGGCTGAGATCTGGCAGACCGCGAAGAGCCTGGTGGCGGGCCATGCCGTGACCTGGCGGTCGGCCGCCCGCCCGCCGGTGACGGTGAACTATCCGGACGAGCGGCCCGACCTGCCCAAGGGCTACCGCGGCATCCCGGTGCTCAAGACCAACCTGGAGACGGGCGACCTGAACTGCACGGCCTGCGGCCTGTGCGCCCGCTCCTGCCCGGTCAACGTCATCGAGGTCATTGAGGAGACCGACGAGAACGGCAAGCGCCTGCGCCGGCCCAAGGTCTTCAACATCGACATGTCGCGCTGCATGGTCTGCAACCTGTGCGTCGAGGCCTGTCCCTTCGACGCCCTGGAGATGGCGAACCACTTCGAGATCGCCGACTACTCGGTGCCCAACCTGATCTTCAACAAGGAGCAGCTGGCGGAGATCTGGAAGCAGTACGACGCCGTCCGGCTGGCCGGAGGCGAGAAGCCATGAGCGGGACGGCCGTCATCTTCGCCGTGCTGGCGGCGGTGGTGCTGCTGGGTGCCTGGCGGGTGGTGACCAGCGAGCAGATCGCCCACAGCGCCCTGTTCCTCGGGCTCACCTTCGTCGGCATGGCGGGCCTGTTCATCCTGCTCAAGGCGCCGACCTTCGCCCTGCTGCACGTGCTGGTGTACGTCGGGGCCATCCTGACCGTGGTGGTCTTCGCCATCATGCTCTCGGACCCCGAGGAGCTGCGGGGCGCGGGCGACCTTCCCCTGGGCGAGCGCCTGCGGCGCCGGTTCCTGTCGCCCTACTACGGCTGGCTGCCGGTGGTGGTGGCCGGGGTGCTGGTGGCCGTGGTCCTGGCCGGCCTGGCCGCCGCCCAGCTGCCCCGGGTTCCCCTGGGCGAGCCCGTGGCCGACGACCTGCGGGCCATCGGGGGCGAGATGTTCACCCGCTACGCCATCCCCTTCGAGGTGGCCTCGGCCGCGCTATTGGCGGCCCTCATCGGCGCCATCGGCCTGACGCGGCGCGAGACGGCGGAAGAACGCGGCCGTGCCGGGCGCGACGGGGGGGCGGCCCGCACGGCGCCGGTCGCCCGGGTGCCGGGCGCCATGGCGGCGCAGGGCGCGGGTGACGGGGCGCCGCAGGTCGGGACGCCCGCCGGATCCTCGCCGGCCGGGGACCGGGTGACGGCGGCGGCCGGTTCGTCCGGTGGAGCCGGTGCGGCAGGGGAGGTGGGCCGCTGATGGGCGGCATTCCTTTGCTGGATTATCTCGTGGTGGGGACCCTGCTCTTCGGCATCGGCCTGTGGGGCGCCCTGACCCGGACCAACGCCATCCGCATCCTGATGTGCATCGAGCTGATGCTCAATGCCGTCAACCTCAACCTGGTGGCGCTGAACCAGTACCTGGACCCCGGGTCGGTGGAAGGGCAGATCTTCGGCCTGTTCATCATCGCCATCGCGGCGGCGGAGGCGGCCATCGGCATCGGCATCGTGCTGATGGTGGTGCGGCGCCGCGGCGAGGTGGACATCAACAAGATCCGGCTGATGCGCGGTTGAGCCCGCGACGGTCAGGCCGGGGTGCGATACGGAACGGGCTGGGTACGGACGGGACTGCGAGGTGAGCGGCGTGGTGGAATCGGCCTGGTTGATCCCGCTCTTCCCCCTGGCGGCCTTCGTGCTGACGGTCTTCTTCGGCCGCCGGCTGGGCGAGCGGGCGGGCTGGATCGGCGTCACCGGCATGGTGGCGGCGGCGATCCTGTCCCTGGGCGTATTCCGGGACGCGGTGGCCCGCCCCGAGGCCTACGAGGCCGCGTGGCGGTGGCTGCAGTTCGGCTCCTTCGAACTGCGGGCCGGGTTCCGGGTCGACAACCTGGAAGCGGCCCTGCTCTTGATGGTGTCGTTCGTCAGCTTGATGGTGCACATCTTCTCCCTGGGCTACATGCATGGCGATGCCCGCTACAACCGCTACTTTGCCCTGATCTCCCTGTTCACGGCGGGCATGCTCGGGCTGGTCATCGCCGACAACGCCGTCTTCTGGCTGATCTGGTGGGAGATCATGGGCGCCTGCTCCTACCTGCTCATCGGCCACTGGTTCGAGGAGCGGGAGAACCAGGCGGCGGCGTACAAGGCCTTCATCACCACCCGTATCGGCGACGTGCTGATGATGGCCGGCTTCTGGTACATGTTCCACCTGACGGGCAGCCTGCGTTTCGCCGACTGGCAGGCCTGGGTGGAGCACCAGGCGGGGGCAGGGACCCCGGACTTCGCCCGGGCCATGACCGTGGCGGCCCTCCTGATCTTTGGCGGCGCGGTGGGGAAGTCGGCCCAGGCGCCGCTGCACGTGTGGCTGCCCGACGCCATGGCCGGTCCCACGCCCGTCAGCGCCCTGATCCACGCCGCCACCATGGTGGCCGCGGGCGTGTTCCTCGTCGCCCGGACCTACTTCATCTTCGCCGAGTCGGCCACGGCCCTGGCAGTGGTGGCCTTCTTGGGAGCTTTCACGGCCTTCCTGGCGGCAACCATCGCCGTGGTGCAGACGGACATCAAGAAGGTGCTGGCCTACTCGACGGTCAGCCAGCTGGGCTACATGGTGATGGCCCTGGGGGTGGGCGGCTACGCGGCGGCCATGTTCCACCTGTGGACCCACGGCTTCTTCAAGGCCCTGCTGTTCCTGGGCTCGGGGGCCGTGATCCACGCCGTGCACACCCAGGACATGCGGGAGATGGGCGGCCTGGCCGGCAAGATGAAGCTGACGGCCCTGACCTTCATCGTCGGCACCCTGGCCCTGGCCGGCATCTGGCCCTTCGCCGGGTTCTACTCCAAGGACGAGATCCTGCTGGCGGCCTACCACTCCCCCTACCCGGTGCTCTTCTGGGTGGGCACCCTGACCGCCGGGCTGACGGCCTTCTACATGACCCGGGCCGTGGTGCTGACCTTCTTCGGCCGGCCGCGGGATGTCCACAAGTACGAGCACGCCCACGAGGGCGGGCCGGAGCTGCGCTGGCCGCTGGTCTTGCTGGCCATCCCGGCCTTTGCCGCGGGCTTTCTGGCCCCGGCCCTGTTCGGCGCACCGGTGCACGAGTTCATCACCTTCGGCGAGCACGTGGCGGGTCACGAGCCCGAGTCCGTCGTGGTGCTGCTCGGCACCTTGTTCGCCGTGGGCGGCATCCTTCTCGGCATCGTGGTGTACGGCCTGGGCTGGATCTCGCCCGAGACCCTGCGCGCGGCCTTTGCCACGCCCTACTTCGTCCTGCAGGAGAAGTGGTTCTTTGATCGGGCCTACCAGGTGGTGGTCCTGGGCGGTTCGTCCGCGCTGGCGCGGCTGGTGGCCGGCTTCGACCGGCTGGTGGTGGACGGCATCGTCAACGGCGTGGCCCGCCTGGTGGCCGGCGTGGGCGAGGTGGTGCGGCGCTGGTCCACCGGCCTGGTGCAGGGGTACATGCTGACCCTCTTCGCCGGCGTGGTGGTGCTGGCGCTGCTGATCCTGCAAGTGACGGGAGGCCTGAGGTGATGTCCGCGTCGCTGCCCTATCTCAGCCTGATCCTGGGGGTGCCGGCGGCGGGCGCGCTGCTTACCCTCCTGATCCCCCGGGAGAACCACCGGGCCATTCGCCTCGTGGGGACCGTGGCCCTGGCCGTGCCGCTGCTGCTGGTGGCGGCGGTCTGGGCCGGGTTCGACCCGGCCGCGGGCGGCCCGCAGTTCGTGGAGCGCTACCGCTGGATCCCCACCCTGGGCGCCTGGTACTACCTGGGCGTCGACGGGCTGTCCCTGCCCCTGGTGGCCTTGACGGCGCTGGTCGCGCCTCTGGCGGCCCTGGCTTCCTGGGGCATCGAGCAGCGCGTCAAGGAATACTGGGTGCTGCTGGGCATCCTGGTGACCGGGATCTTCGGCGTGTTCCTGGCGCTCGACTACCTGCTGTTCTACGTGTTCTTCGAGCTGTCCCTGATTCCCATGTACTTCCTTATCGGCATCTGGGGCGGCCCGCGCCGGGACTACGCCTCCCTGAAGTTCTTCATCTACACCCTGGTCGGCAGCATCGTGCTGATCGTGGGCATCCTGGGCCTGTACTTCCTCACGGGCGCCAGCACTTTCGACATGGTGGAACTGGCGCGCCGGGCGCCAGCGGCGGTGCCGCAGGCGCTCAAGCTGCCGCTGTTCGTGCTGCTGTTCGCCGGGTTCGCCATCAAGACGCCCATGTGGCCGGTGCACACCTGGCTGCCCGACGCCCACGTGGAGGCGCCGACCCCCATCAGCGTGATCCTGGCCGCGGTCCTGCTGAAGATGGGCACCTACGGCATGATGCGCATCACCTGGCCCACCATGCCCGACGTGGCCCGGGACCTGGCCGGCACCCTGGCCGTGCTGGCGGTGATCGCCATCCTCTACGGCGCCTTCACGGCGCTGGGCCAGCGGGACTTCAAGCGGCTGGTGGCCTACTCGTCGGTCAGCCAGATGGGCTTCGTGGTCCTGGCCCTGGCGGCCGCGGCGGCGGCGCCGGCGGCGGCGGAGGCGGCCCAGCTGGCGGGGCGCGATCCCCAGGTGGTGCTCCAGGCGGGCCAATCGGCGACCATGGCCGCGGTGTTCATGATGGTGGCCCACGGCCTGGCCTCGGCCCTGCTGTTCCTGCTGGTGGGCTTCTGGTATGACCGCACCCACACGCGGGATTTCGACCGGCTGGGGGGCATGTTCCGCACCACGCCGGTGGCGGCCACCTTCCTGGGCATCGCCGCCTTTGCCAACCTGGGACTGCCCGGGTTCAGCACCTTCATCGGCGAGTTCTTCACCCTGATGGGGACCCTGCCGGTGTTCCCGGTGGCGGTGTACGTCGCCCTGATCGGCCTGGTGGGCGGTGCCATGTACAACCTCACCATGCTGCAGCGGGTGACCATGGGCGGGCCCAGGCCGGAGTGGCAGGGGTTGCCTGACGTGTCGGCCCGCGAGCTGGTGACCTTCGTGCCCCTGGTGGCGGCCATGCTGCTTTTGGGCTGGATGCCGGGGTTGCTGACCCAGGTCCTGAGCACGCCCGTCGCGCAATTCGTCGCCAAGTTGGGGGGGATGTGAGGATGCCAGTGCCATCGGCTGGAGAACTGGTCTATCTCCTGCCCGAGATCGTCCTGGTCTTCACGGCCATGATCCTCCTGCTGGCGGACGCCTTTGCGGGCGGGCGGGTGGAAGCCCAGGGGGCCGTGGCCTCGGGGGCGGGAACCGGCTCCGTCCCTTTGAGCAGCGCCGCAGGGGCGCGCCGGGACTGGATCGGTTACCTGGCCGTGCTGGGGGTGGTCGTGGCCATGATCCTCATCCGGCGCGACCTGACCCAGCCGGGGCCCATCCTGGGGAACATGGTCGCCAGCGACGGCTACGCGGCCTTTTTCAAGGCCGTGTTCCTCATCGCCACGGCGCTGGTGGCCCTGATTTCCATCGACTACGTGGCCGCCCGGGGCATCGCCGCGGGGGAGTACTTCAGCCTGCTGCTGCTGGCCACCACCGGGGCCCTGTTCATGGCAGGAGCGGCCAACCTGCTGACCTTCTACCTCGGCCTGGAGCTGCTGTCCCTCAGCTCCTACGCGCTGGCCGGCCTGATGCGCACCGATCCACGCTCCCAGGAGGCCTCGCTGAAGTACTTCCTCAACGGCGCCTTGAGCTCAGGTATCCTGCTCTTCGGTATCTCCCTGCTCTACGGGGCCACGGGCACCTTCGACCTGGTCGAACTGGCCCAGCAGGCGGGCCAGGCCCTGCAGGGCGGCGCCACCGCGGGGCCGCTGCCGGCGCCGGTGCTGGCCCTGGGCATCGCCTTCCTCCTGGCCGGGCTGGCCTTCAAGGCGGGCGCGGTGCCCTTCCACCTGTGGCTTCCTGACGCCTACCAGGGCGCGCCCACGCCCATCACCGCCTACCTGGCGGTGGCGTCGGAGGGTGCGGCCTTCGCCGCCATCCTGCGGGTGTTCTACGGCGGCCTGGGCGGCGCCCAGGGCAGCTGGCAGCTGGCCTTCGTCCTCCTGGCCGTGCTGACCATGACCGTGGCCAACGTGGCGGCCCTGCGGCAGACGGACGTCAAGCGCCTGATGGCCTATTCGTCCATCGCCCAGGCAGGGTACATCCTGGCGGCCGTCGCCGCGGCCACCGAGCTGAGCCGGCCGGCCGTCCTGTACTACGTGATGGCCTATACCTTCATGAACGTGGGGGCCTTTGCGGTGATCACCGCCCTGCAGGTCCAGGGCGAGGGCCGGGAGGTGCGGGATTTCGCCGGCCTAGCCCGCCGGGAGCCGCTGCTGGCCGCCCTGCTGGTGGTGTTCCTGGTCTCCCTGGTCGGCCTGCCGCCCACGGCCGGGTTCATGGCCAAGTTCTCGGTGTTCCGGTCCCTGGTGGCCGCGGGCAACTACTGGCTGCCTGTGGTGGTGGCCCTCAACAGCGTGATCTCCGTGGGCTACTACTACAACCTGGTGCGGTACATGTACGTGGTGTCGCCGGAGAAGGAGCCCGTCCCCGACACCCCGGTGGCCGTGCCGGCGCCCATCTGGACCGTGCTGGTGGTGTGCGTGTTCTTTACCCTGGTGCTGGGGCTCTGGCCCGAGGCCTTTGTCCGCTGGGCCGAGGTGTCGCTGATGGCCATGGGGGGCCGCAGCTTCTAAGCAGTGCACAGGTGCCGTGGCGGAAGGTACCGCAGGAAAACGGGCAGGGGCCGGCGCGGGCCAACGGCGCCGGCCCCTGTTCCTTGGCCCCCGGTCCTTGCGGGCCGGGTCCTTGCGTTGCAGCCCTGGCCCTTGCCTCGCTACTGGACGACGAGCACCGGCCCGTCCCAGTGCTCGATCACATAGGAGCTCACGCTGCCCAGCAGCGCCGCCTGCAGCCGGCCCAAGCCCCGGCGGCCGACGACCAGGAGGTCAGGCCTTTGTTCCCGGGCCACCGCCACGATCTCGCGGCCCGGGTCACCGCGGTGCAGCAGCTGGAGGACCGGGGGGCGGGGCTCGGGCAGGCGCCGGGCGGCGGCGTCCAGGATGGACCGGCCGAGGCGCTCCGATTCCTCCATGAACCGGTACACGGCGTCAAGACCGACGAACAGGTCACCGCTCATGCCGGATACGCAGTGGATCAGGATCACCTGGGCGCCGTCCCTTCCCTGGATGAGGCGCCCGGCCATGTCCACGGCCCGGGCCGAGGGCGGCGAGCCGTCGACAGCGACCATCACTTTCAAACGGTTCCGACCCCCTTCCGGCGCCATCAGCCGGCTTCTCCCGAGCGGGTACCCGGGATGGGCGAGTAGGCGGCGGCACCCGACGGCGATCCGGGAGCCCTGCCGAAGGACCAGCGCAGCAGGATGGGCGTGATCAGGGTGGTGAAGAGGGTCATCACCACCATCACGGAGAACACCGCCTGGGAGATGACGCCCTCCTGAAGCCCGATGCCGGCCACGATCAGGGCGACCTCGCCCCGGCTGACCATGCCGATGCCCACCCGCAGCGCCTCCATCCAGCCGAAGCCGAAGGGGCGCACCCCCAGCCCGGAACCCACGATCTTCCCCAGGACCGCCGCCACCAGGATGAGGACGAGAAAGCCCGGGCCGCTGGCGGCCACCGACTGGACCAGGTTGGCTTCGAGGCCGATGTTGACAAAGAAGATGGGGACGAAAAAGCCGTAGGCCAGGATGGCCAGCCGTTCTTCCACCGCCTGCTTCAACTCGGGGACCAGGGCGAGCATCACGCCCGCCATGTACGACCCGGTGATGGCCGCCACGCCGCCCAGTTCCTCCGCGGCGACGGCCAGCAGCAGGCCGGAGACCAGCGCCATGGCAAACTGGGGTTCCGTGCCAGGCCACCGGCCAGCCTGGCGGAGCAACCAGGGCAGGACCCACCGCCCAGCGGCGAGGGCAGCCGCGAAGAAGGCGGCCATGCGGAGGAGGATGAGGGCCACGGTCGCCAGCCCTGCCGCACCGGCTCCGGCTGCGGGCCCCTCGGAACCGGCGGCCGCGGCGGCCTGGCCCGCCAGGGGTGCCGTGGCCATCCCGGCCTGATGCAGCGCCACCACCACCGAGAGGATCACGATCCCCATCACGTCGTCGATGACGGCGGCACCAAGGACCGTGGTGCCTTCGCGGGACCGCAGCCGGCCCAATTCCAGCAAGGTCTGGGCGGTGATGCTGACGGAGGTGGCGGTCAGGATGGTGCCGATGAAGATGCTCTCGTAGACGGGAAAGCCAAAGGCGAGGCCGAGGGCCGTGCCGCTCAGGAAAGGCAGGGCCACCCCGCCGGCGGCGCCGGAGAAGGCGGCCGCGCCCACCTTGCGCATCTCCTGCAGGTCGGTCTCCAGACCGGCCAGGAACATCAGAAAAATCACACCCAGCTCGGCCAGGTCGCCCACCAGATGCTCGAGATATTGGGGATCGGAGAACAGCGGCCAGTGGAGGATGTCCAGCAGGGTGGGACCCAGCAGGATCCCGGCCAGCAACTCCCCAAATACGGCAGGCTGGCCGAGCCGCTTGGAAAGCGCGCCGGCGCCCTTCGCCGCGGTGATGACCAGCGCCAGCAGAACCGCCACCTGCAAGAACGAGGGCATGTCCAGCAGGTCCTCCTCCGCAAGGGAACGGTCCGGCAGCGGCAACGCGTCCGGGACCGTTCCTGTACCTCGCCCGGCGGGAACGCCGGCCGGATCGGCTCCCCTCGATCCTCAGGAGCGCGAGGGGGTGCCGGCTCGCCCGCGCCGCTCTGCGGCATCGGAGGCATCCTCCGGCCGGGGAGGTTTCCCGGCAGCCGCCGCGGCGTACCACGCGGTGAGCCGCTCCGTCACGTGAGGGGATCCTTGAGCCTCGGCCGATTGCAAAACCAGCCGGCCGAGGTGCTCGGGATTCAGCTGCCAGCAGCCGTGCTCCAGCACCGGCCCGCCGGCCGGGCGCCGGGTCAGCACCAGGACCGGCTGTAGGGATTCCGGCCAGGCAAGGCCGGCGGCGGCCAGCGACTCGCCCAGCGACCTGGCACCTGCCTGCAGCAAGTCGCAGGCCCGCCGGAGCTGCTTTCGGGCTGATCGTGGCCGGGCGGCGGCCGACAGATCCAGCGTACCCAAAACCCACGCCCGGTTGGAGCCCACCAGCAGGATCTCCGCACCGCCCCGCCCGGCTGGACCCCTGTGGGCCGCGGGCAGGGCCACCCGCAAGATGCCCGGTGGCAGCTGGTCCACCGCGTCCAGCAAGCGCCGCCGGCCGTCGGCCACCTGCAACAGGGTGAAGAAGCGGGCCGCCGCCAGCCCGGCCCCCACCAGGCACCAGAATCCGAACATGTCCAGGACGTTCACGCCGGTCAGCTGGCGCAAGCGGAACAGCGAACCCGCGCCCCACCCGAAGGCGAGGCACGCCGCAGCCCAGCCCCAGGGCAGCGGCGGGGGCCGGAGCGGGGTGCCGATCCAGCCTTGCTGGTTAGCGGCCCCGGTGGTGGACGTAGCCGGGCCTGCCGTGCTGGAGGAACCGCTCATACCCTCACGACCTCCTGTGCGACGGGCGAAGGGTCCGCAGAGGGGGGACCCGCACAAACCATAGGGGGCACCGGCTCACGGCACCCGGTGCCCCTCCCCTGAGACGCGGCGCGATGCGGCCACCAGCTGGGCGGCCTGAAGTAGGCATGGGCGGCGGTCAGGAGCCACCGCCGGCGCCACCACCCTGGGAACCCGACCCGCCGCCTTGTCCTTGCCCCTGCTCACCCGTATTGCCGGCACTTTCAGCCGGGTTGGGCTCCTGGGCGGCGCGCTGGTCCACGTCGCCGAGACCCATCAAGAAGCGGGCCAGCAGGCGAATCTCCTCCTGTGACAGGGCATCCTTGTACGGCGGCATGATGCTGCGGAACTTCTCCGCTTCCTTGCGATACACCTCGGTCAGGTCCACCGGGGTGCCCTGACCATGCCACACGGAGGGCATCCGCTCCCAGGGCTCGAAGGACTGCGGGTCGGTGATCCAGCGCTCGGTGAACTCCAGGCTGGGGAGCCATTCCCCGGCGCGGGTCAGGTTGGGCCCGACCACCCCGCCGTAGCTGCCCAGGGTGTGGCACTGGATGCAGTTCATCTTGACGAAGAGTTCCTTGGCCCGCTGGTTCTCTTCGTCCGTCAGGCCCGCCGCCTTGACGTCCAGATCCTGCGCCGTCACCGGCCGGGTACGCTGCTCCTGCTGGCCGGTATCCTGGTTCTGGACGTATTCCGTCACGGTGAGGCGCGCCACCTCGGGAGCCGCGGCATGCTTGCTGGGCTCCTGCCAGTTCCCGTACATCAGGAAGGTCACCAGGTCGCGGATCTGCTGCTCGTTGAGCGGCCCGTTATCCGCGGTCGACCAAGTGGGCATCCGGGTATACGAGTGGATCTTGCCGTCCTCGATCTCCCACGTGTTGTGGTCGAACCCCGGCCGGCCGCGAGCGATCACCTTGGTCAGGAAGTCCTGGATGGTCGCGGCCTGGATGGGCGTCTTGCCCTCGGCCCGGAACTCCTCCCGGTTCAGGGGGGGGCCGATGATGCCCTCGCCCACCGGCCCGTGGCACAGCATGCAGTTCTGGGCGTAGAGCTGGGCGCCGTGGGCGGCCTGTTCTTCCCGCGCCGCCGCCGACGCCTTGGTCATGCGCTGGCTTTCGAAGAGCCAGTACCCCTGGATGATCAGGATCAGCACCCAGAGCAGTGACAGGGCGACGACTTTGCGCTTGCTCAAGGCTGGGACTCCTTTCCGCGCGGGCGGGAGTCAGTCGTCCTCGCCGGACTTCTCCAGCGGGCGTCCCGTGAACCGCTCCACGGTGTCAACCGCCACCAAGCAGAGAAAGATCACGATCATCACGGCCAGAAGTTCAACGGATTCCAGTACCTCGAACATGGTCCCAACCTCCTCGCCGTGGCACCCGGCCTCACCGGCCCCTGGCCCCCGTCGCAACCGGCGGGACGAAGCGGGTACGGGACGCCCTCACGCTCCGCCGGATCCGCCTCCGGACGGCCTCCCCGGGGGACGACCCCCGGGACGGCCGGATTACGAGACCGGTGTCAGCTGGCTGGGGTCAAAGGCCTGGCGCTGCTGCACACGGCCGGTGTCGACCCACACGTTGCCCGCGGCATCGATCTCGATGGGGAAGTAGTCCATAGGCCGCGGGGCAGGGCCGCCGATCTTCTCACCGACCTTGTTGAACTGCGAACCGTGGCAGGGGCAGCAGAAGCAGCCGCCCGCGTCGGGCCGTTCTTCCGGCTTCCACGGCACCGTGCAGCCCAGGTGGGTGCAGCGCCAGTACAGGGCGATGAGCCCCTGCTCCGTGTGCACCAGGTAGAACTTGCCCGCGTCCACCTTGGTGACCGACCCCACCGGGAAGTTGGACACCGGCCCGATGTTGATCTTCTGCCCGAAGAAGCCGACCTTCCGCGGCCAGAAGTAATAGGCGAAGTTCCCGGCGAACTGGCCGAGCCAGAGCAAGGCCGATCCCCAGAGGGCCCAGTGCAGGAAGTCGCGGCGCGTAACGGGCTCGTCCCGGCGGGCGGCGGCACCATGCCCACCGGCCCGGGCCGCGGGTCTGGCCGCCGCACCGGCTGCGGATCCCGGCCCCCCGGCTCCGCCACCCTTGCCCGCTCCGGCCTCCGCCTTCGCAGCTGCCGCCTTGGCTGCGGCTGCCCTGGCTGCGGCCAGCTTTTCCGGATCCACCTTGGGCCGCGCCGACGCGCCGGCGGCCTCCTGCCCCCCCTGGCCTCCCTGGCCCGCAGACGCTCCGCCCGCGGCTACGGGAGTACCCTGGGAGGTGCCGGACGCTCCGCCTGCCGGCTCGGCCTGGTCCGGGCTTCCCGCTTCAGCGCCGGTCGCCGGCTGATCCTTGCCGACTTCCGGGCTGCGCTCGCGTTCGTCGGCCATGTGCCAATCCCTCCAGCCATCAAGAGCATCCCGATGCCTATTGCACGATCAGTGGGGCGGTTCCAGCTGCCACGGCCACACCAGGTGCAGGCTCTCGCCGCGGAAGCCGGTGCCGATGATGGTCAAAACGAAGTACGAGGCGACGAACACCGTGAACAGCGCGATGATGGTCTCCCGGGTGTTGGCCTGGTAACGCCGGCGCACGATGACCGCCAGCACGCCCGGCACCGCCGCCATGACGATCAGCGGGATCACCACGCCGGCGATGTGCTCCACCAGCTGCGCCTGGGCGTGGATCGCCTCGGGGCTCATGAACAGGCCGAACACCGCGGCGACCAGGCCGCGGGTGCCGATGTAGTCGACGCCCCCTACGTTGACCGCGAAGAAAGCGTCAAACAGGATCAGGCCCAGCACGATCAGCGACGTGTACAGGAAGGAGAACTTGAAGATCCGCAAGCCTTTCTCGCCCGCGAACCACACGCCGGTATCCGAGGGGTCCGTATCGATGTAGGGGATGGCCGCGATCAGCACCAGCACGAGCCCCGGCACGATGACGCCGGCCAGGCTGGGGTGCATGTGCAGCAGCAGCTCCTGCAGGTTGAGGAAGTACCAGGGCGCCTTGGCCGGGTTGGGCGTGTGGGACGGGTTGGCCAGCTCCAGAAGGGGCGCCTTGATCAGGATGGCCAGAAGCGACAGGCCGATGGTGTAGATCAGGGCCCCGACGAATTCGATCAGCAGCAAGTGGGGCCAGACCGTCACCTGTTCCTTGGGGTTCGGCCGCTGCGGCTCCTCGCCGGTCGCGGCCGGCGCCGGTTGTGGCTGTGCCACGGGACTCCCTCCTCGTGCCCTACGTTGCTGGCGTGTTCGGCGGATGCGGCCTCTGGCCGGGCTCGGGCGGCGAACCGCCCGTTCCCCGGGCTACTGCCTCAGCGGGAGAAGCCGTCCTTGCGGACCCGCCAGAAGTGCATCCCCATGAACACGGCCGCCACCAGCGGCAGGGCGAAGACGTGCAGCGTGTACCACCGGATCAGGGTGTTCTGGTTGATGTCGTAGCCGCCGATCAGGAGGAACTTCAGCTTGTCGCCCACGAAGGGCGTCGCGCCGGCCATGTTGGTACCCACCGTCACCGCCCAGTAGGCCAGCTGGTCCCACGGCAGCAGGTAACCGGTGAAGCTCATCAGGAACGTCAGCACCAGCAGGATCACGCCGATGACCCAGTTGAACTGCCGGGGCGGCTTGTAGGCGCCGGTGTAGAAAACCCGAACCATATGTAGAAACACCAGCAGCACCATGGCGTGGGCCGCCCAGCGGTGGATGTTGCGGAAGAACTGGCCGAAGGCCACGGTGGTCTCCAGGTCTTCGATGCTGAAGTAGGCCTGGGGGACCGAGGGGATGTAGTAGAACATCAGGATGACGCCGGTGACCGTCAACAGGATGAACATGAAAAACGACGTGCCGCCGAGCCCGAAGGTGTAGCGGAACGTCAGCGCCTGCCGGGTGATCCGGCCCGGGTGCAGGTGCAGGAACAGGCTGTTCAGAACCGCCAGGCCGCGGGTGCGCCGGTCCCGCGGGTAGGGGTTCATGTACATCGACTTCCAGAGGGCGCTGTTGAAGATCCAGTCGGCAAGCCGCCCGATCAGCGACTTGCGCCCCCCGGACGCCGGCGGCTGTTGCTCCGGTGTACCAACCCGGCTCAACGGGAAGCTCCTCCTTCCGGCCGACGATGGTTGCCGCCCTGCGGAGCCGGCCGCGCGGGACCAGGCCCCAGCCCTGGAACAGCGCCCTGTCGTGCAGGCGGGATGGGCGCCAGGGGGCGGCGTGCCGGCGGGGCCGGACCGGACGAGCCGCCGGCCACAACCCGGGCCACCCGGGTGTCCGGACGCCCGGACCGCGGCTCAGCGGCAGGGCCGGTTCGCACGGGGCCCCGCATGTCTACCACTCAACACTACACAAAGTCGCTTTCCACCCGCAAGGGTCGCACACCGGATTATGCCTGGGCCGGCTCCGGTGACCATCCGAGCCGGGCCACGCCGGACGCCTGCTGCCCGTTCCCGGACGCCGGGACCCCTGCCACGGCGAAGGCTCCCGAACCAGGGCGTTAGTATTCCCTCCCTGCGCAGGATCCCGTCCCACGACCTGTCAGGGGAGTTGCATCGGCAACGCGGCTGTCGCACCCTGCAGGGGGCAGCCCTTCGGACAGGTTCCTGGCATCCGGAAGGAAACCGGGGGGCGGTGGCGAATCCCGCCCTCGTAGACGGGACTACATATGGTGGAGAATGATGTCGCGGCGCCTAGATGTTGTTGCTTGGCGCCGCCGTCGTTCCCCCGGGGCATGGAAAGGAGGTGAGCCGGTGCGCTGTCCCCGCTGTCTCGCACCGGACACGCGGGTGCTGGACTCCCGCCCGACGGAAGAGGGCATGGCCATCCGCCGCCGGCGGGAGTGCCAGGCGTGCGGCGAGCGCTTCACCACTTACGAAAAGGTGGAGGTCACGCCGCTCCTGGTCATCAAGAAGGACGGCCGGCGCGAGGCATTCGACCGGGACAAGGTGCTGCGCGGCATGCTCACCGCCTGCGAGAAGCGCCCGGTCGAGCTGGAGCGCCTTCAGGCCATCGCCGCCGAGATCGAGCGCGAACTCCAGAGCCGGTACGACAAGGAAGTGGAGTCCCGGGTCATCGGCGAGATGGTCATGGAGCGCCTGCGGCGCCTGGACCAGGTGGCTTACGTTCGCTTTGCATCGGTCTACCGCCAGTTCAAGGACCTGGAGACCTTCCGCCGCGAGCTGGACCGCCTGCTGGCGGGGGACGAACCGGCTCCCGATCCCCGCAGCGCCGGGGAGGCCCCCTCCGATCCTGCCGGGGACCACCAGGCGCCGGCGCCCGCCTCCGGCGGTGGCGCCGGCCCGGTTCAGGCGGGGGACGGGCACCCCGCGGCCGGTATCGTGCGGGGGACAAGCCCGGTAGACCCCTGCTGAGAAGGAGGACCGCCGATGGAACTCACGGGTATCCGGAAGACCGTGTTCCTGGATCGGTATGCCCGCAAGGGGCCCGACGGGAAACCGGTGGAGTCGTCGCCGGAAGAGATGTGGGACCGGGTCGCCCGGGCCATCGCCGAGGTGGAGGAACCGGACCGGCGGGAGGTCTGGGAACGGCGCTTCCGCCAGGCCCTGGAGGGATTCAAGTTTGTTCCCGGCGGTCGTATCCTGGCCGGCGCCGGTACCGGGAACAAAGTAACTTATTATAACTGCTACGTGATCCCGTCCCCCGAGGACAGCCGCAAGGGGATCATGGACAACGTTTCGCTCATGGTCGAGATCATGTCCCGGGGCGGCGGCGTGGGGGTGAACCTCTCCACCCTGCGCCCGCGGGGCACCTACGTCAAGGGGGTGAACGGCACCGCCAGCGGCCCCGTGTCGTGGGCCGAGGTGTACAGCACGGCCACGGGCAGCGTGATCCAGGGCGGCAGCCGCCGGGGCGCCCTCATGCTGATGCTGGACGACGACCACCCGGACATCGAGGAGTTCATCACCGTCAAGCGGGACCTGACCAAGATCACCAACGCCAACCTTTCGGTGTGCATCAGCGACGCCTTCATGGAGGCCGTCCAGCAGGACCTGCCCTGGGACCTGAAGTGGAACGGCAAGGTGTACAAGACGGTGCGCGCCCGCGACCTTTGGGAGCTGATCTGCGAGTCGGCGTGGGCTTCGGGCGAGCCCGGCGTGGTCTTCATGGAGCGGGTCAACAAGCGCTCCAACACCTGGTACTGCGAGACCATCAACTGCGTGAACCCCTGCGGCGAGCAGCCGCTGGGCCCCTGGGGCGTGTGCAACCTGGGCGCCATCAACCTGGCCGCGTTCGTCCAGGACGGCGAGCTGGACCTGGAGGGCTTGCGGGAGACGGTCGGCGTGGCCGTTCGCTTCCTGGACAACGTCATCGACGCCACCGAGTACTTCTTCCCGGAGAACGAAAAGGCCCAGCGCTACGGCATCCGGCGCATCGGCCTGGGGACCATGGGCCTGGCGGATATGCTGATCAAGCTGGGTGTGCGCTACGGCAGCGAGAAGGCCTTCGAGGTCTGCGACCAGGTGTACCGGCTGATCCGCGACGAGGCATACCGGGCGTCGGCGCTGCTGGCCCAGGAAAAGGGGCCCTTCCCCCTGTTCGACCGGGAGAAGTACCTGCAGGGCTGGTTCATCCAGCGGCTGCCCGAGGACATCCGGCAGCTCATCGCCCAGCACGGGATTCGCAACGGCTTCTTGCTGACCCAGGCGCCCACCGGCACCACCAGCCTGCTGGCCGGCGTCAGCTCGGGCATCGAGCCGGTGTTCGCCTTCTCCTTCAAGCGGACCGATCGCACCGGCACCCACATCGTCTACCACGAGCTGTACCAGAAGTGGCTGGACGAGCATCCCGGCGAGCCGGTGCCGGACTACTTCGTGTCGGCGGACCAGCTGACGCCGGAAGAGCACGTGCGCATGCAAGCGGTGATCCAGCAGTACGTGGACGCCTCCATTTCCAAGACCGTCAACGCGCCGCGGGAGCATACCGTCGACCAGGTGCGCACCCTGTACCGGTTGGCGTACGAGCTGGGCTGCAAGGGCATCACCTACTACCGCGACGGCAGCCGGGAAGGCGTGCTGCACAAGCTGGACGACGGCGAGAAGGGCCGGCAAGGCAAGGGGGCGGCCCAGGGGGCCCAGGGCGATGCAGCCGCAGGGGCCGGGGCGGGGCCGGAGACGGGCGGCGCAGGCGAGCCCCAGCAGCCGGCGGCCGTGGCGGTGACGGGCGCTCCCGGTACCACTGTCGGCCTGCAGGTCACCTGGGGGCAGATCCGGCCCATCGAGCGGCCGAGCAAGCTCAACGGCTTTACCGTGCGGCGGACCACGCCTCTGGGCAACCTCTACCTGACGTTGAACACGTTCAACGGCTACCCGTTCGAGCTGTTCGCCCAGATCGGCAAGGCGGGCTCCGACGTGGCGGCCTTCACCGAGGCCATTGCCCGTCTGGTGTCCCTGGCCTTCCGGGCCGGTATCGACCCCCACGAGGTGGTGGAGCAGCTGCGCGGCATCGGCGGCAGCCGCTCCGTCGGGTTCGGTCCCAACCGGGTGCTGTCGGTGCCCGACGCCATTGCCCAGTTCCTTGACGATTACCTGGCCGGCAAGATCGAACGGGATCCGGTGGATGAGGTGGCCGCCGGGCAGCTGACGGTCTTCCCCGGCGACCCCGCCCAAGAGGCGCGGGAGGTCGTGGCGGCGGCGCGGGCGGGCCAGGGGGCTGCCGCTGCGGACGAACCGGCCGGCGGCACCGGGGCGGGTCCCGCCGGCGATGCCGGGACCGGTCTCCAGGGAGCCGGTGGAGCGGCCGGCAACGGCGCGGCCCGGACCGATGGCGTCACGGCGGGCGGACAGGCCCTTGCCGCCGGAGGCACGGCGGGCCACGGGCGGCAGGGGGCAGCGCCCATCACCGGCGGCAACGGCCGGGAGCTCAGCATGAACCTGTGTCCAGAGTGCGGCAGCCACGCCCTGGTGCATGAAGAGGGCTGCAGCAAGTGCCTGGCCTGCGGCTACAGCGAGTGCTGAGGCGGCAGGGGCCGGGCGCCGGTGGCCGGGCACAGGGCGGGACACCGGAGGCGGAAGGCAAGACGGGGCCTGAGGCCCCAGGGCAAGGGGGCAACCGGGCCGCCGCCCGGCCGCAACGGGCAGGGCCGGCACGGGCGGCGGAACCGGCCCCCAAGCCGGGCCGAGACGGCAGAGCCGTGGCAGGGGGCGGGGACAGGATCCCCGCCCTCGCCTTCCATGGGGCCAGCCTGTCATGGCCCGGGCCGCCCGGCAGCCCATGGTCCCAGACAGCTCATTCTATCCGCCTATGACGCCGGGCGAACAGCGCCCCCGGCGATTCGCGCCGGCCGCTCCGACAAGGCCTGCGTCGACTGCCTGCTGGCTGCCCTGGCAAAGGATCAGGGAGGGGCCGTCTGCACTGTCCACGCGGACGACATCCTCGCGTTGGGAGCCAGGGCCGCCCCGCCGGAGGAAATCGTGTGATCTGCCGATCCGGCCAAAGAGAGGCTGGAAGAACCCCGGGGGCCGGACCGGCGGACCTGCGGGCACCCTTCACCGGCCGTGGCCCGCGAGGGCGGCTTTCCCTGCGTGGTCATGCGGCGGTCCATGCCGCATCCGGTCCCCAAACCCATGACCAGGGAGGGGCCAAGGTGCCGGAGCGAAACCTGTCGGACCAGGTCTGGGTCATCACCGGCGGCGCCGGGGCCATCGCCGGCAGCGTGGCCCGCGCCTTCGCCGCTGCGGGGGCGCGGCTGGTGCTGGCGGACGTGGCCGGCGAAGCCCTTGAGGCCCGGGCCCGGGAGCTGGGGGCCGGGTTCGTCCCGGTGGACCTGACCCGGGCCGAGGAGGCCGAGGGGCTGGCCCAGCAGGTCCGGGCCCGCCTGGGGCGGATTGACGGGCTGATCCACACCGTGGGCACCTACGCCGGTGGCCGGGTGCACGAGGTGGACCCGGCCCAGTACGACCGCCTCTTCGACCTGAACGTGCGGACCCTGTTCTACTGCGTGCGGGCGGTCCTGCCGGTGATGCTGGAGCAGGAGGAGGGCTTCATCGCCGGTTTCGCCTCGGGTCCCGCCTGGCGGGGCGCAGGACCCCGCGCCGCCCTGTACGCGGCGGCCAAGGGCGCCGTGGCCACCTTCCTCCGCTCCCTGGACGAGGAACTGCGGGAGGGGCAGCCGCCGGGGTCCGGAGGTGCGCCCCCGTCCAGGGGGCGCATCCGCGTGGCCGTGGTCTATCCCATGGGGGTCGTGGACACCCCTGCCAACCGGAAGGCCATGCCCGGTGCCGGTCCGGCGGGCTGGATCGACCCCGGCGAGATCGCCGCGGCCCTGCTCTTCGCCGCCACCCGGGGACCCGGCGGCCGGCTGCTGGAACTGCCCGTCTACCCGGGACGATGAGGGACGGCACCGTGACGGTCCGGCAGCCGCCCCGGCCGGAGGGGCGCTTGCTGGGCAGGCGGCGGAGGATACCGCCCAGCCAGCGGGCCGCCGGGGCCGGGCCGGGGCGGCCCGGGGACTGCCTGGGGAGCGGGCCGGGGTACCGCTCAGCCCGCGGCCGCCGGTCGCTGGGGACCTGTCGCCGCGCGGCTCGAGAGCAGGAGGGTCGCCGCCAGCACCGCCGCGCCGCCTGCCAGCATGGGCGGCGTGAAGGGAACGCCCAGCCAGAGGGTGGCCGAAGCGGCGGCGGCCAGCGGTTCCATGCAGGCCAGCAGGCTGGTCTGGGACGGGCGCAGGTGGCGGAGGCTGGCCAGGTACAGGGTGAAGGCCAGGAGGGTGCCGCCCAGCACCACGAAGGACCACAGGCCCGCCGCCACGCCGTTCCAGGGGACGGGACGGGGACCGGGGTGCCACGGCGGCGCCACGATGCCCATGGCCACCCCGCCCAGCCCCATGGCCCAGCCGATGACCAGCGCCGGTGGCCACCGTCGCAGGAGGCCGGCACCGGCCACGGTGTAGAAAGCCAGGGTCAAGGCCGAGACCAGGCCCCAGGCCACGGCCCCGGCCGGTACGGCCAGCCGGCCCACGGACCCGCCCGTGGCCAACAGCAGCGTGCCGCCCAGCGCCAGCAGCAGGGCGGCCACCTCATGGTTGCGGGGCCGGCGCCGCCAGCGCAGCACCTCGTACACCGTGACGAAGGCCGGCCCGAGGTATTGGAGGAACGTGGCCGTGGCCGCGTTGCCCAGGGCAATGGAGGCCATGTAGCTGTACTGAACCCCGACCAGGCCGCCCAGGGCGAAGGCGACCAGCTGCCGGCGGGACGCCTCGTCCCGCCAGGGCGCCAGGCGGTCGCGGGCGCCGAGCCACGGGCTGGCCAGAAGCAACACCACCCCCGCCACCAGCATGCGGGTGGTGACCAGCCACTGGGGGGTGACGCCGTAGCCCTGCATCAGCTGCTGGGCGGCAGTGCCGGAGAGGCCCCAGAGGCCGGCGCCGGCCAGCACGCCGGCCATGGCCCGCCGCACCTGGGCGGCGGTGCTGCCCGTGCTCGCAGGGAACCCGGTCGGGGAAAGGGCCTGGGGAGATGCCATGATGGCTTGGTGATTCGTGGCCCCGGCCCGGGATCCTGCCGGTTGGGCAGGCCCGTTTCGCGGGCCCGTGTCACGGCCGCCGGCGGCCCCGCCCGGGCGGCCCCGGGTCGCCAGCGGCGCCCGGCGCAACCCGGCCGGCCCTGGCCCGGGGCGCCCCCCCAGCCAGCCTGGCCGGTCGCGGCTGGCGTAAGATGAAAGCGGTGATGGCCGTGAACGTGGCCTTTTTTCTCCTGCCCAAGTCCGACGTGGTCTGGCTCAGCCCCCGCAACACCCTGCGCCAGGCCATGGAGCGGATGGAGCACCATCGCTACACGGCGGTCCCCCTGGTCGACGACGAAGGCCGCTACGCCGGTACCCTGACGGAAGGCGACCTGCTCTGGTACATCAAGGGCACCCGGAACTTCTCCTTCGACCGGGCCGAGCGGATCCTGGTGGCCGAGGTGCCGCGGCGTTTCCGCTATGAGCCCGTCTCCATCTACGCCGAGGTGGCCGACCTGATCCGGCTGGCGGCAGCCCAGAGCTTTGTTCCGGTGGTGGACGACCGCGGCCTGTTCATCGGCATCGTGCGCCGGCGGGAGATCATCGAGTACTGCGCCCGGCTGCTTTTCGAGGGCGGTGCCCCAGAGGGGGCGGGCTAGACTGCACCCCGGCCGGTTCGGTGGGCCGGGACCGGCGCCTCGCCGGCTGAAGCGTGCCGTCTCCTGGCCGCCGGCCTGCTCCAGGTCGGCCTGACGCCGGGGCCTGCCAGGGGGCCTGCCCCCGCCGCCGGGCCCTTACAGGCGCCGCCAGCGCCGGACGAACCGGCTGGCCGCCAGGCACAGGCGGGCGCCGGGCCCGCCGGCGGCCACCAGCTGGCGGGCCACGGGTTCCAGGCCCTGGCGCGCCACCTTGGGGTCCGTCAGGTACAGGCCCAGCAGGCCGTCGACCACCAGCCGGTGCAGGGCGGCATCCGGCAGAAGTTCCGCCTGCCGGGCCGCCTGGCGGGCAAAGGCGGCGAGACCGGCCGCTGCCCGCTGGGGGTCGCCGTAAGGCCGGACCAGGTTGAGGTCGCCTCCCGCCCGGTCCTCCGCCTGGTCGATGAGGTAATCCAGCAGGATGTGCAGCCCGCCGATCCAGGGGAAATAGGCGCCGGCCAGGGCCTTGACCCGGGCCGGCGACGGCTCGGCAGCCAGCAGGGCTTCCCGGAACAGGGCGAAGACCCCCAGGGTCGAGCCGCAGGCGGCGGCGAACTCCCACCAGGCCAGCCGTTCCTGCCACGGCCCCGCCTCCCGCCGGTACCAGGCCGCCAACCGGGCCAGGCGCCCTTCCCGGTCCCCGTGCTTGTTCACCTGCAGGTCGCTGTACAGGGACACCAGCCGCTGGATCGTCCCCGCCACCTGCGGGTAACCGGGGAAGCGGGCCAGGGCCTGCTGGCAGGCCGCCACAAGGGACTCCAGGTAGCCACCGTCGTCCCGGTGGGGGTGAAGGCGGTAGTAAGACCGGCCGTCGCGGGCAGGGCCGGGGGAGCGGGACGGGAAGCCTGGGGCGGCCCGGCGCCCGGGCTCTTCGGGCCCGCCGGACAGGAGCTTGGCGGGCAGGGGACCGCCTGGTAAAGGCCCGCCGGGCAGGGGCCTGCCGTCTCCCCCGCGCCGGGGCCTCCCAGGCCCTGCCGGCAGGGACCTCCCGGGCACCGCCACGGCGTCCAGCATGGCCTGATGCAGCTGCCGGTAGTCGGCCGGGTCCAGGCTCTCGCTGCGGTCGCAGAGGTTGTCCAGGTAGTCGCTAATGGTTTGCAGGGCGACCACGGCCTCGATCAGCAGCGGCCGCCGGTGCGCAGGTACCGCGGCGGCGAAGACCGCCCCACCCTGGCAGTGGAAGCGCTTGGTCCGCAGGCTGGCCAGGGCCTGGCGGCGCAGCTCGGGGTCCGGGATGTGGCTCGCCCGTTCCTGCCAGCGGTGGAGGAGCCGGTCGACCGCCGGCAGGACGGCGCCCACGTAGACGGCCAGGAGAGCGGCCTCCCCGGCGAAGAGTCCCAGCGGCCCGAGGGCCGGGGCGCGCCCGCCGGCCGCGGCCTGGGGAGTATCCTGCGGCGTGCCCGTGCAGGTGTCCATGGAATTAACATGCCCCGTTGTTGGCCTGCGCCGCGTCCCAGGGGACAGGATCTTGGCAGGAAAAGGGCGGCGCGGCCCGGAGGCGGGGCCGCGCCGCGGGGCCGGGTTCGTCCCGAAAAGGTCCCTGGCGCGTGTCAAGGACGGCCGGTCGGCATGCTGTCGTCTGCGGCAGGGGACTGGCCTGCCGGTGCAAGGGCGGCTGCCCGGCGGGCACCATCGCGCCGGGTTCGCCGCCCGGGAAGGGCGGGCACTGCCTGGCCGGTGGCCTTGGGCCTACTCGCCCGAGGCGCTGCGCCGGCCGGTGGCACCGTTGCCGCTGGAGGCCAGGAACCGGGCGGGATCGACCCCCGGCGGGGGATCCCACGGTTCGACGTCATCGGATGTGCATTCTTGCTCGTGACCGGATTGCCAGCGTACGCGGATGGATTGGCGGGAACTGCGGAGCCGGACGATGATCCCCAGCTCACCGGACCGGCGGTGGCGCACCCACTGGCCGCGACGGAACACGGCATCGCCCCCTTTCCGGTAATCGGGCTTTGCCAGTATAGACTTCGGGGCCAGGGGGGCGGTTTCCTTTTACTGGGGCAGCCTGGGCGCCGGCGGCCCGCCGTCGACCCCCGTCAGTCCTCCAGCCGCACACACGCGATGTAGGGCAGGTACCGGAACTGCTCGGCGTAGTCGATGCCGTAGCCCACCACGAACTCGTCGGGGATGGTGAAGCCCACATACTCCACGGGCACGTCCACCACCCGCCGCTCGGGCTTGTCCAGCAGGACGCACGCTCTCAGGGAAGCGGGATCCTGGGCCAGCAGGTGTTCCCGCAGGTAGCGCAGGGTCAGGCCCGTGTCCACGATGTCCTCGATGAGCAGCACGTGCTGGCCCCGGATGGGCCGGTCCAGGTCCTTCAGGATGCGGATGATGCCCGACGTCTGGGTGGCCGAGCCGTAGCTGGAGACGGCCATGAAGTCGACCTGCAGGGGGACCCCCTGTTCACCCAGGGCCCGCACCAGGTCGGCGGTGAAGACGAAGGCCCCCTTGAGGATCCCCACCACCGTCAGGGTGGGAAGGCCGCCATGGCCACCGGCCGCCCCCTCGGGGACCGGGCCGGCGGCAACCCGCCCGGCAGTTTCGTAGTCGTGGCGTATCCGTTCCGCCAGCTCCCGCACCTTGCGGGCGATGGCCTCCTGGGAGAAAAGGATCCGGTCGATCCGGGCCTTGCGCGGGGCCGCGGGCGGCATGCCGCCCGTGACGCCGCCCGTGTCGTCGCCGTGCATGGTTCACGCTCCTCCGGGTCGGGGGAGCCGGTCACCGGCTGCCGGCCGCGGGACGCAGTCCTCACCGGTCCCCGGCCCCCGTGGGACCGATCCACCAGCGGTGGAATCCACGGACGATTGTGGCCCATGAACCCGCTTCTGTCCAGGCACCATTAACTTTTGTCGGCCCGATCCGGTTTGCCGTTCGGAAACCGCCGCCTGTCAGGGGCCGGCCCGGTGACGGGGGCCGGGACCCGCCGGACGGCCGGAACCGGCACGGGGGCCGGCCGGCACCAGGCGCGCCCTCCGGGGAAGCCGCGCTTTCACCGCTACCGCCAGGGCGGTGCCCCATCTCCTGACCCGCCGTGCCGCGGCCTGGGCCAGGGCGGCGGTATCCGGCACCAGCAGCACCCATCGGAACCGCCAGCCAAAGTGGCGTTCCAGATCGCGGCGCAGGGTGCGGGCGATGTCCCGCACCGCCTCGCCGGACAGGGCGGCGGGCTCCGGCGCATACCGGGCGCTCTCGTAGAGGGTGGCCAGCCGCTCCCAGGCCGGCGCCAGCTGGGGCAGGCGCCCCTGGAGCCAGCCGGCGTACTCCCGTGCCGTCATGGCCGGAGGCCGCCCGTAGCCCAGGCGATCCAGCCACCGCTCCACCCGGACGAACACGGCCCTCGCCGCCCGGGCCGGGTCGGCCGGAAGCCCCCGGCGGCGCCGCCGCCAGAGCACGGTGGCCGCACCGCCGGCCAGCAGCCCCCCCAAGGCAAGCCCTGCTGCCCACCCCCAGGATGCTCCCTGGCGGGCACCGGCTCCGGCACCGTCCCTCCGCGCACCCGGTGCCGGGGCAGGCTCCGCCGGGTCCTCCACCGGTTGGGGTCGCCGGGTGGGGAGCGGCAGCTCAGGGCCGGTGGCTCCCTCGTCCCCGCCGGTCCCGGGGCCTTCCCCGGTCGAAGCGGGCAGCAGCGGGCCTTCGGGGTAGGCCGGCGTGGGCTCCAGGGGGATCCAGCCGTAACCGGGGATTAGCACCTCCGGCCAGGCGTGGGCCTGGGCGTAGGTGACGGGGTAGGTCCCCGGCCGCCCTCCCGTGGGGATCACAAAGCCCTCCACCCACCGGGCAGGAAGCCCGGCGCTGCGCAGCAGCACCACCGCAGCCGAGGCGAAGGCGACACAGTACCCCCGCTGCAGGTCGAAGAGGAAGAAGTCAACGAAATCCCGGTCCCGGGGCATGAAGGGCATGTTGGGGTCGTAGCGGAAGCCGCGCAGGTAGCGCTCGATGGCCCGGGCCTGGTCATAGGCGTTGCCCTGGCCGGCCGTCAGCCGGGCGGCCAGATCCCGCACCCGCTGGGGAAGACCCTCGGGCAGCTGCAGGTACACCCTCAGGGCCGGGTCGTCCCGCCACCGGGGATTGAGGGCTTCCGCCCGGGCGGCCGCCTCGCGGGCCGCGGCCGGGTCAACCCGCGGCACCAGCGACCGGACGGTGTAGGGCTGCTCCACGGGGTGGAGGACCATCAGGACGCTGTCGGCGGTGCGCATCACCGGGTTCTCCCGGCCGGGGTCGTAGTGGATCCCCGGCTGCGGCCGCTCGACCAGGGGCGGCCGGCCGTCGACCTCCCGAACCTCAAAGGCACCGTAAAGATACGGGTGAACCGGCACCTGCGGCGTGATCTCCTGCTCCAGGGTCCGGGCATCGCGCAGCACCGGCAGCGGGGCGCCGGGGTCGCCGTAACCGTTGACATGGTACCAGGCGTCGCCGCCGGGGCCGCCCCCGGCCAGCCAGCCGGACAGGCCCTGCCGGCTGGCCCAGGCCACGTCCACCGGCGGGCCCCAGGAGCGGCCGTCGTAGGCCACCCGCACCGGGCCGCGCAAGTAGACCGTGGCCGGGATGTCCTCCCCCGCCAAGCGAACCTCAAGCAGCGGCGTCGGGTCGGGGAAGAAGGGCCCGCCCAGGAACTGGCGGGAAGCGGCGGTCAGCCGGCCCGCCGCACCGGGGACGGCACCCCAGCCGCCGGTCCGGTCGGCCACGGTGAAGGGCAGCAGCCGGTTGGCCACGCTGGTGACGGCGACCCAGTCTGCGGCGGGTTCGTCCAGGAAGGGGACGGCACCGGCCAGCAGCGCCGCCACCAGGATCACCGCCAGGGCCTGGACCGCCACGGGAAGAGCCAGCCGGCCCGGCACCGCCCGCCGGGCCGGCCCGGCGCTGGCTCCCCGCGCCAGGGCCACGAAGGTAAAAGCCAGGCACAGGTAGGCCAGCAGCGCCCCTTCCGGGCGGGGGAGGTCGCCGTAGAACCAGGCCAGGAGGAGCAGGAGGCCGCCCGCCACCGGGGGGACCAGGGCGAGGCCGGGGCGCCGGGAGGCCAGGAAGACCAGGCCCAGGTGGAGCCCGGCCACCAGGGCGGTTCCGCTCCACAGGAGATCGGAAGGCAACTGCTCGTAGGCCCCGAGCCACAGGTCCTGGAGAACCGGCCCCCAGCGGGCGGCCATGCCCGCCCCCAGCCCCGGGACCGCCCCGTCCAGGAAGGTGGCCAGCCGCTCGGGATGGCGCAGGGCCAGCCAGCCCACCCATGCGGCTGCACCCCCGGCCAGGGCGAGGAGAAGCCAGGGGAAGGTGAGGGGCGCCCACAGCAAGGCTGCCAGGGCCAGGACCAGGTCCAGGGGCTCGGGCTGGAGCGGCGGCCAGCCGAGGAAAGGCATCAGGCCCCGCACCAGGGCCAGGGTGCTGGCGACACCCGTGACCACCAGGAGGGCATACCACGGGCTGAGCACCGGCACCCGGGCCGGCCCGGGACCGGCGGGCGTTCGCCTCATGACCACCACCCCCGGGTGCGGGCGATGGGGGCCGCAGCATCCTGCGCGGACCGGCGGAGCCCGGTTCCCCCTGGCCGAACCCGGCCGGGCGGGGTGCCCGGCCAGGGGACTGCCGGCCCCGACGGCCCGGGCCCGCCAGGGCTGGGGTGCTGGTGGGTCCGGCGCCCTGCTCCACCAGGGGGCGGGGCAAGGGGCCCGCGAAGCCCGGGGGGGCCGTCCGCTCCTTGCGGGCCGGCCGGTGCGGCGAGGGGGGGCTCCGCCGCCCCGGCACCCGCTCCGGGGCCCGCCGGCCATGGCAGCGGATGGATCGCCACCCCTTCCGACAGCAGCCAGCGCACCAGGGCGGGATCGACACCCGGGATGCCGGCGCTCGCCCCGGCGGCGCCGCCCGCACCCGGCGGAGACGGGTCGGAACCTTCGCCCGCGCTCCCATCGGCCGCTGCAGGAGGCCCGCCGGAAGGAAGCCCGGGACGGCCGCCCCCGGCTGCCGGCGTTCCTTCCCGGGTGGCCGCGGCAGGTGCCGGGGCGGTGACCGCGGCCGCCGCGCCCCCGTCCTGGTGCAGGCACCACACCCCGACGGCATGGCCCTGGCCCCGCAACTGGACCAGCACCCGGCCCAGGCGCCGGTCCAGCTGCGGCGTGACCACCAGCACCGCCGACCGGGGGGTCAGCCAGCTCCGCTGGGCGGCGAGAAAGTCGGCCAGCGGCATGGTGCCGGGCTGGTTCACGTCGACCAGCCACTCCAGCAGGCGCCGGTATTGCTGCGGTCCCCGGCCCGGCGCGAGCCGGTGGGGCCGGCCGGTATGGGCGGCCGCGGCCACCACCAGCTCGCGGTGGAGGGCCAGGGCCGCGATCCCCGCGGCCACGCCCGCCACCCCCTCGCTGATGTCCAGGGGGAGCGGCTCTGGGCCCGGCCTGGTGAGAGGCGGCTCAGCCGCGGCCGCTCCCGGGCCCGTCACCGGTGCCCGCGCCGGCCCACCCCTCAGGGGTTTCCCTGCCGTCGCCATGCCGGCAGCCAGCGGTCCGCCCAGGCTCGCCGGGAGTTTCGGGCCCGCCGGGCCGGCCGGTTCGTCCGGTGACGCCCGGCGGCCGCCCGTCCAGGGGTCACCCTCGGCGTAGAGGTCGAGGAACAGGAAGCAATCCGTCGTCGCCCGCAGGTCGAACTCTTTGACGTGCAGCTCGTCCAGGCGGGCCGACACCTTCCAGTGGATGTGCTTCGGGTTGTCTCCCGGCTGGAAGGGGCGGACGTCGGCCAGGCTGGAGGGGTCCTGCCAGGCCCGGGTGTCCACCCGCTGCCGCCCGAAGGGCTGGCGGGGAAGGACGGGCAGCCCGTCCACGGGCACGGGCCGCGGGTACACCACCAGGACCGGCTCGGCGAACACGGCCCGCCGCACCCGGAACAGGCCCAGGGGTTCCTGCACTTCGACCACCACGGGTCCCAGGCGATACCGGCCGCGCCGCGGCAGGAGCACCGCTTCCCGGTGCAGCAGGTTCCCCAGGGGTCCCAGGCTGCGGTAGAGCACCCGGCCGGGTGCCGGCCAGGGGCTGGAGCGGCCCTTGCCGCCGGTGCCCGCCTGAACCCGGGGGGTGGCGTCCCCCGGGCCCGGCGACCAGCCGCCCGGCCGGAGCGGCTCGTCCCAGGCAGGCAGGGCGATGGCCAGCCGCGGTACGGGCAGGACGGACTCGTTGTGAACGAAGACCTCCAGCTCCACCCGCTCGCCCGCTACGGCCCGGCCCCGGTCGACCCGGGCCTCCACGTCCAGCCCGCGCGCCAGCAGCCAGGCCCAACCGGCCCCCAGCAGGTGCAGCGCCAGCAGGAACTTGAACAGGAACCAGGGTACGGGCCCGCCGGTGGTCAGGGCAAAGACCAGCGCCGCCAGCGTCCACAAGGGCAGGCCCCAGCTCTGCAGCCGCATGGCTCGCCTCCCATGGCTCGCCTTCCACAGCCTTCTAGAGCCGGCCCAGCAGCCCGCCGATCCGGCGCTCCCTCCGTTGTTCCACCCGGCGTTCCACAGGTGCCGGCACGTGCTCCAGCACCTCCCGCACCACGGCCTCGGGATCGGTGTCCTGCCACCGCGCCTCCGGCTGCAGCACCAGCCGGTGGGCCAGCACCAGCGGAGCCAGCTCCTTGACGTCATCGGGCAGGACGAAGCACCGGCCGTCGATGGCGGCCAGCGCCTGGCTCAGGCGGTACAGGCTCAGGCTGGCCCGGGGGCTGGCGCCCAAATAGACGGCGCTGTGGACCCGGGTGGCCTGGATGATCCGCACCAGGTAGTCCTTGACGCTGTCGTCCACGTGGACCTGGGTGACCAGCTGCTGCAGTTCCAGGATCTCCTCCGCCGTGGTCACCGGCTCCAGGCCGTCCACGGGGCGGCCGCCGTGGTGGAGGTCCAGGATGGCCCGTTCTTCCGCGGGGTGCGGGTAACCCAGGCGAATGCGCAGCCCGAACCGGTCCAGCTGGGATTCCGGCAGGGGGAAGGTACCCTCGTACTCGATGGGGTTCTGGGTGGCCAGGACGAAGAAGGGCCGGGGCAGGGGGTAGGTCTGCCCGTCCACCGTCACCTGGCCCTCCTCCATGGCCTCCAGCAGGGCCGACTGGGTCTTGGGCGACGTGCGGTTGATCTCGTCGGCCAGGACCACCTGGCTGTGGATGGGCCCGGGCCGGAAGGTGAACTGGCGCGTGGCCGGATCGTACACGGCCAGGCCCGTGATGTCCGAGGGCAGCAGGTCCGGTGTGAACTGGATGCGCCGGAAGGTACAATCAATGGAGCGGGCCAGGGCCCGGACCATGGTGGTCTTGCCGACGCCGGGCACGTCTTCGATCAGCACGTGGCGGTTGGCCAGCAGCGCGGCCATAAGGTAGCGGATCTCGGCCCGCTTGCCCACGATGGCCCGCTCCACGCTGGCCAGCACCCGTCCTGCCACTTCTTGCACGCGTTGCATGGGCCACCTCGGTTCGCAGGGGAATGGATCGGGAAGAACCCGCGCCGCGCCAACCTCGCGCCCCCCGGCCCTGAAGACCCGCGCGGTCGCGGCCGGGGTGCAGCGAAGGCCGGCCCTAGGTCCAGCAGGGATCCGCCCGGGGCACGGCCGCGGACCGCGGCGGAACCCTGGCAGTAGCTTTCCACTTGCGAACAGCTATTCCCTGCGCCCGGGTTGCAGGTTTGCCGTGCCAAACCCTGCCCGGCGCCCATGGGGAGGAGGGAAGACCGTGGCCGGAACCGGGGCCGGGGACGTGCGGTTCGACTACGATGCGGTGTTCGACCCCGACGACTATCTGTACTTCTATGAACCCATCCTGACTCCCGAGCGCAACCAGCGGGAGGTGGCCCTGGTCTGGACACTGCTGGACCTGCGGCCGGGAGAGGCGGTGCTGGACCTGGCCTGCGGCCACGGCCGGCTGGCGGTACCCCTGGCCACCCTGGGTGCCCGGGTGACGGGGCTCGACCGCAGCGCGGGGTTCCTCGCCCGGGCGCGGGAGGAGGCGGCCCGCCAGGGTGTGGAGGTGGAATGGGTCCAGGGCGACATGCGCCGGCTGCCCTGGCGGGACCGGTTCGATGCCGCCTTCAACGTGTTCACCAGCTTCGGCTACTTTGCGGACGAAGAGAACCTGGCTGTGCTGCGGCAGGTGGCGCAGGCCCTGCGGCCGGGAGGCCGGTTCCTCCTGGAGACGGTGTTCCGGGACGCCGTGCTGGCCCGTTTCGCCCCCTACAACGTGGTGGAACGGGGGGACGACGTCCTCATCGACGCCCACCGCTGGGATCCGGTGACGGGGCGGATGATCACCCGGCGCACCGTCCGGCGGGCGGGGCAGGTACGGCGGGGGGAGTTCTTCGTCCGCCTGTACACGCCGCCGGAGCTGGCGACCCTGTTCGAGCAGGCAGGGCTCGAGGTCACGGGGTTCTATGACGAGACGGGAGCCGCCCTGTCGGCCCAGAGCCGGCGCCTGGTGGTGGTGGGCCGCAAGCGGCCGGCAGGCCGCCGGGTGCAGGGGGGCGGGGCGGAGGGAACCCCGCCGGGGGCCCTGGTGCCGGCGGCCCTAGCCGAGTTCCTCCGCCTCTACCATGCCGGCCGGTTCTTCGAGAGCCACGAGGTGCTGGAAGAGGCCTGGCACCGCACCCGCAGCGATTTCTACCACGGGCTCATCATCCTGGCCGCCGCCTTCGTGCGGCGGGACCGGGGAACGCCCCGGGGCGTGCGGCGCAACCTGGCCAAGGCCCGCCGGTACCTGGAACGTTATCGTCCCCGCTACCTGGGGCTCGACGTGGAGGCCGTCCTGGCCTTCATCGACCGCCAGATCCCGGCGGTGGAACAGGCCGGCGACCCCGAGGGGGATGCGCTGCGCCGGCTGGTGCCGGACCTGCCCCTTCCGGTTCATCCCGGCTGGGTGCGGGGGGACGAGCCGGAGTGGCAGGACGAGGTGGTGTAGGGAGAGCGGTGGCGGGGCTTGCGGAGGCTTGCGGCCTGGCCTGGGCGGCCAGGTTCGGAAAGCGGCTCCCGCCGGCGGGCGGTGAACGGGTCCGATAGAATGGGTTCGGCAAAAGGCGGGGAACGTCCTGGGCGGCACTAAGAAAATCCGCGTGCCGAGGTAACAAAAGCCACGTGCTGGGGAGGGACAAGCCCATGGTGAAGGTGGGCGAGCAGGCGCCGGACTTTACCGCCGTGAACGACCGCGGGGAGACGGTGCGGCTGTCCGATTTCCGCGGCCGCAAGGTGGTGCTGTACTTCTACCCCAAGGACGACACACCCGGCTGCACGCGGGAAGCCTGCAGCTTCCGGGACGACTATGGGCAGCTGCAGGAAGCCGGCGCGGTGGTACTGGGGGTGAGCCCGGATCCGGTGGAATCCCACGTTAAATTCCGGGAGAAGTACGGCTTGCCCTTTCCGCTCCTGTCGGACCCCGATCACCAGGTGGCCGAGGCCTACGGGGTCTGGAAGGAGAAGCGGATGTACGGCCGGACCTACTGGGGCATCGAGCGGACCACCTTCGTCCTGGACGAGGAGGGCAAGGTGCTGGCGGTGATCCGGGGCGTCAAGCCCGAGGAGCACCCGCGCCGGGCCCTGAAGGCGCTGGGGGCGGCCTAGGCAGGCCCGGGCGGGGCCGGTGGGGACGGTCGAGCCGTGGGGCCGAGGGGCTGGGGCGGATGGTGGCACCGGTGGAGCGGCCGGGTCAGGAGGACCGCGACCTGCTCTGGTGGTGCATCCGCGAGACGCCGGCCGCGGTCCCGCTGGGTGAAGGGCCGCCGGGTGGGCTGCCGGCGGTACCGGTGCGGTGTACCGGGGCGGGGCCGGGTCTTGTGCGCGGGATGGCCTGTCGCCGCCAGCCGCCGTTTGTACGCTGGGGAGGCCGCTCGCTGCGTACCCCTGCTTGTACGCTGCTTGTACGCGGCTGGCGCGGTCGCCGCGGGCCGCCGCTCGGGCAGGGGATGGGCGGTGGCCGTCTGGCGCTGATGGACCGCGGGATGGGCGGTGGTGTCCTGGCGCTGCTTGAGCGCGGGATGGGCGGTCGCCGCCTGGTGCTGCTAGTGCGCTTTCCTGGTGTTGCCTTGCTGTCCGAGGATGTCGATTGCTAGGATGGGGGCGGCGGTCGCCGTCGAGGGAGCAGCTGGTGACTGGTGTCGCCCCTGGTCTTCAAAACCAGTGGGGGGCGGCGATACCGTCCCCGGTGGGTTCGATTCCCACATGCTCCCGCAAGGTTGGCATTCCGTGGTGCCAGTGCACCGTGCGTCCGGCGCACCGTGCCGGCGGCACGCCGTGCAACAGGATCCGCGTGGTGAAGGGCCATGCCCGGGGCGGCGTCCCTTGGCATGGCCCTTCACCTTACCTTCCTCGCGGCAGGGGCCCCGAGGCGGCTCGCCGAATCCATGGAGTGGAAAGGTTCTCCAGAGGGAGGGGCGGCCCTTGCAATACCGGATCCTGCACCAGCCCAGCTACGCCCTGGCCATCGTCGAGCTGGAGCCGGGAGAGGAACTGCAGGCCGAGCCTGGGGCCCTGGTCTCCATGAGCGGCAACGTATCCCTGCAGGCGGAGGCCCGGGGCGGGCTGCTGGGCGCCCTGAGCCGCTCCCTCCTGGGCGGGGAGTCCTTCTTCACCAGCCGGTACCGGGCGGACGGGGCGCGGGGTGAGGTGATGCTGGCCCCCGCGTTGCCCGGCGACATCACGGTGCTGGAGCTGGCCGGCGAGGTCGTGTACCTCAAGTCGGGTGCCTTCCTGGCCGGGGCCACGACCCTGACCGTCGACGCGCGCTGGGGTGGTGCCCGGGGCTTCTTCGGCAGCGGGGGGCTCTTCCTGCTGCGGGTCGCGGGGCACGGGCCCCTCTTCATCAACAGCTACGGGGCGCTGCACCGCAAGGAGCTGGCACCAGGCCAGCGCTATGTGGTCGACACCGGCCACGTGGTCGCCTTCACCGACGGCATGGCCTTCCAGGTGCGAGCGGCCGGGAGCGGCTGGTTCAGTTCCATCGCCAGCGGCGAAGGCCTGGCCTGCGAGTTCACCGGACCCGGCGCCGTCTACATCCAGACCCGGTCGGAGGCCTCATTCCTGGGCTGGCTGATCCCGAAGCTCCCGTCCAGGCGGGAATGAAGGCCTCCGTCCAGAAGGACGCCAGAGACGGGTGCCCGGTGAAGAACGCTCCGGAGAGGGACAGCAGGCGAGGGACCGCGGGCGGAACCCGGTCCCCGGCCCGTGCCCTCCCGTCCATCCGGGCTCCCAGGTACGGGGCGGCTCCCGGATACGGGCGCTAGAATCCGAGGAACCGCCGCACCTCCGCCGCGTAGCGCTCGGGCTCCTCGATGTCGGGGAAGTGGGCGCTGCGCTCGAAGATCACCAGGCGGCCCTGAGGCAGCCTGGCACTGATGTCCCGGCAGAGGTCGACCCCGACGTTGCGGTCGTGCAGCCCCACCATGACCAGGGCGGGGACCGGGATCCGGGACAGCGCCTCCATCCGGCTGGGGGGCTGGGGCTGGGCGGCCAGGGCGCGTTGCATGTCGCCGGTGTTGACGAGCCCGCTTTCCTCCCACAGCCGGCGGTTGAGCCGGGCGGCGGCGGGGTCGAAGAACAGGAAGCGGTCCACCGTTTCCGTGTCCACCAGGTTCCAGGCCTGCTCCAGGCGGGCCGGGGCCGGATCGTCCCCTGCAAGGAGCCGGGCGATCCGGTCCTTCAGTTCGCCCGTCGCCACGTGGTAGAAGCCGTACAGCTGGATCCATGCCAGCCGCACCGGGTCGCAGAAGGTGGGGGCCTGGAGGATCATCCGCTCCACGCGGCCGGGGTGGGCCAGGGCATACTCCAGAGCGAGTTCCCCGCCGAAGGAGAAGCCGAGGGGGATGAAGCGGTCCAGGCCCAGCCGGGCCCGCAGGCCTTCGAGGTCCGACACCAGCAGCGACAAGGAATAGCCGGCGGGGCTGGCCGGCCGGTCCGACCGGCCGCAGCCCCGCTGGTCGTAGTAGATCACCGTCGCAAAGGCCTCAAGGAGAGGGCCGATGGTGCGCTCGAAGTTGTAGACGTTGCCACCGGGCCCGCCGTGGATCACCACCAGCGGTGTCGTGCCCTTCGCCGCGCCGGCGATCCTGCACCAGTGGCGGATCCCGTTCACGGTGACGTAGAACGCGCCGTCCTCTAGCGGTGCCCCGGGCATCGGGCCGTCGTGGGATGGGCCGTCGTGCAACGCGCCTTGCTCCTTTCCGGCTGGTGGACGCTCCCCGCTCAGGATGACCGCTCGCCGCACAGGGGGCCAAGCCCCCAAGGGCAGGGGACCCCGGGCAAAGGCCCCGGGCCATGGATCCCGGGCGAAGGAACCCGGATCGGACCCGGGGTCGCCGGCCGGCCCCCCGGCGCTTCCTCTCCGCCCGCGCGGGTCACTGGCCGAACCAGCTGCGGACGGCGTCCACGGCCGCCAGGACCCAGTCCCACAGGCGGTTGAAGAAATCCCGGATGATGGGCGTGTCCTCGCCCAAGAAGCGGTTCACCTGCTCCCGCACCTGCTGCAACTGGGCCGTCACCGCCTGCCAGTCGATGCCGGCGTCCCGCAGCTTTTCCACCAGGGTGGCCAGTTCTTCCCGGAGGGCGTCGCTGAGCTGGATGCCCAGCTGCTGTTCCAGCTCGCGAATCAGGGCCAGGATCTCCTCCCGGCTGGTCGGCGGGTGCTCGGCCATGCGCTCCTTGAGCAGGGTCAGGAACTGGCTGGCCTTCTCGGGGCTTCCGATCTCCTGGGCGATGCGCACCATGACGCCGATCTCCCGGGCGCCCAGGTCCTTGCGCCCGGCGTCCAGGTTCTCGCCGGCGGAGACCTCGTAGGCCTTGTAGATGCCCGCCAGGGCGGCCGTACCCGAGACGTCGAAGGGCGCCGCCACGTAGACCACGGCGTCCTTCACCCCGGCGGTGGCCAGGGCCTCGGCGTACATCTCCGGCGCAACCCAGGTGATGTGCTTCGTCTCCACCCGGATGCCGCTGCCCGGCTCCGCCGGTTCGACCCGGACGGACGAGATGGCCCGGCTGCCCAGCTGCTCCCGCGGCACGTAGTCGCCCACCAGGGCCACTTCCTCCTGATGGGTCAGGATCAGGGGCTCGCCGTCCCAGGTGGCGGGGTCGAGGCCCAGGAGGCGCAGGACCTCCTGGCGCTGGGCTTCCGTCAGGTCGGCCCCCAGGACGACCACGGCTTTCCCGGGGGCGGGCGCCTCCTGCGGGCTGGCCTCCGGTGAGCCCGCAGCGCCGGCGGGCGCACCGGCACCCGCTGGCGCGGCCGAACCGCCCGCGCCGGTGGACGGGCCTGCGCCCGAGGACGCCGCGGTCAGGGCGGGCGCCAGCGTCATCAGGACGAAGGAGGCGACCAGGGTCAGCACCAGGGCGACCCATACCCAGCGCAGCTGCTGTTTCCGCCTGCCGGTTCCCATGGTCATCACCTCGCCGTTGCTTGCTGCGCCGCCTGCCGTGGCCCGGCCGGCCGCCGCCCCGCCCGGGACGGCCCGGCCGGCGTCGCTCCCGCGGGGTGATCCGGTCCCGCGTCGCTCCCGCTCGGGGCGATCCGGCCCGCGTGCCCCCGCCTGGCGTGACCTGCTGCGCCAGGCTCGGCAGGGCGCCGTCAGGCCAGCAGGCTGCCCGCACCGGGACCTGCTCAGCGCCGGGGCCATCCCGCCAGGCGCAAGCCGATGCCCACGGCGGCGGCCGCCAGGATCACCACCAGCAGCACGTGCTGGTAGACCCGGACCCACTCCTGGACCAGGGGCCAAGCCGCACCCAGGGCCGCCCCTGCCGCGGCCAGGGCGGTGTTCCACACCAGCGTGCCCAGGACGGTGTAGACCACGAAGACCGCCGCCGGCATCTCGGCGATCCCGGCCGGAATGGAGATCAGGCTGCGCACGATGGGCACCACGCGCCCCGCCAGCACCGCCCAGGGCCCGTGGCGGGAAAACCACGCCTCCGCCTTTTCAACCTGTTCGACATGCACGCCCAGGTAGTGGCCGTAGCGCCGGGTCAGGGCCTCCAGGCGCCGGCGTCCCAGGACGCGGCCCAGCCCGTACAGGACCAGGGCCCCCAGCACCGAGCCCGCCGTCGAGGCGGCGATGACGCCCGGCAGGGTGAGGACGCCCAGGCTGGTGAGGAACCCGGCAAAGGGGATCACCACTTCCGACGGAATCGGCGGGAACAGGTTCTCCAGGGCCACCACGGCCACCAGGCCAAGGTAGCCCCAGCGCTCCACCACCTGGGTCAGCCAGTCCACGGCCTGCCCTCCTTGCTCAGGGCTGCGCGGCCCCCGGAGGTGGGGCACCGCCTTGTCCACGGGCTGGTTCATCCTACGCGGCCTGTCCCCGATTCTTGCCTGGTTCTTTCCCCGGTTCCTGCCGGGTTCGGCCGCGGGGTTGGGCCGCTTGACTGGGCTGCCGGGCAGGCCGGCCTTGGGCCGGCTGCCGGGTAGGGCGGCCGCCGCCGCGACCCGTGGCGCCCCGTCCATTATTGCGGAGGAACGCCCCCCGGCCAAGCGGGCAGCGGGGGAGCCCTGCACCGCGCCGTTCCCCTGGTCGCGCCGCAGGGGGCCGGTCCGGGAAGCGGTCCCGGGCCGTCTGCGGGAAGGACCGCATCCCAATGCATCCGGTCGTGCTACAACTGCACCGGGCTTCCGGCCCTGCCACCTCCGGTCCACCTTCCGGGCGCCCCCGGGCTCTGCGCTGTGCCTCCGCTGCCTGGGCCGGGCCGCCAGGGAGGGACCGGGCGGCCAGGGAAGGAGCGGAGGGCGGCGGAATATGGCACAATGGGCGCGGCGGGGCGGCCCGTGGGGTGGACGGCACGGGCCGCCGGGGCGCCGGGCGGCCCGCGTCAGGGCAAGAGCCGCAGAACGGGCGGCGGCCTCCGGGACCGCTTGCGGTTCCGCTGGGCGTGACGTCTGCGCCCCAGACCCCGCTGCGGCCGCTACGGCCCGGGTTCCGCGGATCACGGCTTGCCCGAAGGACCCAGGAAGACAGGGCCACAGGACCGAGGGCCAGAGGAGGGACCGGCATGCCAGGGGGCTGGACCACGCTGCTCGTCACGGCCGCGGTGCTGGCGGCGCTGGTGCTGCTGGGCCGCTCGCTCTTGCGGGCGCGGCCACGGCTGGAGGCCATGCGCCGGCAGCGGGAATGGGAGGCGAACCGGCAGGCCGACCGGGAGGCGGCGCGGCGCGTCCTGTCCGTTCCGCCCGGGGAGTGGCCGCTGCTGGAGCGGCTCCCCGAAGGGGTACCCGACCGGCCGGCGTATTATGCCGCCCGCTGCACCCTCCTCCAGGAACGCCCCGGCGGGGGCTATGGCTCCCTGGCCCGGGGCTGGCTAGTGGTGGGGCGGGACAGCCTGTTCTTCCATCCCGACGAGGGGGCCCCGGACACATCGCCCGACGCCCCCGGCGCCTCCCACGGCGGCCCCGGGACCCTCACGGCAGGCCCCCTGGACATTCCCTACGCCGCCATCGAGCGGGTCGACTCCCCCTACGTCAACGTGCTGGAGGTCATCGAGCAGGATCCGGTGACGCGGGTGTGGGTCACCCATGCCTTCCGCCTGAACCGGCCCCTGGTGGTGGCCGCCTACCTTTCCCGGCTGGCGCACTTCGAGCTGATCCTGTCCTGACGGCGTGGCTCCGCGGATGCCGGGGATGCCGGCGAGCCGGCATCGTGGGCAGGTCCGGCCTTCGGGCTCCGGGTTCGCGGTGCAGCTGGGGCGTAGCGGCGCAGCCGGTGCCGGTGCACGACCTGCCGGTACAGCTGCGCTGCCAACCGGTCCAGCCGCATCCCTTACCGGTACAGCTGCACCACGGCGGTGCCTGGGTAGTAGTGGGCCAGGATGTCCCGGTAACCCCGCCCCTGCCGGGCCATGGCCTGGGCGCCCCACTGGTCCAGGCCCACGCCATGACCCCAGCCCCGGCCGCGGAAGATCCACACCCCGCCTTCCAGCGGCTCGATCTCGATCAAGTAGGTGGACTTGAGCCGGTTGGGCCCGATCTGCCGCCGCAGGGTGGCGGCGTGGACCAGGCGCGGCCCGATGCGCACCAGCACCGCCCGCCCCGAGGGCCCGCGGCGGGCGATGGAGACCTGCTGGACCAGGGAGGGGGCCACCCCGGCGACCCCTGCCAGCTCGCCGGCCGTCAAGGCCACCGACCAGCGCCGGATGAAATCGGGCGCCGCCCGCTCACAGGGCGAGGGGACGGGGCGCAGGTAGGGCGCCTGCCGGTCATCCCCCGGGAAGGATTCCCTCAGCCCGGCGGTGCGGTCACCCGCACAGGCGCTGAACAGGGCAACGATGGGTTTGCCATCGTAAACCACTATCTCCCCCCGGGTGGCCTTGACGGCCGCAGCCACCGGGGGCGGGACCACCGGGTTGAAGGCCTGCGCTTCGGCGGGGTCGGTGGAGGTGTCGGTGCCGTACAGCCGGCGAGGCGTCGACTGCTCGCCCGCCAGCAGCAGGGACACGGTGTAGGTCCGGGCGGCCACCGCCTGGGCCCGCAGGGCGTCGGCATCCCATGAGGGGACGGCCTCGCCGGCCACCACGTGGGCGACGTACTCTTCCATCGGCATCGCCCGGGGCCCGCCGGCGGCATGGTCGAACACGGTGATCTGGGGTTCCCGGGCGAAGCGCCGGGCGATGGCGGTATCGACCCGGCCCCGGCCGGCAGCGCCGTCGCGGGTGCCAGGTCCCTCCTCATCTCCCGTGCCCGGGGCGCCGGGCCGGGCCCCGGACAGGGGCGGCTTGGTGGCAGGCCCTCCGGCCAGCGGCGCCGGACCGGCGGCCAGCAGGGCCTGCACCAGCACCAGGGCCACCAGGGCCCAGGCGGCGACAGGCGGCAACAGGTTCCTCCCACCGGGCCCGGGTGCCTTCCGCGGTCGGGCCCGGTGGTCTCCCGTCCCGGGTCCGGCGCCGCCCCCGGCGGCGCCAGGGCGGGCATGACCGGTCATCCCACATCCCCCGGCCATAACCTGGGGCGAAAGGGTGCCCGGACATACCCGGGGCCTACCCCGGGCCCCGGCCTGCCCGTCCGGAGGCGGGGGGTGGCGGCGGGGAGCCAAGGATGGGCAACGGGCGGGGGACTTGCGCTGGATGCCGCAACGGGTGCCCCAAGGCCGCGGCGCTCGAGGCCGTGGCGCTACAGCCCGGCGGGCGGGCCGTACCCCAGCAGCGCGCCGCTCCCGGGTGGCGGCAAGAGGGTCGGCCGGGCGGGAGCCCCGTCCGGCCGGATGGACAATGCTTCGACCAGGGCGTCGGCCACCCAGCGGGCCGTGCGCAGCGACTCGGCCAGAGTGTTTTCCGCGCCGCCGATCTCCACGATCAACGATCCCGGCAGAAGATCCTGGTTGTAGTGCCACGGTTTGAGGGCGATGCCCCGCACCAGCTGCGGGTGGATGCGCCGCAGGCGGCCGGCCAGTGCCTCGGCCAGGGCCAGGTTCTGGTGCCAGCCCGGGTGGCCGGCTCCGACCACCAGCAAGACGCCGGCGGCCGGCTGGCCGCCCACCTGGACCCGGGTGCTGACGGCGTCGCGATGGATGTCCAGGGCGATGCGCAGGGTGGGATGCCGGTGCAACAGGTCCTGAAGGCCCGCCCGGGCGCGCTCGTAGGCATCGTCGCGGCCGGCGGCGTCATACACCGTGCCCGACCAGATGACGTCAAGGCCCCGCTCGGCCAGGCGCCGGGCCACCGCCTGCCCCAGGGCCCGTACCGAGCGCTGGGCGTCGCGGGTGAAGGCGTCGCGGTGGATGTCCCGGTCCGGGCGGCGGCCGGCCGGCAGGTCGGGCAGGAACCCTTCCGTCGCGTGGGTGTGGTAGACCAGAACCAGCGGCCTTTCGCCCCACTGCAGGGTTTCCGGTAGCGACCGGGCGCGCCACCAGAGGGAAGCGCCCACCACCACGGCCACCGCCAGAAGGACCCACAGGACGACCCGGCCTCCCGGCCCCGCCAGGAGCCCGGCCGGCAGGGGCCCCCGCAACCCGCGGCCTGGGCCGGTGGACGAACCTGCCATGCGCCGCACCCCCACCGGCGGCCCAATGACCCGCATGCCGCCTGCCCCTTACCTCTATTCCAGGACCCTGCCGGCCATGTCAGAGCCCGTCCCGCAGCCCGCCGCGGGCCGCGACGTATGGCCTCAGCGGCGGTTACGGTCAGATTACAGCCGCTCATCAGAGCCAAACTAAGGCACCGGAGGTGGGAACCGATGCAGCCTGCGGAACCCGCCGGCCGCCCGGCGGGCTGGACGGATGACGAAGCAAGCGGCGCGGCAGGTCATGCTGCGCCGTCGCAAGAACTCAGCGGTGCCGGCGCGCCCGCCCCCGAGCCCCAGGGGGCGGCCGCCGGCCGGGCCGGCACCCCGGAGGGGGCCATACGGGCGCCCCAAGCCCCGGCCGCGGCCGCCGGTCTTGAGGATGCGCCCAAGGCGGAAGGCCACCCCGCTGCAGGCGTCCCGGCCGGCAGCCCGCAGGGGGAGGGGCTGGAGGCGGCCACTTCCTTTCCGGCGGAACCGGCGGCCGTGACCTCGCCCTGGGCCGGCATCGAGCTGCCGCCCACCGCCACCTCCCGGCGCCGGCGCAAGCGGGGGCACCGGGGCGGGGTGGGGCGGCGGGGCGGCCGGCGCGTGGCCCAGCCCAACCCGGAGGACGACCCCCTCTACCCGTTCAAGGTCCAGGCGGCGCAGGAACTGGGCTTGTGGCCGAAGGTGGAGGCCGAGGGCTGGGGTGCCCTGACGTCCCTGGAGAGCGGCCGCATCGGCGGCTACATGCAGCGCCTGCTGAAGGAGGCCGTCGAGGAGGGCCGCCTCTCCGCGGAAGAGATGCAGCGCCTGCTGCAGCAGCGCAGGATTCGACCGGCCTCCACGGAAACCTAACGGAAATCCCGAGGACCCTTCCCGAAATCCGAGAACCCTTCCGGCGCCCGTGCCGGACGGAGGGCCTGGCGTCGAGGACGTCGCCGGGTCCGTGGTGACGGGGGGCGGAGACGAGGAGGCGGCGGCCCATGCGCCTCACCATCCTGGGCCGGGACGGGCCGTACCCGGGTCCCGGAGGTGCCTGCGCCGGCTATCTTCTCGAGGGCCCGGAAGGCCCCGTGTTGCTGGATTGCGGCCCCGGGGTGGTGGCCCGCCTGCGCCAGCGGGTCGACCCGGCCGGGCTGGCGGCGGTGTTCTACTCCCACTACCACCCCGATCACAGCAGTGACCACTTTGTCTTGCGGTACGTGCTGGACATCGCCCGCTACCTGGGCCGGCCGCGGCCGCAGCCCATGCCGCTGTACGGGCCCGCCCGGCCGCCGGAGCTGGCGGGACGCATGCCGTACAAGGACGTGTTTGCACCGCATTTCCTCGAATCCGGGGACCGGATCACGGTGGCGGGGTGGGCGGTGGAGGTGCGGGCCACCGACCACCCCCTGCCCTGCCTGGCCTCCGCCTGGAGCGCCGGGGGGCGGCGTCTGGTGTATTCGGGGGACACGGGCCCGGAGGCCGCCGCCCAGCTGGTCGAACTGGCCCGGGGCGCGGACCTCCTGCTGATCGAAGCCAGCCTGCTGGCGCGGCGGGGCGACCGGGCGCCGGGCCACCTGACCGCCCGCCAGGCGGCGGAGATCGGGCAGGCGGCCGGGGTGAAGCGCCTTCTTCTCACCCACCTCCTGCCCGAGTACGATCCGGACGAGGTCCTGGGGGAGGCCCGGGAGGTGTTTCCCGCCGCCCAGCTGGCAGAGCCCGGGGCGGTGTTCGACCTCTGATCCCGGGCACCTGGCCAGGGCACCGGGACGGGCGGCCCGGGCCGTCCCATGGCGAGGCCACTCACGAGCACACTCCAGGGAGAGGATGAGCCGCGATGCACCTGTCGACCCGAGCTCGGGGCATCCAGCCCTCGGTGACCATCACCATCGACGCCCGTGCCAAGGAACTCAAGGCGGCGGGGGAGCAGGTGATCAACCTCAGCGCCGGCGAGCCCGACTTCCCCACCCCGCGCCACGTGCGGGAAGCGGCCAAGGCCGCCATCGACGCGGGTTTCACGCGCTACACCCCGGCCGCCGGCATCGCCGAACTGCGGCGGGCCATCGCCGAGAAGCACCGCCGGGACAACGGCCTGGAGTATGCCGAGGACGAGATCGTCGTCTCGGCCGGCGGCAAGCACGCCCTGTTCAACGCGTTCATGGCCATCTGCGATCCCGGGGACCAGGTGATCATCCCCGCGCCCTACTGGGTCTCCTACCCGGAGATGGTGCGGCTGGCGGGCGGCGAGCCGGTGATCGTGGAGACCGGGCCCGAGACCGGCTTCAAGCTGGCGCCCGAGGCCTTGCGGCGGGCGCTGACCCCGCGCAGCCGGGCCCTCATCCTCAACAGCCCCAGCAACCCCACGGGCACGGTCTACACCCGCCAGGAACTGGACGAGCTGGCCGCCGTGGCGGCGGAGGCGGGGCTGTGGATGGTGACGGACGAGCTCTACGAGCATCTCATCTACGAGGGGGAGCACGTGTCCGTCGCGGCCCTGCGCCCTGAATACAGGGAGCGGGTGATCCTGATCAACGGCGTCTCCAAAGCGTACGCCATGACGGGCTGGCGCATCGGCTGGGCGGCGGCCCCGCGGCCCGTGGCCCGGGCCATGGCGGCCATCCAGTCCCAGGCCACCTCGTCGGTCAACTCCATCGCCCAGAAGGCCGCGGTGGCGGCTTTGACCGGCCCGCAGGACGAAGTGGCCGCCATGCGGGAGGAGTACCGGCAGCGCCGGGACCTGCTGGTGGAGGGGCTGTTGCGGCTGCCGGGGATCGAGGTGCTCCGGCCGGCGGGGGCCTTCTACGTCTACCCGTCGGTCCGGGGACTTCTGGGCCGGCGGCTGGCCGGCCGGACCGCCGGCGACGACGTGGCCCTGGCGGAGCTCTTGCTGGACGCGGCACGCATCGCCGTGGTGCCGGGCACGGCCTTCGGCACGCCGGGCTACCTCCGGCTCTCCTACGCCACCTCCCGGTCCGACCTGGAAGAGGCCCTGCGGCGCCTGGAGCGCCTGCTGGAGGGAGCCTGAATGCCGGCGGAGGGGCACGCGGGGCCGCCACCGGCGGCAAGGGGGGTGCCGCTCCCGCCAGGGAGCATGGTGCGGCAGCCCGAGATGAGGGCGGCAGGGCGGCCGGGGCACGGCGCCGCCGGGCTGGCGGTGGGGCACCCGAGCCGGGGGCCTGGAGAGCCCGCGGCCCGGCCCCCGGGGGAGCATGGGGTCCGGCGTCCGGGAGCCACGCCGCCCCTGGCCGGTCCGGTGGCCGTGGTGGGACTTGGCCGCAGCAACCGTGCCCTGGTCCGGTACCTGCTGGACCGGGGCATTGCCGTGGTGGGCTGCGACCGGGTGCCACCGGAGCAGGCGGACCCGGAGATCCACCAGCTGGCCCGGGCCGGGGTCGAACTGCACCTGGGGCCCGGCTACCTGCGCGTCCTCCAGGAGCGGCCCTTCGGCACCGTGTTCCTCACCCCGGGGATGAAGAAGGACCTGCCGGAGATCGCCGCCGCCCGGGCCGCAGGGGCTGCCATCCGCGGCGAGATCGACCTGTTCCTGGAACGGTGCCGGGGCAGGGTCCTGGGGGTCACCGGCAGCGCCGGCAAGACCACCACCACCTCCCTGCTGGCCGAGGGGCTGCGCCAGGCGGCGGCGCCCGGCGGGCCGCTGGCGGGCCGCCCCATCTTCGTCGGCGGCAACATCGGGCGCCCCCTGATCGAAGAGGTCGACCGCATCCCGCCCGAGGCCCTGGTGGTGCTGGAGCTCTCCAGCTTTCAGCTGGAGCTCTGCCACCGGGCGCCCGACGTGGCCGTGTACCTCAACCTGCGGCCCAACCACCTGGACATCCACGGCACCATGGAGGCCTATGCCGCGGCCAAGGCCCGCATCGTCGAGCTCCAGGAGCCGGACGGCTGGGCGGTCCTCAACGCGGACGAACCGGCCCCGGCCGGGCTGGCAGGCCGGGCGCCCGGCCGCGTGGCGGCCTTTGCCGCCTCGGCCCGGGCGGCGCGGGAGCTGGCGGAGCGGGAAGCGGCCCGGCGGGGCGGGCCGGTCCGGGCGGCCTACCTGGCGGGTGAGCGGCTGGTGGTGTGGGACGGGTGCGGGGAGCGGCCCCTGCTGGAGGCGGGCGCCATGCACCTGCGGGGCGCCCACAACCGCCTCAACGCCCTGGCGGCCATCCTGGCCGGATGGGTGGCCGGTGCCGATCCGGCCGGCATGGCCCAGGCCGCCGCGGCGTTCCGCGGGGTCGAGCACCGGCTGGAGCCGGTGCGGGAGCTGGACGGGGTGCGGTACTACAACGACTCCATCGCCACCGCCCCCGACCGGACCCTGGCGGCCCTGGAGGCTTTCACCGAGCCCGTGGTGCTGATCGCCGGGGGCTATGACAAGGGCATCCCCTTCGATCCCCTGGGGCCGACCCTCTGCCGGCGGGCCCGGGCGGTGGTGCTGCTGGGCAGGACGGCGGAAGCGATCCAGCGGGTGATCGAGGAGGCGGCCCGGCGGGAAGGCAGGGCGCCGCTGATCCGGCGGGTGGCCTCCCTGGAGGAGGCGGTGGCGGAGGCCCGGCGCCTGGCTCGGCCGGGCGATGTGGTGCTGCTGTCCCCGGCCTGTGCCAGCTACGACATGTTCCGGGACTTTGCCGAGCGGGGCCGGCGGTTCAAGGAGCTGGTGATGGCCCTGTCCTGACCCGGGGGCCCGGCCGCGGGGGCCCAGGGCCGGCTCTGCCCCTTCCCTTCAGGGCCCGTCCCGGCTTCCCGCACCGGGGGCGGTGGGGACCGGTTCGACCCGCAGGCGCAGCAGGGCGCGGGGACCCAGGACCATGCTCTCCACGGTGATCCGGTAGAGGGTGTCGCCCACCTGCAGGCGGCGCCGGTCGAACAGGTCCCGCACCACCGCCGGGCTGAGGTCGTAGACGTCCTCCCCTACCAGCCGCTGGGCCAGCGGGTCCAGCTCCTGCCGCAGGACCACTTCGGTGGCGGGCGGCAGCCGCTGGCCCCGGGCGTCCACCAGCTCCAGCCGGGTCTCGTACACGGCGACGGACGTCGGCGGCTCTTCCCGCAGGCGGGCCAGCTCGTTCTCCGCCTCGGCCAGTTCCCGCAGGAGGTCGGTGGCCAGCAGGGTCAGGGTGTCGACCCGGCGGGCCGCCAGGGGCAGGGTCAGGCTCGCGCCCAGGAAGGCGCCGACGGCCAGGGCGGCCAGCAGCCGCAGGCGGGGCGACGGGGACACGGCAGGGCTTCCTCCTGACGGGTGACCGGCGCCGGTTCAGGACCCGGGGGGCGACCCGGCCAGATAGCGCAGGGCGACGTAGGCCAGGTGGGCCCCGGTGAAGGCGCTCAGGATCAGGAGCAGCTGGGTGGCGGCGACCCCGAAGGACCGGCCCAGGATGCCCGACTCCAGGTGCTGCAGGGCCGTCAGGGTCCCGCCCAGGGCGGCGAAGGTGCCCCAGAGCTTGAGCCGGCTGGCCAGGTCGGGCAGGGAGCCCACGGGCAGGCTGCTGGGCGCATCCAGGGGCACCTGGACGAACAGCAGGCGGGCCAGCCCGCCCGCCAGAGACCCGCCCACTACGATCCCCGCGGCGACGCACGCCACGTACATCAGGTGTCCGAGGGACAGGCGCGCCATGGTGGGATCCCTCCACCCGAGCCTATGCCCGGGGGCGCCGGACCAGAAGCTCGGCGTGGCCGCCCCAGCACGCGGCCCCTCTTCCGGGCCGCGTGCTGCCTAAAGTTTCGGTAGGTGCAGGTGGCGGAAAAGCGAGACTTTCGGCCGCTGGAGGTGGCCGTGATCCAGGCGACGCAGGAGGCCGCGCGACAGCTTGTGGTCACGCCCTGGAAGCGCTGGACCGGCAGCTGATGGAGCAACAGGACCGGCGACAACCCGAGTGCGTCAAGAGCGGTCACGGAGCTTGGTGACGTGGAGGGCGCGATCCAGTGGGAGCGACGGTATGACCAGGACCGGCAAAGCGGAGCACGGCGGTTCTTGCTGGGGGAGGTACTGGGATGGAGCCGCGGCCGCCGTATTCGCCCCTGGTGCAGGAAGGATTCAGCTGTGTACGCAGGCACCCTATGCCGCGGCGATGGACTGGCTGGGGGGGTGAACATGCGGGGCCGTCCGGCTGGGCGCCATGCCGCCGTGGGCGGACGTGCAGGCGGACGGGGCCCGGGCGGACCACGAGACAGAGGCGCAGCGGGAGGCGGGGTTGGAGCGGGGCGACGTCCCCGTGGTGAGTCGGCCGGCGGCGACTGTGGATCTGGAGTTTGGCAAGCTGTGGGTCTGGGGTCGGCGGCGAGGGCCTGTTGATGCGGTCATCCGACGCACTCTGCTAAACTTCGACATCCTACCTGTGTTAGCCTTGCTCCAGAAAACACCTTATGGCCCTGGTCGTTTATGACAACTGTTTCTCCGTCTAGACGAGGTGACTGTTGGACGCAGACGGAAGGGGTGATTGCCTACCCAAAGCACCGCTCGCCCACAGGTTACGAACCGAGCCGGGGTCTAGAAGGCCGTGGGGAAACCGGCTCGGTGGCGTGCTGAGGTTGATACGAGCCCAGCACTTAGTGAGTTTATTGCAAGAGCGACATAGCGACGTCACCATGCATAGCCCGTCCCAGAGCACAGAGGCAACCCGTTGTGGCAGCGGCCGACGCGGATGACCTCTGGCATGCCCCTAGTGGCTACGGGCGCATTATACGGGTCCCATTCAGAGGCGGGTGGGTCCGCACGTCCCACCATTCCGCGGGGCGTGCGGTGGTCTACGCCAAAGACGAACCCGAGGCTCCGCCTCCCGGACCTTTATGCGGTTCGTTCCGGCGCTCGGTTTGCTCCTCCAGCAGGCATCATCCATTTTGGAGGAAACGGGCCATGTGCTGGTTTGTCCTGCTAAGCAACGTGGCATCGTCATGTCCTGTAGGGATCGCAACCGTTAAGGTGCTGAATTTTCTTGGGGATCGCCGATTATCAAGCCGCACTTCAGGCATGACTTAACCATTACGGCGTGTGTCCTACAGGAAGGGACGACAGACAATGATGAGACTCTTTCTAATTTTAATTCTGTTTTAGTCCTGGTTGTGGCCCCATTTGGATTCAGCCTTGCCCATACTTCTACGATTTCTTCGTGGAACTCCGCTAATGCCACATATGAGCCTGATCGGGGGCTGTATGAATTGTTTTCGTTTGAAAGCGGTTCTGATTACTACGTGAGATGCGACTCTAATTTTACTTACAGTTCATCCGATATCAACGCCATCCAGTCTTACTATCGCAATAACAGCCACTATCCAGGAGCTGACTGCACTGATATGACGTCAGCATGGCTTGACCACTGTTCGTCCTTAACCACCTTGCCAGATGCGCATTTTGATCAAGATGACGATGACGGTAATGCCTTATGGGAAGAGGCAGAGGTAACGTCAGAATCCCCGCTTTCGATCAAAGCTGGTCTTGAATACACATGGAGGGCACAGTTTTGTGATTTTTCCCTGTTCGGGAATATGACAGGGGAGATGCAACATACATTTCATGAAAGTTATTGGTCAAGTTTCTGGCGTGAGTATCAAACTCAATACTGGACGGGGTATGGAACAACAGACGGCGTAAATACTTATTATACCCATGGTGGACACACGGCTGACCTTATTGCTAACCATACCTTCGCTAGTTCGAATCGTCGTCAGAACGAGGCCTTCGCTCGAGACCCCGTACCGGTTTGGCGTGCCGACGAATCGGCAAGAGTCAAGGCGGTGGCAATTAAGGACAATGAACTGAGCAAGGAAATCGAACTCAATGTTGCGGGGCCGAGAAATGCGGATGAACTTAAAGGATATGTACGAGAAAATGAAGAACTTATCAATTCATTGGGTGGCGCGCCTGGATCCCATCGTGTGATGATTACATTCAATAAACCGATGTCATTGACTGAATTCTCGGATTTTGTGTTATCTAATAATATATCACCAGTTTCCGTTGAATTGCGTTCAACTAATTCTGACGGGTTGCGTGGTACAATATACGTGAAAGGCGCTTTGAATCTAGTTAAAGCCGTTCATGATATAGCACCAGACCACGTCGTGCATGGTGTTATTGCAGTGGACGCTGTACTTCGAGCGGACAAAGATCGCATTCTTGACCTCAGCCATGATAGTAATGTAGCACTGATTGACGTTCATCCGTCCATTGCATACTTGGAATTTATTCGGCAGCGTGGCATTGCAGAGGGGCAACATGTTGACATAAATGTTAAATCCATTGCTTGGTGGCTTGGTTTATGATATATATGACAGTCGACCTTAATCCCGTCATAGGGACAGCTTGCCGCCATCCCTATTTTGACGTGGAACCGAGGTGTGTGCTTCATGAAATACGTTAGGCATTTTGCCTGGGTCGCGGCCGCATATCTAACGTTCGTGCAATTGAGATTCAACCATATGTTAGCTACAGGAAATCCGCTCGATATGTTTCAGCGGGGTAGTGGAATAGGTTTTGAGGTATGGCCGTTCATCTCCATGGAGCGGTTGCGGTCGGACGAGATTGGCGCGTTTTTCTCCCTAATAAATTACCTTTGCTTAGCCTTGATCGGGGTGCTTGGACTGTCGCTGGTGTACGCTGATGCAAAGACGCGGCAAGAAAAAGGTAATGCGCCGGATTAGCCTGGTGATTGCCGGCCGGTCAACGGGTCCGCCCTCCATGCCGAAGGGCACGCCCAGCGTGGGGGAAAGGTTCGACAAGAGCGGAAGCGGACACCCCCGACTCCGCGGCGCCCGGGGAAGGGGCCGCTGGCGACAAGGGTTTCCGTCGCCTGTCCCGACGGTCAGGGCGTAGTGCCAGTAGATGGGCGATCAAGCGGTTACCCACCGGCGGGAGACCCCGGCTGGTTCGTCCGGCAGGCGGCAGGCTGCGGGGTGCTACAATGGCAGTAGATCCGCCGACAGCCAGGAGGGGTCCCGTTGACGCCCAGCCAGCGCTTCCTCGCCGCCTGCCGGCGGCAGCCCGTAGACCGGACGCCCGTGTGGTTCATGCGGCAGGCGGGCCGGATCTTCCCGGAGTTCCGGGCGCTCCGGCGGCAGTACGGCTTCGTCGAGCTCATGCAGCACCCCGACCTCTGCGCCGAGATCACCGTGATGCCGGTTGAGCGGCTGGGGGTCGACGCGGCCATCCTCTTCGCCGACATCATGACGCCGCTGGCGCCCCTGGGCGTCGACTACCGCATCGAGCCGGGGGTAGGCCCCGTGGTGGGCCGGCCCCTGGGTGCGGCGGCTGACCTGGAGAGGCTGCGCCGGTTCGACCCCCGGGACGAACTGGCCCCCGTGCTGGAGACCATCCGGCTGGTGCGGCGGGCCCTGGGCGACCGGGTCCCCCTGATCGGGTTCGCCGGCGCACCCTTCACCCTGGCCTGCTACCTGATCGAGGGCCGGCCGTCGCGGGAGTACCACCGGGCCCGCGCGCTGATGTACGGCGATCCCGCCTTCTGGCACGGGCTGATGGAGCGGCTGGCGGAGACGGTCCTCGACTACTTGCGGGCCCAGGTGGAGGCCGGGGTGCAGGCGGTGCAGCTCTTCGACTCCTGGGTGGGTGGACTGGGGCCGGCAGCTTACCGCCGGTTCGTCCTGCCCTACTCGCGCCGGGTGCTGGAGGGGCTGGCCGGCCTGGGGGTGCCGCGGATCCACTTCGGCACGGGCAATCCGGCCCTGCTGCCCCTGCTGGCCGAGGCCGGGGCCGACGTGGTGGGTGCCGACTGGCGGGTCGACCTGGACCGGGCCTGGGAGGCCATCGGTCCCGACAAGGCGATCCAGGGCAACCTGGATCCCGCGGCGCTGCTGGCCCCCTTCGACCAGGTGGAAGAACTGGCCCGGGAGGTGCTGCGCCGGGCGGCAGGGCGGCCGGGGCACATCTTCAACCTGGGGCACGGGGTGCTGCCCGAGACGCCCGTCGACCACTTGCGGCGGCTGGTGGACCTGGTCCACCGGGAAACGGAGCGGCCTGCGGAAGCGGAGGCCCGGCCGGCGGCGGGGGTCTAGGGGCCGGTTCCAGGGGCCAGGGGTTCGACCGGAAGGGGGGGGTTGGGCGAACCCGTTGCCGTCGCACCGTAGCGCCAGCAGGTCGCCGGGCCAGGACCGGGCAGGCCCCCGGGAAGGACCGGCTGGGGACAGGGAGGGATCGCCATGAGCATGGAGATGCTCGACATGTTCTTTGCACCCATGCGGGAGGAACTGGTCCGCCTGGGCTTCACCGAGCTGCGGACGCCGGAAGAGGTGGACGCGGCCATGGCGGAGGCGGTCGAGGAGGAGACCACCCTGGTGGTGGTCAACTCCATGTGCGGTTGCGCCGGCGGCATCGCCCGGCCGGCGGTGGCCATGGCCCTGGAGCATGAGAGGCGGCCCCAGCGGTGGCTGACGGTCTTCGCCAGCCAGGACCGGGAGGCCACGGCCCGCATACGGGAGTACTTCACGGGCCAGCCGCCGTCCTCGCCGTCCATCGCCCTGCTCAAGGGCCGGCAGCTGGTCTACATGCTGCACCGCAGCGACATCGAGAACCGCACGGCGGAGGAGGTGGCCGCCGACCTCAAGGCCGCCTTCGACCGCTTCTGCGCGTGACGGAGGCATGCCCATGCGGCACGGAACGGTGCGCTGGAAGGGCGGGAGCCGCTACGTCGGGGCCAACGACCTGGGCCTGGAGGTGCCCTTGCAGGGGGCGCCCCGGGAGGGCGAGCGGCGGGAGGCGCCGTCGCCCAAGGACCTGGTGCTGCTGGGGCTGGGCGGCTGCACGGCCATTGACGTGGTGGAGATCCTGAACAAGATGCGTCAGCCCTTGGGCTCGCTGGTCATCGACCTGGAGGCGGAGGAGCCCGAGGAGCACCCCAAGGTGTTCCGGCAGGTGCGGCTGGTGTACCGCCTGGAGGGCCACGGCCTGGATCCCGAGCGGGCCGTCCGGGCGGTGACCTTGAGCCAGCAGAAGTACTGCGGCGTCAGCGCCATGATCGGCCGGACCGCGGTGATCCACTACGCCGTGGAGGTCAACGGCGAGCGGGTGTACGAGGGCACGGCCGGCCTGGCGGCGGCCGGTACGGCCGACGGCAGCTGACCCGGCTGGTCCGAATCCGGCGGGCCCCGGGCGATCCGGTGCGCGGAGCCCGCCGGGGCGGCTTGGTGAAGGAAGAAGCGGCGCGTCACCCCGAGCACCCGGCGCTCGGGGCGACGCGCCGCGTTGGCGCCGCCACGGGTCCTCCGCCGCGGGTCTCTCCGGCCGGAGGGGTCCTCCGGCCGGAGAGACCCCCGCTGAGGCCCTTCCGGGTCCGGGCGGCGCCGTCGCCCGAGCCCGGCTCCCCCACGGGTACGCCGCCTCCCAGCTTCCTGCCGCCGGCCTGGGGTGCTGGGGCGGCTTGGCCTCCCACGGGCCGGTGGCGCAGCGCCGTCTCGTTGCGGCGGCCCCGCGGTGCTGGAGCGGCTCCGGCAGCGGCTTCAAGGGGGCGGCTCGGTCCGGGACGGATCAATCCGTGGCGGGGTGCTGGACCTGGGAGGCGGCCTGCCGGCGGCTGCGCAGGGCGGCCTGCACCAGGAGCCCCAGGCAGACGGCCGCCACCAGGGCGTAGGCCAGCAGCCGGGTCAGGCCCGTGATGCCCGCGGCCCCGAAGAGGGTGCGCAGGTTGACCAGCAGGACCGCGGTCCCCACCATCACGCCCAGCACCTGGGCCGGCAGCCTGCGGGCCATCCAGGCCGCCAGGGGCGCTGCCACGGCACCCCCGGCCACCAGGGCGGCCACCTGCAGCCACGCCACCCCCTCCCAGCCCAGCGTGAGGGCAAAGCCCAGGGTGGCCGACACCGCCACGGCGAACTCGGCGATGGACACCGACCCCACCACCTGGTGGGGCGGCAGGTCACCGCGCACCATGAGCGCCGGGGTGGCGATGGGACCCCAGCCGCCGCCCCCCGTGGCGTCCAGGAGCCCCGCCACGAACCCCAGCGGCATCACGTACCGCAGCCGCAGCCGCGGCGGCCGCCGGTGGCGCGGCATGGCGGCCAGGGTAAACCGCACCAGGATGTACACGCCCAGGATCAGGAGGAACCCGGCCACCACCGGCCGCACCCGCTCCGCCGGCAACGAGGCCAGCAGCACCGCACCGAGGAAAGCCCCCACCGCCCCCGGCAACACCAGGCCGCGAACGGTGGGCCGGTGCCAGTTGCCCATGCGCCAGTGGGCGAGACCCGACACGGCGGTGGTAATGGTCTCGGCCAGATGGACCGACGCCGAGGCGGCGGCGGGCGCCAGGCCGTAGAGCAAGAGCAGCGACGACGACGTCACCCCGTAGGCCATGCCCAGGGCCCCATCCACCAGCTGGGCGATGAGGCCCACCAGGGCAAACACCAGCAAGCGCTGCAAAGGGCTACACCTCCCCAGGCGACGGGCTCCAGGCGGTGGGACCGTCGGCCGCCCGTTGCCCGCGGGCGCCCGTCCCGGCCCGGGCGGGCGCCGGAGCCGGGCGGGGCGGGCGCGTGTCACGGACCACCCTATGGACCGCCCGCAGTGCCGGTGCGTGTCCGGAGCGCCCAACGGTCGCCCGGGCTGGCCGGAATGCCTGGGAATTCTGATTTGCTTCGTCATGGTGAAGCGGCGGCCGGAAGGGAGTGGGCTCTGCCTGCGGGCGGCTGCAGGCTCAAGGGTTGGGGCCGGGGGTGCGGCGGTGGTGGGCGGCGCGGGCGGGCCGGGAACCCCGGCCCGAGGCGAGGGGGCCGCCAGGAGCCTTCATGGCCCGTGGCGAAGGTGGACAGGAACCGGTCAAACGGAGGGGTGGCGATGGAACCCTTCGTCCACCTGCACGTCCACAGCGAATACAGCCTTCTCGATGGCGCCGCCCGGGTCGGCGAGCTGGCCGCGCGGGCGGCCGAGCTGGGCATGCCCGCCCTGGCGCTGACGGACCACGGCGTCATGTACGGCGCCATCGATTTCTACAAGGCGTGCAAGAAGCACGGGATCAAGCCCATCATCGGCTGCGAGCTGTACCTGGCCCGGCGCACCCGGCACGACCGGGAGCCCAAGCTGGACGACCAGCCCTACCACCTGCTGGCCCTGGCCCAGAACGAGACGGGCTACCGCAACCTGATCCGCATCGTCTCCCGCGCCTATGCCGAGGGTTTCTACTACAAGCCGCGGGCCGACCGGGAGCTGCTGGCCCAGTACAGCGAGGGCCTGATCGTCACCTCGGGCTGCATCGGCAGCGAGATCCCGCGGCTGCTCCTGGAGGGGCGGGAGGAGGAAGCGCTCCAGGCCGTGCGCTGGTACCTGGAGGTCTTCGGCGACCGCTTCTACTTCGAAATCCAGGACCACGGCCTCCCGGAGGAACGCAGGGCGTACGCCCGCATCCTGGAGCTGGCCCGGCGCTTCGACGTGCCGGTGGTGGCGACCAACGACGTCCACTACCTCAACCGGGACGACGCCGCCGCCCACGAGGTGCTGCTCTGCATCCAGACGGGCAAGACCCTGGACGACCCGAACCGCATGCGCTTTGAAGGGCCGGAGTTCTACCTCAAGACGCCGGAGGAGATGGCCGCCCTGTTCCGGGACGTGCCGGAGGCCCTGGCCAACACGGTCAAGCTGGCCGAGCGCTGCCAGCTGGAGTTCGAGTTCGGCCGGTTCCTCCTGCCCCACTACGAGGTGCCGGAGGGGCACGATGCGGCCTCCTACCTGCGTTACCTGTGCGAAAGCAAGCTGCCCGAGCGTTACCCCAACGCGGGCAGCGAGGTGCGGGACCGGCTGAACCACGAGCTTGAGGTCATCACCCGCATGGGCTACCCGGCCTACTTCCTGATCGTGTGGGATTTCGTCGACTACGCCCGCCGCAACGGCATCGCCGTGGGACCGGGCCGCGGCTCGGCGGCGGGCAGCCTGGTGGCCTACGTGCTGGGGATCACCGACATCGACCCCCTGCGCTACAACCTGCTCTTCGAGCGGTTCCTCAACCCCGAGCGGGTCACCATGCCCGACATCGACATCGACTTCGACGACCACCGGCGGGACGAGGTCATCGAGTACGTGGTGCGCAAGTACGGCCGGGACCGGGTGGCGCAGATCATCACCTTCGGCCGGATGCTGGCCCGGGCGGTGATCCGCGACGTGGGCCGGGTGATGGGCCTGCCCTACGGCGAGGTCGACAAGATCGCCAAGATGGTCCCGGCCCAGCTGGGCATCACCCTGGACCAGGCCCTGGAGTCGAGCCCCGAGCTCAAGCAGGCCTATGACCAGCAGCCGGTGGTGCGCCAGCTGGTCGACATGGCCCGCAAGCTGGAGGGGATGCCCCGCCACGCTTCGGTCCACGCCGCCGGCGTGGTGATCGGCCGGGACCCGCTGATGGAACACGTGCCCCTGCAGCGGATGCAGGACGGTTCCACCGTCACCCAGTTCCCCATGACCACCCTGGAGGAGCTGGGCCTGCTCAAGATGGACTTCCTGGGCCTGCGCACCCTGCACGTGATCCAGGAGACCGAGCAGATCATCCACCAGACGGGGGCGCGGGACGTGCTGGCGGAAGAACCCGGCCCGGCCGGTACGGGTGGCCCGGCCGGGCCGGGCGGGGCGGGTGGCGGCCCCGGCGGGAACGGTACCGCCGCCCGCCGGGCTTTCCGGGTGCGGGACATCCCGCTGGACGACGCGGCGACCTTTGAGGCCATGAGCCGCGGCGACACGGCCGCCATGTTCCAGGTGGAGTCGTCGGGATTCACCCAGATGCTGCGATCCCTCAAGCCGTCCAGCATCGAGGACCTGATCGCCGCCGTAGCCCTTTTCCGCCCCGGGCCCCTGGGCAGCGGCATGGTGGACGACTTCATCAAGCGCAAGCACGGCCAGGTGCCGGTCGAATACCCGCACCCGTGGCTCGAGCCGATTCTCAAGGAGACCTACGGGACCATCGTCTACCAGGAGCAGGTCATGCAGATCGCCAGCGTGATGGCCGGCTTCACCCTGGGCGAGGCCGACCTGCTGCGCCGGGCCATGGGCAAGAAGAAGCCCGAGGAGATGCAGAAGCAGCGGGAGAAGTTCCTGGCCGGGGCCGCGGCCAAGGGCATCGACGCCGAGTTGGCAGGCCGCATCTTCGACCTGATGGAGTACTTCGCCGGGTACGGGTTCAACAAGAGCCACTCGGCCGCCTACGGCTACCTGGCCTACGTGACCGCATACCTCAAGACCCACTACCCGGCGCCGTACATGGCGGCCACCCTGAGCAGCGTGATGAGCAACTCCGACCGGGTGGCGGAATATATCGCCGAGTGCCGCCGCCTGGGCATCCCGGTGCTGCCGCCCGACGTCAACCAGAGCGAGGCCCGCTTCACCGTGGTGCCCGACCCCGGTGCACCCGGCGGCCAGGCGATCCGCTTCGGCCTGGCGGCGGTGAAGAACGTGGGCTTCGGCGCCATCGAGTCCATCGTCGCCGCCCGGCAGAAGGGCGGGCCCTTCCGCTCCCTGGACGACTTCTGCCGCCGGGTCGACCTGCGCCAGGTCAACCGCCGCGCCCTGGAGAGCCTGATCAAGGCCGGGGCCTTCGACAGCCTGGGCCAGCCCCGCGCCCGGCTGGTGGCGGGCCTGGAAGAGGTGATGAACCGGGCCCAGCGCTGGCAGAAGGAACGGGAGACGGGCCAGGTGTCCCTGCTGGACCTGACGGCGGTCCTGGTGGGGGCGGGCGGCCGTGGCGGCGGCGGTGGAACCGGCTCCGGCGGCGCCGCCGCCGGCGACCTGGAGGTCACCGAGCTGCCGCCGGTGGACGAATGGCCGCCCAACCGCAAGCTGGCCATGGAGAAGGAGGTGCTGGGCCTTTACCTGTCGGGCCACCCCCTGGCCCACTACCAGCGGGAGCTGGCCCGGCGGGTGACCGCCACCACCCGCCAGCTGGCGGACCGGGAAGACGGCGCCCGGGTCCAGGTGGGCGGCCTGGTGCAGGGGATACGCCGCATCACCACCCGGGGTGGCGATTTCATGGCCTTCGTCCAGCTGGAAGACCTGGAGGGAACGGTGGAGGTGGTGGTCTTCCCGCGGACCTACGCCGACGCCGCCGAAGCCCTGCAGGAGGATGCGGTGATCATCGCCCGCGGCCGGGTCGACCGCCGGGAGGAAGAGGAACCGCCCAAGGTGGTGGCCGAGGAGATCTGGCCGCTGGTGACGGGCAAGCGGCTGGTGGTGGCCCTGCCGGACGGCGGGCCCGACGCCGTGGAGGGCGTGCTGGCCCGGGTGCGCGGCGCCTGCCAGCGCCATCCGGGCACCTCGCCGGTGGTGCTGGTCTTCCCGGGGCGGGACCACGCCCTGCAGGTCGACGCCCAGTACTGGGTGACGCCCCGGGCGGAGCTTCTGCAGGACCTGGCCCGGGTGGTGGGCGACAGCGGGTTCTACCTGGACGATCACTGACCGCCCGGCGACAAGGCGCCGCTGCGGTCCGCCGTTCAAGGCATGGGGCACGGTCCTGCCCCTTCGCGGCGGCCACACCGGGTGGGGGGCCGGCCGGACCGGTGCCCCGGGGCGGTGCACGTCTCCGGAGACAAAGGGGGCCCGGCAGCGGGATCCAAGGAGCATGGGGCGAGGGAGGAATCGGGGAGGAGGGGTCGGATTGGCCGAAAGGGCGCCGAAGGTCTCCGGGCCGGTCCGCCTGCGGGTGGACCACCGGGCCGAGGTGATCCGCCGCCTGGAGCGGCGGGGGGTCACCCTGCGGGACATCGCGGAGATCGTCCTGGCCATTCAGGAGAAGTACGTGCCGGGCATCACCCTGGAGCAGTGCCTGGCCAGCGTGGAAGCGGTGATCGCCAAGCGGGAGGTCCAGCACGCCCTGCTGACGGGCATCGCCCTGGACGAGGCGGCGGAGCAGGGGCTGCTGGAGGAGCCGCTGCTTTCCATCCTGCGCACCGACGAGCCGCTCTACGGTGTGGACGAGGTCCTGGCCCTGGCCATCACCAACGTGTACGGGTCCATCGGCCTGACCAACTTCGGCTACCTGGACAAGGTGAAGCTGGGGGTCATCGAGCGGTTGAACAACGAGAAGAGCCAGGGGCGGGTGCAGACGTTCCTGGACGACCTGGTGGCCGGCGTGGCGGCGGCTGCCGCGGCGCGGATCGCCCACAACGAGCCCTGACGAAGCTGCGGCCGGGACGCGGCTCCGGCCGCAGCGGCCGGGGTGAGGCTCCGGCCAGAACGGCCGGGGCGGCGCGGCCCCCGGGCCGGGCGGCCGGAAGGAACCCGGGTCCGGCCCGCAGGAGGGAACCCGGGCCGGGCGGGGAAATGGGCACCAGCCGCCCTTGCGGAATCCGCCGGGAGCCGGGCGCCGGGGGCCGGCCGCTGGCGGCTGGGGCCGGGGGTCCGGGGGCCGCAGGCCGGAGGCCCGGAAGAGGGAACCGGCTCCTTGAAGACGGCGGTGGAGGCTTGTGACCCTCCCGGGCGGCCGGCGGGGCGCATGGCCCCCCTGGGCGGCCGGTAAGGGGGGGTGCCGGCAGCGCCGGCCCGCCGGGCGAAGCAAACGCTGTTCCCGGCGGTGGGTTTGGCATGGTGGCCGTCGCCCCCAGCGACGAGCCCCGTCGCCGGCCCGGCGGGGTCCGGGAACGCAGCACCAGCCGGCCGCCGCCGGCGGCGGGCGCAACGGTCGCCGGAACGGGGACGGCGGGAGGGGCGCGCGGTGGAACGCGAGGGGCAACAACTCGGGGACGGCCACGGGACATGCCCCGGCGAGCGGGTTAGGGGCGCGCGGCACGGGGAGCATGGGGTGGAATACTCCCCGGACGGGCCGGTTCGGCCCCGCGGGCACGGCGGGGCCGAACCGCCCGGGGAGCACCGGGTGCCGTTCCGGCCCGAGCCGCCCCTCGAACCTTCCGGTACACTAGGACCTTCCGGTGCGGCGGGGGCCGGGGCGCCGGTGGGGGAACGAGGGGAACCCCCGGCCATCCTGCTGGCCGGTCCGGGGCGGGCCGGTTCGAGCCTGGCCCTGGCCTGGCACCGGGCGGGCTGGCCGGTGGCCTGGGTGACCGGCCGCCGGGACGAACCGGCCCGCCGGCTGGCGGCGCAGGTGGGCGCCCGGGCCATCGGCTGGCAGCAACTGCTGGGGGAAGGGCTCCCCGGTCCCTGGCCGCCCGTGGTGGTCCTGGCCGTGGCCGACCGGGCGGTGGCGGAGGTGGCCGCCCGGCTGGCGGGCCGGCTGGGGGCCGTGCCGAAGGCTCTTCGCCCCCGCTACGCCCTGCACCTGAGCGGCGCCCTGGGGCTGGAGCCCCTGGCGCCCCTGGCCCGGCTGGGGCTGGCCACCGAGGTGTTCCATCCCCTGTTGCCCCTGCCAGGTGGTCCCGCCCTGCGGCGGGACCACCTGGCAGGGGGTACGCCACGGTGGTGTACGACCCGGGCCAGAACCGGGCCCCGGTGGGCCCGGTTCTGGCCCGGAGGCTGGGCGCCACGCCGGTCCTCTGGCCCGGCGCCACGGCCCGGCAGCTGGCCCTGTACCACGCCGCCGCCACCCTGGCGGCCAATGGGGTGACTGCCCTGCTCTGGGCCGCCCGGGAACTGCTCCGCCTGTCGGGGTACCCCGGCATGGCGATGGCCGCCCGGGTTGCCGCCGGCCAGGACCCCGGCCGCGGCGCGGAGCCCGGTTCCACCACCGCCGCCGGTTCCTCCTGGGGTCCCCTGGAGGTCCTGGCGCGGGCGGCGCTGGAGGCGGCGGCGGAGAGGGGGCCGCTGGCCGCCTTGACGGGCCCCCTCGCCCGGGGAGATGCCGCCACGGTGCGGCGCCACCTGGAGGCGCTGGCGGGCGGGGCCGGCGCAGGCGAAGGGCTGGGCGCCTTCGATCCCGGGCCCGCGGGTCGTTACCGGCTGGCGGCCACGCTGGTTCTGGCCGCCGCCTCGGCCCGCCCCGGGGACCCGCCTGCCGGCCTTGAAGACATTGCCCGCCTGCTGGGGGCGGGCGGGGAGATGGCCGGCCGGTGAACGGTCCCGGCCGGAACCCGGTCCGCAATCATCCCGAGGGCCATCCCGTGGGGGGAAGCATCATGGCGTCGCGGGTTACTGTGCGCACCGTCCTCGAGTACAAGGAACAGGGCCGGCCGGTGGTCATGGTCACGGCCTACGACTACCCCTTCGCCCGGCTGGCCGACGCCGCCGGCGTGGACATGATCCTGGTGGGCGATTCCCTGGGCAACGTGGTGCTGGGCTACCCGGCCACCGTGTTCGTCACCCTGGACGAGATGGTGCACCACACCCGGGCGGCGCGCCGGGGGGTGGAACGAGCCTTGCTAGTGGCCGACATGCCCTTCTTGACCTTCCACCTCTCCGTAGATGACGCGCTGCGGGCAGCGGGGCGCCTGGTGCAGGAAGGGGGTGCCGAGGCCGTGAAGCTGGAGGGGGCCGGCCGCGTGCTGGAAGTGGTCCGACGCCTGACCGACGCGGGCATCCCCGTGGTGGGGCACCTGGGCCTGCTGCCCCAGCGGGTGCATGCCCTGGGCGGCTACCGGGTCCAGGGCCGGGACGAGGCCGAGGCCCGGCGGCTTCTCGACGATGCCGTCGCCCTCGAGCAGGCCGGGGCCTTCGCCCTGGTGCTGGAGATGGTGCCCCGGGAACTGGCCGCGGCCATCAGCCGCCGGTTGCGGATACCCACCATCGGCATCGGGGCCGGGCCGGACTGCGACGGCCAGGTGCTGGTGCTCCACGATCTGCTGGGCCTGACCCAGGGCCGCGTCCCCCGCTTCGCCCGGCGGTACGCCGAGCTGGGGCAGATCGCCCTGGAGGCCCTGCAGCGTTACGCCGCCGACGTGCGCGCTCGCGCCTTCCCCACGGACGAGCACAGCTACCACATGGCGGCGGGGGAGGCCGGGTCCCGGGCCGGCGATGCGGCCACCGGCGCCGGCGATCCTGGGGGTTCCCGGTCACCCGCCCCGTCCGGCCCGGGCGAGGAGGCGCCCCGGGGCGGCCGCCAGGCCAGGGATGCCTCGTACGGCGACGCGCCCTACGGGGACCGGTAGTGGTGCACCCGGATCCCGTGCCCACAACGCGACCGGTGGGCCGCCAGGCTCCACCCTGCGGCGTCCGGCAGCGGCGCACCTGGATCGCACCCGGCAGCCACCGGGAGGAGGGACCCCCATGGAACTGGTGCAGGACATCGCCACGCTGCGGCAGCACATCGCCCGCTGGCGCCGGGAGGACCCCGGGGGCCGGGTGGGCTTCGTCCCCACCATGGGCTACCTCCACGACGGGCACCTCTCCCTGATCCGCCGGGCCCGGGCGGAGTGCCGCCGGGTGGTGGTGAGCGTGTTCGTCAACCCGCTGCAGTTCGGCCCCCACGAGGACTTCGCCCGCTACCCCCGCGACCTGGGGCGGGACCGGGAGCTGGCCTCCCAGGCCGGAGCCGACCTGCTGTTCCACCCGGCGGTGGAGGCCATGTACCCCCGGGGCGAGCCGGGGGTCTACGTCGATGTCGGGGACCTGGCCCGCCGCTGGGAAGGGGCCCGGCGGCCGGGTCACTTCCGCGGCGTGGTCACCGTGGTGACCAAGCTCTTCCACCTGGTCCAGCCCGACCGCGCCTACTTCGGGCAGAAGGACGCCCAGCAGGCCATCATCATCCGGCGCATGGTGGCGGACCTGGACTTTCCCCTGGACGTGGTGGTCTGCCCCACGGTGCGGGAGCCCGACGGCCTGGCCATGAGTTCCCGGAACGTCTATCTGGATGCCGAGCAGCGCCGGGCGGCCCCGGTGCTGTACCGGTCGCTCGAGGCAGCCCGCCGCCTGCTGGAAACCGGCGAGCGACGCCGCGACCGGGTGGTGGCGGCCATGGAGGCCGTCCTGGCCGCCGAGCCCCTGGCCGAACCCGAGTACGCGGACGCCGTCGCCGCGGAGACCCTGGAGCCCGCCGATCCGGTGGAGGGCGAGGTGCTGCTGCTGGTGGCCGCCCGCCTGGGAGCCACCCGGCTGATCGACAACTTCTGGCTGGTGGTCGGCCCGGACGGCGTCCGGGACCGCTGGGCCTAGAGCACCGCCGCCGCCCGTGCATACACTGCAGTGAGACGCCGCCGGCCCATGGGGCCCGGGTGCCGGGCCCCCGGGAGCAGGACGCTACGGGCCCGTGCCGCCCCCGTGCCGGGCCCCGGGGCGGCCCGGCCCGCCGGTGGCCGGCCCGCGGTGCAGAACCCCCCGCGCCGGGACGCAAGACGGGGGACCGGTGGCGCGGGAGCACGGGTTCCGGCTCCGTCCGTCCCCAGGTGCCCCGGGACGAACTCCCTGGGATTTCCACCTCTGCTGGCCGGTTCTTCCCCCCACGACGAGCCCCGCTTACATAACGGCCCCGGGCGACCCCGGGCGGTCCGGGACGCCCAGGATCTGGATTGTCCGGCCCGCATTCGCCGCCACCCGGGCCCATACATCCGGAAAAACCCCCACCCTCGCCGCTGGCCTGGACCGGCGCGGCGGCAGCCCGCCGGTCGTCCACCGAACGGCCGCTGCCCGGAAGGGGCCCGTACATACCGCGAGGGGGTGAGGTCCATGCCGCGGGGCGTGATCGACTGGTCCCTGCACCGCAAGGGGCCCGTCGACCAGGCGCGGCACCAGGAAAAGGTCCGCGCCGCCATCCGAGAGAACCTGGCCGATCTGATCACCGACGACTCCTTGTTGACCACCGACGGCCGCCGGGTGGTCAAGGTGCCCGTGCGCTCCCTGCGGGAGTACCGGTTCCGCTTCAGCACGATCAACAACCCCCAGGTGGGGCAGGGGCGGGGCGGCAGCCGCAAGGGGGACGTGCTGGCCCGCCAGCCCGGCCAGCCGGGCGGGCAGGGCGACCCCCACGGGGCGGGCCAGGGGCCGGGAACCGACTACTACGAGACGGAAGTCACCCTGGACGAGCTGGAGTCCATCTTCTTCGAGGAGCTGGAGCTGCCCGACCTCAAGCCGCGCCGGCAGCCGGCCCTGGACGCCCGCCGGCCGCGGTTCACCGAGGTGACCCGGGCCGGGCCCCTCAGCCGGGCCGACCTGCGCCGTGCCCTGAAGGAAAACCTCAAGCGCCACGCCCGCCAGGGCGAGGCGCGGCTCGGCCCCTTCCGCCGCGAGGACCTGCGCTACCGCAGCTGGCGGGACGACCCGCGGCCCCATGCCCGGGCCGTGGTGGTCGCCATGCGGGACGTCTCGGGCAGCATGGGCGAGTTCAAGAAGTGGATGTCCCGGACCTTCTTCTTCTGGATGAACCGGTTCCTCCAGAGCCGCTACGCCGATGTGGAGCGGGTGTTCATCACCCACCACACCGAGGCCCAGGAGGTCGACGAGGAGCGCTTCTTCCACCTGGGCGAAAGCGGCGGCACCCGGGTCTCGTCGGCATACCGCCTGGCCCTGGATATCGTCACCGGGCGCTACCCGCCCGACGGCTGGAACATCTACGCCATCCACTTCTCCGACGGCGACAACTGGGGGGAGAGCGACAACGGGGTGTGCGTCCAGCTGGCGCAGCAGCTGGCCGACCTGTCGAACCTCTTCGCCTACGGGGAGATCAACGAGAGCGGTTACCGCTCCCCGCTGATGACGGCCTTCGAGCGGGTGCGCCACCCCCGGTTCGTCCGGGTGAAGATGAGCCGGCGGGAGGACATCTACCCCGCCTTGAAGGCCATCTTTCGCGCCCAGCCCGGCGGGGCCGGCCTGGGCGCGGGCCCGGGAGCGGGCGCGGGGCCCGGCGGGGGAGGTGAGGGACCATGAGCAGTCCCGGCGTCACCGCCTCGGGCCCCGGGGCCGAGGGGCTCCTGCCCCACCTGGAGCGGATCTGGGCCGTGGCCCGGGACCTGGGGTTCGACCCCCTGCCCACCCACTTCGAGGTGGTGCCGGCCCCCGTGGTCTACGAGGTGGCGGCCTACGGCCTGCCCGGCCGCTTCACCCACTGGAGCCACGGCAAGGCCTACCACTTGCTGAAGACCCGGCACGACTACGGTCTGCACCGCATCTACGAGCTGGTGATCAACGCCGACCCGTGCCAGGCGTTCCTCCTGGAGAGCAACAGCCTGTTCGAAAACCTGTTTGTGGCGGCCCACGTGGCCGGCCATGCCGACTTCTTCCACCACAACGTGTTCTTCCGCCGGGCGGGCCGCGAGATGGCGGGCCTGGCGGCCGTTCACGCCGAGCGGGTGCGCCGCTACGAGTACGATCACGGGGTCGAGGCGGTGGAGCGGGTGCTGGACGCCGCCCTGGCCCTGGAGCCCCACACTGACCCCTGGCTGGCGGAGGAGCAGCAGGTCCCGCCCCTCCGCCCCGGCGAGCCCTTTGAGGACGTGCTGCTGTTCATCCAGCACCACGCGCCCCACCTGGAGGACTGGGAGCGGGACCTGCTCGCTATGGTGCGGGCCGAGCGGCTCTACTTCTGGCCCCAGATCCGGACCAAGGTGATGAACGAGGGCTGGGCCTGCATCGCCCACAGCCGCATCCTGCGCCGGCTGGACCTGCCCGACGGGGACTACACCGAGTTCGCCCGGCTCCACGCGGCCATCCAGGCCTCGTCACCCTTCGCCTTCAACCCCTACGCCGTGGGCTACCACACCTGGGAGCGGATCCTGGCCACCCGGGGCTGGGACGAGGCCCGGTTCATCCTGGAAACCGAGGACGACGTGGCCTTCCTGCGCAACCACCTGGACCGCCAGGTGGCCGAAGCCTGCGACCTTTACATCTACGCCCGCCAGGGCGACCAGTGGGTGATCGTGGAGGACGACTGGGCCCGGGTGCGGGACCTCCTGGTCTTGAGCCGCGTCCGCGGCGGGTTCCCGCTGATCGCCGTGGTGGACGGCGACTACCGGGGCCGGGGTGAGCTGCTGCTGCGGCACATCTTCGACGGCCGCGAGCTGGACCTGGATGAGGCCCGGCAGGCGCTGGCCCTGGTGGAGCGCCTGTGGCGGCGCCCCGTCCACCTGGAGACCCGGGCCGGGGGGCACGACGTGGTCCTGTCGGTGCCCGCGGGAGACAAGGGGTGAGCGCGACCATGGGGACGAACCTGCACGAGCTCCTCCGCCGCCACCGGGAAGAGGAGGCCCGCCTGCGCTGGGAGGGGACCTTTGCCGAGTACCTGGAGATCGTGCGCCGGCGGCCGGAGGTCGCCCGGCTCAGCCACGCCCGGCTCTTCGACATGCTGCGGGCGGCGGGGGTGACGGAGGCGGAAGAGGGCGGCGACGGCGAGCGGCGGCCGCGGCAGATCCACTTCTTCGACGGCCAGCTCTTCGGCCTGGAGGAACCGCTCAACCAGCTCTACGACTACCTGGAGTCCGCGGCCCGGCGGCTGGAGGTGCGCAAGCGCATCCTGCTCCTCATGGGGCCCGTGGGCGGCGGCAAATCGACCATCGTCACCCTGCTCAAGCGCGGGCTGGAGCGCTATACCCGCACGGAAGAGGGGGCGGTCTACGCGCTCAAGGGTTGCCCCATGCACGAGGAGCCGCTGCACCTGATCCCCGAGTCCCTGCGGCCCCAGGTCAGCCAGGAACTGGGCGTGCACATCGAGGGCAGCCTGTGCCCCGTCTGCCGCTACCGGCTGGAGGAGGAGTACGGCGGGGACATCGCCCGCTTCCCGGTGGAGCGCATCGTCTTCTCCGAGGCGGGCCGGGTGGGAATCGGCACCTTCACCCCGTCCGACGAGAAGTCCCAGGACATCGCCGAGCTGGTGGGGTCCATCGACCTCAGCACGGTGGGCGAGTACGGCACCGAGTCCCATCCCCTGGCCTACCGGTTCGACGGCGAGCTCAACGTGGCCAACCGCGGGCTGATGGAATTCGTCGAGCTGCTCAAGGCCCAGACGGAGTTCCTCTATGCGCTTCTCACCCTCTCCCAGGAGCAGTCCATCAAGACCGGCCGGTTTGCCATGATCTACGCCGACGAGGTGGTGATCGGCCACACCAATGAGGCGGAATACCAGGCCTTTGTCAAGAACGAGCGCAACGAGGCCCTGATCGACCGGATGATCCTGATCAAGGTGCCCTACAACCTGCGCCTGTCGGAGGAGGTGAAGATCTACCGCAAGCTCCTGGCGGAGAGCGACCTCCAGGGCGTGCACATCGCGCCCCACACCCTGGAGGTGGCGGCCATGTTCGCCATCCTGACGCGCCTGGAGCCGCCCAAGCACCCCAACCTGACCCTGATGAAGAAGCTCCGCCTGTACGACGGCCAGCCGGTGGAGGGATTCAGCCCGCGGGACGTGCGGGAGATGCGGGAGGCGGCTGAGCGGGAGGGCATGACCGGCGTTTCCCCCCGCTACGTGATCAACTGCCTGTCCAGCGCCGTGATCCGGGCGGAGAACCGCTGCCTGGGGCCCCTGGCCGCCCTGCGCGCCCTGCGGGACGGCCTCGACCACCACACCGGCCTGACCCGGGAGCAGCGGGAGCGCTACCTCAACCTGATCCACGAGACCCGGCGCGAGTACGACGAGATCGCCAAGAACGAGGTGAACCGGGCCTTCGTCTACTCCTTCGAAGAAACCGCCCGCAACCTGTTCAACAATTACCTCGACCACATCGAAGCCTTCTGCAACAAGACGAAGCTGCGCGATCCCATCACCGAGGAAGAGCGGGATCCCGACGAGAAGCTGATGCGCTCCATCGAAGAGCAGATCGGGGTGCCCGAGAGCGCCAAGAAGGCCTTCCGGGAGGAGATCCTGCTGCGGCTGTCGGCCCTGGCCCGGCGCGGGCAGAAGTTCGACTACACCTCCCACGACCGGCTGCGGGAGGCCATCGAGAAGAAGCTGTTCAGCGACCTGCGCAACGTGGTGAAGATCACCACTTCGGCCGCCCACCCCGACGAGGAACAGCTCAAGCGGATCAACCAGGTGGTCCAGCGGCTGTGCGACCGCCAGGGCTACTGCCCGGCTTGCGCCAACGAGGTGGTTCGCTATGTCGGACAGCTGCTGGGCCGGTGACCGGCGCCCGCAAACCGGACCCGCAGCGAGCAAGCGCGCGCGGGAGCCCGGCGGGGCTCCCGCGCACTGTCTTGCCCGCCCGGTGGGCCGGCGGGCGGGCGGTGAGGCGTGATCCACGGTACGGCCGGCGGTTACTTCTGCTTGTACTGGGGCTCCTGCTGCTGGATCTGCTGCAGCCGCTGCTTGAGGCCGTTGACGGTCTGCTCCATCTGGTTGGCCAGGTCCCGGAACAGCTGCTTGGCCTGCTGGTCCTGGGTCTCCAGCTGGTAGCTCTTCAGATCGGCAAGGATGCTCTCGGCGCTGGCCAGCGTCTGCTGCATCTTCAGGCCGACCGTCACTCCGCTCACCTCCCGGCTCTAATGTCGGCGGGCACGGCACGGGGCATGTCCGGCAATGGGTTGCTGTGATGCCGCGGGACAAGCTGCGCTACCATGGAAGGGTCAGGGCGAGGACGGCCGGCGGAGAGGCAGGGTGAATACGGCCGGCTGCCGGCCGGCAGGGGGAGGGCAAGGCGTGAAGCGCATCGCACTTCTGACCAGCGGCGGGGATGCGCCCGGGATGAACGCGGCCGTGCGCGCCGTGGTGCGGCGCGCCCTGGCCAGCGGCTGCCAGGCGGTGGGCGTGCAGGAAGGCTACGCCGGCCTGATCGAGGGGCGCATGGAGGAACTGGACCACCGCGCCGTGGGCGACATCATCCACCGCGGGGGCACCATCCTGCGCACGGCGCGCAGCCAGGCCTTCCGCACGCCGGAAGGCCAGGAGCGCGCCCTGGAACAGCTGCGCCGGCACGGCATCGACGGCCTGGTGGCCATCGGCGGCGACGGCACCCTGCGCGGCGCGCTGGCCCTGCACCGGCGCGGCTTCCCGGTGGCCGGCATCCCCGCCACCATCGACAACGACCTGGCGGGCACCGACGTCACCATCGGCTTTGACACGGCGGTCAACACCGTGCTCGAAGCCATCAACCGGGTGCGGGATACGGCCACCGCCCACGGCCGGACCTTCGTCATCGAGGTGATGGGGCGGCATAGCGGCCAGATCGCCCTGATGGCCGGCCTGGCCGGTGGTGCCGAGTCCATCCTGGTCCCCGAGGTACCCTACGACCTGGACGACATCTGCGCCCGCCTTCTGCGCGGGCGCCAGCGCGGCAAGCGCCACAGCATCATCGTCGTGGCGGAGGGCGCCGCCCGCGGCTTCGAAGTGGCCCAGGCCATCGAGGCCCGCACGGGCCTGGAGACCCGGGTCACGGTCCTGGGGCACATCCAGCGAGGGGGCACGCCGTCGGGCCGCGACCGCCTGGTCGCCAGCATCCTCGGGGCCGCGGCCGTGGAGGTCCTGCTCGGCGGCCGGTCGGGCGTCATGGTGGGCGTGCGGGGCGACGGCTGGATGGCCACCCCCATCGAGGAAGTCCTGGCCACGCCGCGCCCGCTGCCGGCGGGGTGGATGGAGCTGGCCGAGGTCCTGGCCCGCTGACCCCTTGACTCTCGCGTCACCGAGGTGATCCCCGTGGAGTACCGTCGGACCAAGATCGTCTGTACCCTGGGCCCGTCCACCGATGATCCCCAGGTCCTGCGCCGCCTGCTGGAGGCCGGCATGGATGTGGCCCGGATCAACCTCTCCCACGGCACGGCGACCGACCACCGGCGGCGGGTGGAGATGCTGCGCCAGATGGCGGCCGAGCTGGGCCGCCACGACGTGGGCATCCTGTTCGACACCCGGGGACCGGAGGTGCGGGTCGGCCCGCTGCCGGGCGGCGCCCTGGAGCTGGACGGCGGCCAGCGGGTGGCCCTGGCCGCGGCGGAGCACGGAGAGGCGCCGGGCGGCTTGGAAGGCACCGGGTCCGGGGGGCGGGCGCCGGCCGGCTGCCCGGTGATCCCCGTCTCCTATAGCCGGGTGGCCACCAGTGTGGGACCCGGCGACCGGATCCTGCTGGACGACGGCAACCTGGTGCTGACCGTGGAAGAGACGGACGGCGTCTACGTGTACTGCCGGGTGGACGCCGGCGGCCGCCTGCTCCAGGGCAAGAAGGCCACCCTGCCGGCAGAGAGCCTGGATCTGCCCTACCTCAACGAAGCGGACCGGGCCGACGTGCGCCTGGGCATCGAGCTGGGCATCGACTTCATCGCCGCCTCCTTCGTGCGCTCCGCCGCCGACGTCCACGCCCTGCGGCGGGTGATCGAGGAAGCCGGAGGCGACCAGTGGGTCATCGCCAAGATCGAGAACCGCCTGGGCGTGGAGCGGCTGGACGAAATCCTGGCCACCGCCGACGGCATCATGGTGGCCCGGGGCGACCTGGGCGTCGAGCTGCCCGTCGAGGACATTCCCCTCCTGCAAAAGCAGATCATCCAGGCGGCCAACCGGGCGGGCAAGCCGGTGATCACAGCCACCCAGATGCTGGAGTCCATGGTCCACCGCCCGCGGCCCACCCGGGCCGAGAGCACCGATGTGGCCAATGCCATCCTGGACGGCACCGACGCCGTCATGCTGTCGGCGGAAACGGCGGCGGGGCAGTACCCTGTGGAAGCGGTGGAGATCATGGCCCGCATCGCCCGCCGCACGGAGGCCGCCCTGGACTATGCCCAGCGGCTGGCCCGGACCGGTCAGGAAGAACACCGCACGGTGACCGACGCCGTCAGCTACGCCTCCTGCACCGCCGCGGAAGACCTGGGGGCGGCGGCCATCCTGACCGCCACCCAGTCGGGCTACACGTCGCGGATGATCTCCCGCCACCGGCCGCGCCAGCCCATCGTGGCCATCACCCCCAGCCAGCGGGTGGCTCGCAAGCTCAGCCTGATCTGGGGCGTGCGGGCCCTGGTCTCCGCGCCCCAGCACGACGTGGACGGCCTGATGGAGCAAGCGATGCGGGGCGCGGTGGAGGGCGGGTTCGTCCGGCCGGGGGACCTGGTGGTGATCACCGCCGGGGTGCCCGTGGGCCAGCCGGGGACCACCAACATGCTGCAGGTCCACACCGTGGGCCAGGCGGTGCTGCGAGGAACCGGCGTCGGCCAGGGCAGCCATACGGGGCCCGTGCGCATCGTGCGCGACCCCGAGGCGGCGGGTCCCTTCCACGGCGGCGAGGTGCTGGTGGCCCTGAGCACCGACCGCGACTTCATGCCCCTGATCGAGAAGGCGGGGGCGCTCATCACCGAAGAGGGCGGGCTGACCTCCCATGCGGCCATCGTCGGCCTGCACCGGGGCATCCCCACCATCGTGGGGGCGGCGGGTGCCCTGGAACGCTTGCAGGACGGCGAGACGGTCACCGTGGATGCCCGGCGCGGCCTGGTCTACCGCGGTTGGGCCCGGGTCGGCTGAGGACCGCGGCCCCTGGGCCCGCCGCCCGCCGCGGGTTCCCCGGTGACCGGCCGGAAGGGCCTGGCCCTGCCCCCGCGGTGTCCGCCGGGCTCCAGGTGGACGGCCCCGGCGGGCTGCCGGCGGGCGCGGGCCCCCGGGGCTGATACAATGGAGGCACGGAGAAAGGGGGGACGGCACCGTGTCCCAAGTGACGCGGGAACAGGTCCTCAGCGCCCTGGCGCAGGTCAAGGACCCCGAGCTGAACCGCAACCTGGTCGAACTGAACATGGTCCGCGACCTCCAGATCGACGGGGGCCGCGTGGAAGTGGAGATTGCCCTGACGGTGCGGGGCTGCCCGCTGCGGTACGAGATCAAGAAGGACGTGGAGGCCAAGCTCCAGGCCATCCCCGGGGTGACCGAGACGGTGGTCCACCTGGGGGCCATGACCGACGAGGAGCGGCAGCAGCTGATCGAGAAGTTCCGGCAGCCCCGCCAGCCCAAGTCGCGCATCATGGCCGACGACTCCCAGACGGTGATCCTGGCCATCTCCAGCGGCAAGGGCGGCGTGGGCAAGTCGACGGTGACGGCCAACCTGGCGGCCGCCCTCCACGCTTTGGGCTACAAGGTCGGCGTGCTGGATGCCGACATCTACGGCTTCAGCATTCCCGGCATGCTGGGCATCGAGGGGCGCAAGCCCGTGGCCTTCAACAAGGCCATCGTGCCGATCCCGGCCCACGGCATGCAGGTCATGTCCATGGGCTTCTTCGTCGACGCCGACACGCCCCTGATCTGGCGGGGACCCATGCTGATGGGCGCCGTCGAGCAGTTCCTGGCGGACGTGCTGTGGGACGATCTGGACTTCTTCCTGATCGACCTGCCGCCCGGTACCGGCGACGTGCCCCTGAGCATCCTGCAGAAGCTGCCGCGGGCCCAGGTGGTGGTGGTCACCACGCCGCAGCCCGCGTCGGTGACCGTGGCCCAGCGCACGGGGATCATGGCCCGCAAGGTGCAGCATGAGGTGCTGGGCGTCATCGAGAACATGTCCTACCTGGTCTGCTCGAACTGCGGCGAGCGCCACGAGATCTTCGGCCGGGGCGGCGGCCGGCAGCTGGCGGAGAAGCTGGACACGCAGTTGCTGGGCCAGCTGCCCATCCAGGAGGAGCTGCGGGAGGCCGCCGACGCCGGCAAGCCCGTGGCGCTGTACGCGCCGGAAAGCCACGTGGCGAAGGCGTTCCTCGACCTGGCCGGGCGCATCGCCCAGCTGACCCTGCCGGCCGAGCGGCTGGCGGCGGCGTCCCGGTAGAAGGGTGCATGGGGGCACCGCACTCACGAGACAGGACGCGGCCCCTTCAAACGGACACGATCCCTGCTTGATGGGGCGCCGTACGGGCCGCGTCTTGGGGGCGCCGCCTGCTGCACCCCGCCGAGCGGGGGACCTGCTGCATACCGCCGAGCAGGGGATCGTCCCGTGGGCCGTGGCCATCCCACTTGCGACCCCATCGCAAAGCTCGCGTTCCGCTCCAGCCGGCCGGGCGTCACCGGAGGATCCCGGTGACCCGGCCGGTTGCCGTGTTTTGCCGCAGGCGGAAGGTGGTTTCCGCCACCGGGTCGAACCCGTTGGCTAGTTCGCATGGATGGCAAGGCGGGTCTCATCGTGCAGCCGGGGCAGCCGGGGTAGCCGGACAACCGGCTGGAACGCCAACCGGGGGATGACGGGTGAGAGGGGACCTGGGCGACCTGGGGGTCGGAACGGGCCGCAGGCCGCGCCTGCGGCGGTGGCTAGGGTGGAGCCTGGTGGCGCTTCTTGCGCTGGCCATGGCGGCCTGCGTGGCCATTTCCTGGCAGGTGGGGCTGGGGCTGATCCATCCCGAGCGGGAGCCCGTGACGGCCGATCCCGCCAGCCGCGGCCTAGACTATGAGAACGTCGCCTTCACCAGCCGCGACGGGATCCGGCTTGAGGGCTGGTTCCTCCCCGCGACGGGCGGCGTGGCCCCGCGGACCGTGATCTTCGCCCACGGCTACGGGAAGAACCGGCTGCAGGACGACGTGCCCGCCCTGGACGTGGCGGCGGCCCTGGTCCGGGCGGGGTTCAACGTCCTGATGTTCGACTTCCGCAACAGCGGCAGTTCGGGCGGCGACCGCACCACCGTGGGCCAGGAGGAGGTGCAGGACCTGGCCGCGGCGGTGGAGTGGGTCCGCGCCACCTACGGGCCGGACCAGGCGGTGGGCCTGCTGGGCTGGTCCATGGGGGCGGTGACGGCCATCCTCACCGCGGGCGGGGCCGAACCGGTGCAGGCCGTGGTGGCCGACGCGCCCTTCGCCGACCTGCGCACCTACCTGGAGGAGAACCTGTCCCACTGGACCGGCCTGCCCGAGTTTCCCTTCAACTGGCTGATCCGCACCCTGCTGCCCCCGCTGGCTGGCGTCCACCCCGAGCGGGTGCGGCCCTTGGAGGCCGTGACCCGGATGGCGCCCACCCCCCTGCTGCTGATCCACGGCACCGCGGACACGGTGATCGGCCCCCACCACAGCCGCCAGCTGGCCCTGGCGGCCGAGCGCTCGGGGGTGCCGGTGGAGCTCTGGGAGGTGGAGGGGGCGGGGCACGTCAAGTCGTACGCCACGGCGCCGGAGGCGTACCTGCAGCGGGTCGTCGCCTTTTTCGAAAGCCACCTGGGCGGCCCGTCCGGCCGGCAGGGGTAGGACCTCCCCGCTCGCCAGCCGGATGGAAGTACCTTCCGTACCTCTCAAATGCCCAGCATCCCGGAACCACCACGAGACCTTTACACGGATGCCGCCGGGCGAAACAATACCGGACAAGGACTCTGGCGTTGGGACGGAGGAATGAGCCTTGTCCCTGTGGGTGTGGAAGTTCGGCGGCAGTTCTGTGGCGGGACCGGACCGCATCCGTCACGTAGCCCGGCGGGTGGCGGAGGCCCGCAAGGAAGGGCACAACCTGGTTGTCGTCGTCTCGGCCATGGGCGATACCACCGATGACCTGATCGCCCTGGCGCGGCAGCTCCATTCCGAACCTCCCGCGCGGGAGCTGGACGCCCTCCTGGCGACCGGCGAGCAGGCCAGCGCCGCCTTGCTGGCCATGGCCCTGGACGCTCTGGGTGTGCCGGCCCGTTCCTTTACCGGCTGGCAGGCGGGCATCCAGACCGAGGGTGCCCACGGCAACGCCCGGGTGCGGGCCATCGCCGCCGAGCGGCTGCGGGAGGCGCTGGCGGCCGGGTTCGTCCCCGTGGTGGCGGGCTTTCAGGGGCTCAACGCCGAGGGGCACGTGACCACGCTGGGACGCGGGGGATCCGACACCACCGCGGTCGCCCTGGCGGCGGCGCTGGAAGCCGAGCGCTGCGAGATCTTCAGCGACGTGGAAGGGGTCTTCACCGCCGACCCGCGGGTCGTGCCCGGCGCCCGGCTGCTACCCGTCATCTCGTACGACGAGATGATGGAGCTGGCTCGCCTGGGCGCTCAGGTGCTCCACCACCGGGCGGTGACCTGCGCCCAGCGCCACGGCATCGTGATCCATGCCCGCTCGACCTTCTCGGACCACCCGGGGACGCGGGTGGTGCCGGCGGGTACCGTCGAGCCCGACCGCCCGGTCAGCGGTGTCACCTCGGATCGCCACGTGGCGCGGCTGGCCCTGGTCTCGGTGCCCAACGTGCCGGGCATCGCCCACCGGGTGTTCAGTGCCCTGGCCGAGGCCGGGATCAACGTGGACATGATCAGCCAGTCGGTGGCGCGCAACGGCCACCAGGACATCGCCTTCACCATTGCCGACGGTCACCTGCCCGTGGCCCGCCGCGTGCTGGAACCGCTGGTGCGGGAGTTGCCGGCCCAGCGGCTGGTGGTTGACGACGGCATCGCCAAGGTGAGCGCCGTGGGGGCGGGCATGGCGACCCAACCCGGCGTGGCGGCCACCATGTTCGGCGCGCTGGCGGGGGCCGGGATCAACATCGAGATGATCAGCACCTCGGAGATCAGCATCTCCTGCCTGGTCGCCCGGGAACAGGTGGACGAGGCGGTGCGGGCGGTCCATGACGCCTTCGACCTCGGGCGCTGAGGCAAAACAATGAAATTGACACTCTCGCTACCATGGGCACTGTCTGATAACCCTTCTCACTAAGTTTCAGGGAGGGCAGGGTAACCCGGGGCAGATGGATGCCCTGCGCCGGCTCTGGTGGGCCGACTCGGGAGGCCGGGCCATCCCCGGGGAGCTGGGACGGCCCTACCGGCCGGGCCTGCCGCGAGCCTGGTGCGGCGGGAAGCGGGTGGCCGCACCGGCCCAGCGGACCGGCGCCCTGGGCGCAGGTGGCCGCAGCGGGCTGCTCTGCGGCCCTTGCGGCCGGCCGGGCGGGTTCGGCCGGCGTGGGCCGGGCCGGCCGAGCCGGATCCGCTGGTCCACGGGGGTCCGGCCGGGCGGGATCCTGCGGCGCATGGAAGCGATTGGCGAACACCAGGGCGGCGGGTAGTCCGGCGCCTTCCCCCGGTCCGGGGTCGAGCAGCAGCACGGCGTTCTCAAGAGGTGGAACCAGCGGGCGGCCGGCCACGGTCATGGCCAGGAGGGGACCGGTGAGGACGGCGGCTCCGTAGTGCTTGTGCCACTGGGAGGCCACCGCCTCCAGGGGACCGCCCCACCGGTCCTTCAGGCGCTCCACCAGCTGCCGCACCAAGGCCGGATCATGCAGAGCCGCTGCCGGCACCGCGGGCCCCCGGTCTGGGAAGGGCTGATCCGGTGGCCAGGCTTCGCTTGCAAGCCCGGCAAGAAAGAGATCCAGCCGGCGCCGGGTTCCTGGCGCCAGGGGCAGGTGGAACAGGCTTGCAAGGGCGGCCGGTACGGCCGTGGCCGGCGTACTCATACGCCGATGATACTGCAATCCGTTCGCAAAAACCAGGCGCCGGGCCCGACCAGCGCGGTGATCCGCCAGGGGCACGGGCTACGGATGGCCGTGGGGCCAGCGACTTTCCCCACGCGGTCTCGCCGGTGCCCCAGCTGCTGGGCCAAGCCGGGGGTGTGGTCCAGATCCTGCATGATGCGGATCACCAGTCGGTGCCGCTGCGGCCGGTGGTGCCCAAGTGATGTGGAGAAACCCGGCCGGTCCGGCCCGGCCCGGCCGCCCCGGGGTTCCCCCTGCAGAGGATGTCCGGGCGGCAGCCGGGCTCAGGGACCAGGGGCAAGGCCTGTCACGGCCGGTGGCCGGGCCTGCCGTCCAGCGGCGCGGCCGCCGGGAGACTGAGCAAGGGAGCGACCCGGTGGTGCTCCAGCCTGTCGCCGCGGTAAGCGGCGATGAACACGAAGGGCGGCTCGGGGGCCAGCATCCGCGGTAGGAACAGGGGGATGTTGCCCACCACCCGCGGGTCCTCCAGCACCTGCTCCACCGGCCACCAGGCCAGGCGCCCTTCCTCCGAGGCCAGCAGCTCGCCCGCGGCGGTATGGGCGAGGAAGGTGTAGATCATCTGGGGCGGCCAGGCCCCGTCCAGCTCGTGGAAACACAGGATCGCCCGCAGGGAAGGATCCTGGAGGACGAGCCCCGTTTCCTCGGCAAACTCCCGGACGATACCCTGGATGGGGTCCTCCCCGGCCTCCAGCTTGCCGCCCGGCGCGTTCCAGCGCCCCGCGTTGGGCGGCTTGCGGCGCTCCAGCAGGAGCACGCGGCCCTGGCGGACCAGAAAGCCCAGGGTGAAGACCTCGAAGACGTGGCGCGGTTTCGGTGCCGTCGTGGTCATGGGTACTCTGTTCGGCCCGCCTCCGTCGAATCCTGTTGCTTCCGACGCCCGCGCTGGGCCGCTGTGCTGGCGGGCCGGGTCGGGTGGTGGCGATTTCCCGGGAAATGTGCCGGTCCGGGTCGCGCGGGCGCGTGCGGGTGCGGCCAGGGCAGGGCGCCGGGCGACCCGGCCGGCCGGGGGAAAGGTGGAACCGGTTTACGGCGTTCGGGGCCGTAGCCTGGGCCCATCAGGCAGGCGGCGCCGTCAGGTGCACCGGGATGCCACTGGGGTCCAGTACGGTCCAGCCCCGGGGCGATGGCCTGGCTTCCAGCCCCGCCCTCTGGATCCGCTCGAGCACGGTGGCCAGGGCGGCCTCCCCGGGGAGGGCCAGGGTGAAGCCGGCCAGGCCGGCGGCGCCGGGCGGCGGAGGGGGCGCGCCTTCCCCCGCCCAAATGTTCAGCCCCAGGTGATGATGGTATCCCCCGGCCGCCACGAAGAGGGCGCCGGGGAAATCCCGCTGGGTCACCTCAAAGCCGAGCACCCCGCAGTAGAAGGCCTCGGCGGCGGCCAGGCTGGCCACCTGCAGGTGGACGTGGCCCACCACCGGGCCGTCGTCCGGCCCCTCGTCCGGGGCCTGGTCCACGGCGCCGTCCCCGGCCTGGGGCACGGCGCTGGGCTGATTGGGGTGCCCATGGGGCGTGCTGCCGCGACCTGGCCTGGATGGGGTGGCGACGGCCGCCCTGGGGGTGTTCCCGGCCCTGGCGCCGTTCCCGGGAGCCGCGCCGGAACGTGAACGGCCGGCCGATGCCACAAGGGCGGTTGCCGCAAGATCATCCAGGTCCAGCGGGGCGGTATACATGGCGATGGTGCCGTCCGGCCGGCGAGGCCACCGGTCCCGGGGCCGGTCGCAATAGAGCTCGAGCCCGTTCCCCTCGGGATCCGCCAGGTACAGCGCTTCGCTGACGCCGTGGTCGGCGAAGCCCTGAAAGCGCCACCCGCACTCCAGCAGCCGAAGGAAAGCCCGGGCCAGGGCCCCCCGGCTGGGGTAGAGCAGAGCCACGTGGTAAAGGCCGGTGGTCCGGGGTGGGCGCGGCGGCGCCCCGGGGTCCTCTTCCAGGCAGATCAGCGGCGGTTCTCCCGCCCTGCCGGCCAGGCCTGTGACAACTGCCGCTCCCCCGCGCGGTTCGGCATCCCGGCGGAACCCGGCCGGGCCATGTACGGCTGCGCCGGGCGCCGCTGCGCCGCCGTTCTGGCGGTGTTCATCCGGGTCCACAGCCGGCTCCCTTTCCCCCGGCCGGGGCACCGGCACGGGGACCAGACCCAGCCGGTCGCGATAGAACGCCAGGGCGCGGGACAACTGGCGCACCCGCAGGTAGACCGGGCCGAGGCGCAGGCTGGCCGGCAGGGGGGTGGCCGGTGGGGGCGTGGGGTTCATGGCGCCGACACCTCCTCAGATTCTTCACCGGCCGTTGGATTCAGTGGTCGTTGCATTCAATGGTCATTCGCACGGGTTGGATGATGGGCCGGTGCTTACCGCCATTGTCGCCCATCGACGGCCGCCGTGTCGCGGTCCGGCAACATCGGGTTGGTCCGTCGGGGGCCGGGACCGCTTCACAGGAGGAGCGCGCCCGGCCCCCGAGCAGGCGTGGGATGAGGCGCAGGTGAGCGCTGCCCCCGGAGGCCGGAAGGGAGAGGGGGCGCCGGGGTCGAAAGCCATGACATTAACCCGGCACGTCAACCCGGCAAGGCGGTGTAAGGTTTGTCGACGGCGGCAGAGCGGTTCACACCACGCCAGCGGGAACTGCTGGCGCGGTTCGTCAGCAATTTGGACCAGAACGTGTATGCCATCTACAATCTGCCCGAAGAAGTCGTCGCGGTGATCTTCGCCTATGTGAGCCGCAGCCCCCGCAGCTTTCGCGAAAATCTCTTGCGCCTGATGGAAGACCCGGAGCTCAACCTGCTCGGCAGCCTCCCGTCCCAGCCCGAGCCGGCGGCCGCCGGCGGGCCGGCCTCTGCTGCCGCGGCGTCCGACCCGACGGGCCCGGACCCGGCCGGACCCGATCCGGCTGGCGTCCACCTGGACGGCCCGGTGACGCTGGCTCCGGAAGCGACGGGCCCGGCGGGCGTACAGGCGTCCGGCGAAGCAGAGGGGGCGGGGCGCCCCGCGGCCACCGCTGGGGTCCGTTCTGCACCCTCTGGGGTGCCCGCCGGGGCTCCGGCCCAGCCGGCCGCGGGGGACCGCCCGCCGGTCGCAGGTTCCCTGGCCGTGGCGGCGGAAAAGGCGCGCCGCTTCCACGAGAAATGGGTGGTCGGCTACGGCCACGCCTCGGTGGCCGAACTGGCCAAGGCCGCCGTCGGCATCGAGCGCATCTCCCGGCTGGCCAGCGCGCGCCTGGAGACGGCCAATCCCTGGCTCTCGTTCATCGAATACAGCCAGCGCTACCAAATGCCGCGGCGCGGCGCGTATGTGGTGCCGCCGGAGCTGGAGGCGGCCGGCGCGCCCGAGCTGCTGGCCGAGTTCCACCGCGTTCAGGAGGTCACCTACGACGCCTACCAGGAGCTGTTCCGCGGCCTGGTGGAGCACCTCGAACGGGTCGAACCGCCCCAACCCGGCGAGACGGCCCGGGCGCGGGCCAGCCGGCTGGAGAAGCAGGCTTTTGAAGATGCGCGCTACGCCCTGACCCTCGCCGTCGAGACCAACCTGGGGATGGTGGGCAACGGCCGCGCCCTGCGGGATGCCATCGTCCGGCTGCTGTCGGACCCCTATGAGGAGACCACCCGGCTGGCCCTGGCCATCCGCCGGGAGGTCACGCGGGTTCTGCCCACGCTGGTTCGATATGCCGAACCCAACCCGCGCCTGCAGGCGGCGGACGCGGAGGTGGCCCGGGGCGTGGCCGAGGCCCTCCAACGGCACCGCCGGGTGCGGGCAGTGGCCAGCGACCCGGTGATCCTGCTGGACTGGACGGGCCGGGGTGCGGCCGACGGGGGGCCCCCGGCAGCCAAGGCAGCCGGGGGCGCCGGGCTGCTCGCCGCGGCGCCGGGGGCCGGCGCAGCGGCGGAGGCGGCGGCCGGTGCGCCCGGGGTCCTCGGCTCGCCCGGGGTCGCCGTTGAGGAGGTGCAGTCCACGCCCGACGAGCAGGCGGCCCTGGACGTGATCCTGGGCGCCTGGCTCCATGAATACGGGTCGGGCGGCTGGCCGGAGACCGGCGACGTGCTGGCGGCGATGACGCCGGCAGAGAAGCTGGCGCTGTTCGCAAAGGCCGTGACCGGCCTCGGGCCCCACGATCCTCCGCCCGAGGCCTTCAAGCTGGTTCGTTACCGGGTCGAACTCACCGTGTCCGAGGCCAGCTGGCACCAGCTGCTGCGCCACTCGCGGCGCATGCACTTCGCCGCCCAGGCGCCAGGGGTGGAACACGGCATCACCGTGCCGCCGCGCATCCAGGATGCGGGCCTGGCCCCCGTGCTGATGCGCGCCGTCGATGCGGCGGAGCGCCTGTTCTTCCGGTTGACGAGGGCGGGCCTGCCGCTGGCCGCCCATTACGTGGTGACCAACGCGCACCGGCGGCGGGTGGTGGCGGAGTTCGATCTCTGGCAGCTGTACCACCTGATCACGCTGCGCGGCAAGCCGGAGGCGCAGTGGGACATCAGGCAGACGGTCCACCGGCTGGCGCAGCGGGTGATGGTGGTCCACCCCAACCTGGTGCGCTGCGCGCCGCGGCTGATGGCGGTGCTGGAGGCGGCCGGCGCCCTGGAGCCTGTTGCCAGGGAGCAGCCCCGTTGAGGGCATCCCGGCACTGTGCTACCATGCTGGTACGTGAGCCGGGGTGTCGGAACCGGTAGACGAGGCGGACTCAAAATCCGCTGGGCGCAAGCCCGTGCGGGTTCGACTCCCGCCCCCGGCACCAAGGGTACTACGGCGGCCGTGATGTGCCGGAGATAGCTTCGCCGTTTTTAGACAGCTTCGTTGTGTTTCGATCAAGGCCCGCGCCGCGGAATGCCCGGCGCGGGCCTTTTTCACCGCGTGGGCCGCAACATCACCCCGAAGCCGCCCGTCGACCGGCTAGAGGAGACGGTGTCCTTCTACAGGCATGGTCTCGGCCTGCCCGTTCACACGTCCGAGAGGGATGCGCACGGGGTGGAATTCGGTTCCGTGCGCCTGTGGCGCGACCCCGCGTCCCAGCGGGGACCGCCGGAGCTCTGGCTGGAAGTGGTGACGGACGACCTTGACGCCGCCGCCCGGTACGTGGCCCGGCACGGCGTCCCGCGCCGGGACGGCGTGGAGCCTCGACGGGCTGGCTTCTCGGGGTTTTGGATCAGTAATCCGACGGTCGTCGTCCACCTGGCGTGTGCGTTACGGTTTCCTAACCATTGATTTGCACCTCCTTTACCTTCTGGTCCCCGGCCCGTTGCTAGACTCGAGCTGCAACCGCCCAGTGGAAAGGAGAGGGTCGGGATGATCGTCCCATCCACCGGCAAGTTGGGCCGGGGGCTGGTCGCCGGCGCGGTCGGCACGGCGTTGCTGACCTCGGTGGCGGCGGCCCATTCGCTCCAGGGGCCCAGTTCCTCTCAGTCGCCTTATGTGGTGCGCTCGCAGCCGGGCGTGGTCAGCCGCTCCATCCTGACGGTGGGGGACGCCGTCAACGCCAAGCCGGACGGCACTCCCTACCGGTTGGTGGGTATTCCTGATGGCCTTGGCGCCTACGACAACGGGGACGGCACCTTCACGCTCCTGGTGAACCACGAGCTGCCCGCGGGGCGCGGCGCGCAGCGGGCCCACGGCGCCGCGGGGGCGTTCATCTCCAAGTGGATCATCGAAAAGGGAAGCCTGCGGGTCCTGCACGGTGAAGATCTGATGCAGCGGGTTGCCACCTGGGACCCCGCCACCGGCCGTTACAACGAGCCCGCCAAGGGAGTCGAGCTCTCCCGGCTGTGTTCCGCCGATCTGCCCCAGCCTGGCGCCTTTTACGACCGGACCTCGGGTGTGGGGTATGAAGGGCGCCTGTTGATGAACGGGGAAGAGAAGGGCCCGGAGGGGCGCGCCTTCGCCCACGCGCTGGACGGAACCAGCTACGAGTTGCCGGCCCTGGGCAAGGCCAGCTGGGAGAATCTCCTGGCCAACCCCGCCACGGGTCGCAAGACGGTGGTGGTCGGCCTGGACGACAGCGGCGGTGGCCAGGTTTACATCTACGTGGGGGAGAAGCAGGCCACCGGCAATCCCGCGGAGCGGGCGGGCCTGGCCAACGGGGTCCTGTACGGGCTGAAGATCGAGGGCCTGGCCCGGGAGACGGACGCCACCGTGCTGGCAGGGCCGGTGCCCTTCAGCCTGCATGCCTTCGGCGATGTCCGGAACTGGACGGGGGCTAAGCTGGAGCAGGAGTCGGTCCTCCATGGTGTGACCAGCTTCCAGCGGCCGGAGGATGGCGCCTGGGACCCCCGCAATCCCCGTGACTTCTACTTCGTCACCACGGCCAGCATGGAGGGGAAGAGCCGGCTCTGGCGCCTGCGCTTCGTCGATCCCGCCAACCCCGCTGCGGGCGGCACGGTGGAATTGCTGCTGGACGGGACCGAGGGTCCGAAGATGATGGACAACCTCACCATCACCCGCCGCGGCCAGATTCTGATCCAGGAGGACCCCGGCAACCACTCGCGCCTGGCGAAGATCTGGCGCTACGACATCGATAGCGGTCGGCTGGAGGCGGTGGCGGAGCACGATCCCAACCGGTTCGCGCCGGGTGCTGCTGCGTTCCTCACCCAGGATGAGGAGTCGTCGGGCATCATCGACGCCTCGGACCTGCTGGGCGAGGGCTGGTTCCTCCTCACCGTACAGGCTCATTACAAGCACCCCGACCCGGAGCTGGTGGAAGGCGGCCAGTTACTGGCCCTGCACGTGCCGCCGGGCGAGGGGCCCAAGGGGCCTGGGGACGACCGCCCGGGGAAGCCGGGAGCCCGGTAACATCCTGCCGGGGCCGGGCGCGCCGGCGGCAGGCTGGGTTGCGCCCGCAACCGGCGGCCGATCACCGTCCGAGCACCGGGGGCCTCTCTGGAGGCCCCCCTTCCCGTGGTCGTGGCCCCTTCCTGTAGCCCTAGCGGGCGGGGCCGCGCCTCAGCGCGGCCTCATGCGCGGCGCCCCGTCCAGGCGGATGACCTCGCCGTTGAGCATGGGATTCTCGATGATATGCCGGACCAGCAGGGCGTACTCCCGCGGGCGGCCCAGACGGGAGGGGAAGGGCACCTGCTGCTCCAGGGACTTGCGGGCGGGCTCCGGCAGCCCCGCCATCATCGGCGTCTCGAAGATGCCCGGGGCGATGGCCACCACCCGGATGCCGTACCGGGCCAGCTCCCGCGCCACGGGCAAGGTCATGGCGGCCACGCCGCCCTTGGACGCCGAATAGGCCGGTTGGCCGATCTGCCCGTCGAAGGCCGCCACGGAAGCGGTGTTGACGATCACGCCCCGCTCCCCCTCGGCGTTGGGCTCCTGCTGGGCCATGACCGCCGCCGCCAGCCGGATCACGTTGAAGGTGCCCACCAGGTTGACCTCGATGACCCGGCGGAACCGGTCCAGGTCGTGGGGCCCCTCCCGGCCCAGCACCTTCTCCGCGATGGCGATGCCGGCGCAGTTGACGACGCCGTGCAACCCGCCGAAGGACGCAACGGCCGTCCGCACCGCCTGCTGGACGCTCTCGGGGTCAGGACGCCGGGGCGCGGCCTGAAGGAACAAGGGGCTCGCTATCGAAATGGTATCAACACGATATAGTCCACAAGGACCTCAAACAACGCGTCCGCAAGAACAAGGGGGACAGGGAAATGAAGGAGGTTCGGGCGCGCGCCCTTCCGGGCATCCTGGGGTTGTTGGTGGTGATCGTGCTGGAGGTTGCCGCGGTGGGCTTCTTTGTCTGGGGGGTCACAGCGCTCGAGGGAGACGGGCCTCCGCTGCTGGGGCACGGCGGCGTGGACCTGGGGGTGAGCTTCCTCCTGCTTGCCGGAGGATGGGTCGCGGCCTCGGGGCTGGTGATCGTCCAGCCCAACTACTCCCGCTCGGTGGTCTTCCTGGGCCGGTACCTGGGCACGTTGCGGGATGCCGGCTGGTGGTGGACCCTTCCCTTAACGAGCAAGCCTGCCGTCTCCCTGCGGGTGCGCAACTTCGACAGCGAGAAGCTCAAGGTCAACGACTTGCGAGGGAACCCCATCGAGATCGCGGCCGTGGTGGTCTGGCGGGTGGTCGATGCGGCCCGGGCGCTGTTTGAGGTCGACCAGTACGAGGAGTTCGTCAAGATCCAGAGTGAGACCGCCGTCCGCCACATCGCCAGCCAGTACCCGTACGACACCTTCGAGGACCACAGCTCGCCTTCCCTGCGGGAGAACACCGACCGGGTGTCCCAGGACCTGGCCCGCGAGCTGCAGGAGCGCCTTGCCGTGGCCGGTGTCGAGGTGCTGGACGCCCGGCTGACCCACCTGGCCTACGCCCCGGAGATCGCCCACGCCATGTTGCAGCGCCAGCAGGCCGAGGCGGTGGTGGCGGCCCGGGCCAAGATCGTCGAGGGCGCCGTCGGCATGGTCGAGATGGCCCTGCAGGAGTTGCAGCGGAGCGGCCTGGTCGACCTGGATGCCGAGCGCCGGGCGGCCATGATCAACAACCTGATGGTGGCCATCGTCGGCGAGCGGGCGGCGCAACCGGTGATCAACGCCGGAACCATCTACTGAGGGCCCGTCCGCCGGAGCCGCACCGCGGTCGCACCGGGGGCCTCCGTCCCCGAAGGGGCGCGCGGGGGCGTGGGGGGTGGCGGACCCGCCGTCATACGTGGCGGAGCGCGAGCCACCGGATGGAAGACGCGGCGCACCAGTTGCGCCCATTGCCGAAAGGGGCGCCTGGGCAGGGACGGGCCCGGGAAGGGATGGGCACGGGAAGGGACGGATCGTGCCGGAGAAGAAGCGATTCCTCTTGCGCATCGCCCCGGAGATCTACGAAGCCCTGCAGCGCTGGGCCGACGACGAGTGGCGCAGCGTCAACGGCCAGATCGAGTACCTGCTCCGGGAGGCGCTCCGGCGGGCTGGCCGGCTGCCCGGCCCTAGGGGGCGCGACCGACCGCCCGGCACCGACGGCGGCGACACGGGGCCCTCGCCTTCGGGGAAGCCGCCGGGGGACGATTCCCGACCGGAGGGCGGCGGTAAGCGCCTCTAGAACCCGGGTCCCGGCGGCGGCAAGGGCGTGCGCCGTGGTGACGAGCTACCCACGGGAGTTCCAACCATTGAGGTACCAGCGATGGGGCCGCGCTTCAGCGCGGCCCCATGCGCAGCGCCCCGTCCAGGCGGATGACCTCGCCGTTGAGCATGGGATTCTCGATGATATGCCGGACCAGCAGGGCGTACTCCCGCGGGCGGCCCAGACGGGAGGGGAAGGGCACCTGCTGCTCCAGGGACTTGCGGGCGGGCTCCGGCAGCCCCGCCATCATCGGCGTCTCGAAGATGCCCGGGGCGATGGCCACGACCCGGATGCCGTACCGGGCCAGCTCCCGCGCCACGGGCAAGGTCATGGCGGCCACGCCGCCCTTGGACGCCGAATAGGCCGGTTGGCCGATCTGCCCGTCGAAGGCCGCCACGGAAGCGGTGTTGACGATCACGCCCCGCTCCCCCTCGGCGTTGGGCTCCTGCTGGGCCATGACCGCCGCCGCCAGCCGGATCACGTTGAAGGTGCCCACCAGGTTGACCTCGATGACCCGGCGGAACCGGTCCAGGTCGTGGGGCCCCTCCCGGCCCAGCACCTTCTCCGCGATGGCGATGCCGGCGCAGTTGACGACGCCGTGCAACCCGCCGAAGGCGTCGACGGCCGTACGGACCGCCTGCTGCACGCTCTCCGCGTCCGTCACGTCGGTGGGGACGAACCGGCCCCGCTCGCCCAGGCGGGCGGCCACCGCCTCGCCGGCCTGGCGGTTCACGTCGGCGATCAACACGCGGGCGCCCGCCTCGGCCAGCAGCTCCGCGGTGGCGGCCCCCAGGCCCGAGCCGCCGCCGGTGACCAGGAAGTTTGCGCCCTTGACCTCCATGGATGCACCTCCTCTTGGCTAAGCCCTTGCATCTCCTGTAAGCCGTAACAATAATCGGGTGGATGAACGGGACCGTGCGGGACCTGGCACGGCTCCTAGCCGAGCCGCTCGATGATGGTGGCCGTGGCCATACCGTGGCCGATGCACATCACCTGCAGGCCGAACTGGCCGCCCGTGGCCTCGAGCCCCGCCAGCATCTTGGCCATCAGGCCGGCGCCCGTGGCCCCCAGCGGGTGGCCGTGGGCGATGGCTCCACCCCACGGGTTGACCTTGTCCATGTCGGGGTCCAGCTCCCGCGCCCAGGCCAGGACCACGGTGGCGAAGGCCTCGTTGATCTCGATCCAGTCGATGTCCCGCAGGCTCAGGCCCGCCCGTTCCAGCGCCAGCCGAGTGGCCGGGATCACGGCGGTCAGCTGCATGGTGGGATCGTCACCCACCACCACCCGGGCGCGGAAGCGGGCCTTCGGCCGCAGCCCGTCGGCCAGGGCCGCCTGCCGGTCGGCCACCAGCACCGCCGAAGCGCCGTCGGAGATCTGGCTGCTGTTGCCGGCGGTCACGATGCCGTTCCCCTGGGGGCGAAACACCGTGGGCAGGGCCGCCATGCGCTCGGGGTCGATCCGGTCGCGGATGCCCTCGTCCCGGGTGACGGTGACGGGCTGTCCTTCAGGGTCCAGGCCCTCAATGGGCACGATTTCCCGGTTCTTCCCCTCGCGGGCGGCCGCGCTGGCCCGCCGGTGGCTCTTGGCCGAGTAGTCGTCGGCCTCCTGGCGGCTGATCCGCCAGCGCTCGGCGATGCGCTCGGCGCTCTCGCCCTGGTGGATCAGCTCGTACCGCTCCCGCAAGGCGGGGTTCAACGTTTCGAAGCCGCCCCGGATGTCGCTGAACATGGGCACCCGGGTCATGCTCTCCACACCGGCGGCGATCACGTAGCGGGCGTCGCCGGCGGCCACGGCCTGGGCCGCGAAGTGGATGGCCTGCTGGCTCGACCCGCACATCCGGTTGAGGCTTACCGCCGGCACCCGGACGGGGAAGCCGGCCAGCAACACGCCCAAGCGGCCGATGTTAGCCCCCTGTTCGCCGGCCTGGGTGACGCAGCCGGTGACCACGTCGTCGACGGCCGCCGGGTCCAGACCGGTTCGCTCTATCAAACCCTGCAGGGCCAAGGCGAGCAACTGGTCCGGACGGGTGGCGCGGTGGACCCCGTCCCGCCGGCCAAAGGGTGTGCGAACGCCCTCCACAAGCACGGGTTCGCCCATGGCCAACCCTCCTTCCCGGATCCCGGCCGGGATGGGGACGAACCCGCGGCCGGGTGGGGATGATGGACCCTTCAACGCCGCCGGTCGCCGCCCCTGCCGGAACCGCCCCGCCCGGGGATTCCGGCGGACACGGCTACGCCGGCTACGGCTCCCTGTCACGGGCCACAGCGCGGGCGGGCCCAGGACCCGCTCAGCCGGTCCCGGCGGCGAACCGGGCTCGCAACTCGCGCTTCAGGATCTTGCCCGAGGCGTTGCGGGGCAGGTCGTCCACGAAGATGACCCGTTTGGGGACCTTGAAGGGCGCCAGGTGCTGGCGGGCGTGGGCGATCAGGTCGTCCGCCGTGGCGGTGGCGCCCCGCTTCAGCACCACCACCGCCGTCACCGCCTCGATCCACCTGGGGTCGGGCAGGGCGATCACGGCCACCTCCGAGACGGCGGGGTGGGTGTAGAGGACCTCCTCCACCTCCCGGCTGGCGACCAGCACGCCGCCCGTGTTGATCACGTCCTTGATCCGGTCGACCACGTAGAGGTATCCTTCTTCGTCCATGTAGCCCAGGTCGCCCGAGTGGAACCACCCGCCCTGGAACGCCTCCGCCGTCTCCTCGGGCTTCTCCCAGTAGCCCACCAGCAGCTGGGGCGACCGGTGGACGATCTCCCCCAGCTGGCCCGGCGGCACGTCCCGCATGTCCGGGTCGACCACCCGGGTCTCCACGTGGAGCACGGGGCGCCCGGCCGAGGCGGGGCGGGCGTCGTGCTCCTCGGGGCGGAGCACCGTGGCCAGGGGTGCGATCTCGCTCTGGCCATAGCAGTTGTAGACCGCCACCCCCGGCAGCCGCTGCCGCAGCTCCTGTAGCACCGGTACCGGCATGATGGAGGCGCCGTAGTATACCTTCTTCAGGCTCGACAGGTCATGCCGGTCGAACTCGGGGTGCCGGAGAAAGTTGATCCACACCGTGGGCGGGGCGAACATCGAGTTGATCCGCTGGCGGGCGATCAGGGGCAGGCACACCTCGGGCACCGGCGCCGGGAGGATCCAGCCCGTGGCCCCCACCAGGAGCTGCGGCATCAGGAAGACGTGCATCTGGGCGGAATGGTAGAGGGGCAGGGCGTGCAGGCAACGGTCGTGGTGCTGGATGTCCAGTTCCACGATGCAGCTCAGGTACTCCGCCAGGAGGGCCCGGTGGGTCATCATGGCCCCCTTGGGGGCGGCGGTGGTGCCGGAGGTGTACAGCAGCTGGACCACCTGGTCCTCGTCCACGGCCGCGAAGGCGGCGTCACCGCTGGCGGCGCCGGCGGCGGAATCGGGAGCCCCGCCAGCGCCAGCGGCCGAGCCTGCACCGGGCGCGGCCCCCGATCCCTCCGCGCCCGGTCCGGCGGGCAGCACGGTCTCCAGCAGCGACTCCATGGTGGCGAAGAGGGTGGCGGCGGCCTGGTCGCGCACCGCGGCCACCGCCGGCTCCAGCTGGGCGTCGTAGAACACCGCCCGGCTGCCCGATTGGTTCAGGATGTAAAGAAGCTCCCGGCCCGTCAGCATGAAGTTGACCGGCACATGGATGAACCCGGCCCGAGCGCAAGCGAGAAAGAGCAGGACGTAGATGTCGGAATTGCGGCCCAGGGCGGCCACCCGGTCGCCCGGCTCGAGGCCCATGGCCAGCAGGGCCCGGGCCAGGCGGGTGACGGCGGCATCCAGCCCGGCATAGGTCCAGTGGCGGTCGCCGAAGTAGAGGGCGATGCGGTCGCGGTGCTTGCGGGCGGACCGGCGCAGGGCGTCGCCGATGGTGTTCCGGAGGGCCAGGCGGAGGGCCGGTTCGTCCGGTGCAGGGAGCATGGGATGGCCTCCTTTCCAGAGGTGGCGGGAGCTGGCCGGCAGGTGGAGCGGGCGGCGGGCGGCTCAGCCGCCCGCCGCCAGGTGGTCACGGAAGCGCTCCCGCAGGGCGGCCTTGAGGAACTTGCCGGTGGACGTGCGGGGAATCTCCGGCACGAAGACCACGTCGTCGGGCAGCCACCACTTGGCGAACTTGGGCCGGAGCCAGTCCAGGAGTTCCTCCCGGGTGACCGTGTGGCCCTCTTTGGGGACCACCACCGCCAGGGGCCGCTCCTGCCACCGGGGATGGGGCACGGCGATGACCGCCGCCTCGGCCACGGCGGGGTGGGCCATCAGCTCGTTCTCCAGGGCCACGGAGCTGATCCACTCGCCGCCGGACTTGACCAGGTCCTTCTCCCGGTCCTTGATCTCCACGAAGCCCCGCGGGTCGATGGTGGCGATGTCGCCGGTGCGCAGCCAGCCGTCGGCGGTCCAGCGGTCGGCAGCCTCGGGAGCGTTGTAATAGGAGGCGGCGACCCAGGCTCCCCGGATCTCCAGCTCGCCCATGGTTTCGCCGTCCCACGGCGCCACGCCCTGGTCGTTGCGGATGCGGACCTCCACCAGGGGAACCGGCCGGCCCTGCTTGGCCCGCAGGTCGTACTGGACGCCGGCGGGAGCGTCCGCCAGGTCCGGGGGCAGGTGGGAGAGGGTGCCCACGGGGGAGGTTTCGGTCATGCCCCAGCCGTGGATCACCCGCAGGCCGTGCCGCTCCTGGAATGCCTGGATCATGCCCCGGGGCGCGGCCGACCCGCCCACCAGCATGGCCCGCAGGCTGGAGAGATCCCACCGGCCCGGGTTCTTGTCGAGCTCCTGCAGGATGCCCAGCCAGATGGTGGGGACGCCGGCGGTCAGCGTCACCCGCTCCTGGGAGAAGTCTTCCAGCAGGCTGACGGCGTCCAGGTGGGGTCCGGGGAAGACTTGCTTGGCCCCCACCATGGTGGCCGTGAAGGGCATGCCCCAGGCGTTGGCGTGAAACATGGGGACCACGGGCAGGCAGCAGTCGGACTCGCCCATGCCCACGCAGTCGGGCAGGGCCGTGCCCAGGGAGTGGAGCACCAGGGCCCGGTGGGAGTAGACCACGCCCTTGGGCCGCCCGGTGGTGCCCGAGGTGTAGCACATGGCGGCGGCTTCCCGTTCGTCCAGGTCCGGTTCGCGGTACCGGGTGGGGTCGGCGGCGGCCAGCAGCTGCTCGTAGTCGAGGAACCCGCCGGCGCCGGCCGCCTCGCCCGCGCCGGAACCCCCCGCGCCCGGACCGGCGCCCGCCGGCGCGGCGCCCACCACGATCACGTGCTCTAGCTGCACCTGGTCGCGGAACTGCTGGTAGAGGGGCAGCAGGGTCCGGTCCACGATCAGCACCTTGTCGCCGGCGTGCTGGACGATATAGGCCAGCTCCGAGGGGTGCAGGCGCAGGTTCAGGGTGTGCAGCACCGCCCCGGCGGCGGGAATGCCGAAATAGGCCTCTAGGTGCTGGTACTGGTTCCACATCAGCGTGGCGACCCGGTCGCCGCGGCCGACGCCCAGCTCCTGAAGCGCCACGGCCAAGCGCCGCGCCCGCTCGGTGAACTCCCGGTAGGTGTAGCGGTGGAAGCTCTTGTCCGGCAGGCGGGTGACGATCTCGCGGGAGCCGAAGAGGGCCTCGGCCCGCCGAAAGATGGTCAGGAGGGTGAGGGGAAAGTCCATCATCAGTCCCTGCATGGGCCATCCTCCTCTCGCAGGTGGCCGGCCCGGGCCCCCAGCGCCGGGGCCGGCGGGTGGTGGGTGCCGGCGGGGCAGCGCCGGCTACCGCGGGGATACCGCCTGATACGGCAACGCCTTGCGTCCGCAGCTGCAGCCCCTTCCCGGCATCACCTCCCTGCGGGTGCCTCCCGCCTCGCCACCGCCCGCACGGCGGCGATGGGCAGGTCCCGGGAGCGCGCCCAGGCCTCCCATTCCTCCGCCGTCCGGCGGCGGAAGGCGGCGGCCAGGCGAGCCTCCACCTCCATGGGCAGGGCCGCGCCGCTCGAGGCGTCCTGTAGCAGCCCACCTCGGGCGCCGGGGGTGGGAAAGGGCGTGTCCCAGGTGGGCGTGTCCCAGGTGCCTTGTGGGTCCCCTGGTGGGGCCGTGCTTTCCTCCGGCGGAGGGTCGCTGCCGGTGCCCTGGCCGGTGTCTTCCAGCAGCTCGCCGTCTTCCAGCAGCTCGGCCAGCAGCCGCTGGGCGAAGTGGGGCTCCAGGGCCGCCACGGCCACCCAGCCTTCCCGGGCAGGGTAGCACCGGTAGAAGGGCAGGCCGCCTCCCAGCAGGCCACCGGGGGCAGTCAGCCCGTGCCGCAGGGGCTCGGCCAGGGCGGAAGCCGCCTCGGCCAGGCTGACCTCGACCGGGTGGAGGGGGAGGCCCCGCTGCCGCGCCAGCAGGAGGGCCAGGGCGGCGGCCACCGCCCGTTCGGCCCCGGCCAGGTCGGCCAGCAGGGTGCGGGGCAGGGCCGGCGGGTCGAGCAGGCCCGCCTCCGCCAGGTAGGTCAGATCGTGGCCGGGTTCTTCCTGCCGGGGCGCGGGGTAGCCCACGATGGCCACGTGGGCCAGGTGCGGGAAGCGCCGGCCCAGTTCGGCGGGTGAAAGCCCGAGCCGGGTCAGGGCCGACGGGCGCTGGGCGGTCAGGAGCAGGTCCGCCCCGGCCAGCAGGCGGTACAGCTCCTCCCGCCCTGCCGCCGACTTCAGGTCCAGGCGGCGCACCTCCTGCCCCGCGGTCAGGGACCGGTACCAGGCGGGGGCAGCCGTGGCCAGCGGATCGCCACCAGGCGGTTCGACTTTGCAAACCGTTGCGCCCAGGGCTTGAAGCCGGGCCGCGGCCACCGGCCCCGGTACGTTGACGGCCAAGTTGACCACCCGGCAACCCTGCAGGGGAGCCAGGGACAGGGGCGGCGCGGGGGAGGGGCGGGCATGGGCGGGCACGGCCTTCACCCCGATTCGTCGCCAGGAATGGTGGTGGACACGGAATTCGCCGCGCCGGCCTGCCATCCTGCCGGATGGTGCCGAACCTCCGGTCGAACCCGAACCCGGCCTTACCAGGCCGGTCCCGGGATCAGCTGCGGCGGGCCGGTGGCGCGTCCCCGGCCGGGGCGTCGCCCGCCAGGGCCCGGTAGAGCAAGGGCAGCGAGAGGTCGTAGCGGTGGGCGATGCTGAAGTGGCCGCCGTCGAACTCGTCGTAGGCGTGGGCGATGCCCAGGTCCTCCAGCGCCCGGTGCAGCTGCCGCGCGCCCCAGAGCAGGTTGAACTCGTCCTGGCGCCCGCAGTCGATGTAGACCAGCCGCAGGCGGCGGAGGGCGCCGGCGACCCGGGGCGCCAGGCGGACGGGGTCCAGAGCCAGCCACCGTTCCCAGACGGCGGGGCGCAGGGCGCCGGTTTCCAGGTCCACCGGCAGGGCGATGCCGTGGGGTTCCGCGGGGTCGGGCGAGTAGCAGGCCGCCATGGCCAGGATGTTCAGGGACGCCTGCCAGGTACGGTTGAGGGACCGGCCCTGGGCCCGCAGCTGGCGGTAGGCGTCCAGGTAGGCATCGAGGCCGCCCAGCTGGCGCACATGGTCGAGGAACTTGGGGAAATCGGGGAGGTAGCAGTACTCGAACGCCATGTCCCCCGAGTGGCAGGCGAAGGCCTGGAAGACCTCCGGGTGCCGCGCGGCCTGGATGAAGGACCCGTACCCGCCCGACGATTTGCCCGCCAGGCCGTGGGCCGACACGGCATAGTGCCGCTCCACCAGGGGGACCAGCTCCCGGACCAGGTAGTCTTCGTAAGGGCCGACGGCGGGGGAGTTCAGGTACTGGCTGCCGCCCAGGTAGGTGAAGCAGTCGGGCAGGGCAAAGAGGGCGGGCCCGATGCGGCCCTCGGCGTAGAGGCGCCCCAGCCGCTCCGGCAGGGTCTCCTCCCAGGGGTTGAAGTTGAGCTGGCTCGGACCCGTTCCCCCGAAGCCGGAGAGCACCCAGATGCAGGGCACCGGCCGGTCCGGCAACCCATCGGGAGGAACCAGCACCCACAGGGAGCGCTCGGCCGGGTCCCCCCAGGGGTTGCCCGCCAGCAGCCGACTGCGGTGGCGGTGTTCCACGGCCTGGAAGGGCGGGTGGTGAGGACGGTGCACGATGGGATCACCTCGTCGCAGCAATCTGGGTTGAAGCAGTCCGGGTGCGGGGCCGCCTTGGGCCCGGCCCCCGGGCCCCCGGTGTGGTACCTTCTAAGATAGCCCGATACCGGGATGTTTCTGGACGGCGGGCTTGCTTCCTGGCCGCGGGCAGGGCGCCGGGCGCCGGGCTGGACCCAGGGCATGGGGGAAGCCGCTTGGGCCGCGGTCCGGGCCGCATCGGCCCGCACCTGCAGGTCCTAGGACCGCGGGGCCGTCCGCGGCCCGGCCCGCCCCATCCCGGTTGCCTGGAGGGTGGCCGTTGCTGCAAGGATACCTGGCCGGCATTCGCCGGCTGACCCTGCGCCAGGTCCCCGTGCCCGAGCCGGGGCCGGGGGAAGTGGTGGTCAAGATCCGGTGCGCACTGACGTGCGGCACCGACCTGAAGACCTTTCGCCGGGGCCACGCGCGCCTGCCCGTTCCGGGTCCCTTCGGCCATGAAGCGGCCGGGGTCGTCCATGCCGTCGGCGAAGGGGTGGAACGCTTCCGGCCGGGCGACGCGGTGATGTGGGTGCCCACGGCACCGTGCGGCCAGTGCCCGCCCTGCCGGCGGGGCCAAGAGAACCTGTGCCGGCACCTCTTCGATCCCGAGCGCATGGCCCTGGGGGCGTATGCCGAGTTCATCCGCCTGCCGGCCCCCATCGTGGCCCGGCACCTGTTTGCCAAGCCCGGCCACCTGTCTTTCGAGCAGGCCGCCTTTCTCGAGCCCCTGAGCTGTGTGGTGCGGGGCTGGCGGCGGCTGGGCCGGCCCGAAGAAGTGGTGGTCATCGGCACCGGCACCATCGGGCTCTTGCACGTCATGGTGGCGCGGGCGTTGCAGGTACCCCGCATCGTGGCCGTGGGGCGGCGGCCGGCGGGGCTGGAACTGGCCCGGCAGGCGGGGGCCACTGAAACCCTGGCGGCGGATGCCCAGGAAGCCCTGCCCCGGGTTCGCGCCCTGTTCGGCGGTGAGGGGCCGGCGGCGGTCATCGAGGCCACCGGCCGGGCGGAAAGCTGGCAGGCGGCCGCCCAGTGGGTCCGGCCGGGCGGGCGGGTGCTGCTCTTCGGCGGCCTGGCCGGCGGCACCTGGGTACACTTTGAAGCCTTCCGGCTCCATTACGAAGAGGTCGACCTCATCGGTTCCTTCCACTACACCCCCGCCGACGTGCGGGAGTCCTACGATCTCTTGGCCCGCGGCCGGCTGCCGGTGGCGATGCTGATCACCCACCGGCGGCCCCTGGCCGAGCTGCCGGAGGTCTTCCAGGCCCTGGACCGGGGGGAGGCGATCAAGGTCGCCCTCTACCCGGAGGGTACCGTGCCGGCCGGGCCGGGTCAGGGTTCGTCATCGCAAACCCTGGCCTGAGCCCCGGGAAGAGCGGAAGCCGGAGCCCCGGCGCCCGCCGGGTGCCGGGGCAGGAGGGGAGGCTGGGCATGGCCGAAGGGGTGACCGGTCCGGCGACGGGGGCGCCGGTTCTTCCGGAGGCGATGCAGGTGGCCCTTCTCGACGGGCAGGGGCAGGTCCGGGTGGCCCGGCGGCCCGTGCCGCAGCCCGGTCCGGGTGAAGCCCTGGTCCGGCTGCGGGCCTGCGGCATCTGCTCCAGCGACCTGCTGGACTGGTACGTGGCGGGGAAAGCCCGGGAGGGACCCTTCGTCTTCGGTCACGAGCCGGCGGGCGAGATCGTGGCCTTCGGGCCGGGCGCGGTGCCGCCGCCCGGGGTGGATGTGGGCAGCCGGGTCTTCGTCCACCACCATGCACCCTGCATGGCGTGCGCCGCCTGCCGGCGGGGCGATTACGTCCACTGCCCCCTCTGGCGCCAGCCGGGCCTGCGGCCGGGCGGCATGGCGGAGTACGCCGTCATCGCACCCCAGGTGCTCCGGCACGACACCCTGCCCCTGCCGGAGGGCGCGGGATGGGAGGTGGGGGTCCTGGTCGAACCGGTGGCCTGTGCGGTCCATGCCCTGCAGCGGGCCGGCCTGGAACCGGGGCAGCGGGTGATGGTGATCGGCGCCGGGTTCATGGGCCAGGTGCTGGGGCTGGTGGCCCGGGCCTGGGGCGCGGCCGAGCGGGCCGTGGTCGACCGGGTGCCGGGCCGGCTGGCCTGGGCGGCCCGGCGCTGGGCGACCCTGGTCCTCGACACCCGGGCCGGGACCCAGGCCGAGCCGGCGGAGCCGCCGGGCGGTCCGGTGCCGTGGGTCCGGGTGGCCTCCGGCCCCGAGGAGGTGGCGCGCTGCCTGGCCGAGCGCTGGGGCGAGGGCGCCGACCTGGTCCTGGTCTCGCCGGCGGGGGAGGAGCCCCTGCGGCTGGGCATCGCCTGCGCCCGGCCCGGCGGCACCGTGGTGATGTTCGCCCCCACGGCCCCGGGTCACGATCCGTCCATTCCGGGGTATGACATCTTCTTCCGGGAGATCCGGCTGGTCCCCAGCTACTCGGCGGGGCCGCCCGACACCCGGGCGGCGCTGGACCTGCTGGCCTCCGGCCGGGTTCCGGCGCGAGAGCTGGTCACCCACCGCTACCCCCTGGCCGAGGTGGCCACGGCCTACCGCCAGGTCAAGGACCCCGGCGCCTTGAAGGTCCTGGTCGAGCTGTGACACGGCCCGGGGAGGCGGCCGCGGAGGAGGTTGCCCGATGGAAGCGACGTCCAATCGTCCCCTGACGGCGGAGGAGTTCGGGCGGCTGCGGGTGCGCCGGTTCGACCCCGCCACCTTCCGCTGGGAGGGCATTCCCGACCAGGTCTACCAGGGTCCGGAGGAACCGGCCCCCCGGTTCCGCGACGTGATCCGCCGCACCCTGGTGCCCGGCGGGGCCACCCCGGCCGCCTTCGAGGTGCGGTACTTCGAGGTGGGCCCCGGGGGTTACTCGCGCTTTGAGCTTCACCAGCACATCCACGCAGTGCTGGTGCTGCGGGGCGAAGGGGAGGTCCAGGTGGGGGGCGAGGTCTATCGGGTCCGCCCCTTCGACCTGGTCTACATCCCTCCGGAGACGCCCCACCAGTTCCGGCACCGGGGGGCCCCGGGCGACGAGCCCTTCGGGTTCCTCTGCGTGGTCGACGCCCAGCGGGACCGTCCCCGGCCGCTGGATTGACGGGGCCTGGCCCTGGGCCGGCTCACGGCCGGCGGGGTGGCCGCATTCACCGGAAGGGTTTCAGGGAGCCGGGCTCCCGCCCGGTGGCGAAGGAGGGCACAGCCCGCCGGGTGCCGCCGGCCCGGGGAGGAACGGGGACACCCGCGGCGGGCGCGCCCGGCGCCCCAGGCGGGTAGGAGGCCGCCCCGGCCGCCAGCCCCGGCCTGCCGGCGCCGGGCGGGAGGGTGGCGGCTCCCGGCAGCCCCGGCCCCACCCCCGGTGCTGGGGGGGCCACTGGCGCCTGGGGGACCGCCGGCGGCTGGAAGATCGTACCCGCTCCGGCCAGTGGCCTAGGCGATTGCGCGGTGATCGCGCTGCCCATGGGGCGCCGGGGGAGGAACCGGTACCCCGCGCGGGCGCCGGGGGGAAGGGCCGACGGCGGCAGCCCCGCCAGATCCTGGGGCGCCGGCCGGGGACGGAAGACCGCCGCCCGGGCCGGCGCGCCGGCCCGGGCCGTGGCCGGCCCGTCCCGCACCGGGTCCGTACCGGTTGCGTCTTGCCGCTCGGGGGGTGCCGGCTCCGGGCCCGCAGGTTCGGCCCCACCGGGCCGTTCCGCAGCCGGGGGCACGGGATGCCCCGCGGCGACCGGGTGACCCGGTGCCGCGTGGGGGTCGTGCTCCTGGCCCGGCGCCGTGGCGGTTCCGGTGGGAGGGCCCGCCGGTTTGGGTTCCCTGAGACTGTCTTCCCCCTCGGCAGGCGCGCCGGGCCAGGCGTCCCAGCCCTGACTGCGGCCGCCGGCTCTGCCGGAATGGCCCGCCTCGGCCTCCTGGCCGGGCGCAGGCGAGCTCCCGCCCTCGCCGCCGGTGGCCATGCCGGTTCCTCCGCCACCGGGGCCTTCCCCGCTTCCCGGGCCGTTGCCGTTGGAACCTGGCGGAGAGAGGCTCGGCGTGGCGCCGCCGCCTTCGGTAGGGGCGCCCTCGGTGGTGCCGCCCTCGGCGGTGGCGTGGCCCGCCGGGCCGCCGGGGTTCCCGGTGCGGGTCGGGCCGGCTTCCGGGCGTCCGGGGGCGAGCCGGGCCCAGGGCACCACGGGCTGCCGCGGCCCGCCGTAGAAGGCAACCAGCCCGGCGTAGAGAGCGGCCGCGATCACCTGGGCCGGCCAGCCCGCAGGCAGGGTCAGGCTGGCGGCCAGGGGAGCGACCAGGACGACCCCCCCGGCGGCCGGACCGGATCCCTTCGCTCCTGCCGTGCACCCCGGGCCGGCCGGTTCGTCCGGGCCGGACCTCGCGGTCCGGGCGGCAAGGGGTTCCGGCACGCCTCCGGCGGGGGGGTACACCAGGAACAGCAGCTTTTGCCGCGGCCAGGCCCGCTGGTGCACGGGCATGCAGCCGGCCTCCAACAGGCTCCGGGCCAGGTGTCGGCCCAGCCCCCAGGCCCGCCAGGGCCGGCGACCGGCGGTGGCGACCCGGCCGCGCAGGGAAACGGCGTCAAGGTGGATGTGGAGCACGACGTCGGCCGTCAGGCGGGTGAAGGCCGGTGCGGCGGCGGACGAACCGGCGCTGCCGCTCCCGGCGGCCTCGCCGGAGCCCGCAGGGGTACCGGAGGGGCTGCCGGTGCCCGCAGCCGGGTCGGGAGGGGCCGCGCCGGCCGCCGTGGCCGGCGCGGCCTGAGGGACGCGGACCTGCTGTGCCCCGCCCGCAGGCACCTGGACCACTGTTACCCCTGCCCGCTGGAGGATGGTGGCGAGTTCCGCGGCCAGCCTTTCCGCCGCACCCTCGGGATGCGGGGCAGCAGGGCCGGGCCCGCCGCGTTGCCCCGCCGGCGGAGCGGTGCGGGGGCCGGGTTCGTCCGCCGTCACCTGCAGGATCACCGTCCGCCCGTGCAGGGCCGAGTCGACCGCCGCGTAAGCAGGCCCATCCCCGCCGCCGCCCACCCAGACCCGGTGCCCCAGGCGTTCCAGCACGGTCACCCAGCCCGGGATGCCTGCGGTGTCGTCCACGTCGACCAGCCAGCGGTGGCGGACCAGCACCTGCATGGCGACCCCTCCTCCGGTCGGTGTCAGCATACGCACGGCCCGGAGGCGGGGTTCAGGGGGAAAGGGAGCGGCTTTGCCCAGGGCCCGGTTGGCAGGCCTCAGGCCTCCTGGCGGGCGCCGTTCAGCACGCCACCCAGAACACCGCCGTAGACCAGGTGGGCCAGGGCGGCCACCAGGGCGCTGCGGGCCCCGGAAAAGCCCGTGCCCAGGAAGCCGGGCGACGGAGCTGCACCGACGGCGGACAGCAGGGGCAGGATGAGCAGGGCCCCTGCGACCCAGACGGCGAGCCCAAAGGCCATGCCGGTCACCGCATTGCCGGCGGGCGCAACGGCGCGGTACACGAAGGCCCAGAGGACAGCGGCCACCAGGAGGGCCGCCAGGCCGCCGATGGACATGGCGGCCTGGGCCGTGATCCGGCCGTCGCCCATGCCCAGGCCGTCGGCGACAAAGCGGCTGAAGGCTCCGCGCTGGGTGCCCAGGATGGGCTGCAGCACGTAGACCGTCGCGATCTGCACCAGCCCGGCGACCAGTCCGGCGGTCACGACGCGGGCGGTGGCCACCTTTCGCACCGGTGCCACGGCCATCTCACTCCTTTGTCTTCTGGCGAGGGCGCGCCGGACCGCGGCCCCAGGGCTGCCGGCCCGGCGGCAGGCATCATGGTTAGGGTGACCAGGGGCCGGACCGGCCATGCGAGACCGGCCAGGCGATGCAGGATCGAGCCCGCGCCGCATTGCACCCGGCGGGTCCATGGGCTACGGTGGTCCTGGTCCGGCCCGGCGGTGCCGGGGTACGGCGCCCGCGGCGGGACCCGGTGCCGGGGAGGCTGCCGCCCGCCTGGGCCAGGGCCGCAGACCGCGTTTCGAGGCGAGTTGCGCGGGCTTGTCTGGAGGTCTCGGGCTGGATTCGGCCAGCATTCCACGAGCCACGAGCCGGCTGGATTTCACGGGGAGGGATGCGGGTATGCCCGATGGCGCGGCAGTTCCGGGGCACGGGCGCAGGCCGCCGGCCGGCAACGGCGCCTTGCGGCCCGGCGGCGGCCTGCGCTGGCTGGCGGTGGTGGCGACGGTGACCATGTTCCTGGTGGTGGTCGCCGGTGCTCTGGTCACGGCCACCGGCTCGGGGGAGGGCTGTGGCCGCTCCTGGCCGCTTTGCGGGTCGCCGGAATGGACCCTCCAGGCCGTCATCGAGTTCAGTCACCGGGTCATCTCCGGCATTGCCGCCCTGGCCGTGGTGGCGCTGGCCGTGCTGGCGCCGCGGCGCCTGGGCGGCCGCCGCGACGCCCGCTGGCTGGCGGCGGTGGCGGTCGTCTTCCTGTTCTTGCAGGCCGGGCTCGGTGCCGGCGTGGTCCTGTGGGGGCAGTCCGACGCCGTCCTGGCCCTGCATTTCGGCATCTCCCTGGTCTCCTTCGCATCGGTGGCGCTGCTCAGCCTGCGGGTGTTGCGAGGAGCGGCCGCCCCGGCGGGACGGGCCGGTCAGGAGGGCCCGGGCAGCGGCGGGCACGGCGTGCCGGCCGTGCTGCGCCGGGGGCTGTGGCTCGTGCTGGGCTACACGTACCTGGTGGTCTACACGGGGGCCTACGTGCGCCACACCCAATCCAGCCTGGCTTGCCCGGCCTGGCCGGCCTGCGGGACGGCGTGGGAGGGGGCGGCGCTGGTCCAGATGGTCCACCGGCTGGCAGCCGGCGCGCTGCTGGTGGGGCTGGGCATCCTGGTTGTGATGGCCCGCCGCCACGGTCGAGAGCTTCCCGCTCTGGTCCGGGGCACCTGGCTGGCGGCCGGCCTGGCCGTCCTGCAGGCGGCGAGCGGCGCCTATGTGGTCCTGAGCCGGCTGGAACTGGCGGCGGCCATGCTGCACAGCAGCATCATGGCCCTGCTCTTCACCGTGCTGTGCCACCTGGCGCTGGAGGCGGCGGGGCCGGCGTGGTCCCTGCACGGTGGTGTCGCGACGGCGGCCGGGCGTCCGCCATCTTCACAGCCGGGTCCGGCGGTAGCGGCCGGTGCGGGCGAACCGGCGTCCCTTGCCGGCTCGCCCGCACCGGCGTCCGCGCCCGCGGCCCGCAGCAGCCGGCCGGCGGGGGCACCCTCGGGACCGGCGTGAGCTCGGTACCGGCGTTAGCCGGAAAGGGCAGGCGTAAAGACCAACGGCGCAGGGGCCGGCCCCTGCGCCGTTGGTCCTTCATGTGTCTCTCATCCCTTGCCGCTCGTACCCTTGCCGCTCGGGTCCCTCACATTCGGCCGAGCAGGGCGTTGACCACCTGGTGCAGCGTCACGTCCAGCACCATGGCCCCGAAGACGCCGAAGAGGTACACGATGCTGTAGCCGTAAAGGGCCCGGGCACGTCCCTCGGTGGTCTGCCGCAGCAGCCCGCGGGTGAGCCGCAGGTAGCGGGCGCCCAGTACCACGGCGACCAGGGCGTAGGCCCAGCCCAGCTGGCCCAGGGGGAGCATGGCCAGGGTAATCCCCACGGTCACCCAGGTGTAGAAGTACACCTGGCGCAGCGTGGCCTCCACGCCGGCCACCACGGGCAACATGGGGACACGGGCCCTGGCGTATTCGTCCCGCAAAGCCACGGCCAGCGCCCAGAAGTGGGGCGGGGTCCAGAAGAACACGATCAGGAACAGGACCACCGCCGCGACCTCCAGCCGCCCGGTGGCGGCAGCCCAGCCGATCAGCGGCCCCACGGCGCCGGCCGCGCCGCCGATCACGATGTTCTGCGGCGTGCGGCGCTTGAGCCACGCGGTATAGACCAGCACGTAGAAGGCGATGCCGCCCACGGCCAGGTAGGCCGCCAGCGGGTTGACCTGCGTGTAGAGCAGCGCGAAGCTCATGACACCCAGGATCACGGCGAAGACCGTCGCCTGACCGGGACGGATCCGCCCCGCGGCGATGGGGCGCTGGCTGGTGCGGGGCATGGCGGCGTCCATATCCCGGTCCAGCACGTGATTCAGGGTCGCGGCGGAGCCACCGGCCAGCAGGGTCCCCACCAGGGTCAGGAAGAGGGTCCAGGGATGGGGCGCCTCTCCCAGGGCGACCCACATGGAGGCCGCCGTGGTGACCAGCACGAGCAGCATGACGCCCGGCTTCATCAGCGTCAGGTAGTCGCGGAGCGCGTTGCTCCGGCTGGTGGTGATGGCGCGCGCCAGCACCGCGCTGTTGGGCATGCTCATGTTCGTTCCTCCATCCGGCATGGCGAACCCGCCGGTCCAGGAATCCGCGAAGCCGCCGGATTTCGCCACCCGCGCCCTCACAACGATTAGAAAATACCGTAAACCCGGAGGTTCATGCGACCCAAGGGGTGCCCGCTCCGGCTTCAGCCCGAGGCGCATCGGTTTCCAGCCCGATGGCCAGGACAGCGCCCGTTCGGGGACTGTTGATAGTGAGCTGCAGGAAAGAGGAGCGCGCAGGAACGATTACGCCACTATTCTATCGGTTTGCGGATCGCTGGCAAGACGGGGCACTGGGTGGATCGGGGCACCAGGGGCCGGCCTGCCGGTCTTGTCATTTGTCGCCTTGCGGCTACGGGGGGGATTCCATACAATCCAAGCGGACTCGGACCTTATTGCGTCGCTGGTGCAACAGGGACAGATCGTCCGAATCTGACCTTGTGGTCCGGGGGGTGGGGGAACTGTTGAACGCCCGCCGGACCGCAGCGGGGATTGGAGGCAGAGGGGGACATGCAGCAGGTAACCGAGCGCGACAACCGGCGCGCCGGTGCTGTCATGACCCTGCTCATCGGGCTCGTCCTGGTGGCGGGTGTGGCGAGCACCGTATACGCGACGAAGCGCTGGTGGCTGCCGCCCCTGGTGTCGGCGGCTGCGGCGCCCATCGATCGTTTGTTCAACATCATCATGGTCAGCATAGGCATTGTCTTCGTGCTGACCCAGGGTTTGCTGGCCTGGTTCGTATGGAAGGCGGCGCGCAGCCCGCGGGCGCTGTACTGGCATGAGAGCAAGCGCCTGGAATCCACCTGGACGGTGGCGACGGCCGTCATCCTGACCGTCTTCATCGTCATGGGTTATCAGATCTGGCTCACTCTTCACACGCCGACGGCCGCGGCGGCGGAGAAGTCGACGGTGGTGGAGGTCTGGGGGCAGCAGTTCTTCTGGACGGCGCGGTATCCGGGTCCCGACGGCCAGTTCGGCAAGACCGACCCGCAGTTCGTCGACTTCCAGAAGAACCCCTTCGGCATCGACCCCAACGACCCTGCGGGCAAGGATGACATCGTGATTGACGGCTCCAAGGGGCCCATCGTGATGCCGGCGGATTATCACGTCACGGTCAAGCTGAGCTCGCGGGACGTGATCCACAGCTTCTTCGTGCCCAATCTGCGCGTGAAGATGGACGCCGTCCCCGGTCAGGTGACGGAGGTCTACGTGCAGCCCACGGAGCCGGGTCGCTACGAAATCGCCTGCGCGGAACTGTGCGGTGTCGGTCACTTCGCGATGCGCGGCGAGATCGAGGTCCTGCCGGAAACGGACTGGCAGGCCTGGCTTCAGCAGCATGCGGGCCAGCACGGCGGCACGGCTCAGTGATCGGTAGCCTGTAAACCGTCGCCGGCTCGGAGAGAGGAGGAGCGGTCATGGCGCACGGCGGAACCCAGGCCGCGGTGGCAGGGCACGCGACGGGTGCAGCCCACCACCACGAGCCGCAGAGCTTCTGGCGCCGTTACATCTTCAGCACGGACCACAAGATCATCGCCATCCAGTACCTTCTGACGTCGCTGGTCATGGCGGCGGTGGGTGGCTTCCTGGCCATGCTGATGCGCGTGCAGCTGGGCTGGCCGGGGAAGGAGTGGCCGTTGCTGGAGGCCATCATGCCCAACGCCTTCAAGGGCGGGCAGATGAATCCGGACTTCTATTACGGGGCCATCACCATGCACGGCACCATCATGGTGTTCTTCTTCCTGACGACGGCCCTGAGCGGTGGGTTCGCCAACTTCCTGATCCCGCTGCAGATCGGTGCCCGGGACATGGCCTTCCCGGTTCTCAACATGCTGTCCTTCTGGGCGTTCCCGGTGTCCATCGCCTTCGCCCTGGCGTCCTTCTTCGTCCAGGGCGGCGCGCCGGGTACCGGTTGGACGGCCTACGTGCCCCTCAGCGACCGCGAGACGGCCGGCCAGACCCTCTGGCTGATCTCGGTATTCATCCTGATGCTGGCGTTCCTGGCGGGTGGCATCAACTACATCACGACCACCCTCAACATGCGCACCAAGGGCATGTCCTTCAGCCGGCTGCCCCTGACGGTGTGGGCGCTGTTCGTCACGGCGCTGGTCGGCCTGTTCGCCTTCCCGGCCCTGATGGCGGCGTCGTTGATGCTGATCTTCGACCGGGTCGGCGGGACCCACTTCTTCGATCCGGCGGGCGGCGGCGACCCGATCCTGTGGCAGCACCTCTTCTGGTTCTTCGGGCATCCTGAGGTGTACATCGTCATCCTGCCGGCCATGGGCATCGTGTCCGAGGTCCTGGCGGCCCACGGCCGCAAGCCGGTCTTCGGCTACAAGTACATGGTCGGGTCGATCCTGACCATCGCGGGCTTGAGCTTCCTCGTCTGGGGGCACCACATGTTCTCCAGCGGCATGAGCCCGACGCTGGGCAGCATCTTCATGGCGACGACCCTGGCCATCGCGATCCCGTCGGCCATCAAGACGTTCAACTGGCTGGCGACCATCTACCGGTCGAAGATGCGGTTCACGGCGGCGTCGCTGTACGCCATCGGCTTCGTGTCGCTGTTCATCACCGGCGGCCTGACGGGCATCATCCTGGGCAACCCGTCCGTCGACTTGTACTTCCATGACACGTACTTTGTCGTCGGCCACTTCCACTTCATCATGGGAGCCGCGGCGCTGTTCGGCGTCTTCGCGGGGATCTACCACTGGTTCCCCAAGATGTTCGGCCGGATGATGAACGAGCGCCTGGGGAAGATCCACTTCTGGCTGACGTTCCTGGGGATCTACGGCACCTTCTTCCCCATGCACTTCCTGGGGACGGCCGGGATGCCACGGAGGATCTACAACTGGGACGCCTATCAATTCCTGGGTGACGTGGCGACGCTGAACCACGTGATCTCGATCTCGGCCTTCGTCTTGGGCGCCGCGCAGCTGATCTTCGCGTACAACCTGTTCTACAGCATGTTCCGGGGTCCGAAGGCCGAGCGGAACCCGTGGCAGGCCAACACGCTGGAGTGGTGGGCGCCGTCGCCGCCGCCCCACGGCAACTGGGATGAGGCGGAACCGGTGGTCTACCGCTGGCCGTACGAGTACAGCCCGAAGGATGCCCCGGAGGGCGTGGACCACATCCCGCAGTGGGTGCCCGAACCCGCGCTGGCCACTGCTGGCGGGGACCGGGCCGGGTCGCGGTGAGCGCATCGCCCGATTCGCGGGCCAAATGCCGGTAGGTGCCGGTAGGACCCGCGGGACCGGCTGGACGGCCCGGTGCAAGGGCATCCACGCGCCATGGCGAATCGGGAGGTACCGGTGCCGGCGGCCTGCCGCCGAGGTCAGGGGGTGAACCCGATGGCGACAACGACACGGAAGCCGTCCCGAACCCGCCCGCGCACCCGCCCAGGCCGCCCGGCGGGGCGGCCGCCGGTGCCGGTGATCCCGGGGGGCCGGGCCGGTGAGCCGGTCCGGATCCCGCCCGGGGGCCCGGGTGGCGGCGGTGGCAACGGCCGCGCGCCCGGCGGCGGCGACGAGGAGGCGGCCCGCGCCCGGGCCGCGACCATGGCCACCTGGATCGTCGTGGCGGCGGTCACCCTGATGTTCATGGGTTTCACCAGCACGTACGTGGTGCGCAGCGCGGAGCCCGGCTGGGCGCGCCAGGACCTGCCCTCCCTGCTGTGGTGGAACACGGCGGTCCTGCTGGCCAGCAGCGTCATCATGGAGGTGGCCCGCCGCCGGGCCGCCCGTGGCGCCGTCCAGGGCGCCCGGCGGGCGCTGGCCCTCACCCTGGTGCTGGGTGCCGCCTTCGTCGCGGGGCAGGTGACGGCGTGGTTGCAGTGGCTGGCTGCGGGTATCGCAGCGGCCGTCAGTACCCATGCGGCGTTCTTCTACCTGCTGACCGGTACCCATGCGGTCCACGTGGCCGGCGGCATGGGCGCGCTGATCTACGGCATGTGGCGGTTGGGGCGGCCTGGCACGACGGCGCAGCGGGCGGCGTCGCTGGCCAACATCGCCACGTACTGGCACTTCGTCGACGTGCTGTGGATCTACCTTTTCGCCTTGCTTCTCTGGTAACGACGGGGGTGTCGGCATGAGCACGATTGAGGCGACGCAGCATCCGCTGGCGGCCGACCAGGAGGCGGTGCTGCGCTCGGAATGGGGCGGCGGGCGCTCGCCCTTCGGTGCTGCCCATTCCAAGCTGGGCATGTGGGTCTTCCTGGCGTCGGACGTGCTGGTTTTCGCCACGCTGCTGACGGCCTACGGGGTGGCCCGGCTGAAGGCGGGCACCTGGCCCGACCGGACCCACATCTTCGAGGGACTGTGGCTGGTCACGTTGATGACCTTCATCCTGATCAGCAGCAGCTCCACCATGGCGGCGGCCGTTGGCGCGGCACGCCGGGGCGACCAGAAGGCGGCGGTGCGGTTCCTGCTGCTGACCATCCTGGGTGGCCTGTTCTTCCTGGGATCGCAGGCGTTTGAGTGGACCAGCCTAATCCGTGAGGGTGCGCGGTTGTTTACCAATCCCTGGGGTGTGCCGCAGTTCAGCGCCAGTTTCTTCGTGATCACCGGCTTTCACGGCTTCCACGTGCTGACGGGCCTGATCTACCTGGCGGTGGTCACGCTCAACGCCATGCGCGGGCGCTACTCGGGCCTGGGCGTCGAGGTGGCCGGGCTGTACTGGCACTTCGTCGACCTGGTGTGGGTGTTCATCTTCACCCTGTTCTATCTGATCTAGGTTTGCTGGCGAGGAAGGAGGGGCGCCCGGTGAGTGGTTCCACGGAGCATGCGCTGGAGCATGGCCACGGCCTCGAGCACGATCACGGCAACCGGCTGTACTTCACCACCTGGCTGTGGCTGCTGGTGATCACCGTGCTGGAGGTGGGCGTGGTCCTGTTCCACCTGCCCAGGGCCCTGCTGGTGGGCATCCTGCTGCTGATGACGGTGCTGAAGTCGGTGCTGATCGTCGCCAACTTCATGCACCTGCGTTTCGAGAAGCTCAACATGATCTACGTCATCATCACGCCGATGATCTTCGCGCTGATCATGTGGTACGGCGTGGCGCTGGACTACTGAGCGGGCGGGAAGGGTTCTCCGGAGGCACGGCTGCGGAAGGAGCAGGGCCGCGACACCCGTCGCGGCCCTGTGCTCCCGGAGGGGGAAGGCGATATGACGCCCCTGGAACTGGCCAGCCACTGGACAAGCGGCGCGCAGCTGCCCAAGGCGTTCCTGCTGATCATGCTGGGGGTGACGTACGGGCTCATCGTGCTGCTGGGAATCGGCGCCTACCGGCTGCTGAAAGGTGGCCAGCGCCCGCCGGACGATCCCGGCAGGCCGCCGGAGCCGTCGGGGCGGGACCGGCAGACCGGCAGGCCGTAGCGCCGTGACGGCGCGGGCAGGTCGGGATGGGCGCAGGCAGGGCCGGGCAGGGCATGGATGGATCGGGGAGATCGGACCGGAGTGCAGGCGGGCGGTGCCCCACGGCACCGCGCGCCCGTTTGACGCCGGCCATCTCACAGGTTGCCGCCCCGGCACCTACCTGGCCCGGGGACCTACCTACCGGTAGCGGTCGCCCAGGAACAGCTGAACCACCAGGACGCCGTACGGAATGGGCACCACTGTCACGCCGATGGCGTCGTGGCTGGGGTTGAGCAGATTGGCCCGGTGCCCTTCGCTCGCCATGAGCTGCAGATGGGCCCGGTCCACGTCCCGCGACATGGCCAGGTTCTCCGCGCCCATGACCCGGGCCGAGATTCCCGCGCGCCGTTCCATCTCATAGGGCGAGCCGTAGGTTGGGGATACGTGGTCGAAATAGCCGCGGGCGCGGAGGTCCTCGGCCTTCAGCCGGGCCAGCCGCACCAGATCCGGGTCGACGGCCAGGGCCGGGAGCCCGCGGTCACGGCGCGCGTCGTTCACGAGGTCCACCAGGTGTTTCTCCGCGGCCGTCAGGGCCGGCCGTACGGCGGGACTGGACGGAGACGGCGCCGCCGGGGCAGGGGTGGACGGCGCGGAACCCGGCGCATTGCCGCGGGGCGTCGGCGCCGCCGGGGCCGCCGGGGTGCTGCCGCCCGCCGGTGCCGGCGGGGTGGCGGGTCCTGCCGTCCCGCTGGCCGAACGCTGGCGGAGGATGGCCAGTTTCCAGTCGTAGTACCAGGACGGGGAGCCGGCAGCGACCGGGCGGGCCGTGTCCACGGCCTGGTTACCCGTGCCAGGGAGGGGCACGGTTTGCTGGGGCTGCTGGACCGGGGCGGGAGCCGGTGGGCTGGCGGTCCGGACCGCGGCAGGTGCGGACGGAGACCGGACCAGATACCACGATGCCTGGGCGGGGCTTGCGGTAACGGCCATCAGGAGCAGGGCCGCCGCCGTTGCGGCGGCGCGCCGCCAAAGAGAGGTCCTTTCCATAAAATCCCTCCCCTTTTGAGTGGAACCCAGCATCCATTGTTCAGATCTGCAGCACGAGGGGCAAACGCTTGAGTTGGCATCGTACCGGCAGAGGAGAGAAGGGACGCCGCCGGGGAGGGCTGTCCGTACGGCCAGGCATCTTTCGAAGCACATGGAAGAATCCGGCTAGCGGTGGGAGCCACGGGGGAACGGGCTTCTGCCCGGCCTGGCGAGCTGGCCCAGCGCCGGCACCGCCCGTGGAGGCCTCGGACCTCCCTGTGCGGGTTCCGGCGCAGGCTCCCCGGAAGGGCCCGTGGCCGGGAGCGCCTTCATCCGAGGCGCCTCCACCTCCGCGGGCGGCGTCCCCTGGGAGGTCTCCCTGGGGGGTGGAGTCACCTGCAGGTCGGCCAGCCACCCGATGTCCACGGTTGTTCCGGCCTGGGCCGGCGGCGGGGGCAGTTCCGGAGCCTGGCCGGCCTCCGCCTCAGCGGGGGCCGGTTCTCCGGACTGCCGGCCGCGGGCTTTCCCGCATAGCTCCCCCTCCGGGGTGATCTGGACGAGGAGCCGCACCCCTTCGCCGGGCCCGGTTCCACCGGAACCGGCCAGAACCAGGGCGGCGCCCCCGGCGGGAGCCACCAACAGCCGCACCATGGCCCACGCCGCAGGGTGGCGACGGGCAGGGTGCCTGGTGGCGGGTCCTGCGCCGGGCGAGGCCGGCTGGCCGGTGGTGGGGCAAAGCGAGGAAAGGTCGAGATCGACCCATTCGGCGAGCCAGTAACCGTCCCCTTGACGCCGCCAGATACCCAGCCAGAGCCCAGGACCGCCATGGTGGACCGGAGGGGCGCCTTCAGGTTGCCCGCCCTTCCGGGCCGCCGCCGTGCCGGGTTGCGGGGCGGGTTCCTCGGCGGCGAGCCGTTCCCCGGAAGGGATGGCGGTCGCCCCTGCGGGCGCCGGCCACGTTCCCCGCGGCAGCACCAGGAGCACCACGGGCGACGTGCCCCTGCACCAGCCGGCTGAAGCCGGCCGGGGGACCGGGCCGCTCTCTGCTCCGGCGCGGGCATGGGCGGCGGGGGTGGTCGGTCCCGGAAGAAGGTCCCGGACCCCCCCGGGGCCCCTCGGCCCTGCACCGGCGGCCGTGAAGCCAGCCCCCCTGCTTCCCGCGCCCGGGAGAGAATGGCGGGAGGCCGGACCCGGATCGCCCGGCCCGGTGGGATGGGGCACCACCGGCTCGTCGCGCCACCGCTGCCGAAACCAGAGAACGCGCCACTCCCCCGCGATCCCGGCCATACCCTGGGCCGGTCCCGCCCGGAACCAGGGGACGAACACGGCCCGTCCCCGCGGGTCGCTGCAGGGAACGGCCATTAACACCCGCTCACCCCAGAGGGGCCTTACCCGCGCCCCCCCGGCCGGGCCGCCCCCAGGATCGATCCACACATCCACGTCACCCGGATCGGACCCCCGTGCCCACCGGGTGAGAACCACCCAGGGCACGGCCGGGGCGTTGCCCGTTCCCCCCGCTCCTGGATGCGGGAACCGGGTCTCCCGGGCAGGGGGGCCCCATCCGGCCCAGACCAGCGGCCCGCCCGCCGCCCGGCCCGCCACGGGGCCGGCTCGTCCCAGCCAGGGGGTTCCGGCGGCACCGGCGCCCGCCACCAGAAGAGGCTGTCCGGGCAGGGGCTGCCAGCTCCACGGAGCGCCGTCTGGCCCGAGACCGAGGAGGACCAGGCCGGCGGCCGGGTCCGGGCCCCCTGGGACCTGGCCGGGCCGTGCAGGGAGCCCCGCTTCCGGGCTACCCACCACCGGTGGTCCGGCCATCCCCGGTTCAGGCTTTGGGGTGGCGGGAGTCACCCGCTCGTCCGCCGGAAGGGACGGCCCGTTTTCGTCGCCAGCGGGACCCTGCCCTGGACCACGGCCCCAGGGGCGATTGACGTCCATGGGTCGCACCCTCCCCATCCCCCCAGGTCCTGCAAGCTTCTACGGCGGTCCTGGCCGGGCTATGCCACCCTTCGCCACGGGATGGCGGCCCAGCGGAGCGGGCCGCGCGACCACGCCCCGCCCCACCAAAGCCCCTGGCAGGGCGCGGCGACCGCCCAAGGGGCGTGGTGCAACCGGCCTCGCCCCGGGGACACGAACCCAATCTTGGCACCAGGCCGTGGCCACCCTGGAGGGCGGCTCATATAGCGGTAGCAGGCGAGGCGGGACGACCGGCCGGGCCTTGTGGGTCCGCCGGGTTGACCCATGGGCGGGCGCCGGGGGGCAAGCAGGGGCGCGAGCCCCCGCCGCACGCAACGCGCCGGGTGCCCGGTGGTCCAAGGGGACTGGCGGGACCGGCTGAACACATCGGCCCACGGGGCAGGAGGGATCGTCGTGAGCGACGGAGTGCGGGTGCAGCAGGTCGATCAGGTGGTGCCCGGGCCATGCGACCCGGTGTACGGGTGCCCCGAGCCCACCGAGATCGTCTGCATCGAGACGGTCAAGGTCTACGACTTCTGTTTCCAGACGGACCGGCGGGAGAACGTGTGCTTCCCCATCCCCGCCGCGTTCCAGGGGATCCTGCCCTCCGACCTGGTGACCTGTGAGATCGTGCAGGTCACCTGCCAGGAGGTCTCGCGACAGGAGGACCCCAACAATCCCGGCTTTGCCGACGTGACCCTGCTGGTCACCGTGACCATGCAGTTCACCATCCGGCGCAATGACAACGTGGTCGCCCAGTTCGAGGATTCCTTTGGCTTCCTCAAGACGGTGTTGCTTTGCGCGCCGGAGGGGACGGTGATCCAGTGCGAGTCGGCCGGCTCGCGCTGCGGCCCGTGCGTGATCATCAACGGCCAGGTCTGCTGCGAGGTCGACCTGTGCCTGCTGATCCAGTCCAAGGCGCTGGTCAAGCTGCTGGTGCCGGCCTACGGCTTCTGCGTGCCGGCGCCCTGCGTCACCCTTCCCAAGCCGCCCCTGGTCTGCCCGCCGGAGAACCTGTTCCCCCCGCAGTGCGTGCCGCCCACGACCTGACGAACCGGCGGCACCGGCGCAAGGGGCCGCACCGCTTGGCGGTGCGGCCCCTGCAGCTTCTGCGCCGGCTGCCAGGGGAGTCGAGCGGATGGCAAGGCGAAAGGAGGGTGGCCGCATGTCACGGCCAGCCGGTCCGTGCTCCGGCTCCGGCCCCGGCCCCGCCAGGGCCGGCGCGAGGGGCACCGGGGGCCCGGGTGCCGGAGGAGCCGCCACAGGCCCTGGCCCCGGCGCCGGGCCCCATAGCCCGGCAAGCGGCGCGGCCCGCGGTCCGGCCCGCCACGTCACCCAGGGGGGCCGCGGCGGGAGCCCCCGTTCAACCCCTGGCGGGGCAAGCGGCACGTCCAGGGTTCCCGCTCCGGCCGGGCACGGCGAGCGGGATCAAGCGGGCCGGATGCCCCTGTCCCCAGCCGCCGGCCAGGCCCTGCGCCGGTGGGAGGCCACGGTACGGCCGCGGTACCCCGATCTCGACCCCCGGCTGCTGCGCCCCGATTTTTGCTTCCCGCTGCCCCGGGGCCGCTACCGGTTGGACCGGGACACCTTCGGTGATCCGCGGCACTGGACCCCTTCGGGCCCGCGCCCCAGGCCGCATCAGGGCAACGACCTGCTGGCGGCCAGGGGGACGCCCGTCCGCTCGGTGGGGCCGGGCCGGGTCCTGGCCCGCGGCTGGAGCCCCTACGGGGGCTGGTTCATCCTGGTGGAGCTGGCCGGGACGGGCTACGCCGCCTACTACTCGCACCTGGACCGCTACGCTCCCGAGGTCCGGGTGGGGCAGCGGGTGCGGGAGGGACAGGTCCTGGGGTACGTGGGCAACACGGGCTACGGCCCACCGGGGACCCGGGGCAAGTTCTGGCCCCACCTGCACTTCGAGTTGCGCCGGCAGGGCGGGCACCCGGGGCCGGTGAACCCGTACCCTTATCTCCGGTACTGGGAGGCCCTGGCGGCCGCGGAAGGGGACGACTGATCCCGGACCGGCCGGCCGAAAGGAAAAGGGGCCGGGCGGGGTGGCCCGGCCCCTTTTGTCGTTTCCCTTGCCGGCTTTCCTCTTCGCCTCTTCTTCGCTTCTGCTGTGCCTTCTTCTTGTGCTTCTCCTGCGCTGGTTGTGCTTCTCCTGCGCTGGCGGTCCTCCGCTGCCTGGCGGCCTGCCTCACTGGCCGCCCGCAGCCTCCGGTCCTTCCCGGGAAGGACCCGGGTCTGGTGCGGAGCCGGAGCTCGCTCCCGCCGCCCTGTAGACCTCCACCGTCGCCTCGACCATCGCGTCGAGCCCAAGGCGGGCCTCCGCGTAGCGCCGGCCGAAGGCCATCAGCTCCGCCAGCCACCTCCGGTCCCGGTAGAGCCGCAGTAGGTCCTGGAGGATGGCCGCCGGATCCGGCGGTCCCAGGCCGCGGCCGGTGCCGCTGAAGTCGGGGAAGTCCATTCGTTCCACCAGTTCCGGGGTCACCGGGCCGTGGTACTCCCGCCCCAGGATCAGGCAGGCCGCTCCTGAAGCCAGCCCCTCGCGGATGACCCGGCCCGTGCCGGCGACCACGTGCACCCGTCCCATCACCCGCTCCAGTTCGGAAACCCAGCCCAGATTGTGGATTCGCCCCCCTCCCAGGCGGCGGGTGCTGGCCGCCCACACCTGGGCGTCCCGGGGAAGTCCCTGCACCGCTTGCCGGAACGCAGCCAGGGCGGGTCGCTTCCAGCGATCCACCCGACCGGCGTACAGGAGGGTCCAGCGCGGTTCGCGAATACCGGGGCGAAACCGTTCCAGATCCACGCCGTTGCCCACCACGGCGATCTTCGACCGGAAGGCTCCCAGGTCGCGGGCCACGCGGGGGCCCACGCAGATGAGCCGGCTGGCCGCTGCCAGGGCGCGCCGGTAGGCCAGCTGGTCGAGCCCGAGCCCGTGGCAGGTCAGCACCAGGGGAACGCCGAGCATCTCGGCCAGGCGGCGGCCCAGTTCGAAGGACCAGGACGACTGGGCGTGCACCACGTCGTAGCGCTCGCCCGGCAGGCCGGCCCGCTCGCCCACTACGGGGGCGGGGAGGAAACGCACCGCCACCCCCGCCCCTTCCAGGGCGGCCACCGTGCTGGGGTGGGCCTGGCGACCGCCGCGGGAGTGGGTGACCCACAGGTCCACCCGGTGCCCCCGCCGCACCAGCCCCCGGGCCAGGTCCAGGACGTGGGCCGTCTGTCCGGAAGGGAAGAAGGCCGCCGTGAGCATCAGGACGTGCAAGGTGCCATCCCTCCCGTTGCCTGGAACCTATGCGCCGGCGATGGTGGCCGTCCCCGGGAACCGGCGCCGGGATCCTGGCGTCCAAGGCGGTGCAGAGAGGAGGACGGCGATGCACCTCGGCGAGGGCGGGCGGCTGGCTGCCGGGCCCGCGGCCGCAGGGACCCCGCCCGGCGGTGAGGCCGTCAACCCCCCGGTTCCGGCCGGCGACCAGGCCTCCGACGAGGACCTGGTCCGGCGGGCCTGCCAGGGGGACCACGAAGCCTTTGCGGACCTGGTCCGGCGGCACCACGGGCTGGTCTACAACCTGTGCCTCAGGCTGGTGGGGCAACCGGCGGACGCGGCCGACGCCACCCAGGAGGTCTTTCTCCGGGTGTTCACCCGGCTGGCCCACTTTCGTGGCCAGGCCCGGTTCCGCACGTGGCTTTACCGGATCGCCGTCAATACCTGCCAGGACGAGCTGCGCCGGCGCCGCCGGCGACCCTGGCCGTGGGGCGACCTTCACGGCGACCTTCACCCGGGTTCCACCCGCAGGAGGGGTGCGGGCCTGGGGCCCGGTCCGGACCCCGCCGAAGGGCCCGGTACCGAGGCCTCCGCGGGCGGGGTAGGGGACGAACCCGGCCCGGCCGGCGAACCCGGCCGGCCGCCCGGCGGCCGGGGCGCAACCGCCGCACCCGCTGAAGCCCGCGGCACCGGCGCCGGCGCCGGTGCCGCGGGTGCCGGGGCCACGCCGGGTCCTGGCGGCGGGGGCACCCGGACCGGTAGCAGCGCCCTCCCGGGCGGGAGCGGGGGCCGCGGGGAAGGTGCGGGGCGGTACCCTGCCCGGTTCCCGGATGCCTTCGCTTCGGGCTCCAGTCCCGAAGCGGCGGTGCTGGCGGGGGAGATCCGCCAGGCCGTAGCCTCCGCCTTGGCCGGCTTGCCCGAGCCGTTCCGGGTGGCGGTCGTCCTCCGTGACCTGCACGACCTGTCCTATGAGGAGATCGGCGCCGTCCTGGGTTTGCCCCCGGGAACGGTGCGGTCCCGGATTCACCGTGGCCGCCTGCTGCTGCGGGACGCCCTGATCCGCGCCGGTTGGGCGCCGGGAACCGGAGGCGAGATGCCATGAGATGGTCCTGGATCGACTTCCTGGCCGGTTTCCCGGGCCTGGGGCTCCACCCGGTCCGCTGGCTTGACGGCGACGCCCGCGCCCAGCTGCCGCCGCAGCGGCGGCAGGCCGTCGAGCGCCACCTGGCCCGTTGCCCCCGGTGCCGGGCTCTGGCGGAAGCCGAAGCCCAGGCTCGCATGGCCCTGGCGTCCCTGGAGCCCGTGGAGCCGCCGCCCGGCCTGCTGGAGGCCATCCTGGCCCGGACCGGGATCCCGGCCGGCGTCCCCTCTCCCGCAACGGCAGCGTCCGCACCAGCTCACCGGCCGGATGCGGGACAGCCGGTGGTGGGGCCCGCACCCGGGGAAAGGGCCGAACCGGCGGCAAGGCCCGGCCCGGAGCAAGGGGACCGCCACGGGGGCCGCAACGGCCCAGGGCGCCGCTGGGTTCCGGGGCGCGGGCCGGGGCGCAGGCCCCTGCCGGCGGTGCTGGCGGCCGCGGCGATGGTGGCCCTGGTCCTCCTGGCCGGCCGGTTCGGCGGCACAGGTGACGGCCCGGCCGGCTCGCAAAGCACCCCTCCGGGCCGGCAGGGCCTGCCCGCCTTGGAAACGGCGGGCACCCCCGCCGGCGGCCCTGCGGTGGCGACCGATCGCGACGGGCTCCGGGACGGCGGGGCCGTGACGGCGAACCGGGCGGGCGCGGGGGAGGCCGCAGAGGCCGGAGCGGAGGGATTCGGGGACGGGCCGGGAGCGGCTGAAGGAGCCGGGCCCTCGGACCCCGCCGGCGTGCCGGCTCCCGGACCCCGGGGCGGTGACGCCGCCGAAGCCGGCCTCCTGGCTACGGATTCGGGTCGGGACCAGCAGGGCCCGTGGCTGATCCGCTCCGGGCGCCTGGAGCTGGCCGTGCCGGACGTGGAGCCCGCCTTCCGGGAGGCGCAGGCCGTGGCCCGGCGGCTGGGAGGCTTCACCGAGCAGGCGCAGCTGGAGGGCGGAGGACCGGCCCGCTTCGCCTACCTGGTGCTCCGCGTGCCCGACGACCGGCTGGAGGAGGCCATGGACCGCCTGGCGGACCTGGCCGGTGACGGCCGGGTCGATCTGAGGGCCCTGAGTGCCGAAGACGTCTCCCGCCAGTGGGTGGATACCCAGGCCCGCCTGGCCAACCTCCGGGCGCAGGAGGAACGGCTGCGGCAGCTGGCCGGGCGCTCGGGCAGCGTGGAGGAGCTGCTCAAGGTGGAACAGGAGCTGTGGCGGGTGCGGGGGGACATCGAGCAGCTGGAGGGCCAGGTCCGCTACTGGGAACAGGCCATGCGCCTGGCCCGGATCGAGCTGGCCATCGAGGCTCTGGCGCCGCAGCCTGCACCCCCCGCCGGCGACCTGTTCACCCGGGTCCGCCTGGCCTGGCAGGCCTCGCTGCGGTCCCTCGCCTCCCTGGCCACCCTGGCGCTGGTGGGGGTGGCGGTGGTGCTGCCGTACGCCGTCCTGGCCGGTGCCGGCTTGCTGGCCTGGCGCAGCTGGCGGCGGTGGCGGGGACGTTGACGGGGGGCCCGTCAGCGCCGGCACCCCTGCGGGCCGGCGGCGGGGCCGGAAGCGACCCCCCGGCGCCGGGAGCGAGGGAGACCTTCCCCTTCAGCCGGTGGAAGCTCCCCTTTGGGACCGTCTCCCGTAGGCGGAGGGACCCCAGACCTGCAAATTTGGGCCTGCGGCACCAAGGAGACCGGGGGAAGACCTCGTAATTGGTATCCCCAGATCCTGCAAGGAGGGGATGCTGTATGGGTACACGGCGTCATCCCGTACCCACAGGGGTCGATCCTCGGTGCCCGTCCTGGCGGCGCCGGGTGGTGGCCTGGGCAGCCGCCGGGGGCCTGATCCTGCTCTCCCTGGGCCAGGCGCTGGCTGCCGTGGCGGCGTCGCCGGGGCCGGGCCGGGGGGCCGGCAGCCCGCTGTTTTCGGCGGTGACGGTCACAGCGGCCGGTGCTCCCTCGGCGCCATCCGGACCCGGGGCGGCAGCCGGTGGGGACGGCGACGGCGCGGCGGCAAGCGGAAAGGAGCCCGCCAGGGCGGCGCGGCCCGCCGGGATTCCGCCCATCCTGACGGACACCGACGGGGACCGGGTGAGCCAGGATCTGGAGGACTGGCTGGCCCAGGCGTTACCTGGCGACCGGCAGGTGGTGATCGTCCGGCTGCAGCCCGGGACTTTGGGACGGGAGGGCGGCGTGCACCGGCTTGTTGGCCGGTGGCAGGCGGCGGTGGGGAGCTTCGCGGCCGGTCCCTCCTGGCAGCACGCCCTGGAGGGATTCGCGGCGCGCCTGACCCCTGGGCAGATCCGCGCCCTGGCCCAGCAGCCCGAGGTGGCGGCCATCGAGCCGGACCGGCCCGTCCAGGCCCACCTCGGCACCGCCACCACCTGGACCGGGGTCCGCCAGGCCTGGAGCGACTTCGGCGTGACGGGCGACCGGGACGGGCGGCCCACGGCCTACTCCCGTACCGACGTGGTGATCGCCGTCATCGACACGGGCATCGACGCGGCCCACGTCGACCTGGACGGCGGGAAGGTGATCGGGTGGTACGACGCCGTGCGGGGCCGCACCACCCCCTACGACGACAACGGCCACGGCACCCACGTGGCCAGCATCGCCGCCGGCACCGGCGAGGGGAACGCCGCCTACGCCGGCGTGGCGCCGGGTGCGGCGCTGGTGGGCATCAAGGTGCTAAACCAGCAGGGCAGCGGCACCACCTCCCAGATCCTCAGCGGCATCGACTGGATGGTCCGGAACAAGGACACCTACGGCATCCGCATCGGCAACATGTCCCTGGGGGCCGCCGGCTGCTCCGACGGCACCGACTCGCTGTCGACGGCGGTGAACAACGCCGTGGCGGCGGGGATCGTCATGATGGTGGCGGCGGGCAACGAGGGGCCCAACCGCTGCACCATCGGGGCCCCTGGTGCGGCGACCGGCGCCGTCACCGTGGGGGCCGTTTACGACCCCGGCGAGCGGGGCTGGGTCCTGGCCGAGTTCTCCAGCCGCGGGCCGACGGCCGACGGCCGCGTCAAGCCCGACGTGACCGCCCCGGGCCGCAACATCACGGCGGCGAAGGCCGGTTCGACCAGCGGGTACGTGACCTACAGCGGAACGTCCATGGCCACGCCCTTCATCGCCGGCACGGCGGCCCTGATGCTGGACGCCAACTACGGGCTCACGCCCTCCCAGGTGAAGAGCCTGCTCACCGCCTCGGGTAACGTGAAGGATTTCGGTCCCGGAGGCAAGGACATCGACTGGGGCGCCGGCATCAGCATCGCCTACAACGCGGTCAAGGCCGCCGGCGGGTACAGCGGTAGCTTCAGCGACGGCCTGCAGCACGCCTACTGGTCGGGATCCCTGTCGGGCAGCGGGGACGGCGACCTCTACAGCGTGACCGTCACCGACGCCAGCCGGCCCCTGGGCCTGACCATGAACATGGCCTCGAACCCCACCTGCGGCATCTGGAGCTGCAGCCCGGACTTCGACCTCTACCTGTACGATCCGGCCGGACGCCTGGTGGCGCGCTCCGAGGGAACGGCCCGGCAGGAGCAGATCCTCTACCAGCCGTCGGCCACGGGTACCTACCGGGTGGAGGTCTACAGCTACGCGGGCTCGGGGAGCTACCACCTGGACGCCAGCTACCGTTAGGACCCGTGGCCGGTCCGGTGGCGGGTCCCGCCGGCGCTGCCGGTCAGGGCGGGGTGGTGGATGGCGGCGCAGGACCCCGCTGACCGGTCTCCGGTGGACCGGTGCAGGATGGGGTGACCGGTCTGCGGCCCCGTGGGATAGGGACGGCAGTGCTGCGGCTCGCCGGCGAGTCCACGGGGTGCCGCAGGATGACCGGTCACCGTGGGGCAGGGGCCGCCGGCAGGCAGGGGCCCCTGAGGCCGGTCCACTGGGCGGCCCGCGAATCGGGGATGCCCCGGGCCCTCCGGCCAGGCGGCCGGAGGGCCCGGCTGCTTTGGACGGACATCCTGGAAGACCGCAGGGCGGCTCCCAGCACAGCAGGGCGGTTCAGGAAAAGCCGGCTCTTCTGTCCGAGACCGGCGACGCCCCCAGGCCCCGCGGCACGGCCGGAGCGGCGGTGGCCGGTGCTACAATGGACGGGACGAACCCCGTCACCCCATGGGGACACGACGGGCACGGAGGCACGGCAGCCGCCGGGCGCGGTTGTCACGGGGAGGGGGCAGCAAGGCCGATGGACGCCGATCGCCAGCCACAGGTGGGCGGGTCGCGGGGCGCGACCCGGTCAGGAGGACCGCGGCCCCGGCCGGCGGCCGGGCGGGCGAAGACCCCGCCGGCGGGGAATGAGGGTGGCACCGGCGGCGGGCGCCGGGGAGGGACGGGGCGCTCCCAGGGCCGGGGCACCGGTGCCCCATCCCGGCCCCAGGAACTGCTGGCGCCCGAGCCGGAGCAACTCGAAGACAAGCTGGTCCTGATCGACGGGCACAGCCTGATGTACCGGGCCTTCTTCGCCCTGCCTCCCCTGACCACGGCCGACGGCCTGCCCACCAACGCCGTCTACGGCTTTCTCACCATGCTGCTCCGCCTCCTCGAGGAGGAGCGGCCGCGGTACGTGGTGGTGGCCTTCGACCGGGGGCTGCCCGCCTTCCGGGTCGAGCGGTATGCCGCCTACAAGGGCCACCGGCCCGAAACCCCCGACGACCTGCGCAGCCAGTTCCCGGTGGTCAAGGAGGTCCTGGCTGCCCTGGGGATCCCCATGGTGGAGCACGACGGCTACGAGGCCGACGACCTCCTGGGCACCCTGGCCCGCCGCGCCCGGGAGGCGGGCGTGGGCAGGGTGCTGCTGGTCACCGGCGACCGGGATGTGCTACAGCTGGTGGACGACGGCATCGAGGTGCTCCTCACCCGGCGCGGCATCAGCGACGTGCATCGCTATGACGCCGCCCGGATCCGGGAGGAGATGGGGATCGACCCGGCCCAGTACCTGGACGTCAAGGCGCTTATGGGCGACCCGTCGGACAATATCCCCGGCGTGCCGGGCATCGGCGAGAAGACCGCCCTCAAGCTGATCCAGCAGCTGGGCGATCTGGAGTCCGTGCTGGCCAACCCCGAGGCGGCCGGGGGCAAGAAGCTGCCCCAGGCGCTGCAAGAGTACGCCGATCAGGCCCGCCTGAGCCGGGATCTGGCCCGGATCCGCACCGACGCGCCCGTGGACTTCGACCCCCAGCGCTGGTGCCGCCGGCCTGCCGATGCCGGGCTCTTGCGGCCCCTGCTCTTGCGCCTAGAGTTCCGCAGCCTGGTGGACCGCCTGGGCCTGGGCCAGCGCACGCCCCAGGCCGGACAGGTGGCCGCGGAACCGCCCGGTGAAGGTGCAGGCGGTGCCGCCGGCGCGCCGGGGACGGCCGCCGTGGCCCAGGGGGGTGTGGGAGCCGGGGAGGAGGAGGCCGGGGAAGAAGGCGCCCGGGGAGAAGGGGCCAGGGAAGAAGGAGCGGGTCTTCCTGCTCAGGTCGACCAGCTGTCCGCCGGGGACGTGGCCGCCTGGCTCGATGAGGTCCTGGGCCGCCCCGCCGCCGGTACCGCCCCGGTTCCTCCGGACCCTGGCGCGGCAGATGCCGCCGCGGCCGCCGGTGGCGTGACGGTGGTCGCCGCCTGGCTGGGGGAGGCGGAAGGTCCCCAGGGGGGTGCCGGCGCCGTGCTGGCGGGCCTCGGCCTGGCCGCGGCGGGCAGGGTGGGCGCCTGGCTGGCGGGAGAGCCGGAGGACGCCGACGGGGACGCGGCCGGTCGCGTCCTGGGGGCGCTGTCCGGCCGGCCGCTGGCCGGGTTCGACCTCAAGCCCCTGTACCGGTGGCTGCTCCGCCGGGCGGGCGCCGCGGGGGAGGTTCCGGGTGCCGCCACGCCCGCCGGGGAGGGCTCGCGGGGTGAAGCCGCGTCCCGCCGGGCCGCCCGGCCCGCTCTTCCGGCGCCGGTGGCGGATCTCAAGCTGGCCGCCTACCTGCTGGACCCGGTGCGCAACCGTTACCACCTGGTGGACACCGCCCGCCAGTTCTTCGGCTGGGACCTGGAGGAGGGACCCGCTGACCGCCCCGGCGACCCCGCCGTTTGCACCTCCTCCCTGCTGGGGCGGGATGCGGCCCTGTGCGCGCGGCTCCGCCCCGCCGTGGAGGCCGAGCTGGCCGCCCGGGGGCTGGAGCGGGTCTACCGGGAGATCGAGCTGCCCCTGGTGCCGGTGCTGGCCGCCATGGAGGAAGCGGGCATCGCCGTCGACCGGCGCCAGCTGGAGGAGCTGGGCCGCCTCTTCACCCGGCGCAGCCAGGAGCTGGCCGAGCAGATCTACGAGCTGGCGGGGGAGACCTTCAACATCAACTCGACCCAGCAGCTGGGCCAGATCCTGTTCGAACGGCTGGGCCTGCCCGTGGTGAAGAAGACGAAGACGGGTTATTCCACCGACGCCGAGGTCCTGGAGACCCTGGCGGCCCACCACCCCATCGCCGAGCTGGTGCTGGAATACCGGTCGCTGGTCAAGCTGCAGGGCACCTACGTGGACGGGCTGGCCGAGCACATCGGCCCCGACGGCCGGGTCCACACCACCTTCCAGCAGACGGTGGCGGCCACGGGCCGGCTCTCCAGCACCCAGCCCAACCTGCAGAACATCCCCATCCGGGACGAACCCGGCCGCTCCCTGCGCCGCGCCTTCGTGGCGCCGCCGGGGCACCGGCTGGTGGCCGCCGACTACTCGCAGATCGAGCTGCGGGTCCTGGCCCACTACAGCGGCGATCCCGGCCTGGTGGAGGCCTTCGCCCAGGGACAGGACGTCCACGCCCGGACGGCCAGCGAGATCTTCGGGGTGCCCCTGGAGCAGGTGACCCCCGAGCAGCGGCGGGTGGCCAAGGCGGTGAACTTCGGCTTGGCCTACGGCCAGACGGACTTCGGGCTGGCCCGCGCCCTGCGCATCGACCGCGCCGACGCCCGCCGCTTCATGGAACGCTACTTCGAGCGGTATCCCGGCGTGAAGCGGTACATGGAGGAGACGGTGCGGCGGGCGCGCCAGCAGGGCGAGGTGACCACGCTGCTCGGGCGGCGGCGGCCGGTGCCCGAGATCCGGCACCGGGTCTTCCACATCCGGCAGAACGCCGAGCGGGTGGCGATCAACACGCCCATCCAGGGCACCGCTGCCGACATCATGAAGCTGGCCATGATCCGCGTCCACCGGGCCCTGGCAGAAGAGGGGCTGCGGGCCCGCATCGTGCTGCAGGTCCACGACGAGCTGCTGGTGGAGGCCCCGGACGCGGAAGTGGCTGCCGTGGCCGCCCTGCTGCGCCGGGAGATGGAGGGCGCCTTCCGCCTCGACGTCCCCCTGGTGGTCGAGGTCAAGGCCGGTGCCAACTGGTACGAGATGGAGGCCGTGGACGCCGGTGCCTGAACTGCCCGAGGTGGAGACCATCCGGCGCGACCTGGAACACCATCTGGCCGGCGCCCGGATCACCCGGGTCCACGTCCTGCGGCCCGAGGTGGTATGCGGTGCCGGGGGGGAGGCCATCGGGCCGGAGGCCTTTCAGGCCGCCCTGGAGGGAGCCCGTTTCCGCCGCTTTGCCCGCAGGGGCAAGTACCTGCTCATCGAGCTGCACCGGCCGGCGGGGGATCCTGCGGCCAGGTCCGGGCCCAACACCACGCCCGTGCTCCCGGACGAACCGGCCCCGGCGCCCGTGCCCGCCGGCGTGGGGTCCCGGGCCGGCGGGACGGCCGCTCCGGGCGCCCCGGGCGCGCCGGCCGGGGGCCAGGCTCCGGGTGGGGGCTCTCCCCCACCGGCAGGGGGTGGGTCCAATGCCCCCGCAGGTCCGGGGCGGGTCGCTGGGGGTACGGCCCCAACGGCCGGGGCGGAGGAAGCGCCGGCCGGGAGGCGGGTTCGACCGGCCGGGCCGGGCGCCGGGCGGCTGTGGCTGGCGATCCACCTGCGCATGACCGGCCGGCTCACCCTGGCGCGGCGGGGCGAGCCGCGGCCGCCTCACACCCACGTGGTGTTCGAACTCGAGCCAGGTCCGGGCCGCCCGTGGGAGGAACTGCGTTTTTCCGACGTGCGCCGCTTCGGCCGGCTGTATCTGATGCCGGACAACCCCCTGGCCCGCGCCCGCAGCCGGCCGGCGGGGCGCCGGGCGGGCCGGGAAGGAACCCATGCAGGAACCGGCCTGCGAGGCCTCTACACCCTTGGGCCCGAACCCCTCAGCCGCCGCTTCGGCGCCGCCGAACTGGGCCGGCGCCTGGCCGGGCGCCGGGCGCCCATCAAGGCCGTGCTCCTGGATCAGCGGGTGGTGGCGGGGCTCGGCAACATCTATGCCGACGAGGCCCTCTTCCGCGCCGGCCTCCACCCGGCCCGGCCGGCGGGATCCCTAACGGGCCAGGAGGTGGCGCGCCTCGCCCGGGCCATCCGCGGGGTGCTGCGGGAGGCGGTGGCGGCCGGTGGCACCACCTTCTCCGATTACCGCGACGGGCTGGGGCGGGAAGGCCGGTTTGCCCGCCGGCTGGCGGTCTACGACCGGGAGGGCCACCCCTGCCCCCGCTGCGGCACCCCCGTGGCAGCCCTTCGCCTGGCCGGCCGCACCAGCCACTACTGCCCTCGCTGCCAGCCGAGCGGATCCGGGTGGTGCTCGGGCCCGCGCGGCTGGACAAGCTGAGCCTGCCGGCCGGGCAACCGGCTCCCTGCCGCCTGACCCCATCTGACCCGCGGGGCGGATCCCGGGATCTATCCCCGGGTCCTTGGTGCACCGCCGTGCCCGGCCCCGGGGCCGGCGCCGGGCCGGCGGCCGGCCCCGGGCGGCGTGGCGGGCCCGCCCTCGCCGGGTGCCGGCCGGGTCGCTTCCGGCGCGCCGTACGCGGTGCGGCCGGGCTCCTCCCCGCCGATGTCCGCGGTCACCCGCAAGCCCGGCACCTCGAATTCCACCTGGGGCCGGATGCCCATGGCGCGTGCCTGGCTGTCCGCCAGTTCCTCCAGCTCGTCGATCCAGCGGTCGTCGTCGGTGAAGGAGGCCGGTGCGCCGGCAGCGGTCAGATCGTCGCGCTCCGGGGCCCCCGCTTCCGGTTGAACCGGGCGGCCGCGGCGGCCGTTCGACCTCGCCCGGGCCGGCCTGCTGGCCGCGCTCTCCGGGTTGCCCGGGTGCAGGGCCCCGCCCTGGCTCCCTCCCTGGTTCGTCGGAGCACCGCGCCCTTCACCGGGGCGCGGCCTGCCATCTGGTCCTGTCATCGCTTCCCGCTCCTTTGCCGGCCCACCCCGTCTCGGGTCCCCGCCCCCATCGCCGGCACTGCATGGGGCGCACTCCGTGGAGCAGGCCGAACCCGTGCCGGGAACCGGCCCGAGCCGGTTCGGCCCCGTCCGGACCGCCGCCTGGCAACCCGCCGGCACGCGCGCGGACCGTCCGCACCGTGGACGGCGGGCGGCGTGACCCCGCGGCGGCCCGGTCCCGGGCAGTTCCCGCTGCGGCCGGTGGCCGGGGTTGGACTTTACTAGCGTGGCCGCCTGGAGGCCGGCCGAATCGTGGAAGGCAACCGGGCGGGACAAGGGGCGCCAGAAGGGGCGCGAAGACCGGCGGGGGAGCGGAAGGTCTGCGCCGCCGGCGGCGCAGGCAACGGCCGGGAACCCACCGGAGATACGCCAGGGGCGGGGACCCTGAGTCCCCGCCCCTGCCTGTGGTCCCCAGCCGGCGGCCGGGGACCGTACCCTATCGAGTCCTGCATCGTCAATCCCTGCGTCCACCCCGTCCGGCGCCCTGGGCCGGTGCTGGATGGTGCCTGCCGCCGCAACGGCCGGCGCCGGGTGGTGCGGGAACCTCAGTAGGCGAACCGGTGGTTGCCGATCCAGCCCGCGCTGGGCCGGCTCTCCAGGAAGGGCTGGTAGCCCGACTTGACGGGATTCCAGAAGTAGAGGGCGCCGCCCGTGGGGTCCCAGCCGGTGACCGCGTCGATGGCCGCCTGCCAGGACTCGGCGCTGGGTTCCTGCCAGAAGGTCCCGTTCAGCACCGGCTCAAACTGGTACGGCTCGAACAGCACGTCCGCCACGGTATCGGGGAACAGCGGGCTCTTCACCCGGTTGAGGATCACGGCCGCCACGGCCACCTTGCCCACGTAGGGCTCGCCGGCGGCCTCGGCCTCGACCATCTGGGCCAGCAGGCGCAGTTCATAGTCGGTCGCGCGCACCCCCGCTCCGCCCGCCTGCGGCCGGGAGGGAGCCGGCGCGGGTGCCGGCGCGGCATTCCCGCCCGAGGGCGCGCCCGTCGAGCCACCCAGGGGAACGATCAGCCGCTGCCCGGGCAGGATCAGGTCGCCGGCCAGCGCATTGGCTTGCTGCAGCTCGGCGGCCGTCAGCCCATAGGCGCCGGCGATCTTGAACAGGGTATCGCCCCGGCGCACGGTGTAGATGTCGTAGCGGTCGATCCTGGGGATGGCCAGGTAGGTGCCGGCCCAGACCACGCTGGCCGACGGGAGGCGGTTCAGCTGGACGATGTCTTCCATCGGAACCCCGTACTTGCGGCTGATCTTCCAGACGGTCTCGCCGCGCTGGACGTAATGGGTGACGAAGGCCGGACCCCCCTCGGAGGCCGCCGCCGGGACCGTGCTGCCCATCACGGCCAGGACGGACAGGCTCACCCCGGCCAGCAGGCCGGCCAGCGCGCGCCGCCACCGACAATTCGCCATGCTTCTCCCTCCCCGGAAGAAATCTGGATGTAACATGGACGAAACGAATTATAGAAAACTGCAATATTCGCAGGCATTAGCAAAATGTTACCTGTTCGAAGTCAAAAAACAGCGGCGGGTGCCGTGACGAGCACCCGCCGCTCGGTGAAGGAAGGACTTCGCTTCGGACCGAACGCCCGCGACTTACCCAGGCGTCAGGCGTCAGTAGGCAAAGCGGTGATTGCCGATCCAGCCGGCGCTGGGGCGGGACTCCAGGTGGGGCTGGTACCCGGACTTGGCCGGGTTCCAGAAGTAGAGGGCCCCACCGGTGGGGTCCACGCCCCGGGCGGCGTCCCGGGCGGCGCGCCAGGAAGCAGCACTGGGCTCCCGCCAGAACCAGCCGTTGAGAATCGGTTCGAACTGCCAGGGCTGGAAGATGACCTCCTCGACAGTGTCCGGGAACAGGGGGCTGCGCACCCGGTTCAGGATCACGGCGCCCACCGCCACCTTGCCTTCATAGGGCTCGGCGCCGGCCTCCGCCTCGATCATCTGGGCCAGAAGCCGCAGTTCCCGCGGGGTCAGGTGCATGGCGCGCTCCTGCACCTGGGCCCGGGAGCCGGCCTGCCCGGCCCTCGCCGCCGTGTGCGGCTTGCCGGCGGTGCGCCCGCGCTCTCGGGACGAACCGGCTCCCGCAGCCTCCTGGCGGCCTTTACCGGCGGCCGCGCTCACCTGGGTCGACGGGCCGGCCGGGTTCGTCCCGGCACCGGCCTTATCGGCCCGGTCCGCGGCCCGCTCCTCCGCCAGCTGGACCGCTGCCACCAGGCCACCCGTGGCGGCGGCCTCCTCGTCCTCGCCGGCCCTGGCCGGGATTGCCTTCGCCGTCACGGCCACCGGACCGGACCCTGCCGCCCCGGCGACACCGCCCTTCTCCGAGGGCTTCGCGGCGATGGCCAGGGCCGCCGTCGGCCCGGAGAGCACGAAGGCCAGCGCCAGGGCCGCACCCACCAGGGGCAGTCCCGGCCGCCGGCTCCGGCCGGCCCGGCCGGTAAAGCTTCGGGCCGCCGGGGTAGCCTGCTCCATCGCTGTAGCCCGCATTTCATTCCCTCCTCGCTTCCGAACGGGACGTATATCTACGGTTGTCGTCGAAATTATAAAAAGTCGCCATTTCCGTGGCATTATTGAATCCATGGTCATCGGGCATGGGTTCAACAGAATAGGAAAAATATCGGCATCCGGCAGGCAGGCGGGTGCCGGCACGCAGGGAGCGGGTGCCCGCATCCGGTAGGCAGGCGCCCGGCGGCGGCCGGCTGCCGGCATGCGGCCTGGCACCCGGCTTTCGCCGCCGGCCCCGGCAGGCGGTATAATCCGGGCGGGATCATCGCGGTGGCCGTCGGGCATCGCCCAAGCGGGGATGGGAGGGAGGCCCCATGATGGTGGTGGCCCTGGAATTCGAAGATGAGAAGAAGCTGGAGGCGGCGGTGCAGCGCCTGCGCCAGAACCTGGGCGTGACGGGGGAACTGGCCATCAAGCCCCTGCAAGGCGGCCGCTGGCGGCTGACCATCAGCTCCGAAAAGCCGCTGCGGGAGAGCTCTCTGGAGAAACTGGGCGGCCGGCGGGTCGACCTGTGATGCCTGCCGGCGGCGCCCGCGCCGCCCGGCGGCCCCTGCTGATCGGTCTGACGGGCGGCATCGGGAGCGGCAAGAGTTCCGTGGCAGCCATGCTGGCGTCCCTGGGTGCCGCCGTGGTGGACGCCGACGCCATCGCCCGCGCGGTGGTCGAACCCGGCGAGCCGGCCCTGGCCAGGCTGGTGGAAGCCTTCGGCCCCGGCATCCTGCGTCCTGACGGCACCCTGGACCGGCGGGCTCTGGGACGCCGGGTCTTCGGCGATGATGCGGCGCGCAAGACGCTGGAGGGCATCGTTCATCCCGCCATTCGCAAGCGCACGTGGGACCGCATCGGCGCCCTGATGGCGGCGGGAAGCCATCCGGCTGTGGTGTGGGACGTGCCCCTGCTCTTCGAGGTCGGGGCCGAGAAGCTGGTCGACCAGGTCTGGGTCGTCACCGCCCCGCGCGCCGTGCGCCTCCAGCGGCTGCGGCAGCGGGATCCCGACCTCTCCCCGGAGGAACTGGAACGGCGCATGGCGGCGCAGATGCCCTTGGAGGAGAAGGCGGCCCGGGCCCATGTGGTGATCGACAACGGCGGCGATCTGGAGGCGACCCGCCGCCAGGTGGAGGCGGCGTGGCGGCGGCACGTGTTGCGTGAAGAGGGCTCCGCGACCCGGCAGGGCTCCAGGCCCGGCGACCGTCCCGGGGACCGGGCGGGTTCCGGTCGCCGTACCGGTGCGGAGGGAGGCAGCGGGTGCTGAACATGGTGCGCTGGCTGGGGTGGGGTACAACCCTGGCCGTGGCCGCGCTGGTGGCAATGGCCGTCCTGTACGCGGCCTATCCCGTGCCGATGGCGGCGTTGATTCAGCGGGAAGCCCGGGCGTGCGGGCTGGACCCTCTGCTGGTGGCGGCGGTGATCCGGCGAGAGAGCGGTTTCGAGCCCCGCGCCGTATCCAGCCGGGGCGCCCGCGGCCTGATGCAGCTCATGCCCGAGACGGGTGCGTGGGCGGCCTCCCGCCTGGGGATCGAGGGATTCCACCCGGACCGGCTCTTCGAGCCGGAGGTCAACCTCCGCCTGGGGTGCTGGTACCTGGCATACCTGCTGGACAGGTTCGGCGGGGATCCCGTGGCCGCCCTGGCCGCCTACAACGGTGGGGAGGGAACGGTGGAAGACTGGATGGCGCGGGGCCACTGGCACCCCGCCCAGGGGCCGGGCGAGATCCCCTTTCCGGAGACCCGCCACTTCGTCGCCGGCGTGCTGCGGGATTACCGGGTCTACCGCTGGCTCTACCGTCACCTGCCGGCCGTATGGGGCAGGGTGGAGCAACTGGCGGCGGCCGGCACGGCGGCAGTGGAAGAGCGCCTGGGCCGGTAGGCCCGGCCTTCCTCACCGCCACCGCTATCGCCCCGCCGCCGGCCAGGAGGGGCTTGCGCCGGGCGCATGCAGGTGCTATATTACGAACTGCACAGCCGGTCGAACCGGCGGCGAGCATGCCGAAGTGGTGGAACTGGCAGACACGCGGTGTTCAGGGCGCCGTGGGCTTACGCCCGTGTGGGTTCGAATCCCACCTTCGGCACCGGCGGACAGGAAATCCTGTCCGCCTTTCCCATCCAGAAAGCCGTTGGCCCGGAAGGGCCGGGCGGCCGTGCGAGGGTGCTGGAACTGGCAGACAGGCACGTTTGAGGGGCGTGTGGGTTTATCCCGTGCGGGTTCGAGTCCCGCCCCTCGCACAGGGCAGAGGCGCCGGACGGCGTGGCAACAAGGCCATGCCGCCCGGCGCCTCCTCGCTTTCTGCACCTACCCTGCGCGGGTGCGGCTGGCCGGCCTCGCCCATGGGCCCAAGGCCTTCGGCTCCCCGCCTGCTGCGCCTCCCTGGCGCGGGCGCGGGGCCGCTTTCGCAGGCCCGCGGCAAAGGATAAGATCAAGCCGGAGCCCGTCCCTGGAAGGAGCATCCAGCCCGTGCCGGCGCCCGGCCGGCGGCAGGGGCGAGCGGCGGGCGCCGCCATCTCGTGACGTCCGGCGCGATCCCGCGCCGTGAGGTGGTGCTTCCGGCGCCGCCCAGGCGGTACGCCGGTGCCGTCCGCCGGTGGTCCGGCGCCGGGAGGGGAGCCCGCGAGGCCGCGCGGGCAGCCCCCGGCGGCGGGCGGCCCGCTGCGGGACGCGGCGGGCGGCAGGCCGGGGCCGGTGGCCCGGGCGGCGGGTCGTTGCGGGCTGCCGCCGGCCCGCCCAGGACCCGAGCCGGACTACGGCAAGGCAAAGGCAGGTGACACCCGTGCAGCAGCTCTTCCCGGAGGCGCGGCCGTGGCCCGATCCTCTCACCATCTACGACGACCTGGATCTTCCCGCCGGGCCACCCCACCGTCCCTACGTGCTGGTGAACATGGTCTCCACCGTGGACGGCAAGGTCACCATGGGCCGCGGCGCCATCCAGGAGCCCATCGGCAGCAAGGTGGACCACGGCCTCATGGCCCGGCTGCGGGCGCCGGTGGACGCCGTGTTGCGCGGCGCCGGTACCGTCCGGGCCTACGACGTGCCGCCCCGCGTGCCCGCCGAGTACGCCGAGCGGCGGCAGGCCCGGGGCCTGCCGCCCCAGCCCCTGCCGGTGGTGATCACCGGTTCCTGCGACCTGCCCCTGGACGCCCGGTTCTTCCGGGAAGCGCCGCGGCGGCCGCTGGTGCTGACGCGCCGGGCGGCCCCGGCCGACAAGGTGGAGGCCGTGCGCCAGGTGGCCGACGTGGCCTTCGCGGGGGAGGAGCAGGTGGAGATGCGGGCGGCCCTGGCCCTCTTGCGGGAGCGCTACGGCATCCGGCGCCTGCTCAGCGAGGGCGGCCCCACGGTGAACTTCGCCATGCTGGAGGCCGGGGTGGTGGATGAGCTCTTCTGGACGGTGGCGCCCAAGATCGCCGGCTACGCCGAGGACAAGACCATGGTGATGGGGCCCCGTGCCCTGGATCCCCTGGTCCGGCTCAGCCTGGCCAGCGCCTTCTTCCACGAGGGCGAGCTCTACCTGCGCTATCACGTCCTGGACTGATCTCCCGGACGAACCGGCAGCCGCCCGAGTTCCCGCAGGGGCCGGCGCTGCCGGCCGGTGACGGCGTCGAAGGGCCAGCCGCCGGCCGGTTCGTCCCAGCCGCGGACCAGGGCGTCGGCCATGCGGGCCACCCGGGCATTGGCCCGCACGTCGTGGACGCGCACCATGTCGGCGCCGTGGACCACGGCCAGGGCCGTGGTGGCCAGCGTGCCCTCCAGCCGGTCGCCGATGGGCGTCTCCAGGATGTTGCCGATCACCGAGGTGCGCGAGGCGCCCAGCAGGACGGGGTATCCCAGGCTGCGGAAAGCGCCCAGGTTCTCCAGGATCTCCAGGTTGTGCCGGGTGCGCTTGCCCACGCCGATGCCGGGGTCGACCACAATGGCTTCCGGGCGTACGCCGGCGGCCAGGGCCCGCTGCACGCCCTCGGCCAGGTAGCGGGTGATGTCCAGCACCACGTCGTCGTAGCGGGGTTCCCGGACCAGGCGCCGCGGGTGGCCTTGCAGGTGCATGATCACCACCCCGGCACCGTAGCGGGCGCAGACCGCCGCCAGGTCGGGATCGGCGTGCAGCCCGCTGATGTCGTTGATGATGTGGGCACCGGCCTCAAGGGCCGCTTCGGCCACGGGCGCCTTGTAGGTGTCGATGGAGATGGGCACGTCGACCTCCCGCACCAGCCGCTCGACCACCGGGACCAGCCGGGCCAGCTCCTCCTCCAGTTCCGGTTTGGAGGCGGCGATGTTGGCGCTCTCGGCCCCCACGTCGATCAGGTCGGCGCCCTCGGCCACCATCTCCAGGGCGCGGCGCAGCGCCCGGTCGGGGGCATTGTAGCGGCCGCCGTCGGAGAAGGAATCGGGGGTGACGTTGAGCACGCCCATGATCAGGGTTCGCCGGCCGAAGAGCAGGGAGCGGCCCCGGAAGTCGACCTTGCGGGGACCCAGGGCCAGGGGCACCGGCCCCGCCGGGAACCCCCCGGCGGGCCAGGGGCCGCCGGCCACCGGCGCCGCGGAAACCGGCCCCGCACTCCCGCGCCCGGCGGGGGCCGTTCCCCCGGCCGGGGAGCCTGCCGAAACCCCGGCGGGCGACAAGGGGGCGGCGCCGCCCTCTGCCCCCAGCCGCCCCGGCGGGAGATGGGGCAGCGAGAGCAGAGCCCGCGCCAGGGCGTGGCCGGCGGCGCGGGTCAGGTCCTGCCCGGTGGCGGGTTGGTCACGGCCGGCCCAGCGGTGGGCCAGGGACCACAGCTGGGGCAGCGAGCCGCCCACCAGCAGGCTGGCGGCGCCGGCGTAGGGGCGCCAGGTGGCAAAGCCCGTTTGGCCGGCGGCCTCGTGGGCCAGGCGGCGGGCCAGCTCGGGCGGCAGGGGCGCGATCTCCAGGACGTGCTGCCAGCGGTCGTACAGGGCGCCGGCACCGGGCCAGCCCGCCCGAACCAGCCGGGCCGCGGCGTCGCCGGCGGGCCAGGGGCCGCGCAGCACGGCCACCACCGCCCGGGGGCCGGGCCCGCCTCCGGGAGGGACGGGGCCGGGCGCCTGGCTGTCGATGCCGGCAGGCGGTTCGGGGTTCTGGTGGTCCAAGACCATTCCTCCTTGAGATGGAGATGACCCTTTGCCCGGCAAGGGGCTTCCGCCTGGAGGCGGTCCTCCGGGCCCGGCCCCTTCTGCGTTCTCACCCGGGCCGGCATCCGGGCCGGTGCCCAGGGTCGCGGGGGACAGTTCCGCCCAGGCGCGGTCGGCCAGCGGGCCCCAGAGGTCGTAATGGGGGATGCTCCCGTGGCGGCAGATGCCCCGGGCGGGAAGGCCGTAGCGGGTGCCCCAAGCCGCCAGGCGCCCTTCGTCGGTGCAGAGCACTTTGACCAGGTACGGGGCCACCGTCCCGCCGGGCACGGGCCGGTGCCAGGGCTGGCGCAACACCGCCAGCTCGCCCCGGCGGGCTCGCGTGAGGGCGCGGCGCCACTGATCCACCAGGCGCAAGGGCATCCTCCTTCCGGGCGGCCGGGGCCCGTTCTTCCCCAATATAGCAGGAGGTGCTGGGCGATGCGGCAGAAGGAGCCGTGGACGGCCGGTCGGCTGGCAGGGGAGGTGGCGGTGGTGACGGGGGCGGCCCGCGGCATCGGGAGGGCCATCGCCCTGAGGCTGGCGGCGGAAGGCGCGGCGGTGGGCGTGCTGGACATCGACGGCCCGGGGGCGCGGCGAACGGCCGGGGAGGCTTGTGGCGCGGGCGGGCGGGCCGTGGCCGTCGAGGCCGACGTGGCGGACAGCGGGGCGGTGGCCCGGGCCATGGCCCAGGTGGCCGGGGAGCTGGGACCGCCCACCATCCTGGTCAACAACGCCGGCATCGGCGGGTTCGTCCCCCTGGAGCACGAGGCGGCCGAAGCCACCTGGCAGCGGGTGCTGGCGGTGAACCTGACGGGCGCCTACCTTTGTGCCCGCCACGTGGTGCCGTACATGCGGCAGGCCGGGCGGGGCGCCATCGTGCAGATCGCCTCGACCCGCGCCCTCATGTCCGAACCCGACGGGGAGCCCTACGCGGCGGCCAAAGGGGGGCTTTTGGCCCTGACCCACGCCCTGGCCGTCAGCCTGGGCCGCTACGGCATCCGGGTCAACGCCATCAGCCCGGGCTGGATCGACACGGGCCACGAGCCCGTGGGGGAGCAGGACCACGCCCAGCATCCGGTGGGCCGGGTGGGTCGCCCCGAGGACGTGGCCGCCGCCTGTGCCTTTCTGGTGTCGCCGGAGGCCGGGTTCATCACCGGCCAGAACCTGGTGGTCGACGGCGGGATGACGGTGAAGATGATCTACCTCTGACCCGGTTGGCCAGGCACCCCGGGCGTCGCCGGCGCGGCCGGCCGCGGGCCGGGGTCCGTCATGGGGCGCCGGGGCGCCGGGATGCGGTGCCGCCCCAGGCGGTGCGCCCGGCCGGTGCGCCGGGCAGCCGGGCGCGGCGAGCGGGCGGAGGCGGGGGAAGGCGCCCTGCGGGGTTTAGCGGAACCCCGCAGGGCTCCCGATCCGGGGGCTGTGCTTGCCCGCCGGCCTGGACTCGCCCGCCGGGTTCACCGCAGTCGCCGGGCAACGATTCACCGATTCACCGGAGCCGCCGGGCGATCTCCCGCCAGGCCGCCGGGTCTTCCATCCCCAGCCGCCAGATGGCGACGCCCCGCACCCGGTGTCGGCGAACCAGGTTGATCTTCTCCGCCCAGCTGCGAGCGTTTTCGAAATACACCGCGTGGCCGGAGCCGTCGGCGGCGGTGTAGGTGAAGTAGGGTACCCGGGCCCGGTCGTCCCAGCGCATGTCCACGCCCTGCTGGCGGGCCAGCTGCACCGCCTGGGCGTGATCCAGGTAGCGCGGGAAGGTGCCGCCTCCCCAGTCGAAGCCGAAGGCGCCGAGGCCCACGATCACCTTGTCCCGCGGCACGTAGCGCAGGGCGTAGCGCACCATGCGGTCGACGTAGTCCAGGGACGCCAGGGGACCCGGCGGCGTGTCCGCCCGGTGCTCGGAGTAGGTCATCAGGATGAAGAAGTCGACGGCCTCACCGAGGGCGGCGTAGTCGTACACGCCGGTGTTGGGGTCCGTGCGGTCGTCCCGGTCCCGCGGGAAGACGGCGATGCTGAGGAGCTTGCCGTCCGGCAGCGCCTCCCGCACCTTGCGGACGAAGGCCGTCAGCCGCGGGCGCTCTTCCGGCGGCACCGTCTCCAGGTCGATGTGGATGCCGTCGTAGCCCTCCTGCCGCATGATGTCCAGCATGCCGCGGACGGCCCGCTCCTGGGCCTGGGGGTCCCGGAGGAACCGGCGGGCGGTGGCCGCGCTGCGCTCGCCCGAGCCGTAGAGCAGGTTGTGGACGATGAGTTCCACCTTGAGGCCGCGCCGGTGGGCTTCCCGGATCACCTGCTTGCGGCGCTCGGGCGGCGGCGCGGCGTAGGCTTCGATGGTGCCGTCCCCGCTTTCCGCCAGCCGGAACCAGAAGGGCACGATCACATCCAGGTCCCGGGCGTGGCGGACCATGGTCTCGAAGGAGCCGGCCAGGGGCGGTTCGGGCTCGGTGTAGAACCCGTAGACCACGGGATCCTTGCCGACGATGTCCGCGGCGCGGCCCGTCCCCGGACCTGCGCCGGGCCCCGGCTTGGCGGGGGCACGGGAGGCCGGCCCGCCGGCCCGGCAGGCGCCGAGGAACAGGGCGATCAGCAGCAGGGCGGTGACGGCAGGGACTCCCCGCCGCCGTCCCGGACGGGCGGAGGCCACGCCGGCTGGGGTGCGCCGCGGCGGGAGCAGGTTCCACCGCCGGCGGCGGCGACACGGGCGCGGGTTCATCGGGCATCCCTCCGCCCGCAGTGTCACCGGCCTGGGGGAACGGCATGCGCCCGGATGCCCAGCTGGGCCAGCCCCCGGACCAGGCCTTCCACCGCCGCGGCGGCCAGGTCCCGGCGGCCCTGGGGGCTCAGCAGGATGGCGCGGTCGGCGGGGTTGGTCAGGAAGGCGAACTCCACCAGCACGGCGGGGCGGCCCGCCTTCTCGAGAAGGAAGAAGTCGGCGGGAAGGGCCTCGTTGCGGGCCTCCGGGGGGAAGGCGGCGTTCAGGCTCGCCTGGACGGCCAGCGCCAGGCGGCGGCCGGGTTCGTCCCCGAACTGGTAGAAGACGATGGGACCGCGCAGGCCGCTGTCCCGGGCGGCGTTGACGTGCAGGCTGACCAGGGCGGCGGCCCGGGCAGCACGGGCGATGCGCAGCCGCTCCTCCAGGTCGCGGCGCACGCTGGCGTCGTCGTCGCCGGGGGCCAGGGCGTAATCGGCGGTGCGGGTCAGCACCACGCGGAACCCGGAGGCTTCCAGCAGGGGCGCCATCGCCTGGGCCAGCTGCAGGGTGAGGTCCTTTTCCAGAATGCGCCCCTGGAGGTGGGTGCCGCCGTCGATGCCGCCGTGGCCCGGGTCCAGCACGATGACCGGGCCGTCGCGGTTCGAGGGGGCAGGAGCATGGGCCCGATGGGACAGGAGCACCAGCGCCAGCAGGGCCGCAAGGACGGCCAGCAGCGCCGTCTCCCCGCCGGAATCCCGCACCGGGCCTGGGCGGCGCCTGCGGGCATGCAAGGACCTCCACCTCCTTCGGCTTGGCTGGGCCGGTGTTCGCGGGGGTTGCGGCGGTGCGGCGGGCGGTCGCCGACCGGCCCAGCGTGGACGGGTTCGCGCCATTCCTCCCGGCCGGGGCCTCCGATGCGATGTATGCAAAGGCGTCGCGGATCTTGTGGGGACGAGCCGTGGGGACGAACCGGGGCTCGGGGCCGCGCGGACCCTGGCCCGGATGCCCGCCGCACCCGTCGCCGGTCCGGCCGTCCCGGGGATGGGGAGGCCCGGCGGGAGGAACCCGCCCGTGCGGGAGGGAACTGACGGGCAGAGGACGTCGGGCGGCGGAAGGGGCCGGGCCCCGGGGGGCGCCGCCGGGGAAGCGGCCGGAGCGCGGCCTGGACCGCCGGGGGCGTGGCCTGCCCGGGGAGAGGGCAGGGATGGAAGCTGCTGCTGGGGGCCTGGGCTCCGGGCGATCCGGCGCCGGCCATGGCGTGACCCGGATGGTGGTGGCTTCGCCCGGGGGAGGGTGGCGGTGGATGTCCCGTGAAGGCGGCTGGCAGGTACCGGAGGAGTCCCGCCGTCGGGCGGGCCCGCCCGCGGGAGGCGGGAAGGGGACCGGACCCGGGCCGGCGGGTGAAACCGGAGAGGGCGGGGCCGGCTGGTCGGGTGGCCGTGATCTGCTGTTGATCCGGCCTGCTGACGTCCGGGCCCAGGGACTGGAACAAGATCTTCGCCTGAGGGAACAGGCATCGCGGGGGGCGGAGGCGGGTCCCCGGCGCCTTCTGCGCCGGTGGCTCCCCCGGCTCCGCCGCCGGCCAGGGGCGCCGCGGGCGGGGGAGGCGACCCCGGCGATCCCAGGCCGGGAAGCCTTGCCGGCCGAGGAGAGCGACCTTCCACCCCCGGTGGATCCCGCGCCCCTGGGCTGGTTCCTCCTTGCGGTCACCTACGCCTTGACGGCGGTCTACAGTGCGGTGCCCGCGGCGGGCAGCACCCTCTTCGGAGCGGGCGCCCAGGGGGCAGGCCGGATGGCGGCGGCCCTGGTGGTGATTCCCTACGTGCTGGCGGGCGTCTACACGGGTTGCACCGCCGGGGGCCGGGGCTGGCTCTACCCGGCGACCTTCGCGGCCTGGCCGATTCTTCTGGAGCGCCTAGCCCTGTACCTCTTCGGCATGGCCGGCCAGTGGATGGTGGCCGGCTTCCCCCACGGCTGGCGGGAGGCCCTGCCGCTGGACACGGCCCTGGCCTTCACCCGCGCGACCCTGGCTCCCTACGCGACGGTGGGCTACTTGGCGGCGGGGGCCGCCAGCCTGGCCCTGGCGGTGGGCGTGTTCTTCGCCACACGGTGGCTCGCCGGGCGGGTGGCAAGGAGCCGCTTCTAGTGCCCCGGGACGGTGCCGGCAGCCCGGGCCGGAACCTGGCCCCGGCCAGGGAGCCCGCCGGCAATCACCGTAGTGCCCGCTAAATCGCCGCTTTTCGTTCCTTCATTCCCGGCTCACGGCTGAACCCGCTTTAAAGTTCCAGACCTGAGCAAGAAATTCGTTGTCTAGAAGGCTCCCTCCGCCCGCGGCCGGAAGGATTTAGGCCGCCGGCGCGGAATTAGGCATCCCATATCGTGCCATGGGACGTTCCTGGAACAGGCGTGCCCCGGCTGGAAGCCATGGTGCTGAAAGGGGGCCGTGAAAGAGAAGGGAGGGAGACAGCTGCCGGCGGGAGCCGGAGGGAAAGGCCGGGGCATCGCCCCGGTGCTGCGGACCGGTGACGACCCGCTGGATCACGGCGGCGCCATCCCGGGGAACGGCAGGGGCTTCGCGCCGGTACTGGGGACCGGTGGGGGCCCTGGCCGGTAGGGCGACCGGCCAGGAGCGTTCCAGGGACCGCGAGAGGGGAGGTTTCCTGCATGGGGACCGTCAGTGCCACTGCGGCCGGGCCTGCGGACAGCCGGAACATCTGGCGCGTCATCGCGGCCTCGGCCGGAGGTACCATCATCGAGTGGTATGATTTCTACATCTTCGGCAGCCTCTCCACCGTCATTGCTTCGGCCTTCTTTCCCAAGGGGAACCCGACCGTCGCCTTGCTCAACACCCTGGCTATCTTTGCCACCGGGTTCCTGGTGCGGCCCTTCGGCGCCCTGGTGTTCGGGCGGTTGGGGGACCTGATCGGCCGCAAGTATGCGTTCCTGATGACCCTGCTGATCATGGGCGGTGCCACCACGGCCATCGGCCTGGTGCCCACCTACAGCCAGATCGGCATTGCCGCACCCCTCATCGTCCTGGTGTTGCGGCTCCTGCAGGGTCTGGCCCTGGGCGGCGAGTACGGTGGCGCGGCCACCTACGTGGCCGAGCACGCCCCCGACGGCCGGCGCGGGTTCTACACGTCCTTCATCCAGACCACGGCCACGCTGGGCCTGTTCGTTTCGCTGGGTGTCATCCTCATCGTCCGCCTGTCCATGAGCCCGGAGGCCTTTGCCGCCTGGGGATGGCGAATCCCCTTCCTGCTCTCCGCCGTGCTGCTGGTGCTCTCGGCGTGGATGCGCATGCGCCTGCAGGAATCGCCCCTGTTCCAGCAGCTCAAGGCCCAGGGCAAGACCACCCAGGCGCCGATTCGAGAGACGTTCCGCAACTGGAAGCTGGTCCTGCTGGCCCTGCTCGGTGCCACGGCCGGGCAGGCGGTGGTCTGGTATACGGGCCAGTTCTACGCCCTGGTGTACCTGCAGAATACCCTGAAGGTCGACTTCGTCACCGCCAACATCATCGTGGCCGTCGCCCTGGCCCTGGGCACGCCCTTCTTCGTCGTCTTCGGCCACCTGTCGGATCGCATCGGCCGCAAGCCGATCATGATGGCAGGCAACCTGATCGCTGCCCTGACCTACTATCCGCTGTACCAGCTGATGCACCAGAACGCCGGCAACCCGGTGGTGCTCACCCTGCTGGTCTGGGTTCAGGTGCTCTACGTCACCATGGTCTACGGGCCCATCGCCGCCTTCCTGGTCGAGACCTTCCCCGGCAAGATCCGCTACACCGCCCTGTCGCTGCCCTACCACCTGGGCAACGGCTGGTTCGGCGGCCTCACGCCGTACATCTCGGCCAGCCTGGTGGCCAGCACGGGCAACATCTATGCCGGCGTCTGGTATCCCACGGCGGTGGCCCTGATCACCTTCGTGGTGGGGACCTTCCTGCTGAAGGAGACCAGCGTGATCTCCATCTGGCAGGAGACCCATGCCACCGAAGCCACCGCCGACTGACCCGGCGGACGAACCGGCCGGTGGGCGCCGGCCCCGCGGGCCCTGGCGGCGCCGCGGGGCCGGCTTTTGCCCGGGGCCGGCAAGGGCCGCGCGGCGGGGTCGCGATCGTTCCGCCCCGGCTCGGTTGCTTCGCCATGTCCGGCTGCCGCGGCGGCGATCGCCGGGGCCCGCCTCGCGTCAACCGGGTCCGGGGGGCCCAGGGCGACGGGGACGTCCGGTAGCCGCTTTGGCACTCCCCGCGGAGGAGGGGTTGGGCGCCGGCCGCAGGATCTGAGCGAGTTCCGTTCTAATTAGAGGTACAGGGGACGAATTCCGGCGGGACCGTGCCCGCAGAGGGAGGGGACACCATGGCAGACGCGGCAGGAAGGCCCATCGATGCCCTGCTCCGGGAAGAACGGCGTTTTGCACCCCCCGAGTCCTTCCGGGCCCGCGCCCACGTGCGGGACGAGTCGGTCTACGAGGAGGCGGAACGGGATCCCGAGGGCTTCTGGGCCCGGTGGGCGGAAGAGCTGGAGTGGTTCCGGAAGTGGGACCGGGTGCTGGAGTGGAACCCGCCCCACGCCAGGTGGTTCCTCGGCGGCAAGCTCAACGCCAGCGTGAACTGCGTCGATCGGCACATCCGCGGGCCGCGTCGGAACAAGGCCGCCATCATCTGGGAGGGCGAGCCGGGGGATACCCGCACCCTGACCTACTATGACCTCTACCGGGAAGTGAACAGGTTCGCGGGCGTGCTCAAGAGCCTGGGCGTGAAGAAGGGCGACCGGGTGACCATCTACCTGCCCATGATCCCCGAGCTGCCCATCGCCATGCTGGCCTGTGCCCGCATCGGCGCGCCCCACTCGGTGGTGTTCGCCGGCTTCAGCCCCCAGGCCCTGGCCTCGCGCATGGAGGACGCCGGCTCCCGGTTCCTCGTCACCTGTGACGGGTTCTACCGCCGGGGGAAGGTGGTCCCGCTCAAGGCTCAGGCCGACGAGGCGCTCAAGCTGCTGGCGGGCAAGCAGGATGTGGAGGCCGTGGTGGTGGTGCGCCGCACCGGCCATGAGGTGCCCTTCACGCCGGGCCGGGACCGCTGGTGGCACGAGCTGATGGAACAGGCCCAGCGGCTGTGCCCGCCCGAAGCGATGGACGCCGAGGATATGCTCTTCATGATGTACACCTCGGGCACCACGGGGCGGCCCAAGGGCATCGTCCACACCACGGGCGGGTACCTGACGGGCGTGTATGCCACCACCAAGTGGGTCTTCGACCTCCACGAGGACGACGTGTACTGGTGCATGGCCGACATCGGCTGGATCACCGGCCATTCGTACATCGTCTACGGCCCGCTGGCCAACGGCGCCACCACGGTGATGTATGAGGGGGCGCCCGACTGGCCCGACAAGGACCGGCCCTGGGTGATCATCGAGAAATACGGCGTCACCATCTTCTATACGGCTCCCACGGCCATCCGGGCCTTTGCCGCCGACGGGCCGGAGTATCCCCGCCGGCACGACCTCTCGAGCCTGCGCCTCCTGGGCAGCGTGGGCGAGCCCATCAACCCGGAGGCCTGGATGTGGTACCACGAGCACATCGGCGGCGGCCGCTGCCCCATCGTGGACACCTGGTGGCAGACGGAGACGGGGGCCATCATGATCACCCCGCTCCCCGGGGTGACGGTCACCAAGCCCGGCAGCGCCACCCGGCCCTTCCCCGGGATCAAGGCGGCGGTGCTGGACGACCAGGGCAACCCCGTACCGCCCGGCCAGGGCGGCGGCTACCTGGCCATCCTGCGCCCCTGGCCTTCCATGCTGCGGGGCATCTGGGGCGACGAGGAGCGCTACGTCAACACCTACTGGTCCAAGTGGGGCCGGGACGTGTACTACCCCGGCGACGGCGCCAAGATCGACGAAGACGGCTACTTCTGGGTGCTAGGCCGGGTGGACGACGTGATGAACGTGGCGGGTCACCGGCTGAGCACCATGGAGATCGAGAGCGCGCTGGTGTCCCACCCGGCCGTGGCGGAAGCGGCGGTGATCGCGGCACCTCACCCGGTCAAGGGCCAGGTGCCCGTGGGCTTCGTGATCCTGGAGGCCGGCCGGCAGGGCGGTCCCGAGCTGGAGGCGGAACTCAAGGAGCACGTGGCCAAGGTGATCAGCCCCATCGCCCGGCCCGACCGGGTGCTGTTCGTGCCCGACCTGCCCAAGACCCGCAGCGGCAAGATCATGCGGCGCCTGTTGCGGGACATCGTGGAAGGGCGCGAGCTGGGTGACACCACCACCCTGCGCGATCCCGACGTTCCGGAGCAGCTGCGCCAGATGTACGCTTCCCAGCCTGCCCGCTGACCAGCCCGCTGCTGACGGGCGGACCGGGCCGGCTCCCGGCGGGGGACCGGGGTCCTGCGGGACCCCGGTCCCTTTCCGGTGACGGCGGATGGCCAGCCCGCCCCCCAGCCACGCCCGGCCGAGACCATGCCCTCCTTCGCCTCCCATGACCCCGGCCACCCGCTCTGCTCGGGTGGGGCAGGCTTTTTTGCGTTGCGCTCTGGTTGAAAGCGTCAAGAAAAGTTTACAATCGAACACGATTGATTTAAGTGGTCGCCTCCTATTTCGCCATCGTTCGACAGGTTTTGTCGAAAAGGGCGGGCGGTGGGTGGCGGCCTCCACTGGTCACCGCACCGGCGGCACCCCGCCCGGCCCTGCGGCTTCACGGCCCATGGGCGGCCGGGCCGGCCTCCCGCGGCCGCTGGGCGGCGCCCGTACGGAGGGGAAAGAATGGAACTGGCGCCTGATGGGCCACTGGCGCCTGGCGCACCGCACCTGGAACGGCCGGGCACCGGGGGCGCAGGGCCCCGCCTGGACCAGCCCCAGGATGCGGCGCCCGCCGGAGGGCAGGCCCCGCCTCCGGAGGCTGGGCCGGCGCAGGCCGGTTCGTCCGGTACGCCGGCGGGCGGGCGGCCAGGCGCCGGCCGGGCCGAGGCGGGAGTCGAGGCTGGGGAAGACCACCGGGCCGAGGGTCGAAGCGGGGCCGAAGGCGAACCCGGCGCCGCTGCCGCTGCTGCCGGCCTGGCGGGGATCCCCCTCGACTTGCTGGACATCCCGCCCCGGGTCCGCCTGGCGCTCCAGCAGAGGGGTTACGAGACCGTGGGCGATCTCGCCTGGCGGCATGACCCGCGGCTTCTGGCCGCCCGCGGCATGGGGACGCGGGGCCTGCTGGCCCTGGTCACCGAGCTGGCGCGGGTCATGGCCGACGGAGCCTACCAGCGGCAGCTGCTGGCCCGAGCCACCCGGTATGACCCCCAGCGGTTCCCCGAAGCCGTTCGCCGGCGGCCCGTGGATGATCTCGGGCTGGGCCAGCGGGCCTACCGGGCCCTGCGGCGGGCAGGGATCCAGACCGTGGGCCAGCTGCTGGAACTGGGGGAACCGGGGCTGCAGCGGCTGCGGGGGCTCGGGCCCCGCTCCCTGGCGGAGATCTGCCACCGCCTGGACGCCCTGCAATCGGGCCGGCCCTTGCCGCCACCCGGCGGTGCCACCGGCGACCCCCTGGCCCCCGATCTGATGGACGATCCGGCCCCCATCGGTGCCCTGCTCCTGCCGCGCCGGGTGGTCACCGCCCTGCAGCGGGCGGGGCTGCACACCGTCGGGGCGGTGGCCGGCTTTACGCAGGAAGGGTTGCGCCGGTTGCGCGGGCTGGGGGAGAGCGGCGTCGCGACCATTCTGCAAAGCCTGCACCAGTACCGGCAGGAGCGCAGCCGCAGGGAAGCGTTCCCCCGCCGGCTGGAGGACTGGCTGCAGGAGCTGATCGAGCCGCTGGCCGATCGGGAGCGGGAAGTGCTGGCCCTGCGGTACGGCCTGCTGGGAGAGGAAGCCCACGACCTGTCGGCCATCGCCGCCCGTTGGCAGACCACCCGCCAGTGGGTCAGCGTGGTGCAGGGGCGGGCCCTGCGCCGCGCCAGGGCCCGGGCACGACTGGAGCGCTTCCAGCCGCTGGTGGACGCGGTCCGGGCTGCGGCGACCCGCTGCGGCGCCGCGGGGCCTGCCGAGCTGGCCGAGGCCCTGCGCCAGGACGGCACGGTGGGCGTGCCCGAGTCGACCGACGAGGCGGTCCGGCTGGTGGGCCTGCTGGTGCACGTGACGCCCGGGCTGCGGCGGGTGGCGGGGTCGACCTGGTCGACGGTGGAGATCGCCCAGCACCTGCCGGAGGCGGCCCAGCGCCTGCAGGAGTTCCTGGCGGCGGCCGGCCGCCCGCTGGCCCTGGCCGAACTGGCCGCCCACCTGGAGGAAGGCACGGGGGACCTGCCCGCCCCTGCGGAGGCGCTGGCCCGAGCGGTGGTGACCACCCAGGCTTCCTTCGCCCGCTTCCCCGGCGGGACCTACGGCCTTGCCAGCTGGCGCGCGGGACGACGGATGCGGGCCCGGGACTACGTCTACCAGGCGCTGCAGCGGCACGGGCGGCCCCTGCACTACGCCGAGCTCACCCGGCTGGTCAACCAGCTGTTGCCCGAAGGGCGGAAGATGCCGCCGACCCACGTGTTGACCATCCTGTCGTCGGGGGAGCCCTTCCGCCGTGTGGACCGGGGGATTTACGGCCTGAGCCACTGGGAGCGGCAGCCGGAGCGGAACCTGGCGCAGCTGTGCCGCGATGCCCTGGCCGAAGCCGGGGAGCCGGCCAGCCTGGACCAGGTGGTCGCGGCCGTCCAGCGGGTGCGCAGGTACCCGCGGCGGACGGTGGCCCGGGCCCTCAACGAGGACACCGCCGTGCTGCGCTACGGCCGGGATCGGTTCGGCCTGGCCGCGTGGCTGGCGACGGACCCCCGGGCCGCGGGGGCGGTGCGAGTGCCTGCCTATGGCCCCCGCCCTACCAACCTGGCGGCGGTGCGCGGGCTGCTGGCCGAGCTCCTGGCAGGTCACATGTACGACACGTCCCAGCTCACCTCGTACCTGGGCCGCTGGCGGCAGCGTTCCCAGGCCCGGCAGGTCATCGCCTACCTGGCCACCATGGGCTGGCTGACAGGTCTGGAGGACACCTGGACGGCCACGTCCCTCAACGACGGGTGGGTCCGGGCGGGCGGCGAGATCGATCAGCTGGCCGCCCTGGCCCTCGCCGACCCCGCCTTTGCCCACGCCGTCGTGCTCCACGGCGCCTTCCGCCAGCTGGCCCAGGGGGATGCAGGGCCGGCCGGCCCGGGGGGCGCGGACTCCGTACCGGGACCTGCGGGGGACCGTTCCCGCTGGAGCCTGCCGGGCACCGCCCGTCACGACGGCCGGCCGGCCCCTGACCTCGCCGCCGCCGCGGCGGGCGGGGACCGAGGCGCCGGCGGGGCCGGGTCCGCAGGGCCCCGGGAGTCCGCTGTACCGACCCTGGACCAGGCCGCTGGCTGGCTGGCGGGCCGCATCCGCCGGGCCTCTGGCGCCCGGGGGGAGGAGCCGGGCCCCGAGCTGCTGGAGCGGCTGCGCCGGCAATGGCAGGTTACCGCCTGGTTCGACCCCTGGATTTCCCTGCTGGTCCCGGAGCGGGCGGCAGCGGCGGGCGGGGCGGGTGAGCCCGGAGGCGCAGCAGCTGCCGCCGCGGCGGACGAACCGGCGGCCGCCGGCGGGGGCCGCGGCCGGGGCGCCCTGGCCCGGGCCGCCTTGTGGGACCAGGCGGTGACCCGCCTCTGGCCCCGCCACCCCGTTCACCTGCCGGCGGCGTGGGTGGAGACGCCAGCGACGGCCTGGGCCATCCTGGCCGACGTGGTGGCCTCCTGGTCGGGGCCGGACCGGGTGGTCGACCTGGAGGCTCTGGGGGACTGGTGCCGGTCACGGGGGCTGGACGCCAACCCCGTACAGATCGAGGCGGAACTCTTCGCTCTGGGGCTGTGGCCTGTGGGCGAGGGCTCGCGCCTGCGCCTCTACATGCCTTACCGGCTGGTGGTACCGCCGGGCGGGTTCGGTGCCGCCGGCCTGCCCGGGGGCGCCGGCCTGGCCGACGCAGCGGCCGCCGCGCTGGAGGGCTCCGGGGTGGTCGCTGCAGCCCCCGCGGGCTGGCCCGCGGCGCCCCAGGCCCGCGTCGATGTGATCCCGCCCCTGGGGGGCGGGGGCCCGGCGGAGGCCGCAGCGCTGGGGGAAGAACCGGGCGGCGACACCCGCGACGGGTAGCGGTCACCGGCCGGCGCCGGGAGACCGGCCGCGGCCGGCACCCCGGACCCCTTCCGGACCCCCGGTCCGGAAGGGCGGCTTGCGGGCCGGCGCCGGCGGATCGAGGGACTGGCGCAAAGGGAGGCCCAGCGGATGGATTCGAACCAACGGGCAAGCAACCCGTCACGGCAGGAGGAAGGGGCGCCGGCCCCGGCGCCGGCAGCCGGGGCGCCGGGGGCGGTGGTCCCGGACTGGGCAGCCTTGCGGGAACTGGACCGGCAAGGGATGCTGGGCGCGGTCGCAGCCTTCCCCCACCAGCTGGAGGAAGCCCTGCGGCTGGGCCGGGAGGCGGGCAACCTGCCCCGGCCCCTGGCGGGCACCCCGCGGGCCGTGCTGGTGGCCGGCCTGGGCGGGTCGGCCATCGGCGGCGACTTCGTGGCGGCGGTCCTGGAACCGGAGGCGCCGGTCCCGGTGGTGGTCCACCGGGATTACGGCCTGCCCGGCTGGGTGGGGACCGGGGACCTGGTCTTTGCCGTCAGCTACTCCGGGGCCACCGAGGAGACCCTGAGCGCTTTCGAAGAAGCCCTCGCCCGGGGGGCGGCGGTGGTGGCGGTCGCCAGCGGCGGGCCGTTGCTGGAGCGGGCAGCCGCGGCGGAGGCGGCCGGGCGGCCGGTCCGGCAGGTCCGGGTGCCCGGCGGCCTGGCGCCCCGGGCCGCCCTGGGCTACCTGATGCTACCGGTTCTGTATCTCACCTGCGCCTGGACCGGCGTGGGCGATCCTTCGGCCCAGGTGGAAGAGGCCATCGCCGTCCTGCGCCGCCAGGCCCGCGAGCTGGAACCCGGCGGCCCGGAAGGCCCCGCCCACCGGCTGGCGCGGCAACTTCTGGAGCGGCCGGTGTTCATCTACGGCGCCGGGCGCCTGGGCCAGGCGGCGGCCTACCGCTGGCAGTGCCAGCTGAACGAGAACGCCAAGCTGCTGGCGCACTACCACGGGTTCCCCGAGCTCAACCACAACGAGATCATGGGCTGGGAGGGGGTGCCCCTGGACGGGGCGGCGGGTGGAACCGGCAGCGGCGGGCGGGACGGGGCACCGCAGCGGCCGCTGGTGGTTTGCCTGCAGGCCGGCCCGGACCACCCGCGCAACCGGACGCGCATGGCCATCACCGCCGAGCTGGTGGACGGCCGGGCCGGCTGGGTCACCGTCGCGGGGCACGGCCGGAGCCGCCTGGCGCAGCTGCTCAGCCTTTCCTATTTCGGCGATTTCGTTTCGGTCTACGCTGCCCTGCTGAGGGGCCTTGACCCCTCGGCCATCGCCAGCATCCAGCGGCTCAAGGAGAGGCTGGCGGCCCTGCCGGTGGGAGCGGGCGGAACGGCGGGCTGATCGCAGCCGCCGCGAGCGGGAGGGGGGGCCGGTCTTTCCCGCCGGGCGGGGACATAGCCATGGGCACCGGGAGGGGCAATCCCGGTGCCCATGAACTTTTCCTGCCGACGATGGGTCTGGGTGGCCGCGGCCCTTGCGGGCCTGGCCGCCGGCTGGATGGCGGCGGCCGCCCGTTCCCCCGCCCCGGCGCCGGGCCGCTGGGTGTTCCGGGACGATCTCGGCCAGCGGGTGGTGCTGCCCGGCCCGCCCCGGCGGGTGGCCTGCAGCGGCCGGGATCTCTGCGACCTGGCCCGGGCGCTCCTAGGCGAGGAGGCCGTCATCGTCCTTCCCGCCGGGGCCGAAGAGCAGCACCTGCGGGAGAGCGGTGCAGGCCTGGTGGTCCTGCCGGCGGTCACCCGCCAGCCGGGGCTGGCGGGACGATTGCGGGCCCTGGGCTGGCCGGCGGCCACCTTACGGTGGCGGGACGTGGACCAGCTCCCCGCTGCTGCCCGGCGCCTGGCCGGATGGTTGAACCAGCCCGGCCGCGGCCAAGAGCTGGCCACGGCCTACCGGCGGCGGCTCGATCGGGTCGCAGCCGCCGTGGCCGGGGTGCCCGAGGCGGAACGGCCGGTGGTGGTGGTGCTGGCGTGGGATCAGCCGCCGGTCTGGGCGCAGCCGGGCAGCCCGGTGGCCACGCTGGTGCGGCGGGCCGGGGGGCGCCTGCCGGCGGAGGGAAGGCCGGGTGAAAGGGCATGGGGGACCGGGATTGCGTCATGGTGGCACCGCCCGGGCAGCCGGTGGGGAGGCCTGGCCCGGCTCATCGTCCCGGCCGGGGCTGGTGCGGGCTGGCAGGCGGGCGAGGAGGGGTGGCGGGCCCTGGGCCGCCCAGGTCCCGTGCGGGTGGTGACCCCGCTTTGGACCCCGGTGGTGCCGCCGGGCGGACCGGCGGTGGGCACGGCGCTTTACCTGCCGCCCGCCCAGCTGCTGGGGGCGGGCCCGGCAGCCCTGGAAGGCCTTGAACGGCTGGCTGCGTGGCTCTACCCGGAGCGGCTCGCGTTCGAAGGCGATCCGCACCGGCTGGTGCCCCTGCGGGTGGCGCCCTGAGGGGCCGGGCGGGGGGCACCGCGGCTCCGGCCCGGATTGTGGCGGTGCGGGGGGCTGCCGGCCGGGGGCGGAACCGGACCGTTCCCGGGTGGTCGAACCGGACCGTTCTCAGGGCGGCCGGCGGCACGGCCACCCTGGGCTGCGGGGCGCGGGCGGCCGGGTCAGTGCCGCCGCTGGAGGATCACCAGCCCCAGCCCGGTCCGGGCGCGAAATGCCCCCTCGGTACCCGCCAGAGCGTTGCTGACGGTGTAGGCCGTCCCCCAGGCCAGCGTGGCGTCCGCCAGGGGGTAGACCAGCCCTTGGGTGCTCACGCCGGTCATCCGGGGGGTGAGGGGTACCAGGGAGACGACCTGGCCCGGCCGGCCCTGGAACCGGACCTCGCCGGGGCCCACCAGGGGTGCGACGTGGGCGGGCCCGGCCAGCACCCTGAGGGCATGGCCGCTGGCCACCCAGCGCGTGGCCATCAACAGGTTGGCCAGGGTGTGGTCGACCCGGTCTCCCACCCCGCCCACCAGGTACAGGGGGGCCGGGCCCAGCCGCTGCCGGGCCAGGTCCAGGGCCAGCTCGGTGTCGGTGAAGTCCTTGGCGGGGGGAACGCGCCGGACCTCCACGCCGGCCGCCCGGGCCGCCTCCACTTCCGCGGCGGTCAGGGTGTCAAAGTCGCCGGCCAGCAGGTGCGGCCAGAGGTTGGCTGCCCGCAGAAGGCGCAGGCCCCCGTCGGCGGCGATGCAGAGGGACGCCCCGGCCACCAGGCGGGCCGTTTCGGCCACCAGGGCCGGTTCGTCCAGGTCACCTCCTGCCACCACCACGCCGTAGGGCGGGGAGGGAGGCGGCAGAAAGCCGAAGGGTTCGGGCAAGGGATGGGCTTCCGGCATGGGGGACAAGGGAACACCTCCCGGCATGTCCGGTTCTTCCCCTGCATAGGGTCATACGGGTCCGGTGGCGGCCGGGTCACCGCCGGCCGGTGCACCGGCACCGCCGACGCCGCTTGACCGGAAGGGGGAGGAACCGTGTCGCGGATCAAGGAACTGGCGGCCGAATTGCGGGAGCAGGAGCGTCCCCTGCTCGACCACTACAAGCAGCTGGTGGATGCCGCCACCAAGGAGACGGAGCGGCGCCTGGCGCAGATGATGTACAACTACCAGCGCTTTCAGCTCCAGAGCCTCGAACTGTTCCAGGATCGGGTTCCCGAGCGGTTCCATTGTTTCGGCGTCGTCACCCACGACGACGTCAACGTCCGCCAGCGGCCCTCCGGCAAGTCCGAGGTCCTGGCCCGGGTGGGCCGCGGGACGCCGGTCATCGTCATGGCCTTCGAGGGTTTCTGGGCCGAGGTACAGCTGGTGGGGGGCGAGACGGGTTACGTTTTCAAGGATTACGTCCGCTGCGAGGCGGGCGGGTAGAACCGGCCGGTCCGGCCACCTGGCTGCGGGCGTCCGGGCCGCGGGCGGCCCCGCGAGCCTCGTCGCCGCCCGCAATTTCACCACCCGCCCCGTTGTCGCCCCCGCTGCCGGCAGCCTGGTGGCGGGCAAGCCCGGCGGGGGCCTCGCTACCCCGCGCCGGCCCGTCCCAGGCCGGCCTCCCGCTCCCCCTGCTGCCAGGGACGTCCGGCCCGCCGGCCGTTTCCCCGGCGGGCGGGCCGCCGGCGTTCCCAGGGCCGGCCGCGCTGCCGCCGGTGTTCATGGCGGCGTGAAGCTGGTTCATCCACGTGGGGTTGCCCCGGGCGAAGGCGACGAACCGCTCGATGCGCTCCAGGGTTTGGCGGCTGACATGGTGCTCGATGCCCTCCACATCCTGCTGGACCACCTCCTCGTCGTGCACGCCCAGCAGGCGCAGGAAGGTGGCCAGCGTCTCGTGCCGCTGGCGCATGGCCCTGCCGATGGCCTCGCCGCGCTCCGTGAGCATCAGGCCCCGGTATCGCTCGTAGGTGACGAAGTTCTGCTCGTCCAGTCGCTGGACCATGCGGGTGACGGAGGACGGCTGCAGGTTCAGGGCCAGGGCGATGTCGCTCACCCGGGCGTAGCCCTTGCTGCGGATGAGCTCGTAGATGGTCTCCAGGTAGTCTTCCATGCTGGGCGTTGGCCGCACCCGGGTCACCTCGTTTCCGCCCTGGCGATGGGCCCGCCGGACCGCGGTGGCGCGGCGCCAGTCCGGTGACGGGCCGCCGGGCGGCGGGTTCTCGCCACCAATATAGCTTACGTGGGAAGGCGGCGCGCCAGGGGGCCCGGGTGGCGCGCCGGCAGCCAGGGCAAGGACCCGGCGGCGGGGGACCGGAGGACAAGACGGGAGGCAGCCTGCCGGCTGCCTCCCGAGCTTGCGGGGATATGATCCGCGCGCTACCGCGCACCGCTTCCGGGCTTCAGGCCTGCCGTGCCTCGGCGACCCGGGAACGTCACTCGGTGACATGGATGGTGCCCTTCATCGTGGCGGAGTGGCCGGGCACCGTGCAGATGAACTCGAAGTCGCCCGTCTGCTGGGGCGTGAACTCGATGGAGGTGCTCTTGCCGGGATCCGTCAGGCCGATTTCCAGACCGAGCTGCTCCGCGACCAGGTCATGCTGGACGGAGTCGTTGTTGACCAGCTCGATGGTGTAGGTCTGGCCCTTCTTCAGGTTGATCTCCGTCTGGTCAAAGGACATGTTCTGGGCGGTGACCGTGATCTTGTTCCCGGCGGCCTGGTCGCCACCGTTGCCCTCGTTGCCGCCGCCGCCACCGCCGCCGCAAGCGGCGAGGACCGGCAGGGCCAGCAGCATCAGGGCCGCGACCACCAGCAGAGAACGGCGTGCGCGCTTCATGCTGGGCAAGTCCCTCCTTACGGGATTTCGGTCCACCGTTCTTTTATATCCCATCCCGGAGGCTCCCGCACTCGGATGGATAACCGATTTCAACCCCCGGCCCTCGACCGGGGCCGGCGCCGCGGCCGGCCCCGGAGCCAGATCCGGCCCTGGCCCCGGACTCGGGACCGGGCCGCGAAGGCCCGGGCGAGCGGAGTCCCCGCCAAGCAATAGCCTGCCCGCCCTGGGGACGGAAGCACGCCCGGTGAGCCCGCTCGGCGCGGCGGGGCCCGTTCAGGCCGGGTAACGGCCGGCGCGTGGCTCACCCGCCAGCTGGGCCACGTAGGTCCACAGCACGCGGGCGACTTCGGCCAGATGGGCACGGTCCACGTGTTCCAGGCGGTCGGTGTGCCAGTGATAATGGGGAATGCGGCCGCCGGGACCGGTCGCCAGGAAGGTGATGGCTGGGATCCGCCGCGCCGCGGGGACCAGGGCATCGGTGGGCAGGAGGGGCCGCGGCCCCGGGGTCAGCCGGCCCGCCGGCAGCGCCGCCGCCAGCCGGCGGGCCTCCTGGACCAGGCGGGCGTCGTAGCGAACGGGCAGCAGCATGCCTTCGGCCGTCAGGTAGTGGAGCCGGCCGGCACCCACGTTGTCGATGTTGAGCACCGCCACCTGGCTCCCGCGCTGCCGCGGGAACCAGGGGTGGGAGAGCAGGGCCGCCATGCCCCGCATGCCCGTCTCCTCGGCCCCCGTCAACGCCACCACCAGCTCGACTCCCGGCAGGGGGCGCGCAGCCCAGCGCCTTGCCAGGGCCAGGGCCACGGCGACCCCGGAGCCGTTGTCGTTAGCCCCGTTGATGGGCCGCCCGGTGGCCCAGCTGAGCAGGAGGAACCCGGCCACCGCCGCGGAAACCAGGGCTGCCGCCGCCAGCGGCGCGGCGGCGACCATCCCCGCGGCCCGGGCCGCCAGCAACACGGGCACCGCGGCGAAGGCGGCATACCCGGCAACGAAAAAGGCCTGCAGCCAGGGCAAAAAGCGCGGTGCGAAGAGCCAGCTGCCCCACTGGGTGTCGTAGTGGGCGGTGATCACCAGGTGCAGCGGCCCCGGCTCACCCTGCCGGCCGCCGAGCGGCTCCTGCGGGCCGGCCGCCGGCAGTCCCGCTGCCGAAGGTCCCGGGCCCGCTTCGCCGGGCTGCCGGGCCGCTGCCGCGCGCGGGGTGCCTTGCGGCCAGCGTGCCACCACATTCTGGGAACGACCCCTCGGCACCACCCAGGCCAGGCTGATGGGGGTGCCGCCGGGCCACAAGGCCAGCTCCCCCAGCAGGGGAACCAGGGTCACAAGGGCCATAAGGGCCAGCAGCCCGCTGCCGGCTCCGGGGCCGGCCCAGCGGGCACCGGTCAGGCCCAGGGCCGCCAGCACCAGGCCGGTGAGGCCGGGGCCCAGGTAGAGGGTGTGGCGCGGCGCGGTGAAGGGCTGCAGGTCGACCTCAAAGCCCAGCTCCGCCAGCCGCGCCGCCAGCCAGCGGGCCGCCCGCCCCTCTTCGGGCGTACAGGTGCCCCGGTGGGGAAGGCGGCACAGGGACTCCAGATCGTCCCACGGGTCCGGCACCGGTGGCTCCCCGGTAGCAGCCGTCCTGGTTCCGCCCATGGCGGCACACCCCCTGGCGGCACGGGGCGGGGTCGCCCGGGCCGCATCCCTGGCCTCCGCGTTGCCCCAATGATTCTCGGGTGGGCGCCTCGAGCCCTTCACTTCGTGTCTGCGGGGCCCTCCCCGCTGCCGCGCCACGGCCAGCGGGCCTCGACGGCGAGCCATCGGGCGGCGGCGTCCAGCTCGGCCCGCTCCAGATGGTGGCCCGTGCCGGCCCAGTGCAGGGTGACCGCCGCGCCTGCGGCTTCCAGGGTCCGGGCCAGCTGGAGGCTCTGCTCTGGAGGCACCACCGGGTCCTGCCGCCCGGCCGCGACGAGAACCGGCCGCCCCGCCAGTGCACCCGCCTCAGGGGCCTCCACGGGAACGGCCATGGGCCGGAACAGCACCGCCCCCGCCAGCAGCCGGGGGTGGCGCAGCAGCAGGGCCGCCGCCAGGTTGGCGCCGTTGCTGTAACCCACCGCCACCACCCGCCCCGGGTCAAAACCGTAGCGGCGCGCCGCCGCGGTGACGAACCGGGCCATGTCGCCGGCCCGCCGGCGCAGGTCGGCGGCGTCCAGCACGCCGGGCGCCAGGCGGCGGAAGAACCGGGGCATGCCGTCCTCCAGCACCTGGCCCCTGGGGCTCAATAGGGCGGCCCCGGGCCACAGATGGGCACCCAGGGGCAGCAGGTCGTGCTCGTCGCCTCCCGTGCCGTGGAGGAGCAAGAGCACCGGGGCCCGATCGGGGTCTTCCGTGCCGCGGGCGAACCGGTGGATGAAGCCCAGCTCCCCAAAACCGCTGGGGTGGTGCAGCGGCGGCAGGGCCTGCTCCAGGGCCGCCCGGGCCGGTTCGTACCAGGGCGGCAGGCGCAGCCCGGTGCCCAGAGCGTCCCGGTCCTCGTCGATCAAGAAACCCGGTGGATCGGTGGCGATCTCGAAGAGCACGCCCCCCGGCTCCCGGAAGTAGATGGAGCGGAAATACTGGCGATCCTGGACCGGCGTGACGTGCAGGCCCAGCCGGGTGAGGTGCTGCTGCCAGGCCGCCTGGGTCCGGTCCGTGGGCGTGCGGAAGGCCACGTGATGCACCATGCCCGCCCCCAGGGTGCCCCGGGGAGCACGGGCGTCGCCGGCCAGCTCCAGCCAGCGGCCGGTGCCGCCCGGCCCGGCGACCCAGATCTGGGGCGGGGAGGCCGGCCCTGGTTCCTGCGGGGCGGGTGGGGCGGAAGCGCCATCCGTCCCCTGGGATCCCGGCTGCTCCCGGCCGGAGCGGCCGCCCGCCGGCCGGTACCCCAGCTCCCGAAGGATCGTGGCCGTTGGTTCGATGTCGCGAACCGTAAGGCGCACGCCGGCGACGGCGCCGATGGCGGCGGTGGCGGGCACGGGCCCGCCCGGCCAGCCCGGCCCGCCGGGGCCGGGTTCCTCCACCAGGGCCAGGGGCAGGCCGTCGGGATCCTGGAAGAACAGGGCCTGCCGGCCCAGGGGGCCCGGCCGCCGGTGGCAGGCCACGCCAAAGCCTTCCAGGCGCCCTTGCCAGTAGTCCAGGGTTCCTTCCGGAACGGAGAGGTACACCAGGGTGGCCTGGCCGGCGCCGTGACGGCCGCGGCCGGCGCCGGGCACGGGGAAGAAGGTGAGCAGGGTGCCGGGCCGGCCCGTCTCGTCGCCGAAGTAGAAGTGGTAGGTCCCCGGGTCGTCGAAGTTCACGGTCCGCTTGACCAGCCGCATCCCCAGCACGCCGCCATAGAAGTCCGCGTTGGCCTGGGGATCGCCGGCGATCATGGTGACGTGGTGGATGCCCTCCACCTGCTCCCCTCGCTGCTGCTGGGGCACGGTCGTGTCGCGGGCCATGGTCGCCCTCCCTGCCGCGTGCTGGCGTGGCGCCTGCAAGGCAGGCGCATCCACACCTAGCGTACCTTACGGGACCGGCGACCGGACCCCGGGGCTCCGGGGTCCCCCGCTGGCCGGGGAGCGCCGGCCGCGGCCGCAAAGGGTGCGGGCGGGACGAACCAGCCCCGCCCGCCCACCGGGGGTGCCGTTGCCGATTCGCCGGTCATCCTGCGTCCGGGCTGCCCCGGTCGTGCCGGCCGGGTGGCAGGGCGGATCTTGTCACGCCAGTTGCTGGCGCTCACGCCGCCGGGCTTGTTCTTCCATCAGGGCGCCGGCCTCGGCCAGGATCTCCCTGGCGTAGGCCTCGACCTGGGCGCGTAGCTCCGGTGTGGCGTAGATCGCCTCCAGCTCCTGGTGGGCCATCAGGGCGCGGCGCAGGTACCAAATGCCCTGGTCGAAAGCCTGCCCGAAGAAGGCCTGGGCGACCTCCATCTCCTCCCGGTACCGTTCCAGGGCTTCCACGTTGACGAAGGCCGCCGTGTCGATCACCAGGTCGCCCGTCTTGGGCTCGTAGGTGTGGGGGTAGGCGTTGTGCACCACCGCCACGCCCAGTTCGGGGATGAGCACGTGGTCCAGGCGCCGCCCGTGCAGGCCGCAGTGGTAGGCTTCGATGTCCAGGCCCCGGCGCAGGGCCGCTTCCGCAACCCGGGCCACCAGGGTGGCGCAACCGGTGCCCGGGTTGCCGCGGATGAACACCCGCCGGGGCAGCGGGTCCAGCAGGCTGTCCAGATAGTGGCGGGGCCCTTCGGGGGTCACGGCGCTGGCAAAGAGGCGCCGGATCCGCCCGCGCCGCCCGGCGCGCACGACCCGGTGCCCCTCGAAGACGGCGGCCTCGATCTCGTGGGCGGAGTGGTCAAGGGCCGCCAGGTCAAGGGCCCCTGCATGCTCGTAGAAGTCCTCGTACAGGCCCAGGGCTTCCAGGGCCAGTCCCAGGTAGCGGTGGGCCAGCTGGAAGCGCTGGCGCACCCGCCGCCCGGTAGCGTCGATCCTGTCCTGCCGGGACGCCAGCAGGTCCCGGCCGGCCGTGGCCTCCAGGCTCAGCAGGCGGCCGACCAGGCCGGGCAGGGGCGGCTCCACCGCATGGGGCGGCGTCCCGTCCACCACGGCCAGCCCCAGCTCGGGTGCGTTGACGCCGTCCAAGGAGGACGGATCCGACGGGCAGTGGAACAGCTCCACCCCCACACCCTTCTCCATCAGCCCCTCTACCACCATCCGGATGACCGCCGACTTGCCGGTGCCCGGCCCGCCCTTGAGGACGAAGACCCGGCGCGGCTCGGGCCAGGCGATGTATTCGAAGAACGACTGAAACCCGTGGCCGGTGTTGCCGCTGGCGAACAAATGGCGCACCCGTCCGTGTCCCGTGGCCATCATGGTGCCCCCTCTTGCTGCCGTCGACGCCCGTGACCGGAACCCCGTGCGGACCATCGGGAACCCGCGATGCTACACGCTATGGAGGCGGCCGGGGGCGGGGTGCCTGTACGCGGCGGGGCGGGCGGCCCGAAATGTCAGGGAACCTGACATGGGAGGCGGGAGCTCCGGCGGAAGGTCCGGGGCGGCCGGCCGGCGGTTCCGGAACGATCCGGGACGGCAGCCGTCCAAGAGCGCCCGGCCGGGCGGAGGGGAACGGACCTGCCGGTGCCGCCATATGTATGAAAGAACCCACGGCAAGGGGAGGGGGCTGGCGTGTCGCGGCACCGCAACCTGCCCCTGTATTCCATTGGCGCGGTGTGCCACCTGACCGGCCTGAGCGAGCGCCGCATCCGCTACTACGAGCAGGCGGGCCTGCTGCGCCCGGCGCGGACGGCGGGCAACCAGCGGCGGTACAGCCAGGCGGACGTGGACCTTTTGCTGGAGATCAAGTGGCTGCTCCAGCAGGGGCTGCACCTGGAGGAGATCCGCCGCCGGCTGCTGGAGCGCCGCGGCCGCGACGAGGTCATGGGGCCTCCCGACGTGCCGGCGGCCCGAGCTGCGGCCGAGCCCTGGCCCCTGGCCGCCGCAACGCCGGCGGTGCACCGCCCGCCGGGGGCGAGTTCGCCCCGGTGGCCGGGGTCCCGCTGGCCCGACCGCCCGGGTGCCTCCGGCGCGGCGGCCGGGGTCACCGAGCCGCCTGCCGGCCTGGGGCGCATCGACCGCCTCTTCCGCGGGCCGGCTCCCGCCGTGCCGGGCATGGGCACGGCCCGCAGCCTGTACCCGGCCCTGGACCCCACCGTGCTCTACGAGGTGCGCCGCTGGCAGCGCCGCCGCAACCCGCCGGCGCCGGAGGAGGCAGGACGCGATGCGCCGGCCGCCGGCTGAGCCGGTTCCTCCGGACGAACCGGCCCGGCGGCTGGCCCAGCAGGGCGTCCAGCTGGTGCAGCTGGTGTACGCCGACGTGCTCGGCGTGCAGAAGGGGCTGACCCTGCCGGTCCAGCAGGCGGCGGCCGCCTGGGACGGCGGCGTGCGGGTGGACGGGGCGTCCCTGGAAGGGTTCATGCGCGTCGAAGAGCGGGAGATGCGCCTGCGGGCCGGCGGGGAGCAGGTGTTCGTCCTGCCCTGGGAGCCGGCCGGTGGCCGCGTGGCCATGGTGCCCGCCGGGATCTACACCCGCGACGGGCGCCCCTTCGACGGCTGCCCGCGGGAGCGGTTGCAGGCCGCGGTGCGCCGGCTGGACGGGCTCGGCGTCACCGTGGAACTGGCCTTCGAGATGGAGTTCTACCTCCTGCGGCGGCGCCGGGGCCGTCCGGAGGTCCGGGTGCCGGACCGGACGGGGTATCTGGACCTCTCGGTGCGGGACGCGGGGGAGCCGGTGCGGCAGGAGATCGCCCTGGCGCTGGAGGGCATGGGCATCGTGGTGGAGTCGGTCCATCACGCCGTGGCCCCGGCGCAGCACGAGATCGACCTGGGCTGGCAGCCGCCCCTAACGGCCGCCGACCACCTGCTGATCGCCCGGCGGGCCGTCTACGCCGTGGCGGAGCGCCACGGCATGCACGCCACCCTGCTGCCCAAGCCCCGGGCCGGCACTCACGGCTCGGGCCTGCACGTGCGGATGCGGGTTCGTCCCGCGCCGGGTTCGGGCTGGAGCCGGGCCGCCGTGACCCGCCACTGGCTGGCCGGGCTGCTCCACCATGCGCGGCCCCTCTGCGCCGTGACCAATCCCCTGGTCAATTCCTACAAGCGGCTGGTGCCCGGGTTCGAGGCGCCGGTGTACGTGGTCTGGGGACGCGACACCCACGCTCCCCTGGCCCGGCTGGTGGCCGGCTGGGAGGCGGGGGAGCTGGAATGGCGGGCACCGGATCCCTGTTGCCACCCGTACCTGGCGCTGGCCGTCCTGCTGCGGGCCGGTGCCGACGGCCTGGAGCGCCGCCTGGAACCGCCCCCGCCGCTGGAGGAGAACGTGTTCGAGCTGGACCCGGCCGAGATCGCCGCCCGGGGGCTTGAGCCGCTGCCGGGCAGCCTGGGCGAGGCCCTGGACGACATGCGCCTGAGCGGGCTGGTGCGGGAGACCCTGGGGGATTACCTGTTCAGCCGTTACCTGGAGGCCAAGCGGACGGAGTGGGACATCTACCGCGTCCAGGTGCACCAGTGGGAGCTGGATCAGTACCTGCCCATCTTTTGAGGGCCGGGTCTTTGGCGAACGGGGCCTTTGGGCCCGCCGCCCGGCGGGCCGCCGGGCCTGGGGCGCCGGCAAGACCGGGGGCCGGCCGCCTCCGGGTCCGGCAGCCGGGGTCGTCTGTGCGGGCAGGGCCGGCCAGGCTGGCCAGGGCCGGGCCGGGCCGCGGGCGACCCGCCCGGGGCGGTTCCTTGTCCCGCTGCAGGGGCTCCCGGAAGGTCCCCCGCCGGGCAGGTTCATCCTGCCAACCGCTGGGCGGGGCTATACAGGCTCCCACGCCAGCCGGTCGCCGGGGCGTGTTCCCGTGGCGGCCAGGGTGCCGGCCGGCAGTTCCAGCACACTATGGCCGCGCCACACCAGGGGGCCCACCCTCCCGGGGACCAGGCGGTAGGCGGCCACCACCCTTCCGGCCCGATCCAGGTGCACCACGTCCAGGGGAAAACCCATGCCCAAGCTGTGGACCCACCGGCACGGCCAGAGCCAGAGACCTTCCCCGGGGGCCAGCTCGTCCCAGCCCAGCAGGCCCCGGCTCCGGCTGCGCCACGAGGCCGCCACCCCAATGGCATGGCCCAGTTCCGTTCCCCGGGTCCGGTTGACCACCCGCACGGGGCCCCGGCCGGGCGGCCCGGAACCCGCTCCACCCTCCATGCCGTTGACCTTCCGCATCGCCCGCCTCCTTCCCGGGACGAACCGGCCCCGTCAGGGCCCCAGGCCGGGCCGTGGCGCGGCCCCGGCCCGTCGGGGCCGCAGCCCGTGCCGGCCGCCTGCGAACGCTCCTACAGGGCCTCAGCCCGTGCCGGCGGCCCGCAAAGGCAACGACCGCGGCCGGAGCCCGTAGCGGCGGCCTGCGCACCCTCCCGTCGCGGCGGCAGCCTGTTCCGGCAGGTGGCGGCGTCCCACAGCGGCGTCCCATAGCGGCGTTCCAGAAGGGTATCCGGGGACGTACCGCTAGCGGAGAAGGCCGTTCCCGCCGCAAGTCCCGGCTGGTGCGATTCCCCGCCGGCCTTACCCGCCGCCGCGGGGCTGTATCCATGATGTCGGGCCGGCGGGCGGGCCGTTGAGGGGTGCTGCGGTCCCGAGGCGCCGGGGAGCCGGGGAGGGCCGCTGCCTCTGGTCGCCGGCTCATGGCGCCGGACCCAGTCGCCGGGTCAGGTCGCCGAGGGGCATTCAGCCTGGCGCAGGCCGCCCGCCGCACCATCCGGCCGTCGGAGCAGGCTGCCGGGTCCGATCGTCGAGGGGCACCGCGGTACGCCGTTCAAGGCCGCCCCTCGGGCGAACATCCAGGCGGGACCCGTTCATGTCCTGCCGCAAGGCCGCATAGGGTTGTCCCCGGCAGGTTTTCCGTTCCCGGGCTCGCCCGGGACGGCCGGAGGTGGCAACCGTGGGAGGCATGGCAGACTCTGCGAATCACAGTGCCGTCGGCACCTCACCGCTTGCGGCCTCCGAACCGCTACGGGACCGGCACCAGCCCCCGGCACGCAGCCCCCGGGGCGGATTCGGTTCGTCCTCCTGGGAGGTACGGGCGGGCCGGCTGGAGGGGGTAGTCGCCGCCCCAGGGGGCGCCCAGGCTGTGATCGGCCTCGAAGGGATCTGGGAGGTCACCTGGGTGGGGCGGGCCGGCCCGCCGGTCCGGGTGTGGGTACCCCAGGAGCCCCCGTGCCCGCCCGGTCACGTTCCACCGCGGGCGGTGGTCTACCGGCGGGACGTGGAGGTGCCGCCCGGGCTCTTGGGTGGGAAGGACGTCCGGGCCTATCTGGAGCTGGCCATGGTGCTGGGCCGGGCCCGGGTGCAGGTCAACGGCGACGCCTACGACGTCCCCGGGGCCGGCCAGGTCACCGCGTCCCTCGACGTCACCCGCTCCCTTCGACCCGGGACGAACCGGCTGGCCGTGGAAGTGGCCGGGCCGGAGGACGGAGACGGGGGTCGGCGGTGGAGCCGGGGCCGGAGCCGGTGGCCGGTGCAGCCTGCCGGCGCCCGGGCGGACGCTGCGCCCAGGGACGTCCAGGCGGTGGCCTGGGGCGCCTGGGCCCGGCCCGAGGCGGTTCCGCCGGGGTTCCTCCCACCGGGCCTGGCGGGGCCGGTCCGCCTGCGGTTCGTCCGCGGCGTGGTGCCGGTGGCGGTGAGCTGGTTCTTCCGGGACGAAGAAGAGGGGGCGGGGTCCGGGTCCGGGGCGGCGGGCCGGGGCGGCGGGCGGGCCGGCGGCCGCCCGCTGCCAGGGCAGGCAGAGCCATGGGAACGGCCGGAACCGGCGGGACCACTGCCCCTCTGCGTCCCCTGGCGACCCGGGGTGGGGGAGAAGACCCCGGACCCGCCGGCCGGGCCGGACCGGACCGTGGTGTACGGCTGTGCCCGCGTGCGCTACCTGGCTACGGAACCCGTCCGGGGGCGGTGCTGGATCGAGATCGAGCCGGACGGCTTCGATGCGCCCGGTGCCCGGGCGGCCTGGGACGTGGAGGCCCAGCCGCCCGGCGGCACCTGGGAGGTGTGGTTTGCGCTCCCTTCCCCGCGGCTTTGGACCGTGGGGGATTGGGGCCGGCCGGACCTCTACCGCCTGCGGGCCGGCTTCGAGCCTGCCGGCGGGCCGGCCCAGGCGCCGGTGGTCCCCGCCGGCTCCGGGGAACCCGGCTCGCCCGCAGCGGCCTGGGGGCCGGCCCCCGCGGTGGAAGTCCTGGCCGGCGTCCGCTTCATCCGGCGGCTGGAGGGGGCCTGGTACCTCAACTGGCAGCCCCTGCGCTTCCGGGGCGCCTGCTTGCTGCCCCTGGCCTCCTGGCCGGGGGCCGTCAGCCCGCGCCAGGCCCGGGCCTGGGTGCGGAGGGCCCGGGCCCTGGGGCTCAACGCCCTGCGGGTGTACGCCCACATGGCCCACCCCGCCCTATACGAGGCAGCCAGCCGCCTGGGTGTCGTCCTCTGGCAGGACCTGCCCCCCGTGGGGTGCCACACCCCGGAGGCGGCGGCCGCGCTGGGGGAACAACTGGCGGCCTGGGTGGAAGAGGCGGGCCGCTGGCCCGCGGTGGTCGCCTGGTCCATCTGCCCGGAACCGGCCCTGCCCCTGGCCGGAGAACGGCCGCGCGGGCCGGGTATCCGGACCCCGGCGGGTATCCGGATCCCGCGGCTGCAGGCGACGGGCAGCCGGGTGGCCGCCGGCCTGGCGCGGCAGCTGGCTGCCCTTGACCCCGGCCGGCCCGTCCTGGAGCGGGCGGGTGCCCCGTCCTGGACCCGAATCGGCGGGGCGATGCGGTTCCTTCCCGCGGGGGACGTCCCCGACCCCGGTGCCCTGGAACGGCGGTGGCGCCTGGCACCCCATGTCACGGTGATCGCGTCCCTGGGCTGGCCGGCGGGCGACCAGACCGCCCAGGCGCGATTCGTAAGGTATAGCGGGGATGCTTTGCGCCGGCGGCCCTACCCGGCCAGCGGCGGGTTCTTTTTTGCGCTCAACGACCCTCCTGGCGGCCCGGCCTACGGCCTCTACACGGCCGAGGGACGGCCCCGTGAGGCGGCCCGGGCATGCCGGGAGGTCCTTGCGCCGGTGCGCCTGCTCGTGGGGGCGTGGCCCCGCCGCTGCCGCCCGGGCCGCGGCTTTCGCCTGCCGGTGTGGCTCGTCAATGACACCGCCCGGCCCCTGACAGGGCGGTGGACGTGGCAGCTGGTGGCGGGACGGCAGGTGCTGGCCGCCGGCACCATGGCCTGCGGGGCCGCAGCCAGGTCCCTGGTGCCGGTGGGCTGGATCACCGGCCGGTGGCCCCAGGAGGCCGTTCCCTCGCCTTCGGCCGGGCCGGCGGCCGGTGCGGGACGGGACGAACCCGGTCCCCCGGCGCGAGCCTTGCCCCTGGTGCTCTACCTGGACCTGCAGGTGGGCGGGCGGCTAGTCCGTTCGGCCTACCCGCTGCCGGCCTGGCTTCCCGGCCCGGCCGGCGCCGGTGCAGCCGCCGCGGGTGGCGCGGGGGACCCGGGGGGAACCCCGGAGCGGCTGCGTTCGTCCTAACCCATTGACGGCGCCTGCTGCCGGACTATGCTGGAATTCCGGAAGGCGACCCGGGTCGCCGGGGTCACCGCCCTGGGCTTGAGTCCCCGGGTCGCCGCCCCGGGCTCGCGGGCCGAGGAGGGCCCTGTGGGAGGGAGAACCGTGACGTACCTGGATCCGGCGGCCACGGTGATCGGCACGCCGGCCTGGCCTCTGTGGCTCCTGCGCGGCCTGGAAGCGGCCGTGGTCTTCGTGGTGGTCTACAACCTGGCCGTGTACCTCGGGGGGCTGCGCAATCCCCGCCCGGTTCCCCGCACCGCGCCGCGAGCGCGGTTTGCGGTGCTGATCCCCGCCCACAACGAGGAGGCCGTGATCGGTCCCCTGATTGAAAGCCTGTGGCGCCAGGAGTACCCGCGCCACCTCTATGACGTCTTCGTCATCGCGGACAACTGCACCGACGGGACGGCCGCCGCCGCCCGGGCCGCGGGGGCCCGCGTGTGGCAGCGCTTCGACGACCGCCGGCGGGGCAAGCAGTACGCCGTGGCCTACGCCCTGGAGCGCATCGCCAGCCTGGGCCGGCGCTACGACGCCGTGGTGATGTTCGACGCCGACAACCTGGTGCAGCCCAACTTCCTGCAGGTGATGAACGACCACCTGGCGGCGGGCGAGAAGATCATCCAGGCCTACGTGGACGCCAAGAACCCCGACGACAGCTGGGTGGCCGCGGCCTTCGCCTTCAGCTTCTGGATGAGCAACCGCTGGCGGCTGCAGGCGCGGCACAACTGGGGCCTGTGCGGCGCCCTGGCCGGCACGGGCATGTGCATCGCCTGGGAAGTGCTGGAGCGGGTGGGCTGGGATGTGAACACCCTGACGGAAGACCTGGAGTTCTCCGCCAAGGCGCTGCTGCACGGCTACGTGACCACCTTCGCCCGGGAGACCCGGATCTACGACGAAAAGGTGACGGGGTTCGTGGCCTCCTGCCGCCAGCGGGTGCGCTGGGCCCGGGGGAACGTCCAGGTCATGCTGATCCACGCGCCCCGGCTGCTGTGGGCCGGCCTGCGCCAGCTGGATCCGGTGAAGTTCGAGTTCGTCTTCGACCTGACGCGGCCGCTGCACCTGGTGGTGACGGCGGTAGCCTCGCTGCTCAACCTGGTGGCTGGGCCGGCCCTAGCTCAGTGGGGCTGGGTCCCCCTGCCCGAGTGGCCTGTGCGCCTGACGGCGCTCTTTGCCCTGGTGGGACCGCTGCTGGTGCTGGTGCTGGACCGGCTGCCGCTGCGGCCGTACCGCTTCATCCCCCTGCTGCCGCTGTTCCAGTACTCCTGGATTGCCCTGGTGCTGTGGGCGCTGCTCACCCCGCGGAACCGGCAGTGGGTGCCCACGGTCCACACCCGGGCGGTGCGGCTGGGGGAGCTGTCCCGTTGACGGGCGTGGCGTGAAGCTCCGCCCGCGCAGATCCCACCCTGCGTGCCGCCCCCGGGGGACGGCGGGGGAGCCCTCCCAGTACCGGGGGCAGTGCGTTCCCTCGAGGCCCGCTGGAGGTGTGCAGGGGGCTCCCACGGGATTGGACCCGAAGCGATCGCTCAGCGGTGAGGAAACGTTGAAGGGCGCCCCCGGTGGGGCGCCCTTCAACGTCCCGGCGGAGTGCCTGCCGGCGCCCCGGGGGAGTGCATCTCGCCGTCCCGGCGGGTACCAGGGATGTCCGGGAGCGGGGGACCGGGCAGGGAGAAGTCCCCGCCCGCGGCGCAGGAGGACATCCGGATTGGGCGGGGAAGGGAGTGGGGCCTGGGTTTCGAAGGAAGGAATCCAGGGCCACCCAGACCGGGTAAGCGGCAGGCCCGTCCGGGGGCGGTACCCGGCGGAGCCGGGGTGCCGGCCAGGTGCGGCACCCGGTGACAGCGCACTGCTTCTGTGCGGGGAGGATCATCCCGTGAAACGCACCCGCCGTCGGACGAGCGCAGCCCTCGCATGGGGACTTTTCCTGGCGGCCATCGCCCTGGCGGCGGCTGCCTGCGGGGCGCCTCCACTGGAACCGGAACCTGTGACCCTGTATGACGTGGAAGGCTGGCCTCCCTTCGACCGCTTCCTGCCGGCGGCGGAACTGGCCGGCGATGTGCGCGTCACCGCCCGGGTGACCGTGAGGCCGGTGACCCGCCCGGGGCCCGATCCCCGGAACCCCTCGCACCAGGTGCCGTGGCGGGATGTCCATTTCGAGGTCCGGATCGAACCGGCCGGCGGCCGGGCGCTGCGAGGGGTGGTGGCGGGCGTGCGGCTCAACGAGGCGCTGGCGCCCTGGATCCCTTCGGGCCTGCTGGTCTTTGGCAGCGATATGCATGCGCCCCTTGACGTGGGTCCCGGTACCGAATCGCCCGGGCTTCTGGTGTCGCGGGTCACCGGCGTGCCGGACCCCTCCGTGCTGTCCGGGGAGGAGCGGCGCGCCCTCCGGGCGGCCCTCCAGACCCCGATGTGGTTGAAGCTCACCTGGGACGGGTATCCCCGTTACATCCGCCTGGAACCGGGCGAGGACATCCAGTACCAGGGGCTTGAGGTCTTCGGTGAGACTGGAGCCTCCGGCCCGGGTGCGGGGAACCGGTGAGGGTGCCCGGGCGGGTGGCCGGGCCGGTGCCGGCGCCCGGCGCCTGGCGCCGCCGGGGCGCCCGGCGATGCGCCCCGGGCTTCCGGGCCGCGTTACAATAGGCTCATCATGAACCGCTGGAACCGCCGCCGTTCTTCCTCGTCCGGTGCCGCCCCTTCCCCGGCCGGTGCCACTCCCGGTTCCGGAGCGGCCCGCTCCGGTCAGGGAACCGGGCTGCCCGGGGTGAGCGACGGCGCCGCGGAGCCCTCTGGCACCGCCGGTACCGCCGGCACCGGCCGGAAGGAACCGGGAGCCGGTGCCTGGGCCGCCTATCGCCAGCTGCTGCGTCCCTTCCGCACCCAGGCCGTGCTGGCCGTCGCCCTCCTTCTGGCCCGGTCCGGGCTCGATCTAGGCATCCCCCAGATCTTCCGCTGGCTTCTCGACGTGGCCATCCCCGCCGGCGACCTGCGGCGCCTTGCCATGGGGGCGCTGGTGGCCCTGGCCCTGGTGGGGACGCGGGCCGCCGTGCACTATGCCGCCGTCTACGTCTCCTTCGACCTGACCCAGCGGGTGGTGCACGACCTGCGGGTGCGCCTCTACCGCCACATCCTGTCCCTTCCCCTGGCCTTCTTCCACCGGGAGCGGCAGGGGGCCGTGGTCGCCCGCCTGACCACCGACATCGGCGCCGTGGAACGGTTCGTCCAGGCGGTGTTCGCCCGGCTGGCCGGCGAGTTCGGCGGCGTGCTGGCGGTGGTGGCGACGGTGGTGGCCCTGCAGCCGGCCCTGGGGCTGGGGCTGGTCCTTCTGCTGCCCCTGGCGGGAGCCTGGTTCTACCTGCAGACCGTGCGGATCCGCAGCCTCAGCCGGGAGATCCAGGCCCAGGCGGGCCGCATCGGGGCCGCGGCCACCGAGGCGGTGGGCGCCATCGCCACGGTCAAGGCGTTTGGCGGTGAAACCCGCGAGGCCGGGCGGCTGGCGGCGGCCAGCCAGCGTTACCGTGCCCTCAACATGGCGCGGCGCCGGTTTATCGGGCGGATGGAGAGCGGTGCCGACCTGATGGGCAACCTGGGCCTGCTGCTGCTGTTCTTCGCCGGCGGTTACCTGGCCATCGCGGGCCGGCTGAGCCCCGGCAGCCTGGCGGCCCTGGTCCTTTACGTGCGGATGATGCTGGCGCCCGTCAGGAGCCTGGTCAACTTCCACCTGATCCTGCAGGAGGGCGTGGCGGCCATGGAGCGGGTCCAGGAGATCCTGCAGTTGCCCGCCGAGGGGGTACTGCCTGCCGGCGGCACCCGGGAAGCAGCGGCCAGCGGGGGGCCGGACCGCCCGCTGCCGCCGGCGGCGGGCGGCGTGGTCCGGGAGGGCGCCGACCAGGATGGCCGGGGGGCCGTAGCCGTACCGGCGATCTCCGGAACCCACCCGTCACGTCCCGCGGGGGGGCCCGCGTTCCCCCAGGGGGCGCCGCGGCCTCCCGGGGGACCAGGGGCGCCCGGGGGAGGTGGCGGCGCCGGGGCCGGTGGGGCGGAGGCCCGGACATGGCCCGAGGCGGCTGTGCGGCCCGCCCGGCCATCGCCCGCGGGGGCGGCCCTGGAGCTGGCCGGCGTCTGGTTCCGCTACCGGCCCGGCGACCCGCCGGTGCTGCGGGGCGTGAACCTGCGGGTCGAACCCGGCGAGCGCATCGCCCTAGTGGGGCCGTCGGGAGCGGGGAAGACAACCCTGCTGCACCTGATCCCCCGATTCTACGACCCCGAGCAGGGGGCCGTCTTGCTGAACGGCCGGGACGTGCGCCGGTTCGACCTGGCCGAGCTCCGCCGCCAGGTGGCCTGGGTGATGCAGGACCCGGTGCTCTTTTCCGGCACGGTGGCGGACAACATCGCCTACGGCTGCCCCGGCGCCAGCCGCGCCGCCATCCAGCGGGCCGCCGAGCTGGCCAACGCGGCCGCCTTCATCGCCGCCCTGCCCCAGGGCTATGACACCCCGGTGGGGGAGCGGGGCGTGCGCCTTTCCGGGGGCCAGCGGCAACGGATCGCCATCGCCCGGGCCCTTTTGCGCCGGCCGCGGCTCCTGCTGCTGGATGAGGCGACCTCCTTCCAGGATGCCGAGTCGGAGGAACGGATCCACCAGGCCCTCGACCTGCTGGAGGCCGGAGGCTGCACCAGCATCGTGGTGGCCCACCGGCTCTCCACCGCCCTGCGGGCCGACCGCATCGTGGTGCTGGACGGCGGCCGGGTGGTGGAAACCGGTACCCACGCCCAGCTCATCGCCCGGGGCGGCCTCTACGCCCGCCTGTACCGCACCTTCTTCAGCCCCCGCGGCCCCGGCCAACCGCGGCCGGGCCTTCCGGCCGGAGGGACAGGCACGGGAGACTAGCCGGGGATCCGGCGGGCGGCCGGGGCGACGGCCCGGGTTTCCTCCGGGATCCCGGGGCCCCCTCCGCCGGCGGGGCGGGGGATCCGGCGGGCGACCGGGGTGACGGCCCCGGTTCTGCCTCGACCAGATCCCGGAGCCGGGGCAGGACCGTGGATTTCCACCCCTCGTCCATCTGCGCCCGGATGGTCTCGTGGGTCCACCCGGTCTCGGAGGCGACCTTGCCCGCGACCCAGCCGTCATGGGTCAGGGTGACGCGGGTGCTCCCCCTCCTGGGGCTCGAGCTCCAGGGTGACCTCCCAGTCGCCGCCCCAGCGAAAGGCGAGCCGGTGGGGCGGTTCCACCACCGTGACCCGGCAGGGAACGGGGCCGAAGGGGGTCTGGAGGGTAAAGGGATGGCCGGCTTCGGCCTTGAGGTCGTTCGGCATCAGCCATGCCGACAAGCCCTCCGCCGTTGCCACGGCCTGCCAGACCCGCTCCACCGGGGCCTGGACGGCGATGGAGTGGCGGATGGGGGGCAACGGAACCGCTCGGGTCTCGTCCATGGGCTCGACCTCCTCGCTGGGGTGGGCTGCCCTCGGCAGCCCGCACGGCGGGAAGTAGGCCACCGGCGCCGGCCTGTCAAGGCAAGCCGGCCTGACAAGGTGAGGTGGCCTGTCAAGGCACGGCGGACTGCCCCAGGGTGGCCCGGCCCGGCAAGGTGATATGGTGGACGTGTAGGAGGCGATGGCCTTGGCCCGCTGGACCCTGCGCCTGCGGGTACGCTACGGCGAGACGGACCGCATGGGCCGAGCGTACTACGCGCGCTACTTCGACTGGTTTACCGACGGGCGCACCGAGCTGATCCGCCGCCTGGGCCTCTCGTACCGCCGCCTGGAGGACGAGGGGGTGTTCCTCCCGGTCCTGGAGGCGGCCTGCCGCTACCTGCGCCCGGTGGATTACGACGACGAGCTGGAGCTGGACGTGGAGCTGGTGCGCCTGACGCCCACCCGCATGGACTTTGTCTACCGGCTGCGGGCGGCCGGCAGCGCCCAGGTGGTCGCCGAAGGCGAGACCCGCCACGCCTTCATCGACACCCGGGGCCGGCCCATCAACCTGCGCAAGGCCCGGCCCGAGGTCTGGGCCCAGCTGGAGGGCTTGCAGCTCGAGGTGCCGGTGGAAGCCGGCAGGCCGGGCGGGGGGGACGACGGCCGGTGAGCAGCCGGCAGCGCCTGGCCCAGGCATTGGAACGGGTGGCTGCGGCGGACCCGGCCCTGGCCGGGATCGCCGGTCGCCTGGGCCCCCTGCTGGACCTGCTGGATGCCGTCGACGCGGGGGCCACCCTGGACGTCTGGATCGAGTTCGGGGGCGGGCACGCGGTGATTGCCGACGTGGCCTCGGAGGCCCGGGAGCTGGTCTGGGATGCGGCCGGGCCGGGTCTGGGCTTCGAGGGGGCGGCCGGGGAGCTGGTGCTCCTGCTCCACCACATCCAGCAGGTGCGGCGGGAGCACGCCACCGGAGGGGTGCGGGTGCTGCTGGCCACCGGGGAGGCGCTTTGGTTCCGGGCCGTGCGGCCGGGCCACAGCGGGCTGTCCCGGCCGTTGCAGGCCTGAGGACCGCTTTCCCCGGACGGAAGTTTCTTGCTATCGTGGGAGCGGTGTGGACTACCCTCGCGCGAGGTGATTCCCGACATGCCGCTGGTCACCGGCATCGAGCTCCTGGAAGACGCCCGCAAGCGGGACTACGCCGTGGGCGCCTTCAACGTCAACAACATGGAGATCATCCAGGCCATCATTGCCGCCGCCGAGGAGGAGCGCTCGCCTGTGATCCTCCAGGCCAGCCAGGGTGCCATCAAGTACGCGGGCATCCGCTACATCCGCGCCCTGGTGATGGCGGCGGCGGAAGAGGCCCGGGTGCCCATCTGCCTGCACCTGGACCACGGCCCCAGCTTCGAGCAGGTGATGGAGTGCCTGCGCTACGGATTCACCTCGGTGATGTTCGACGGATCCCACCTGCCCTATGAGGAGAACGTGCGCCTGACGGCCAAGGCCGTGGAGGCCGCCCACGCCGTGGGCGTCTCCGTGGAGGGCGAGCTGGGCAAGATCGGCGGGGTAGAGGAAGAGATCCGCGTCGAGGACTGGGACGTGGTGCTGACCGATCCCGAGGTGGTGCCCGATTTCGTCCAGCGCACCGGGGTCGACTACCTGGCGGTGGCCATCGGCACCAAGCACGGCTTCTACAAGGGCGAACCCAAGCTGGACTTTGACCGCCTGGCCCGGATCCACCAGCTGATGCCGGACCTCCCGCTGGTGCTCCACGGCGGCAGCGGCATCCCGGAGGAGCACATCCGCCGGGCCATCCCCCTGGGGGTCCGGAAGATCAACATCGACACCGAACTGCGGGCCGCCTTCGTCGGGCGGGCCCGCGAGATCATGGCGGAAAAGCCGCAGGAGATCGACCCACGCAAGATCCTCGGCCCCGCCCGGGAGGCCATGAAGGAAAAGGTCAAGGAGAAGATGCGCCTCTTCGGCTCCTCGGGTAAGGCGTGAGCGGGCATGGGCGGGCGGGGGTGCCGGGCGACGTCGCGGGGGCCGGTTCGTCCGGAAGAACCGGCCCCCGCTTGCATGCGAGGCACCGCAGGCGGCGAGCCGGGGACGGCAAGGGCGGGCCCGCCCGGCTGGAGCCGGATCAGGGGCCGGATCCCTACCTGGCCCATCAGCCCGCCGGCCGGGCGGCGGGCGAGTCCGGTACCGGGCCGGCACCATGACCGGAGCTGGAGAGTGGAGGAATCGGGGATGGAACGCGAACTAACGCTCGAGCTGGTGCGGGTGACGGAGGCCGCGGCGCTGGCCGCCGCCCGCTGGATGGGCCGCGGTGACAAGGAGGCCGCCGACGGCGCCGCCGTCGACGCCATGCGGGCCGTGTTCGACACCGTGGACATCCGCGGGACGGTGGTCATCGGCGAGGGGGAGATGGACGAGGCACCGATGCTGTACATCGGCGAGCAGGTGGGGAGCGGCCAGGGCCCGGAGGTCGACGTGGCCGTCGACCCCCTGGAAGGCACCAACCTGGTGGCCAAGGGGCTGCCCGGGGCCATCGCGGTCCTGGCCGTGGCGCCGCGGGGCTGCCTGCTCCACGCCCCCGACATGTACATGGAGAAGATCGCCGTCGGCCCGGCGGCGGCCGGCGCCATCGACATCGAGCGGCCCATCGAGGAGAATCTGGAGGCCGTGGCCCGGGCCCTGGGCAAGCGGGTGCAGGACGTGACGGTGATCCTGCTCGACCGGCCGCGCCACGCCGACCTGGTGGCCCGCATCCGGCGGGCGGGCGCCCGCATCCGCATGATCTCCGACGGCGACGTGTCGGCCGCCATCGCCACCGCCCTGGAGGGAACCGGCATCGACCTCATGGTCGGCATCGGCGGCGCCCCCGAGGGGGTGCTGGCGGCGGCCGCCCTGTACTGCCTCGGCGGCGAGCTGCAGGGGCGCCTCTGGCCCGAAGACGAGGAGGACCGCGAGCGCATGCGGGCCATGGGGATCGACGAGGCCCGAGTGCTGCGCATCGAGGACCTGGTCCGAGGCGAAGACGTGATCTTCGCCGCCACGGGCATCACCAGCGGCGAGATGCTGCGGGGGGTCCAGTTCACCAGCCGCGGCGTGTACACCCACTCGGTGGCCATGCGTTACCGGACCGGGACGGTGCGCTTCGTCGAGGCGTGGCACCGGCTCGAGCGCAAGCCCGTCATCGGGCCCATGGTGAGCGGGAGCGGGGCGGACACCTGACCGCGGGCGCCGGGGATGGGGTGTGCGCCGGCGGGCCGAGGCGGCGGGTCGAGCCAGCGGGTCCAGCCGGCGGGGCCGGTCCCAGCGGCGCAATCCGGTGCCGGGTCCAGACTTATCGCTGGGGTGCGACGACGCGGCGCTGCCCGCCGGGGCGCCGAGCACCCGCCATCACGCGTTCCGCAAGGATCCATATTCCGCTCTGGCTGGAGAAGCGGCCACGGGCATAGGCGAGGTGGTTCGGATGGCAAATGTTGAACGGGACGAACCGGCTGCTGCGGGCCGGGACGAACGGGTGGCTGAGGAGGCGGCCCTTGAGGCCCGGCGGGCCCGTACGTTGGCCTGGCTGCGGGAGCAGGCAGACCGAGGGCGTGGCTTCCGGGACCTGGCGCAGGCCCTGTGCACCCACCTGTACCGGGAGTACCCTCACTACTCGTGGGTGGGCGTCTACATGATCGAGGACGACCGGCTGAGGCTCTGGGCCTGGGACGGTCCCCAGCCCACCCAGCACGTGGAGATCCCCCTGAACGCGGGTCTCTGCGGCTGGGCCGCCTCGACGGGCCAGCTGGCCAACGTGCCCGACGTGCGCCAGGACCCGCGGTACCTGCAGTGCTTTCTGTCCTGCCAGTCGGAGATCGTCGTGCCCATCGCCCGGGACGGGAAGGTCTACGGGGAGATCGACATCGACAGCGACCGGCTGGCCGCCTTCGGCGTGGGCGACGAGCGCTTCCTGCAGGAGGTCTGTGCGATCCTGGCGGAACGGGCGGCTGCGGACGCGGAGGTGGAGGCCGGGAGGACAGAAACGTAATGTCCTCACCGGAAACGGACGGTCCGCCGGGGTTCGGGGTGGGTATCCCATCCCGGCGCATCTGGTCGTTCGCTCCATGCAATTCGGGGTCCCGGCTCTGTTGCGGTGCGGATGACCAGATGCTCGGCGAGGCGGCGTGTCAGGTCGGCGCGGTTCCGAGCACCGGTCTTGGCCAGGATACGTTTGACGTGGTTGTGGACCGTGTGTTCTGAGAGCACCAACTGCTGAGCGATCTCGCGGTTGGTGAGACCACGCGCGACGAGGGCCGCGACCTGCCACTCCCGGCCCGTCAGGGCGCCCCTCGCCCAAGATCCACCGTGCCGGGACGGGGTTGCGGCATGCACCGTCACATCGGTTGCCGGAGAACCCCGGTTTGGATCGGCAGGCTCGGCGGCCATGGCGACGGTAGCGTTCCGCCGTAGGGCGGCGTTCTGCTGTGTCGTGGACGAGGCCTCGAGCGGGCGATCGTCACGCCCCACGGCGTGCAGAAGGGTGTGGGCGGTTTGGGCGGAGATCGGAACCCGATCGGTGGCCAGTTCTTGGAGAGACGCAAGCAGCGCCTCGGGGGCCAGGCCCTTGACCAGATACCCCTGGGCTCCGCTGCGGATGGCCTCCCAGAACTCCTCCGGGCGGCGGTGCACGGTGAGGATGATAACCCGCACCTCCGGATGACGGCGGCGGATCCACCGGGTGGCCAGGAGGCCGTCACACCGGGGCATGGCGAGGTCCATCAGCACCAGGTCGGGTTGTAGCAGGTTGACCGCGCGGATCGCTTCATAGCCGTCGGCTGCCTCACCGACTACGGTCCAGCCTGGCAGGCGTCCCAAGAGGCGGCGCAACGCAGCCCGGGTCATGGGGTGGTCGTCAGCGATCAAAATTCGCACCGTACAGCCCTCCCCGGTACGGGTTGGCAGGGATCCGCAGTTCGATCTGCGTTCCGCGACCGGGACGCGAACGCACTTCAAGGTGGCCTCCTACACGCTCCGCCCGCTCCTGCATCAAGGATAGGCCTAGCCCGCCGGTGTCCCGTCCCGGGTCGAACCCGCGCCCTGAGTCGGCGATTGTCAAGCACCAGAACCGCTCCCGGGAACCGGGACCAGGGCGGCGAAGACTGGCCTCGACCCGAGCCTGCCGCGTGTCCGCGTGTTTGGCCACGTTGCGCAGTGCCTCGGCGACGATGGCCAGCGCGTCGCTGGCGGCGTGGGGTGGCGGTGTGGGCAAGCCGTCACCGCGCCCATTTTGCCCCGCCACCTGCACGTCGAGATCGAGTTCGTTCGCAATGCGGCGTAAGGCGTCCCAAAATGAGGGGACGCCCGTTGCGGCGGTGCCTTCGTGCAACCCGTGCAGTGCATGGCGCACGGCGCCATACGCCGCATCGACCTCAGACCGGACGGCCCCCAGGCGCCGGCGCAGTGCCTCGAGATCGGGTACGATGTCCTTCGCCCTTCCATTGAAGCCTTTCGATGCCCCGGAGACCATCGGGCCGCCGGAGGAGGTGGGGCGGACCGGTTCCATCTGGCTGCGACCCGATTCCTCCCGTAGAGGCACCGATCCGAGGGCGCGGACGAGTTCGTCCAGCTCGACACCGATCCAGAACAGGCGCTGGGCCACGTCGTCGTGAAGGGCGGCCACCAGGCGATCGCGCTCATGGCGCCGCGCGGCCTCTGCTTCGACCTGCCGTAACCGATGGTATAGGGCGTCAGCCTTGGCGGCCACGGCCCAACTGCACACACTCGCGGCCAAGCCGGTCGCCAAGGCTCCCAGGAGGTTCCCCGCGTGGGCGTGCGGCACGGGCTCGAACCAGCTGTGTCGCACGGTCTCGAACAAGGCCGTGGCCACGGCCGGTACCCCCGCCAGGATCCAGCGCCAGTGCCGCGGGTTCATCCAACCCATTCGCCTCACCTCATGGAGGGAGGGGCGCGTCCTCCTCCCGGCTCGCCTTCCAGTTTACCGCCCAATCCCCGGTAACCAAGAAAATGACCCGTTTGGGTCATTGCCGCGGCGGCGTGAGCGGGCTCGAATGGGAAGGGGGTGCGCGTGAAGACGGTCGTCCGCTAAGACGGTCGTCAAGGAGGATCCCACCATGGAGAAGGAGGTTGGCGCCATGGGTCGCCACCCGGGGCCACGTCGGCCGGCTGGCGGTGCCCGCAGCACTCGCATCTGGCTGCCCTCGCGACCGCAGCTCCTGATGACCATAGCCGCTGCCACGCTTGTCTTGACCACGGCAGTTCCAGCCACGGCCCACGACCGCTGGGTCCAACCCTATTCCCCAGTGGTGACCAGTGGCCAGGTGGCCTATTTCGACATCATGCTCGGCAACCACAGCAACGAGCATCGGAGCTACCGGCTGGCCGGAAAACCAGGGCGCGAAGGGCTTGACGTCTTGGTGATCGGTCCCGATGGCCAGCGGACATCCTTGAACGACACGCTGTTCGACACGGGCGAGGCCGATGATACGCCCCCTGCCGGTCCCAAGGGCTACCTCTGCGGCTCGTTCGTCCCCCAATCGGAGGGGACTTACATTGTTGCCGCAACAGCCGACGCAGTGTTGCAACACGGTGATGAACCGCCGTTCCGCAGCCTGTCCCTAGCCAAGACCGTGGTCATGGCGGCCAGTTCCTTGCCGGCAACCGCTTCGAACGTGGAGGGCTACGATCGGCCGGTGGCGGACGACCGGCTGGAGATCGTCCCCAAGGTGAATCCGGCGGCTTTGTTCCCCGGCGAGGAGGTCCGGCTGCAGATCCTGCTCAAAGGCGAGCCCCTGTCGGGCCAGAAGGTCGCCGTAATACGGCGCAGCACCTCGGAGTTCAAGGAATACGAGACCGACAGCCAAGGGATGATCCGCTTCCCCGCCGGTGAACCGGACTACTACCTTGTCCGTCTTGAATACGACAGCCCCCAGGAGAAGCAGACCGGGCAGTACGAGAAGACGACCTACGAAGCAACCTTCACGTATGCGGTGCAGCGCCCGGCGGCGGGTAAGGTTGGCGGCCAGCGTGCAGCGGACAGAGTCCCTGGATGGGCGTGGCTTGTCGCGGGTGGCTTGCTAGGCGTGGCGGGAAGCGCCATCGGCGGCCGGTGGCGCCGCTAGGCTCCCCTGTGGAGCATCCGTCGAGCCGGCCGGGTCGTGGGACCTGGCAGGAGGTTCGGGTCATGGGCAGAGGTGCGAAGGCTGCTATGGGAAAGATGCCTCGGGATGGAGTGGGAGGCTTCGGGAGCGCAGTTGGTCGGGTCGCAACGGCGGCGCTGTCCGTGCTCGTTCTACTGGGCGTTGTCGGTAGCTGGGCGCGGCCGGTGGGCGCGCATGCCTTCGCTGTGGCGTCGTTTCCCAAGGAGAACGAGCGGCTGACCGAGGCGCCCGAGACCCTGTGGGTGCGTTTCACCGAACCCATCGAAACCGGTGTGAGCACCCTGCGACTGCTCGATGCGGCTGGTCAGGAGGTGGCCGGCACGCGCCAGTCGGCGGAGGGCGACCGGGGACTGCGACTCAGCGTCCCCCCACTGGCTCCCGGTGACTACACGCTGGAGTGGAAGGTGCTGGCTCAGGACGGGCACGTCACCCAAGGGACCATTCGGTTTTCCGTGGCGGGCGCCGGCGGACCGGAGGCTCGGCAGCCGGCGTCTCCAGCCCCAGCTCCTGCCCCGCCCCCCGAGATCGGAGCGGCCCCCCGTTCGCCACGCGGGCCTGGTGCGTCGGTGGTGGCGATCGGCGCGGCGTCCCTCGGTGTCTTGGTGGCGGGGGTCGCCGTTGGCTTGGCGCGGCGTCGCCGCTGATGGGCCAGCTTGATTCCCGCCTCCGGTGAACCCACCATGAGAGCGGGGGTGGTAAGTGTGGCCAAGCGCATCGCCATCCTGGTCGACGACATGTACGAGGACCTTGAGCTCTGGTACCCCTACTATCGCCTGCTGGAGGCGGGTCATCAGGTCGACCTGATCGGCAGCGAGCGGGAGCGGGCCTACACTAGCAAGCACCACTACCCGGCCAAGGCGGTGAAGTCCATCGCCGAGGTCCGGCCGGAAGACTACGACGGCGTGGTGATCCCCGGCGGCTACGCGCCGGATAAGATGCGCCGGGACGAGCGGATGGTCCGGTTCGTCCGGGAGATTCACGATCAGGGCAAGCTGGTGGCGGCCATCTGCCATGCCGGCTGGATGCTGGTCTCGGCCGACGTGCTGCGCGGCCGGCGGGCCACCAGCGTCCGGGCCATTCGCGACGATATGCGCAACGCCGGCTGCGAGTGGGTGGACGAGCCCGTGGTGGTCGACGGGAACCTGGTGACCTCGCGGACGCCCGACGACCTGCCGGCCTACATGAAGGCGATCCTGGCCAAGCTGGGTGAGGGGTAAGGCCGGCCCGCCCGGCCGCGGCTGTGACCGGGTGGGCCGGCTGTGGTAGACCCGGGAGGCGGGGCCGGGAAAAAAGGAGAGGGTGCAGCGGCTGCCAGGGCCGCTGCACCTTTTCTTCTTCGCCGTCCTGCCGGCTCGCCAGAGGCACGGTCACCCGGGGCCGGAGGCAGCGGCCGGAGGCAGCCGGCCGGAGGCACCCCGTTCTCAAGGCACCCCTCTCGAGAGGCGCCGGCCCGAGGGACTGGCCAGAGGTCTGGCAAGGGGTACTGGCAAGGGGCACTGGCGGGGGGGCAATGCAAACTGGCGATTTGCCAACAGGAATTGCGCCCCTCGCGGGGAACTACGATCCCCAACCCGCAAGCCCCAGCACCGCACCCCCCTCGCGGGTCCACCCGCAGGTCCGGGGTCCATCCCCAGGTCCGGGGGCGGGGCGCCGGGGCGGGAGGAGCCGTGCAGGCCATGCAGGATTCCGCTCCGGGAACTTGCCGCGCAGCGGGCCCGCTTCCCCTACGGCACGCCGGACGCCGGCGCTGGCGGCAGGGGGCGAACCTGGGTGCCCGCGTCCTTGCCGGCCTGGTCCTTGTGCTGGTGGCGGCCGGGCTGGGCGGCTGCGGCGGGGGAGGGGTGCCCCGGGACGGGCATGTCGGGCCCGGAGCCGGCGCTGCGGTGCCGGCATCCTCCCGGGAGGAACCGGCCGGCTCCCATGCCAGCCCGCAAGGTGGGCCGCCCGGGCCACCCGCCGGCCCGGGGGACGGCCCGGCCGGCGGCACGGAGATCCTGGTGGCGGCGGCGGCCTCGCTCCAGGAGGTCATGGAGGAAGCGGCCGCCGCCTTCGGCTGGGTTCATCCCGGGATCCGGGTGCGATTCCACTTTGGCTCGTCGGGGGCCCTGGCGGCCCAGGTGGAGGCGGGGGCCCCGGTTGACCTCCTGGTGGCGGCGGGGCGCCCGCCGGTGGACCGCCTGATCCGGGCCGGCCTGGCGGCACCCGGCGACGTGCGGGTGCTGGCGGGCAACCGCCTGGTGCTGGTGGCCCCCGCGGGCCCGGGACCGGCCGGGCCCGGGACACCGGTCCGCAGCTGGGCGGACCTGGCGGGGGACCAGGTCCGCCGGGTGGCGCTGGGCGACCCGGCCCACGTGCCGGCGGGGCAGTACGGCCGGCAGGTGCTGGAACACCTGGGGCTCTGGCCGGCGGTGGCCTCCCGGCTGGTCCTGGATCAGGACGTGCGCCAGGTGCTGCACCATGTGGCCGCCGGAGCCGCCGACGCGGGGATCGTCTACGCGACGGACGCCGCCACGGCCCCGGGGGTTCGGGTGGTCGCCGAAGCACCGCCCGGCAGCCACGATCCTATCGTCTACCCCCTGGTCATCCCGCGCAGCGCCCCCCAGCCCCAGGCGGCCCGGGTCTTCGCGGACTTCCTCCTGGGGCCCGAGGTGCGGGCCATCCTGGACGAACACGGCTTTGCGCCGCCACCCTGAGGCCGGCACGGCCAGGCGGGGCCCCGTGGGGGGCGGGGTTCTCCCCGGGTGATCGTGAGGCCAAGGGTGATGCCGCCGGGCCGGCGAGGTCTGGACCGTGCCTCGGGCCCCAGAGCGCTTGCCTGGCGGCCGGGAAGCAGGGTGCGGAAACGGGCGGGAGCCCGGTGCACCGGAGCACCGGGGTCCGGGGAGGAAGCCGGCGGGTGGTCGACGGCATCCAGGCGCTGCAAGTCTCGCTGCTGGTGGTCACGGCGGCCACCGCCCTGGTGGTGGCCGTGGGGCTCCCCCTGGCCGTCTCCCTGTCCCGGCCGGGCTGGAAAGGCCGGACGCTGGTTGACGTGCTGGTGACCCTGCCCCTGGCCCTGCCGCCCACGGTCCTTGGGTTCTACCTGCTGGAGCTTCTGGGTTACCGGGGGCCGCTGGGCTGGCTCAGCCGGCACCTGCTGGGCAGCACCCTGATCTTCACGCCGGCGGCGGCCGTGCTGGCGGCGGCGGTCCTGGCCCTGCCCCTCTTCGTCCAGCCGGCCCGGGCAGCCCTGGAGGAGATCCCGCCCGAGGTGCGGGAGGCCGCCGCCATCGACGGGGCGGTGGGCTGGGCCCTGATCCGGCACGTGATCCTGCCCCTGGCCTGGCCCGGGGTGGCCACCGGGGTGCTGCTGGCCTTTACCCGCGCCCTGGGCGAGTTCGGCGCCACCCTGATGGTGGCGGGGAACATCCCGGGGCGAACCCAGACCTTGCCCCTGGCCATCTACAGCGCCGTCCAGGCCGGGCGGGACGACCTGGCCGGCCGCTTGGCGCTGCTGCTGACGGCCGTGGCGGCCCTCTCCCTGGGGGCCGGGTACCGCTGGCGGCGGCCCGGAGGGCCGGGGTTTCCCGTTCCGGGAGCGGGAATGGCGGGAAGGCTCTCCGCGCCACCGGGAAGGAGGGCCCGGTCATGAACGGCCGGCGGGACCGGCGGGATCATCCGGACCGGCCTTCCCGCCGGCCCCTTCACCGGCCCGGGGGCCCGCCGGAGCCGGGTGGAGGGTCCCCGGGGCGCCGCGGCCGCGGGGCCCGCCAGGACGCCCGCGGCCGGGCCAGGCCAGGCCGGGAGGGCGTCGCCAGCCGCCTGCGGGAGGCCCGCCGGCGCCTGGGGCTCAGCCAGCAGGAGCTGGCGGTGCGCGCCGGCGTGTCTCGCCAGGCCATCGGCGCCATCGAGGCCGGGCGGATGACCCCCTCGCTGGCCGTGGCCATGCGCCTGGCCCGCGCCCTGGGCTGCCGGGTGGAAGACCTGTTCCACCTCGACGAGCCGGCACCCGAGGTGGTGGTCGAGCTGGCACCGGCCACGGCCCTGGCCCTGGCCACCCCCCGCCAGGACCGGGGTGAGGGGCAGGTCAAGTCCAGGGGCGGCGCCCGGATTCTGGTGGGGCGGGTGGGCGGGCGCTGGGTGGGCCACCTGCTCCAGGGCGACGGCGCCTTCACCCCGGGGCTGGTGCCGGCCGGGGCCCGTCTGCTGGCGCCCGCCCGTGAAGGACCGGCCCCGGGCCCCGGAGCGAGTGGCCGGTGGCGGGCCGCCCTGCTGGAACACCCCGGCGACCTGGCCCGGAGCGTCCTCATCGCCGGCTGCGCTCCCGAGCTCTCCCTGTGGTCCCGCGCCCTGGCGCCGGGCCGGCACGGGGTGACCCTGCACCGCATCCCGGCCAACAGCCGGCAGGCGCTGGAGCTGTTGCGGGCGGGGATGGTCCATGGGGCAGGGGTCCACCTGGCCGGGTCCGCCGGCGAGCCCGACAACCTGCCCCTGATCCGGGCGGTGCTGGAGGGCCTGGAGGCCGTGGTCATCCGGTTGGGGGTGTGGGAGGAGGGCCTGGTGGTGGCGCCGGGCAACCCCCTGGGCCTGCGGGGCGCCGCCGACCTGGCCCGCCCCGGCGTGGTGGTGGTCAACCGGGAGCCGGGGGCCGGGTGCCGGGCGCTGCTGGAGCAGAGCCTGGCGGCCGCCGGGATTCCCCCGGCGGCGGTGGCGGGCTTCGGCCGGCAGGCCGCGGACCATCTGGAGGTGGCCCGGGCCGTGGCCCGGGGCCAGGCCCACGCCGGCGTCACCACCGCCGCCGTGGCGGCCGCCTACGGGCTCGACTTCATCCCCCTCCGGTCCGTGGCCTACGATCTGGTCTTCCTGCGCTCGACCCTGGACGAACCGGCGGTGCAGGCCCTCCTGGGAAGCCTGGGGGACGCCTGGGTGCGCCGCCAGCTGGCCGCTCTGGGCGGTTTCGACACGTCGGCCACGGGCACCGTCACCGCCCGGATCCCACTCATGCTGCAGTCCCCCGGCCCATAGGCTCGGAGTGGGCGGGAAGAGAGGCCGGCCCGGCCCAGGAGGCAGGGCCCGGATCCAGCGCCCCACCGGGCCGGCCGGTCCGGCGAGATGATCCGGCGGGTGGGTCCCGTCTCCGGATCCGGCGACCGGGTTCAGAGGCGGGACCGGCCCGCAGCGGTGGCGACCGGTCCGGGCAGCCGGCCCGCCCGGCGCCGGCCGGACAACCGGCCGGCCATCCAGGGGAGCGTGGCCTATGGCGGCAGGTGGGCGTGGCCGGCGGGGACCCGCAGGGGCCCGGCGGTGGTGGTGGGCGGCGGGGTGGATCCTGCTCATCGCGGCGGCCATGGCGCTGGGAAAGGCGGGCTGGTCCCCTTTCCGGCTGCTGCCGTGGAGCGGCCGCAGCGACGGCTTGCCCGCCCGGGTCGCGCCGGATGTGTGGGTCGGGCCGGTGGCCGTGGGCGGCTGGCCCCGGCAGCAGGTGGAGTCCTGGCTGGCCGGCCTGGCCGGGCAGGTGGCCATGCCGCCTGAGGATGCCCGCCTGGATCCGGCCAACCGGGCGGTCATTCCCGGCGCCGCCGGCCTGGCCCTGGACGTCCCCGCCAGCCTGGAGGCCATTCTGCGGGCGCCCCGGGGCAGCCGGGTCGACCTGGCCTTCCGGGCCCTCCCGCCCCGGCAAGACCTGGACGACTTCCCCGCCGGGCCCGTCTACCACGGCAACCGCCGCAAGCAGGTCGTCACCTTCCTGGTCAACGTGGCCTGGGGCGAGGAGTATCTGCCCGCCATGCTGGATGCCCTTGCCCAGGGCGGCGCCCGGGTGACCTTCTTCCCGGTGGGGCGCTGGGCCGAATCCCATCCCGACCTGGTGGCGGCCATGGCGCGGGGCGGCCACGAGCTGGGCAACCACGGCTACTCCGATGCCCTCGACCTGGAAGGGGCACCCGCCGAGACCGTGCTGGCCGACCTGCGCCGCGGCGCGGAGGCGGTGGCCCGGGCGGCGGGTGTCGACCCGGCGTCCATCCGCTTCTACAGCACCCACCGGGGGGTGCGCACCGCCGCCGTGGAGCAGGCGGCGGCCGCGGCCGGCGTGCGGTTGATCTACTGGAGCCTGGATACGGTGGACTGGATGAAACCGGCTCCCGAGGCCATGGCCCGCCGCATCGTGACCCAGGCCCAGCCCGGCGACCTCATCCTGATGCACCCCACGGCGGTGACGGTCCAGGCCCTGCCCGCCATGGTCCAGGGCCTCCAGCGGCGCGGCCTTGCCATCGTGCCCCTGGGCGAGTTGCTCTCGCCCCTGCCCGCCGGCGAGGCGGATCCCGCCTTCCGCCCCCTGGTGCCCCCGGGACCCGTCTTGGCCGGGCGGTTTGACCCGCCGCCTTTTGGTCCTGACCCGGCCGGTCCCGGCCGCGCGGAAGAAGGACTCCTGTCCGCCCCGCCGGCCCCCTCCCTGCGGTAACCCTGCGGGTCCCCGTCTCGCGGTGAACCCCCGCGGAGCCCTCCCCGGCGAACCGGGGAGCCGGTCCTGCCCGTTAACAAATCCTTTACATTTGGCTCCTGCCGCGCCCCGCGGGGTTGCGGGGGCCAATGCTATACTGTTTCGCGGCAGCCGGGTTGCCCGGAGGGAGTGAGGGTTGCCATGATCGAGGTTTCCCGCGTGAGCAAGCGTTTCGGCGAGCACCGGGCGGTGACGGATTTGACCTTCACCGTCCAGCGGGGCGAGATCGTCGGCTTGCTGGGGCCCAACGGCGCCGGCAAGACGACCACCATGCGCCTCATCACGGGGTACATGCCGCCCAGCGCCGGCACCATCCGGGTGGCCGGGTTCGACACCTGGGAAGAACCCCTGGAAGTCAAGCGGCGGGTAGGCTACTTGCCGGAGAATCCGCCGGTCTACCCCGACATGACGGTGGAGTCCTACCTGCTGTTCGTCGCGGCCCTCAAGGGCGTGCCCCGGCCCCGGCGGCGGGCGGAGGCCCTGGAAGCGGCCGAGCGCACCGGCGTCGCCCACGTGTGGAAGCGCCTCATCGGCAACCTGTCCCGGGGTTACCGGCAGCGGGTCGGCCTGGCCCAGGCCCTGGTGGGCAAGCCCGACGTGCTGATCCTGGACGAGCCCACCGTGGGCCTGGATCCTGCCCAGATCGTGGAGGTGCGCCAGCTGATCCGCGACCTGGCCGGGGAGCACACGGTGATCCTGAGCTCCCACATCCTGCCGGAAGTGCGCCAGACCTGCCAGCGGGTGCTCATCATGAACCGGGGCCGCCTGGTGGCCCAGGACACGCCGGAAGGCCTGACCCGGGCGCTCCAGGGCGGAACGGCCCTGCGGCTGGCCGTCAAGGGACCGGCCGAGGCGGTGGCCCGCCGGTTGCGCGAGCTGGACGGCGTGGAAGCCGTGCGGCTGCTGGAGCCCGACCACCGGGCGGCGGCCCCGGCACCGGCCGGGGCGGGAACCGGGCCGGGTGAGCCGGGGCCGGAACCCGAAGCGGTGGTCCGGCTGGAGGTGACGGCGCGGGGCCGGGACGTGCGCGAGCCGATCTTCTACGCCATGGCCGCTGAGCGCTGGCCCATCCTGGAGATGCGCCCCCTGGAGATGACCCTGGAAGACATCTTCATGCAGCTGGTGACCGACGAACCGGCGCCTTCCGCCCCGGGCGAGCAAGGGAGGGGCGGGGCGGCCGCCGGCGACCGGCGGGGTCGCCGCCCGGCCGCAGGCGCCGCCAGGAGGTGAGGGCCGTGGGCTGGCACGGGCTTCTGGCCCTGTGGCGCAAGGACGTGCTGTCCTTCTGGCTGTCCCCCCTGTGGTGGGTGGTGGCCGCCGTCTTCCTGGCCCTGACGGGCTGGTACTACCTGGCCGTGGTGGCCAGCTTTCAGGCGCCCGACCTGCGCTTTCTGCTCGACCACATGGTGGTGCTGCTGCTGTTCGTGGTGCCCGCGCTGACCATGCGCTCCTGGGCCGAGGAGCAGCAACGGGGCACCGCGGAACTGCTGCTGACCTCGCCCATCACCCTGAACCAGGCGGTGCTGGCCAAGTTTCTGGCCGTGCTGACCCTGCTGACCGTCCTCCTGCTGGTGACGGGGATCTACCCGGCCGTCACCGCCGCCTACGGCGGGGTGGAGTGGCCCATGCTGCTGGTCGGCTATCTGGGTGTGTGGCTGGTGGCCGCCACCTTTGCCGCCGCGGGCGTTCTGGCCTCGACCCTGAGCGACAGCCAGGTGATCGCCGCCGTGGCCGGCTTTGGCATCCTTCTGGCCCTCTACATGCTGGACTGGGCCGCCGGCTCCGTCGGCGGGACCACCGGCGACGTGCTGCGCGCTGCGTCGGTCTGGGAGAACCTGAGCGACTTCATCAACGGGGTGCTGGACACCCGGCGCCTGGTCTATTTCGTCACGCTGATTGCCGGTTTTTTGTTCCTGGCCGTGCGCAACGTGGAGCGGCGCACCTGGGCCGCTTGACGGCGGGTCCTGGGCCGGCCGGCGGCCGCCGGGACGCGCCGGCGGCCGGATCTGCCGCGGGCAGGCCGGGTGCGGCCCGCCCGGCAGGATGCGGAGCGTGGCGCGAAGCGCGGCGGCTTCGCTGCGGAGCAGCATGACGTGCTGCGGAGTACCACGACGTTCATGAGCACTGGCTGAGGAGGACCGCCTATGGCCGAACGGGCCGATGCCCATCGCCGCCGGGTCCTGTGGCGGGGGACGAACACGGCCGTCCTGACGGTGGCCGTCCTGGCCCTTCTGGTGCTGGCCAACGTGTTTGCCGCCCGCTACTCGTGGCGGTACGATGCGACGGCGCAAAAGATCTACTCCCTCTCGCCTTCAACCCACCAGGTCTTGAGCGAGCTCGATCAGGACGTCACCCTCTACGGGTTCCTCCAGTCCGGATCGGCCGAGGGCGACACCCTGCGCCGCATCCTGGAGCTGTACGACCGGAACTCGGACCGGATCCGGCTTGAGGTGGTCGACCCGGAGCGGGAACCCGCCACGGCCCGCCGGTACGAGGTGGACACCTACAACACCGTGGTGGTGGAGTCGGGCGACGACTACCGCAAGATCGACCCGCTCAGCCTGTTCGGTTACGGTGCGGGCGGCGGCCTGGAGATCCGCGCGGAGCAGGCCATCACTCGCGCCCTCCTGGATCTGACGGGCCGCGGCGGCAAGAAGGTGTACTTCCTGACGGGCCACGGCGAGGGCACGCCCGGCGGGGAGCTGGCGACCCTGGGCCGGTTGCTGGAGGGTGAGGCGCTGGCCGTGGAGACCCTCAACCTGGCCCAGAAGGGCGAGGTGCCCGCCGACGCCGCCGTGGTGGCCATCGCCGGTCCCACCCGCGATCTTCTCGAGGAAGAACGCCAGCGCCTGGAGGAGTACGTCCGGCGCGGCGGGCGGCTGCTGGTCCTCTACGGCCCGGTGCCCAACCAGCCGCGCCTGGAGCAGCTGGAACGGCTGCTGGCGACGGTCGGGGTCGACGCCGCGGCGGACGTGGTGGTCGACCCGGAGCGGGCCTTCCTGGGGCAGGATCCCCTATCGCCCATGCCGCTGCTGGGCAGCCATCCCATCGTAGACCCCCTGCAGCGGGGCGACCTGGTGCTGGTCCTTCCCGGCAGCCGCAGCCTGGCGCCCAGGGAGGACACCCAGCTGACCACCACCGAGCTGCTCCACACCAGCGACGCAGCGTGGGGCGAGACGGATCTGCGGGCCCAAGCCGTCCGGCAGGACAGCCAGGACCGGCCCGGCCCGCTGGCGCTGGCCCTGGCGGTGGAAGGCGAGCTGGGCCAGGGGACGGCCGGTACCGGTGGGAACGGGCAAGAGGGCGGCGCCGGCGATCAGGAGGCCGCCTCAGGAACCGCCGGGCAAGGGGCGGCTGCGGAATCGGGGGCTGCGGAGCCGGCCGGCGGCCCGCGCCCGGTGGCGGTGGTGGTCGGCAGTGCCGCCTTCGTCGCCAATGACTACCTGGACCGGGTGCCTGGCAACCGGGACTTCGTGGTCAACGCCGTCAACTGGCTGGTGGGGTCCGAAGAGCGGCTGACCATCCGGCCCAAGGAGCTGGCGTCCACGCCCATCGTCCTGACCCCCGGCGCTGTGGTGGGCATCTTCTACGGCCTGGTGCTGGGCTTCCCGGCCCTGGTGGCGCTGGTGGGGCTCGGCATCTGGTGGAGGAGGCGGCACGCATGAGCCGCCGCAGTCGCCGCCGCGGGCCGGTTCAGCAGGGCTTCCTGGGGCTGTTCCTGCTGGTGGTGGCGGCCGGCCTGGCGGTGTACGCCTGGGCCACCCGGGACCGGCAGCCCGGCGACGGGGAGGCCGGTGAGGGCGAGACGGCCGTCGTGTGGGAGGCCGGCGATGCCGCGGTGCGCGAGGTGGTGATCGAGGGCGAGGACGGCCGGATCGTCCTGCGTCCGGGCCCGCCGCCGGAGCTGGTGGTGTCGCCCGACCGGCCCTTTGCTGGCCAGGGGCCGGTGGCCGCGGATACCATCGACGGCCTGTTGTCCAGTCGCCGCTGGTGGATCCACCAGCCGGGCCCGTACCCCGTGGCCGACGAATACGCTACCACCATTGCCGACAGCCTGCGCCGGCTGGTGGCCCAGCGGGTGGTGGCCGAGGACGTCTCCGAAGGCGAGCTGGCCCAGTACGGCCTGGACCGGCCGGCCACCCGGGTCACGGTCCGCTTTGCCGGCCAGGCCGAGACCCGCGTGCTGGAGCTGGGGGCCCGGAGCCCCCTGACGGGCGGCGGCACCTACGCGCGCCTTGAGGGCGGCCGCCAGGTGTACCTCATCGCCCCGGGGGTAGCGGACACCCTGCAGCTGCCCCCCAGCCAGCTGCGGGAAACCATGTTCCTCCCCTTCAACGACGAGCGGGTCCGGCGGGTGGAAGTCGACTGGAACGGGCGGCGGCTGGTGTTCGTGCGCGAGGAAGGGGGCACCAGCTGGTCGATGGAGCGGGACGGCCGGGCGGTGGGCAAGCAGGACGGCAGCCAGCTGTCGGAGCTCTGGTTTGCCCTGCACCAGTGGCGCGCGGCCGGCTTCGCCGGCGACCAGGGGGACGAACCCGCCGCCCAGCGGCGGTACGGCCTGGCGGAGCCCTACGGCCGGATTCGCCTGGAGTTCCAGCCGGCGCCGGGGCAGCAGGCGGCACCGTGGCTGGAGATCCGGGTGGGCGCCCCGGCGGAGGAAGGCGGCCGCTTCGTGATGACCAGCGAGGGGCCGTGGGTGTACCGGCTGGACCCCGACGACCTGTCCTACCTGGAAGATCAGGTGCTGCCTGCCCTGGAGAAGCCGGTGGAAGAGGGCAAGGCCAGCGGCCAGGAAGACGGCCAGGCGGGCCAGGATGCGCAGGAGGACCAGGCCGGGCAGGGGCAGGGGGCTGGAAGCGACTAGCGGCACCCCAAGGATCCCCCAGGGCGGCCCGCCGCGGCCGGGGAGGAAACGGGCCGGGCGCGCCGAATCCCTGTAACACCCGCCGCACAGGGCGGGCGTCCGGATGGCAGGCGGGCGGCCCGCGGGCCGCGTTCGTCCTGAGCCCGTCCGCGCCGCCCTTTTTTATGCCCCCGCCCCGACCGAACGGTCGGTCGGGGCGCCCGCCGGGAGGGGGCCTGGGGCCACCGCTGCGGGCGGGCTGAAGCCCCGCTGCGGCGCGGGACGGGGCAGCGCAGGAGGCGACGGCATGGCCAGCCGGGAGCAGGAGATCCTGGACGCGGCGCGCAAGTTGTTCCGCCAGAAGGGCTACTACGCCACCACCATGCAGGACATCGCCGAGGCGGTGGGCCTGCAGAAGGCGTCCCTCTACCACTACATCCGCAGCAAGGAGGCGCTCCTGCTGCAGATCGCCGGCGAGACCATGCGGCTCTTCCACGCCGAGCTGGACCGCATCGAGGCGGCGGGGGGCAGCGTTGCCCAGCAGCTGGCGGCGGCGATCCGCGCCCACGTCAGGGTGGTGGCCGAGCACCAGGAGACGCTGACGGTGCTGTTCCGCGAGTCCCACGCCCTGCCGCCCGAGCACGCGGAGAAGGTCCGCGGCGAGACGGGCCGGTACACGCGGCGGCTCACGGAGCTCATCGCGCGCGGGGTGGCCGCCGGCGAGCTGCGGCCGGTCGACCCCGGCGCGGCCTGCCTGGCGATCCTCGGTGCTTGCAACTGGATGTACCGGTGGTACAGCGCCGACGGCCGGCTGACGCCGCGGCAGATCGGCGACCAGTTCGTTGAGGTGATCCTGCACGGCCTGCTGGCGCCGGACGGGGCGGGGCGCGAGGCCCGGACGCCCGGCCGGTCGCCCTGAGGCGGGCCGTGGCCGAAACCCTTTGACAACCCCAGGGAAAGGTGGGGAAGCCGGATGGGTTGGAACGTGGTGGTGCTGCTCAAGCCCATCCTCGACCCGGAGCTGCCGGCGCGGAAGTTCCGGGTGGCGGCCGACGGGCGCCGTCCCGAGCGGGGCGACGCGCCGGTGGTGATCAACCCCTTTGACCAGAATGCCCTGGAGCTGGCGCTGCAGCTCAAGGACAAGGGCGCGGCGGACTCGGTGACGGTGATCAGCGCCGGCGGCGCCGAGGCCACCGACGGGCTGCGCAAGGCCCTGGCCCTCAAGGCGGACCGGGCCGTGCGGGTCGACCTGGGCGGCCTCGACCTGCCCGACGCGGCCACCACCGCGCGGGTGCTGGCGGCGGCGGTGCGCCAGGCGGGCTCGGTGGACCTGGTCCTGGCCGGGCGCCAGGCGGGCGACTGGGACCAGGGCCAGGTGGGGTATTTGCTGGCGGAGGAACTGGGCTGGCCCTGCGCCGCCCTGGTCCAGCAGGTGGAACCGGCCGGCGGCGGCCTGCGGCTGGTGCGGGAGGCACCGGGAGGGCGCGAGGTGCTGGAAGCCTCCCTACCCCTGGTGGTGACGGTGACCAACGACGACAGCAACGTCCTGCGCCTGCCCAAGGTGCGCGACGTGATGATGGCCAACCGCAAGCCCATCGACCAGTGGACCCTGGCCGATCTGGGGCTGGACCAGGGGGCCCTGGCCGGCGAGGCGGCCAGCGAGGTGCTGGCGCTGCGCATCCCGGAGCGCAAGACCGAGTGCGAGATGATCCAGGGCGACGATCCGGCGGAGGTGGCCGCGACCCTGGTGCGGCGGCTGCGGGAACTGAAGGTGCTCTGAACCGCCCTTGGGAGGAGGACATGCCATGATCCTGGTGGTCCAGTGGAACGGAAAGGGCCTGACCCAGGGGACCGCCGAGCTCCTGGGTGGCGCCCGGCAGCTGGCCGGCGACGGTCCCGTGGCCGTGGCCGTGCTGGGACCCGGCGCCCGCGAGGCGGCGGCGGAGGCCGGCGCCTACGGTGCCCGGGCCTACGCCGCCGACGGGGACCTGGAGAGCTACGGCGGCGAGGCGTACGTGGCGACCCTGGCGGCGGCCTGCCAGAGCCTCCAGCCCCAGGTGGTCCTGTTGCCGGCTGACCCCCGCGGCCGGGAGGTGGCTCCGCGGCTGGCGGCCCGGCTGGGGGGTGCTGCGGTGACCGACGTGATCGAGGCCCGGCGGGACGGGGACCGCATCGTGTGGTCGCGGCCGGTGTTCGGTGGCAAGGCCGTGGCCGACGTGGTGCTGAAGAAGTCGCCCCAGGTGGCCACGGTGCGGCCGGGGTCCTTCCCGGCGGCGGAAAAGGCCGGTTCGTCCCCGGCGGAGGTGGAGGAGCTGCCCCTCACCGGCACCGACCGGCCGCTGCGCCGGGTGGAGGTGCGGGCCGCCGACGAAGGCGGCGTGCGCCTGGAGGAAGCCCGGGTCATCGTCTCGGGCGGGCGCGGCCTGGGCGGTCCCGAACCCTTCAAGGATCTGGAGGAACTGGCCCGGCTGCTGGGCGGCGCGGTGGGCGCCTCCCTGGCGGCGGTGGACGAGGGCTGGGCGCCGCCGGAGCGGCAGGTGGGCCAGACCGGCAAGATCGTGGCGCCGGACCTTTACATCGCCATCGGCATCTCCGGCGCCAGCCAGCACCTGGCCGGCATCGCCGGCGCCAAGACCGTGGTGGCCATCAACAAGGATCCCGAGGCGCCGATCTTTGAGGTGGCGCGCCTGGGGGTGCCGATGGAGTATCAGAAGGTTCTGCCGCACCTGATCGAGGAAGTGCGCAAGCTCAAGGCCGGTTGATGCCGGCCCGGATCCCGGTGCCCGGGCGGCGCTACCGCCGCCCGGGGCCGGACCGCCTCCCGGCTTGCGGGTGGCGGCAAGGAGCGAGGGGGGAAGGAGCATGCCGGAGGCGATGCCTGCCGTCGCCGAGGCGACCCGCCAGGTCCAGTGGAACGTTCCCCACAGCTTCGTGTGGGTCATGTACATCAGCATGACCGTGGCCCTGGCGGTGATGGCCTACGGTGCCTGGCAGCGGGTGCGCACCTGGATGGCGGGCAAGCCCGAGGTGCGGTGGGATCGCCCCGGGCAGCGCCTGCGCCGCGTCCTGATCCACGGGCTGGGCCAGGGGCGGCTGCTCAAGGAGCGGCTGCCGGGCATTGCCCACGCGCTGCTGTTTTTCGCCTTCATCGTGCTGTTCATCGGCACCCTGGTGGTGATGATCCACCACGACCTGGGCATCCCCATCCTGCGGGGCCGGTTCTATCTCTACTTCCACAGCCTGACCCTGGACGTGTTCGGCGCCCTGGCCACGGTGGGCCTGGCCGTGTTCTTCTGGCGGCGGTACGTGATGCGGCCGGGCCAGCTGGAGAAGGGCAAGCGGGCCGACTTCCTGCTGCTCCTGGGGCTTCTCGTCATCATGGTGACCGGGTTCGTCCTGGAGGGGATCCGGCTGGTGGTGACGGCCGATCCCTGGGCCCTCTGGTCACCCTTCGGCTACCTGACGGGCCTGGCCCTGGCGGCCCTCCTGCCGGCGGAGGGCGCCCTGCGGGCGGTCCATGCCGGGACCTGGCTGCTGCACATGCTGACCTGGCACGCCTGGCTGGCTGCGCTTCCGTACAGTAAGGCCTTCCACCTGGTGACGGGGCCGCTGAACATCTTCTTCAGCAACCTGGACGCCAAGGGCGAGCCCAAGCCCATGGACCTGGAGGACGAGACGGCCAGCCTGGGGGCCCGGACGGCGCTGGACCTGACCTGGAAGCAGCTGCTGGACCTGGACGCCTGCACCGAGTGCGGCCGCTGCGAAGCCGCCTGCCCCGCCTTTGCCGAAGGCAAGCCCCTGTCGCCCAAGCGGGTGATCCTGGACCTGCGCGATCACGTACGGGCCTACCGGGACGATTTGCTGCGTGCCAAGGCGGCCCAGCTGGCCGGCGATCAGGAGACCTATGACAGCATCGTCGAGCACCTGCCGATCCTGGCGGGCGGCGTGATCAAGGAAGAGACCCTGTGGGCCTGCACCACCTGCCGCGCCTGCGAGCAGGCGTGCCCGGTCTTCATCGAGCACGTGCCCACCATCCTGGAGATGCGCCGTTACCTGGCCATGGAGAAGGCGGAGATGCCCGAGACCCTGGCCAGCGCCATGGAGAGCCTGGAGACGCGCCAGCACCCCTACCGGGGTGCCACCGCCGACCGTACCGACTGGTACAAGGACCTGCCGGTCAAGACCATGGCGGAGCTGGACGACCCCGAGGACATCGAGTACCTCTACTGGGTCGGCTGCGCCGGCGCGTTCGACGAGCGGGTGCAGAAGGTGGCCCGGGCCCTGGCCCGGGTGATGGACCGGGCCGGCATCAAGTTCGCCGTCCTGGGTCCGGAAGAACAGTGCACCGGCGACCCCGCCCGGCGCAGCGGCAACGAGTACCACTACGAGATGCTGGCCCGGGCCAACGTCGAGACCCTGAACGGCTACAAGGTCAAGCGCATCGTCACCCACTGCCCCCACTGCCTCCAGCAGCTCAAGCACGAGTACAAGCGCTTCGGCGGCCACTATGAGGTGATCCACCACAGCGAGCTGGTGTTCAAGCTGATGGAGGAGGGCAAGCTGGAGCTGGCCCGCGAGCTGCACCGCTCGCTGCAGGTCACCTATCACGACCCCTGCTACCTCGGGCGCTACAACGACGTCTACGACGCGCCCCGCCAGGTGCTGGACGGCCTGGGAGCCCAGCGGCTGGAGATGCGGCGGTCGCGGGAGCGCAGCTTCTGCTGCGGGGCGGGCGGCGCCCACATGTGGTACGAGGACAAGTCCGGCGGCAAGATCAACCGCAACCGGGCGGAGGAGGCCGTGGGCACCGGAGCGGATGTGGTGGTCACCGGCTGCCCCTTCTGCCTGGCGATGATGGAGACGGGCGTCAAGGCCGTGGCCGGCGCGGAAGAACGCGGCGTGCGCGTGCGGGACTTCGTCGAGCTGGTGGACGAAGCGCTGGCCGATCCCGCCGGTGCCGCCGCAGGAGGAGAGGCCCGGCAGGCTGCGGGCGATTAGCCTTAGCCGGTCCGGCCGGCGGCCCGGCCGGTCGCTCTGCAGGTGCGTGCAACGCCCCCGGCCAGGAGAAGCGGAGAGGCTGGGGGCCAGGGAGGGGAGTACCGTGGCGGAATCCCTGGCGGGAACGGGGACCCCGGCGGGACAAGCCCAGGCGGGGGAGTTCCCCTGGCTGCGTTTCTATCCTGAGGGGGTGCGGCATCGCCTGGACTATCCCCCGATGCCGCTCTACGGCTTGCTGGACAGGGCGGCGCGGGAACGGCCCGAACATCCGGCCGTGATCTTCTTCAACCGGACCCTGACCTACGCCCAGCTCAACCACGCCGCCGACCGCTTCGCCCGGGCCCTGGTGCGGCGGGGGGTCCGGCCCGGCGACCGGGTGGCCATCATGCTGCCCAACTGCCCCCAGTTCGTCATCGCCTACTACGGCGTCCTCAAGGCGGGCGGCGTGGTGGTCAACCACAATCCGCTCTACACCGCGCCGGAGCTGGAGTTCCAGCTCAACGACTCGGGCTGCCGGGTGCTGGTGGCGCTGGACATGACTTATCCCACGGTGCGGGAGGTCCGGCCGCGGACCCGCCTGGAGACGGTGATCCTGACCCGGGTCAACGAGTACATGCCCGCCCTGCTCCGCCTGCTCTACCCGCTCAAGGCCCGGCGTGACGGCACCTGGCCGGCGATCGGCGAAAACGATGACGTCCTCTGGTTCCAGGACCTGCTGCGCGAGGCTGGCGAGGCCGGCGGCGGGGCGCCCCCGGTGCCGGTGTCCGTGCCGCCCGATCAGGTGGCCCTGCTGCAGTACACCGGCGGCACCACGGGGCGGCCCAAGGCCGCCATGCTCACCCACCGGAACCTGCTGGCCAACGCCCTGCAGACGGCGGAGTGGGTGCTGCAGGGCAAGGTGGACGACGGGCCCCGCCACCGCATCATGGGGGTCATCCCCTTCTTCCACGTCTACGGCATGACCACGGTGATGAACCTGGCCATCGCTATCCAGGGCACCATGATCCTGCTGCCTCGCTTCAACGCGGGCGAGGTGCTGAAGGCCATCGCCCGCTACCGGCCCACCATGTTCCCCGGCGTGCCGACCATGTACGTGGCCATCCTGAACCACCCCGACTTGCGCCGGTACGACTTCTCGTCCATCGAGTCGTGCGTCAGCGGCGCCGCCCCCCTGCCGCTGGAGGTCCAGGAGCAGTTCGAGCGGCTCTCCGGCGGCTCGCTGGTGGAGGGCTACGGGCTGACGGAGGCCTCGCCGGTCACCCACGTCAACCCCACGGGCCCCGGCAAGCGCAACGGCACCATCGGCATTCCGCTGCCCGACACCGAGGCCCGCATCGTGGACATCGAAACGGGGACCCGGGTGCTGGGACCGGGCGAGGAGGGCGAGCTCGTCATCCGCGGCCCCCAGGTGATGAAGGGGTACTGGAACCGGCCCGAGGAGACCGAGCGCACCCTGCGGGACGGCTGGCTCTACACCGGCGACATCGCCACCATGGACGAGGACGGCTTCTTCCGGATCGTGGACCGGAAGAAGGAGATGATCATCACCGGCGGCTACAACGTCTACCCCCGCGAGGTGGAGGAGGTCCTCTACCAGCACCCCAAGGTGCTGGAGGCCGCCGTGGTCGGCGTGCCCGATCCCTACCGGGGCGAGATGGTCAAGGCCTACGTGGTCCTCAAGCCGGGGGAGACGGCCACGGAGCAGGAGATCATCGAGTTCTGCCGCCAGCGCCTGGCCAAGTACAAGGCGCCGCGGGCCGTGGAGTTCCGCAGCGAGCTGCCCAAGAGCCTCATCGGCAAGGTCCTCCGCCGGGTCCTGGCCGAGGAGGAGCGGAAGCGGGCACCGGCGGCGGGCGAGCAGGCGACCCCGTCCAGGGAAGCACCGGCCGGGCCGCAGGCCGGGGTGGCGGGGGATGGGGAGGAACCCGGCGACCCGCAGTCCCGCTAGGCCCGAGCCCGGCCGGGCAGGGAGGCGCCCCGGCGGTGCAGCTGGGCGTTACGTCGCACTGGGCGCAAAGAAGATCGCTGCCGCCCGCCGGTGGCCGGGACCGGGGCAGGTCGTGGGATCGCGGCAAGGCCGTGGTATCATGGGCAACGAGAGCCAGGACCGTGGGGGAGGGGCCGGCCGACCGGCCCCTCCCGCGCAGCGGGGTGAGCCCATGAACGGCCAGCAGCCGCAGGATCCCGCAACAGGCCAGACCCGGGAAGCCGGCCTGCCGGGGGCGCACCCGGCCGGGGAGCCCGGCCAGCCGGAGCCCGCCGCCGAGAACCCCCCGGCGGCCCCCGATCCGGATCCCGTGCCACCGGCGCGGCCCGCCCGGGAATCCCGGGTGGAAATGACCGAACTGGTCCTGCCCAACGATGCGAACCCCCTCGGCAACATCCTGGGCGGGAAGGTCATGCACCTCATGGACATCGCCGGGGCGCTGGCGGCGGCGCGCCACTCGCGGCGGATCTGCGTCACCGCCTCGGTCGACCGCATCGACTTCCTGCACCCCATCCGCGTGGGCGAGGCGATCCTGCTGGAGGCCCAGGTGACGGACGCCGGCCGTACCTCCATGGAAGTGCGGGTGAACGTCTACAGCGAGAACCTGCGCACCGGCCAGCGGCGGCACACGGCGACGGCCTTTTTCACCTTCGTGGCCCTGGACGACAGCGGCCGCCCGGCCCCCGTGCCCGCCGTCATCGCCGAGACGCCCGACGAGCAGCGCCTGCAGGCGGAGGCTCGGCTCCGGCGGCAGGAGCGCCTGGCCCGGGCAGGCCGGGCGGGAACCGGCCTGCCGGAGGCGGCCGGAGAGGGGCCGGCCGGCACCGTGCCGGCCGGCGGGACCCGGCCCGGCCCGTCAGCCGGTGGATTCCCGGCGGGCGGGACACCGTCCGGCGGCCTGCCCGCCGGGACGGCACCACGCCCGGATCCGGCCGGGGGCGCGATCCCGTAGCCGTCCCGGGCCCGCTCCGGGGACCGGCTCAGGGCCGGCCGCCCGGCGCCGGCGGAATTCCCGGTCACGGGAGAAGCGGTCAGCGGAGAAGGGGGGAGAGCCTTGCAACTGGTCATCCGGCCCCTGGAGCGGCATGCCGAGCTGGCCCAGGCCGAAGCCCTGCAGCAGGCGGTGTGGGGCGGGCCGCCTCTGGTGCCGTCGGCCACCATGCGGGCGGTGCTGGAAGTGGGCGGGTCCGTCCTGGGGGCCTGGTTGGGCGGTGAGCTGGCCGGCTTCTGCTTCGGCTTCCCGGGGTGGCGCCAGCGGCAGCCCGTGCCTCCCGGCCTGGAGGAACCGGCCGGCGGCGCTGTCGCGGCGGCCGGGCCGCCGGACGGGCCGCCGCCCGTTCCGGGCGAGCCGGGCCGGCGGGAGCCGGTCTTCCATTCGGACTTGCTGGCCGTGCGGCCCGAGCTGCGGGACCGGGGCATCGGCCGCCGGCTGAAGCTGGCCCAGCGGGAGTGGGCGCTCCGGCAGGGGCTGCACCTGATCACCTGGACCTACGACCCCCTGCAGGCCCGTAACGGCTACCTCAACCTGACCCGCCTGGGCGGCGTGGCCCGCCGCTACGTGCGGGAGTTCTACGGGGTGCTGGACGACGAGCTGAACCGCGGCTTGCCGGCCGACCGGGTGGTCATCGAGTGGTACCTGACCAGCCGCCGGGTGGCCCGGCGGGCCGGGGCCGGCGAGGGCCCGGGGGACTCGGGGCGGGCGGGCCTGGCGGCCCCTGCCGGCGCAGCAGGCCCGGGGGCCGGCGCGGAGACGGCGGCCGTCGGGGACGTCCCAGGCTCCGCTCCGGAGGGTTCCCGGGTGCCGGGGCAGGTCCCGGGGCAGCCGGCGCCGGGGCCGGCGGAGCGGCCCGTGCTCAACCGGGTGCGGGACGATCGGGGGCTCCCCGTGCCCCTGGACTGGCAGGTGCCCGGTGGTGAACCCGAGGTGGCCGTGCTGATCCCGGCCCGCTTCGCCGAGTGGCGGCAGAACCGGCCGCAGTGGGGCCTGGAGTGGCGGTTCCACCTGCGCCACGTGCTGGAGGCGGCGCTGGGGGCGGGTTACCTGCTGGACCGGTGCCTGCCCGGGCCCGGTGGGTCCACCGTGACGTACGTGCTGGCGCGGCGGGCCTCCCCCTGACCCGCCTTTCCCTTCCGCACCGCCCAATCCATGCGACCGGCGCGGCCCTGGGGCCTTTCGCCAGGGGGCAGGGGCCGGCGGGAAGGATCCCGGACCCGCCAGGACCGGGCTCCGGGCCGGCGCCGGGGAGAGGAGGAACCGCCGTGGAGCAGCGGGACAGGGTGGAACGGGACGAGTGGCAGGAGGCGGCAGCGGAAGCCGGGGCCGCGGCGACTGCCGCGCAGCGGGATGCGGTGGCACCGGCGGCGGGATCAGAAGGTCCGGGCGTTCTGGACTTTCCCCCCATGCCTGCCGAGCCGGAGGCGGAGGCCGTGCCGCTGACCATCACCGGCGTCCAGCTCTTCTGGCTGCGTATGCCCCTGGTGGCGCCCTTCGAGACCAGCTACGGCCGGGTCGACCGGCGGGAGTGCCTGCTGGTGCGGCTGGAGGCCCGCCATCCGGAGGCGGGGGTGGTGGAGGGCTGGGGCGAGGTGGTGGCCGACGCCGACCCGGGCTACAGCTACGAGACCACGGGCACGGCCTGGCACGTCCTCACCGAGTTCATCCTGCCCGCCCTGCCCGGCCGCACCTTCGCGACGCCCGGCCAGTGGCGGGCCGCGTGCGAGTGGGTGCGCGGCCATCCCATGGCCAAGGCCGGGGTGGAGATGGCCCTGCTGGACGCCCGCTCCCGGGCCCGGGGCGTGCCGCTGTGGCAGGAATACGGCGGTGACCCGGCCCGCCGGCGGATTCCCGTGGGGGTCAGCGTGGGCATCCAGCCCAGCCTGGATGCCTTGCTGGCCACGGTGGAGCGGTTCCTGGAGCAGGGCTACCGGCGCATCAAGATCAAGATCAAGCCCGGCTATGAGGTCGAACCGGTCCGGGCCTTGCGGCAGCGGTTCGGCAGCATCCCCCTGATGGTCGACGCCAACGCCGCCTACACCCTGGCCGATGCCGGCCGGCTCCGGGCCCTCGACGACTACGGCCTGATGATGATCGAACAGCCCCTGCACGAGGACGACCTGCTGGACCACGCCGCCCTGCAGCGCCAGCTGGCCACGCCGGTGTGCCTGGACGAGTCCGTCAAGCACGTCCACGGCGCCCGGGAGGCCCTGGCCCTGGGCAGCGGCCGGATCATCAACATCAAGCAGGGCCGGGTCGGAGGGCCGATCGACGCCCGGCGGATCCACGACCTCTGCCGCCGCTACGGCATCCCGGTGTGGTGCGGGGGGATGCTGGAGACCGGCGTGGGCCGCGCCCACAACATCGCCCTGACCACCCTGCCCGGCTTCACACTGCCCGGCGACACGTCGGGAAGCGACCGGTACTACCACGAGGACGTCATCGACCCGGCGGTGCGGGTGGGGCCCGACGGTACGGTGGAGGTGCCCCAGGAGCCCGGCCTGGGGTACCGGGTGGTGCCGGAACGGGTCGAGAAGTACACCCTCCGGCACCGCTCCTGGCACGCTTCCTGACCGGACGGGTCAATCCGGCCGGTTCCCGGCGGCCGGCTGGCCCGGGGTCATGGCCGGTGGGGCCAGCACCGCCACCACCTGGCCCCGGGCGCAAAGGGTCGCGCCGGCGTACAGCTCGCTCTCCACCACGGCCTTGCGCTGGCCCAGCTCCACCACCCGGCCGCGCACCGTCAGGGGAACCCCCAGGGGCGTCGGCCGCAGGTAGTCGACCTTGAGCGACGCGGTGACACAGCGCGGCACCGGCTCGGGATCGCCCAGCCGGTGGCCGTCCCGGCGATAGAGGGCCAGCGAGGCCGTGGCCATGCTGTGGCAGTCGATCAGGGAGGCGATCAGCCCGCCGTAGACGAACCCGGGCACCGCCATGTGTTCCGGGCGGGGTTCGAACACCGTGACGGTTTCGTCGCCGTCGGGATAGGTCTTCAGGTGCAGGCCCGCAGGGTTGTGCCGGCCGCAGCCGTAGCACCAGGCGAAGTCGTCCGGGTAGCGGTCCTGCACGGCCGGCCCGCGGCGGGCGGGGCCTGCATCCGGCTCCATCGGCACCGTCGCTCCAGCTCCTTCCTGTCCCCCAGGCCGGGGCAAGTTCCTCGACCCGCCGGCTCCGGCCGCGGATCGGGAGGGCTGGCTTCCTTTCTCAGGTTTAACGCTTCCCGGCGGGTGGAACGGCCCGGCGGGGGAGCGTCCCGGTGGGACAGCGCTCCGGTGGCGCTGCGTCCCTCACGCCGCCCCGCCTCGCCCCATCCTGCCCGGCTTCCCTGAAGCTTGCGGCCTACGCCCTGACGGCCGCCACCGGTGCTTTTCCCCCCGTGCCGCCGCCTTCCCTGCCGCCTCTCGCCTGCCCGACCGGGCGGGCGGCACCGCAGGCCTCCGCCCAGGCTGGGGGAGGTGGCCCGCGAGTCCCCCTGCCTCCGGATCCCCCACCGTCCTTGGGGCCCGTGACGGACGGGCCCGCCGCTGCACACCCGCCCATGGCCACGGCATATCGTGGGGTAGTCGTCACGGCCAGTGCGTCAGGTTTCCTGACGCCGGCCGGCGGCAATCCCTGCGGGGGGTCCAGTATGGGAGGAAGAAGCTGGAAGAGCAGGCAGTGGGGCCGCTTACTTCCCGCCCTGGTGGTGCTGCTGGCAGCGGCGCTGCTGCTGGCCGCCTGCGGCGCCGGTGGGGGCACGGGAAGCGGGACCCCGTCCGGCACGCCGGCCGGTGGAGCGGCCGGCGGCAGCGGGGGCGGGGACGGGGGCGGAGGGGCGGCCGCCGGCGACTGCAGCCAGCGGCCCGGCCTGGCCGGCGTCCCGCCGCTGCCCCAGGAGGTCACCGTCAAGATCGCGGAGGATGGGGCCCCGTCGGGGGCGGGCTTCTACATCGCCACCGAGAAGGGGTACTTCCGCGACCTTTGCATCAAGCCCGAGTTCGTCACCTTCGAGTCCAGCGCCTACATGCTGCCTGCCCTGGCGGCCGACCAGGTGCAGGTGGCCGGCGGGGTGCTGAGCGTCGGCCTCTGGAACGCCATCCAGAGCGGCCTTGACCTGCGGCTTATCGCCACCAAGGGCGAGAACATCCCCGGGCGTTCCTACTTCAACCTGACGGTGGCGGCCGGCAAGGCCGGCGAGATCAAGGACTACACCGACCTCAAGGGCAAGCGCATCGCCATCACCGCCGAGGCGTCGCTGGACGAACAGTTCGTCGATCTGGCCCTCCGGCACGCGGGCCTGACCCGGGACGACGTGGAGTACGTGATCATCAAGTCCTTCGGCGACATGAACGCCGCCCTGGCCAACGGGGCCGTCGACGTGGCGATGCACATCGAGCCCCTGATCACCCAGGCGGAAGAACAAGGCATCCTCAAGCGCTTCGGCGATGCGGCCCGGGACTACGCCCCCGGCTTCCAGATCGCCGAGGTGCTGGCCAGCCCCCAGTTCGTCGCCGACAAGGAACTGTCCCAGCGCTTCATGCTGGCGTACGTCAAGGCGCTGCGGGACTACAACGACGCCTTCGTCAAGCGGGATGAGGCCAAGATGGCCGAGATCATCCCCATCATGACCAAGTACACCGCCCTGAAGGACCCGGAGCTGTGGAAGAAGGTCTACGTCCCGGGGTTGAACCCCGATGGGCGGCTGAACGTGGAAAGCCTGCAGGCCCAGCTGGACTGGTACCGGGAGCGGGGCTACTTCACCGGGCAGATCAACCTGAACAAGGTGGTGGACCAGTCCCTAGTGGAGTATGCGGTCCAGGTCCTTGGTCCGTACGGCGGGGGTCAATAGGGAAGGCGGGGCCTCCCTGAGGGGCTGCCGGTGAACTTGGGGGCGGTCGCAAGCGGCTGGGGGGTGTCCGGGTCCCACTCCCGCGGCCCGGCGACCGCTCCCTTTCCCGGCCACCGTTCGCCCTCCCTCCGGGGCGGGCCCGGAGGCGGGTAGCCGGGAGTCTGGTCAAGGAGGGAATGCCATGCTGAACCGGCGACAGGTGCAGGGTGACGGCTGGGCGCGGCAGCCGGGGCTGGAAGCGCCGGCGGCCGCGGGGGGCCGGCAGGACCGGCAGGCGGTGGTCCCCGCGGGGGCCACCGCGGAAAGGGGGCCCGGCGGGCCGGACGACCGCCGGTACGAGGCCGGTGCCCTGTCTCCAGGCGCCAACGGCGCCGGCCGGCGCCGGGCGGGGATCCTGCCCGGAAGGGGATCCCGGTGGGGCCGGGCCGGCGGTGCCGGGGCGGTTCCGGGGCGCCGCGTCCCCTGGCTCGATCGCGAGCGGTGGCTTTCCGTTGTCAGCCCCATCGCCCTGCTCCTCATCTGGGAGCTCATGGTCCGGGCGGGCATGCTGGATCCCCGGTTCTTCCCGCCGCCCAGCCGAATTGCCGTGCGGTTTGCCGCCATGGTGGCCGACGGGACCCTGGCCCAGCACCTGGGCATCAGCCTCCTGCGCGTCATCCTGGGCTTTGCCGCCGGCGCCATCCCGGCGGTGATCCTGGGCCTGACCATGGGTCTCTTCCCCCTGGTGCGGGCGGTGCTGGAGCCCATCGTGGCGGCCATCTACCCGATCCCCAAGATCGCCCTGCTGCCGCTTCTGCTGATGATCTTCGGCGTGGGCGAGGCCTTCAAGGTGGTGACCATTGCCCTGGGCTGCTTCACCCTGGTGCTGGTCAACACCGTGGCCGGCGTGGTGAACATCGAGCGGATCTACGTGGACGTGGCGCGCAACTTCGGCGCCTCCCGCCTCGACTTCTACCGCACCGTGGCCTGGCCGGGCGCCCTGCCGATGATCTTCGCCGGCCTCAAGCTGGGCATGGGCGTCTCGCTGCTGCTCATCGTGGCCGCCGAGATGATCGGCGCCCGCAGCGGCCTGGGCTACCTGATCTGGAACTCCTACCAGGTTTGGGACATGGCCGCCATGTACATCGGCCTGGTGCTGATGAGCTTCTTCGGTTACGCCTTCACCATGGCCCTGAACGAACTGGAGCGGCTGGTGCTGCCCTGGCGCCCCCGGTAGGCGGGGCCCAGGGCCGGCAATGCCGGAACGGAGGTTGCGGGGCGGCGGCCTGCCGCGAGGGGGAAGCCGGGGTGACGGGACGGCTTCAGGGGGGATGAGGATGTCCGAGCGGTGGAAGATCCGGATCCGCGGCCTGCGCAAGGAGTTCGTCGCCCGCCGCCGGGTGGTGACCGCGCTGGACGGGGTCGACCTGGAGGTGCAGGAGGGCGAGTTCGTCTGCCTGGTGGGGCCGTCGGGCTGCGGCAAGACCACGCTGCTGCGGATCCTGGCCGGCCTGGAGAGACCCACGGCGGGCGACATCCAAGTGGCGCGCAGCGATCCCTCCCGGCCTCTGCAGGCCATGGTGTTCCAGGAGCAGTCGGTGTTCCCCTGGATGACCGTCCGGCGCAACATCGGCTACGGCCTGGCCCTGCGGCGGGTGCCCCGGGCCGAGCGGGAACGCATCGTCGACCACTACCTCAAGCTGGTGGGCCTCGAAGCCTTCGCCGACGCCTATCCCCACCAGCTCTCCGGCGGCATGAAGCAGCGGGTCAGCGTGGCCCGGGCCTTTGCGGTCGACCCGGAGATCCTGTTGATGGATGAACCCTTCGCCGCCCTGGACGAGCAGAACAAGCTGCTGCTGGCCCAAGAGCTGCTCCGCCTCTGGGAGGCGAACCGCAAGACGGTGCTCTACGTCACCCACTCCATCGACGAGGCGATCCACCTGGCCGACCGCATCGTGGTCTTCACCGCCTCGCCGGGGCGGATCAAGGCCCAGGTGCCGGTGGCCATCCCGCGCCAGCGGGACCTGGACACCCTGCGCAGCCACCCGGCCTACGCGGCCACCTACCAGCGGGTGTGGGAGGCCCTGCGGGACGAGGTGCTGGCGGCGCGGGAGCGCGACGAGCGCCGGCTGGTGGCCGGGCGGCGCTAGTGGATGCCGGCTCCCGGCCGCGGCCCGCCCATTCATCCCGGGCGCCTGGGGAGCGGCAGCCGCACCCGGGGTTCACCGGACCGGTGGCGGAGGCTATACTGGAACCGTTGTGGGAGGGAGGCCGCACCCCTGGGTGGCGGGCCTCCCTCCCCGCGTGTCGAGGGATTTGCACGACGGCAACCTTGTTGTGGGGAGGAAATCCGGTGACGGCGCAGGCGCGGGCTCACCGCCAGGGGCAGGACCAGGCCGTCCGGGCCAGCTTGAAGGGGGCCTGGCTGAGCGCAGCCAGCTACGTCGTGTTGAGTGCGGTGAAGATCGGGGTAGGCTGGCGGGCCGGGTCGCGGGGCATGCTGGCCGACGGGCTCAACAACCTGACCGACGTGCTGGCATCGGTGGCCGTCCTGTGGGGCATCCGGGCCGCGGCGCGGCCGGCCGACGCCGAGCACCGCTACGGCCACGGCCGGGCGGAGACCGTCGCCCAGCTGGTGGTGGGCACCGTGATGGGCATGGTCGGGCTGAACGTGGGCCTGTCGGCCCTGCAGGCCGCCCTGGCGCCCAACCTGGAGCCGCCGGAGCCCTATGCGGCCGGGGTGGGCCTCGCTGCGGCAGCGGTGATGGCCGCGGTGTACTTCTACAACCGGGCCCTGGCCCGGCGCACCGGCAGCCCCGCCCTGCGCGCAGCCGCCCGCGACCACAGCTCCGATGCTCTGGTCAGCCTGGGCACGGTGGTGGGCATCTGGGGAGCCGGCCGGGGCTGGACCTGGCTCGATCCCGTGGCGGGCGTGGTGGTGGGGCTGCTGGTGGTGCGGACGGCCTGGCGGCTGGCCAGCGAGGCGACGCATGAGCTCCTGGACGGCTTCGAGCCGGAGCGCGTGCAGCGGCTGGGCCGGCGGGTGGCCCGCGTGCCCGGCGTGGAGACGGTCCGGGACGTCCGGGGGCGCCGCCTGGGCAAGGCCACGGCCATCGACGTGACCATTACCGTCGACCCCGGCTTGACGGTGGAGGAATCCCACGCCGTGGCCGACCGGGTCGAACAGGTCCTGCGCCAGGATCCCGACGTGACGCACGTCCACGTGCACGTAGAGCCCCACCGGGGAAAGGGTCCGGCCCGCCGCCGGGGGCCGGACCCGGAGGCCGGCGCGAGGGCCGGACCGGCCGGTTCGTCCCCGGAAGCCGGGAGGCCGGGCCGCCCGGTGACGCCGGTGGGACCTGCCGGCCGCAGGGGAGAAGACCCGGGGGACGGCCGGAAGGGCTGAGGGATCCGGCGCCGCAGCAGGCCGGTTCAGGCCGGGTCAGGCCGGCCCGTCGCCGTGGATGGCGTCGTGGTGGGTTCCCGGTGCCTGCTTGATGTACCTTTCCGGGTCCTGCTCGAACTGCTTGCGGCAGTAGGGGCAGCAGAAATAATAGGTGGTGCCGCGGTACTGCACCGTCTCGATACCCATCTCCTCGGCGGTCGACTCGTCGATGGTCATGCCGCATACGGGATCGACGGCCACGTCCCATGCGCCTCCTCGGTGCAGGCTGCAGGCCGCGCAGGCGGTGCCCGCGGGCCCGTTGCATGTGTATGTAGAGAATTGGCCGCCCGCCCGGGCATCCCTGCCCCGGCGGGTTGGACCGGCCCGGGAGGACTGGTCATGCCGCAAGATTCGCACCGCCGCCCACGAGCCCGCTCCCGGCGTTCCGGGACCCGGTTCCCCGGGCAGCCCGCGGACCGGCACCAGGCTCACCGCCGGCCCGCTCCGGGGGGCCGGCCGCAGGGTGCCGAACCGCAGGGGCACCGGGCGGCGGCCGCTGATCCGGCAGGGCACGGGCCGCCCACCGTGTCCCCCGCGTCCCCCCAGGCCGCCCCATCCCCCGCGCCCCTTCAGGTGGGCCAGGTGGTCGAGCTGGAACCCCATGCCCTGGCGGCCGGCGGGGACGCGGTGGCCCGCTACGGCGGCATGGCCGTGTTCGTCCCCTGGGTCGCCCCGGGGGACCGGATCCGCGCCCGGGTGACCGAGGTGAAGCCCCGCTACGCCCGGGCGGCGGCGGAGGCCGTACTGGCGCCGGGGCCGGACCGGGTAAGCCCCACCTGTCCTCTCTTTGCCCGCTGCGGCGGTTGCCGGCTGCAGCACCTGTCGTACCCGGCCCAGCTGGCCTGGAAGCGCCGCCTGGTGGTCGACGCCCTGGAGCGGGTGGGGCGGCTGGAGGCGCCGCCGGTGGCTGAGACCCTGGGTATGGACCCGCCCTGGTTCTACCGCAACAAGGCCGCCCTGCCCGTCCGCCGGCTGCCCGGCGGGCGCGTGGCCATGGGCTTCTTCGCCCCCGGCACCCACACCGTCGTCGACCTGGAAGAACACGGCTGCGCCATCCAGCACCCGGTGATCAACCAGGTGGCGGCCGCCCTGCGCCGCTGGCTGGAGGAAGACCCGGACGGCCGGGCGACGAGCACCTATGACGAGGAGCGGCACCAGGGACTGTTGCGGCATCTGGTGGTGCGGGTGGGGCTGCGGACGGGCGAGGCGCTGGCCGGGCTGGTGATCAACGGCGACGGCCTGCCGGGGGAAGAGCGGCTGGCCCGGCACCTGCAAGAGCAGGTGCCGGCCCTGGCGGGTGTGGTGAAGAACCTGAACCGGCGCCGCGGCAATGCGATCCTCGGACCGGAGACGGTGCCCATCGCCGGCCGGCCGTGGATCGTCGACCGCCTGGGCGGGCTGGAGTTCCGCATCTCCCTGGAGTCCTTCTACCAGGTCAACCCCGTCCAGGCCGAGCGGCTCTACCAGGTGGCCCTGGACTACGCCCTGGCGGGCCGGGAGGCCGGGTCCGCCGCCATGGGTTCGAACCCGGGGGCGGCGGTGGCCGAACGGGATACCGCGGCCGGCCGGCCGGCCCGGGACGCCGGGGCCACCGGGGCGAGGCGGGACCCCGGGACGGGGGACGCCGGGACTGCGGCAGGCGGCCGTCCTTTCTGGCTGGTCGATGCCTACGCCGGGATCGGCACCCTGGCGCTGCTGGCGGCGGCCCGGCTGGCCGCCGGCACCGCCGGCCGGGGGGTGGCCGGCTCCGGCTACCGGGTGACGGCCATCGAGGTGGTGCCCGAGGCCACGGCCGACGCCCGCGTCAACGCCGAACGCAACGGCCTGCAGGGCGTGGAGTTCATCAACGGCGCGGTGGAGGACGTCCTGCCCCGCCTGGCCGCGGAGAGCCAGGGCGGCGCCGGAGGCGGGGACGGGGCCGCGGCCCGCGGCGGCCGGCCCGACGGGATCCTCCTCGATCCGCCGCGCAAGGGCTGCGAGCCCGCGGCGCTTGCGGCGTGCCTCGAGCTGGCGCCTCCCCGGATCGTCTACGTTTCCTGCAATCCCGTCACCCTGGCCCGGGACCTGGCCGTGCTCTGCGACACGGGCTCGCCGGCGGCGCCCGCCGTCCATGGCAGCGGCCGGCGGCGGGGGCGGCGGGCCCGCTACCGCCTCGAGGCCGTCCAGCCGGTGGACATGTTCCCCCATACCGCCCACGTGGAGTGTGCCGCACTGCTGGTCCTGGAGGAAGGGTGAGGGCAGGGGACCCGGTGCAGGGCTGCAAGTTGGGGACGGGCCGCCCGGTCCGGCCACGCCGCCCTTGTCCCTCGCCGCGCCTTCTGTCATGCTCGTGGCGGTGAGGTGGATGCCCATGCACCCCGGTGGAACCGAAACCAGCCATCACTCCGCAAACCCCCAGTCGACCCACAATGCACCGCCCTTCACCCTGGAGGGCTGGTTCATCCTGCACGATTTCCGGCGGCTCGACTGGCGCCGCTGGAAGGGGCTCGACCCCGCCCGGCGGGCCCAGATTGCCCGCGAGGCGGCCGCGTTCCTCCGCCACGTGGAGGCCGCGGGGGACACGGGCGAGGGGGCCAGCGCCCTCTATCGCGTGGTGGGCCACAAGGCGGATCTGCTGTGGCTCCACTTCCGCCCGGCCCTGGCCGACCTGGGCGAGCTGGAGGCGGCCTTGGCCCGGACGGCCCTGGGCGACTATCTGGAGCCGGTGTACTCCTACGTCTCGGTGACGGAGCTGAGCTTTTACCGGTCCGGACCGGGCGGTCCCGAGCGGGACGTGCGCCAGGAGCCCTTCGTCCGCGCTCGCCTGTACCCCGCCATCCCGCCGGCCCGGCACGCCTGCTTCTATCCGATGAACAAGAAGCGGGCCGGCGCCGACAACTGGTACACCCTGCCCTTTGAAGAACGCGGCCGCCTGATGCACAGCCACGGGCTCATCGGCCGCAAGTATGCGGGCCGGGTCACCCAGATCATCAGCGGGTCCGTGGGGCTGGACGACTGGGAGTGGGGTGTCACCCTCTTCGCCGACGACCCCGTGGACTTCAAGCGGGTGGTCTACGAGATGCGCTTCGACGAGGCCAGCGCCCGCTACGGCGAGTTCGGCCCCTTCTACGTGGGAGTTCGCCTGGAGCCCGGCGAGCTGGTGCGGTTCCTCTGCCCCGAGACGGCGGCCGGGGCGGCGGGGGCCCAGGCGGCTGGCGGCTCCGGGCGCTGAGCCGGGTGCCCGGCCTTTCCCACCGGCTCGCACCTCGGAGTCGTCGAGGCCACGCCGCGGGCATCATCCCCTGGGCCCAGGCGGTCATCCTCTGGCGGGTCCGGCGGCGGCGAACCCAGGCTGCCGGGCCTGCCCGGTTTTTCCCGGCCCTTCGCCGCGGCCGGGTAGGGACGGGCCGGCCCGTCACGAAATCCCCGGCAAAGCAAAGGCAACAGGGGGTGCCCTCTTGGAAGAGCTGGTCCGTTCCATGGCTGAAGAGCTCCTGGGCCGCGGCGCGGTGGAGGACGAGGTGATCCGGGAGACGGCCGCCCGCCTGGAGGGGCTCGTCGCCCGCCTGCGGGCCTTCGGCGAGGAGGTGCTGGGCGAGACGCTGCCCGCCATCGCCTTCGACCCCGGCCACCCCGCCTACCACGCCGCCCCCGGCCTGCCGGTGGCAGCCCTCGAACGCCTGGGCACGGCGGGCGGGACGGGCTACGGGGCGGCCCGCCCTGCGGCTCCGCCTTCCGGGACGGAAGGCGCCGGGACCGGGTCCAGCCGCGAGGCGGCGGGCGGGGACCGGGAACGTTCCACCCGGGCCGCCGGGTCCTGGGCGGCCCCCGGCCGGCGGGCCATGGCCGGCGGGCCGCTGGCCGGAGTGAGCGCGGGGGAACTGGTCGAAGCCTTCCGCCGCGGCCGGCTGGGGGTCGAGGAGGTCACCCGGGCCGTTCTCGAGCAGGTGGAAACCCTGGACCGGGACCTTCGCGCTTTCGTCACCGTGACGGCCGAACAGGCCCTGGCCACGGCCCGCCGCCGGGATGAGGAGCTGGCCCGCTGGCGGCGCGGCGGGGGCGGGGCAGGGGAGGGTGCCGGCGGGCCAGGTGCCCTGTTCGGGGTGCCCGTGGCCCTGAAGGACCTCATCGACCTGGCCGGCGTGCCCACCACGGCCGGCTCCCGGGTGCGGGCCGGCCACGTGGCCCGGGAGAGCGCCACGGTGGTCCGGCGGCTGGAGGCGGCGGGGGCCGTGATCGTGGGCAAGACGGCCACCCACGAGTTCGCCTTCGGCGCCACCACCGACACGCCCTTCCACGGCCCTGTGCACAACCCGTGGAACCTCGAGCACTCGGCGGGGGGTTCCAGCGGCGGCTCCGGTGCGGTGGTGGGGGCGGGCCTGTTGCCCGTGGCCCTGGGCACCGACACCGGCGGCTCCATCCGGATTCCCGCCGCCGCCTGCGGCACCGTGGGACTCAAGCCCACCTACGGCCGGGTAAGCCGGCACGGCACCGTGCCTCTCAGCTGGTCCCTGGACCATACCGGGCCCCTGGCGGGCACCGTGGCCGACGCCGCCCGGGTGCTGGAGGTCCTGGCCGGACCCGATCCCCTGGATCCGGCCACCGTGCCCGCCACCGCCCAGGGCCTGGTCGAGGCCGCGGCATCGGGGGCCGCCGGGGACCTGGGGGGCGTGCGGGTGGGGGTGCTGGCCGCCTGGGCCCGCGACCGGATCCACCCGGAGGTCGAGCAGGCCTTCGCCGCCGCCCTCCGGCACCTGCAGGCCATGGGGGCCGAGCTGGTGGAGATCGGAGGAACGGGTCCCGGCGAAGCCGACTTTCCCGCCGCCGGGGTACTGACCCTGGTGAACCGCCTGCTGGCCCTGGCCGAGGGGGGCGCCTACCATGCGGCCACCCTGGCGCGGCAGGGCGGGGACTACAGCCGGGAGGTGCGGATCCGGTTCGAGCTGGGCCAGTTCCTCCTGGCCCGGGACTACCTGCTGGCCCAGCGGCTGCGGACCGAGCTGGCCCGCCGGGCGGCGGCGGTGATGGCGCGCTGCCATGTGCTGGTGGCGCCCACCCTGCCCATCCCGGCGCCGCGGCTGGGGCAGGCCACGTGGCAGCCCGAGGGTGCCGGCGCCGAGCCGGTGCCCGAGGCGCTGATCCGGCTGACGGCGCCCTTCAACGTCACCGGCCAGCCGGTGCTGTCGGTGCCGGTGGCCATCGGCCCCAGCGGGCTGCCCCTGGCCATCCAGATCGTGGGTCGGGCCTTCGACGAGGCCACGGTCCTGTGGGTCGGCGCGGCCCTGGAACGGGCCCGGGGCCCCCTGCGGGGGTGAGGGGCGGTACCGGGAGGACCGGGGGCCCCTGGCGACCGGCGGTTGGACCCGACCCGGGGGCGTGGTGCCTGCGGCCGGCGGTGGGATGGGGCCCGGCGGTTGCACGCGACCCGTGGGCGGAGCCAGCCGCCGGCCGCGGGACGCGTCCGGCGACCGGCCGGTAGGGGGCGGCGCCTCCGCCCGGAGGTGCCCAGCGGCTCCGTTCCAGCGAAACCGGTGAGAGTGAGCCTGGAGCCCACAGGCGGGGCCGGGACGCTGCGGCGTCCCGGCCCCGCTTTGCTTGGCTTGGCTTGCCTCCTTTGCCCCGAAATCCGACCGCTCGTCTTGACGCCCCGGGCGGCGGCCCGTTATACTTGGCCGCGGGCCACCATTATTGACACTCATTATCAACAAACCAACCTCCTGCGCAACGCGACCGGAGTGGAGGCGTGCCCGTGAAAGCGGCATCGGCCTTTGAGGTCATCGCAGCCCGCGGCTGGAACCTGCTCAACGAGGGCAAGAGCTTCTACCCGATCTTCAACCTGGGCCTGCTGGCGGTTCTGGTGGCGGCCGACCCGGCCTGGCGCCGGGGCGCCCTGGCAGGGGGCGGGGCGGGCCTGGCCCTGGCCCTGCTGGCCAGCCTGCCCCTGGTGCTGGCCTACATCCGCTGGGATTTCCCCCTGCACCTGCGCTGGTTCCTCTGGCCGCCGCTGCTGGCTTTCGGCCTGCTCTTCGGCTGGCCGCCGGCCGCCGCGGTGGGCCTGTCGGCCGGGCTGTACTTCTTCTTCACCGTCATCGTCTGGGGAACGATCTACTACCACCTGCGCACCGGCACGACCCTTTGGAACTTCCTCCGCTTCTGGAAGCTCGTCCTCAAGAACGCCGATTCCACCAGCGGCAACGCCCAGGAACAGCTGCCCAAGTCCTTCCTCACCCTGGCGGTGTGGCACCACCTGCTGGCAAGACCGGGTACCGCCTCCGCCGCCGCGGCGGGGCGCATGGAGGACCTCCTGCCCGTGTTCCTCTTCGCCCTGGCGGTGGCGGCCTACGGGGCGGTGGTCCACCGCCTCGGGTTCAACTGGCGGCCGGCCGAGTACCCGGACTACGCCCCGGTGCCCCCGCCGCTGCCCCAGCCGTCGCAGCGGGTGGTGGTCATCGTCATCGACGGGTGCCGCAAGGACAAGCTGGAGCGGGCCGAGACCCCCTTCCTGGACTGGCTGGCGGCCCGGGGGACCCGGTTCGACCGGATGGAGACGGTCTATCCTGCCCGGACGGTGGTCTGCTTCAGCTCGATGTTCACGGGCACCTACCCCAGGGAGCACGGCATCACCAGCAACCTGGTGCTGCGCCTGGGCGTACGGGACGAGAGCGCCTTCGACGTGCTGGCGCGCTACGGCCGCAAGGGCGTCCTGCTGGGGATCGCCCACCTGATCGACGCCTTCGGCGACCACGTGCGGGCCATCACCAGCGTGCAGAACGGCGACGAGGTGGACGGCAACATCATGGCCGCGGCCCGGGAGATCCTCCAGCGGGACGACCCGGACCTGCTCGTCGTCCAGCTGATCGCCACCGACCAGACCGGCCATGCCCGGGGTGTCCACTACCCGGAATACCTCCAGCGCATCCGCGAGGCCGACGCCCACATCGAGGCCTTCTTCGCCTGGATGCACCGCCACGGCTACACCCGGGACACCACCTTCCTGATCTGCGCCGACCACGGCCAGGGGGACGGCATCGGCGGCCACGGCCACCTGGGCGAGGGGGAGCGGTGGGTGCCCTTCTTCCTGGTGGGGCGGAACGTGGCCCGCGGCCGGCGCAGCGACCAGGCCCACAGCATCGTGTCGGTGGCCGGGACGCTGACGCACCTGCTGGGCCTCCCCCTGCCTGCCCGGGCCCGGGGGCCCGTGCTGGAGGAGGCGCTGGATCCCGGTGCCCCCGACCTGGCCCCGGACCTCGACCGCTACTTCGCTGCCGAGGGGAGGGCCGTCCTGTGAGGGAACGGGTTCATCCCCCGGGACGAACCGGCTGGGCCGCCCGGCTCGCGGCCGCCGGCAACCGGGCGGGGGATGCCGCTGCCCGGCCGGGAGGCGGGCCGGCAGCGGTCCGCGGCCGGCGCGCAGCCCGGGAGCGGCGCGCGGCCCGGGGGCGTGGCCACCGGTCCCCAGGCGGGGCCGGGGTGGCCGGCCTGACCTCCGGGCGGCGGCTGGTGGTGGTGTTCCTGCCGGCCTACAACGAGGCGGCTGCCATCGGCCAGGTGATCCGCCGGATCCCGCGGCCCGCCTGGCCGGGATGGGACACCCTGGTCCTGGTGCTGGACGACGGCTCGACCGACGGCACGGCCCAGGTGGCCCGGGCCGCCGGGGCGGACCTGGTGGTGCGGCACCCCCGCAACCGCGGCCTGGGCTACACCGTGCGGCAGGCCCTGCGCCTGGCCTACCGCCTGGGCGCCGGGGCGGCGGTGATGATCGACGCCGACGGCGAGTACCCGCCCGAGGCCATTCCGGACGTACTGGCGCCCATCATGGCAGGCCGGGCCGATTACGTGCTGGGCTCCCGCTTTCGCGGGCGCATCCGGGGCATGCGCTGGTACCGGCGGCTGGGCAACTACGCCTTCACCCTGCTGCAGGCCCTGATCCTGCGCCGGTGGATCAGCGACGGCCAGACGGGGCTGCGGGCGTTCAGCCGGCCCGCGCTCCGCCGCTGCCGGATCGTCCACGACTACAACTACGCCCAGGTGATGAATCTCAACCTTCTGCGCCAGGGGTTCCGCCTGGCCGAGGTGCCCATCCACTACCAGTTCCGGTCCACGGGCCAGTCCTTCGTCCGCTTCCGCGACTACGCCCGCCGGGTGCTCCCCGCCATGGTGCGGGAGCTGCGCCTGCCGGTCGAGCCGGCGCTGCGACGGGCCTATGAGCCCGGCCTGCCGGTGGAACCGGTGCCAGGGCGGGTGCGGGAGCTGGACCCGCCGGTGGAACCGGCACGGGGCCAGGGGGTGGTGGCTGGACAGGGTACGGCGGCCCCGGAGCTGGTCCGGCCCGCGGGCCGCACGGGGTGAGGCGGTGGCGCCGGCACTGGGGACCGGGGGCGCGGGGCGGAGGGGGGCGGCCGCGCCTGGCCCCGGGGAGCCCGGTAGGGCAGCCCGAGCCGGCCAGCCCTAGGCGGGCAGCGGTGGGGGCGGCGAGGGGGACGGCAAGCGGGGGGCGGGCAGGGGCCCGCCGAGCCCGCGGGAGGCCGGCGGGGGCGGTTCTCCGGGCGGTGGCCCGCCCGGCCCCGCCCGGAGACATCACCTGAGGTATCACCAACAGGCACACCAGCGGGCCGGAGGGCCCGCAAGGAGGGTGGTTCCATGACGGCACATGACGGGCGCCCGGGCGGGCGCCGCCCTTGCCGCCGGGCATGGGTGGGCCGGGCCGCCCTGGCGGCGGTGCTGGTCCTGACGGTCGTGGTGCTGGCGGCCTGCGGCCGCGGGGAAGACCGGCCGGGGACCGTGTCCGTGGATCCGGAGAGCTCGACCCCCTCGGTGTCGGGCTCGGGCACCGGTACGCACTCGGGCAGCGTGTCGGGCACCCACAGCGGGAGCAGCTCCGGCACCCACAGCGGCAGCGTCTCCGGCACCCATACCCACAGCGGCGCCGGGGCGGGTCACGTGGAGCCCAAGCCGGCCGGCGCCGCCCAGGTCAACGTCACCCTGAAGGAGTGGGCCATCGAGGTCGAACCGGCGGAGGTCAAGGCGGGTCAGGTCTACTTCCTGGTGACCAACGCCGGCCCCGAGCATCCCCACGAGCTGGTCATCGTCCGGTCCGATGCCGGGCCGGAGGAACTGCCTGTGGTGGACGGCCGGGTGCCCGAAGACCAGGTGGAGATGATCGGCGAGGTGGAGGCCTTCGCCGCCGGTACCCAGGCCTCGGGGCTCTTCACCCTGCAGCCGGGCCGCTACCTTCTGATCTGCAACATCGTCGAGGGTGAGGGCGAGCACGCGGTAAGCCACGTGGAAGAGGGCATGGTGGCCGAGCTCACCGTCACGCCTTGAAGGAGATGAGGCCCTTGCAGACCGTGGTCGAACAGGCGCCGGCCGCCTCCCGGCGGCCGGCGCCAGCGGGCAACGGCTGGAGTCCCGCCGCCGCACCCGGGGGCGGCCCGGACGGCGAACCCGTCGCTTCACCGCGGGCCCGGCGGGCCCGGGGAACCGCCGGTCACCGGGGTCCCGGGGCCTCGGGCTGGCGCCGCTACCTGGCGGCCGGGCACCGGCTCCTGGGGCCGGTGCTCCTCCTGGCGCTGGCCGGATTCGTTCTGGCGGGGTGCGGCCCGCTGGGCGGCGGCGGCAACCAGCAGCTGGTGATCTACTCCAGCCGGACCCAGAGCCTGGTCCACCCGCTGCTGGAGCAGTTCGCGAAAGAAACCGGCATCGACATCCGGGTGCGTTACGGCAGCACGGCCGAGCTGGTCAACACCCTGCTGGAAGAGAGGGACCGCACCGAGGCCGATGTCCTGTACCTGTCCGACGCCGGCGGCTGGGGCCCCCTGCGGGAGGCCGGCTTGCTGGCCCAGCTGCCCCAGGACGTTCTGGAGAAGGTCGACCCGCGGTTCCGCTCGCCGGACGGGCAGTGGGTGGGGGTGTCGGGCCGATCCAAGGTCATCGTCTACAACAAGGACCGCATCGATCCCACCCGTGACCTGCCCGATTCGGTCATGGACCTGACCGACCCCAAGTGGAAGGGCCGCGTCGGCTGGGCACCGACCCATGGGGAATGGCAGATCCTGGTCACCGCCATCCGGCTGACCCGGGGGGAAGAGGCGGCCCGGCAGTGGCTGGAGGGCATGAAGGCCAATGAGCCCAGGGAGTACCCCAACCTGATCAGCATCGTCCGGGCGGTGGCCGACGGCGAGATCGACATCGGTGTGGCCAACCACTACTACGTGCCGCGCCTCATGGAGGAGCTGGGCCCCGGCTTCGCCGCCCGCAACCACTTCCTCAAGAACGGCGATCCCGGCGCGGTGATCGACGTGACCGGGGCGGCCATCGTGCGTTCGACCGCCCAGAAGGAAGCGGCGGAGGGGTTCGTCCGGTTCCTGCTGAGCGAGGAGGCCCAGCGCTATTTCACCCAGCAGACCGAGGAGTACCCGATGATCGCCGGCGTCCCGCTCCCCGAGGGCGTGCCGCCCATGGAGGAGCTGGACCCGCCGGCCATCGACCAGAGCGACCTGGGCCAGATCCGGGAGACGGTCAACCTGCTGCGGGATACGGGCGTGCTGCCCTGAGAAAGCCTGCCTGGGGCAGCCTGAAGGGCAGGCCGGGAGCCGGCGGCACCGGCGGCGACGGTGCCGCCGGCCCGGCTGAGGCCGGCGGCGCCGCCGGATAGGACGGGTCCTCGGGGGTGCCGCCGGGCAGGCGCGGGGCCAAGGAGCAGGGACCGGGACGAAGCCGGGACGAAGCCGGGACGAAGCCGTGGCGAATCCCAGATGACGCCGACGAAGCGGGGATGAAGCCAGGACGGCAACCGCCGCCCGGCGGCCCGGGCGCCGCCGGGCAGGAGCGGGCGGTGGAAGATGCCCGGGACCCGGTGGCTCCGCCGGTCGCCCAGCAGCAACCGGTACGGGGTCGCCTGGCGGGTGCAGGCGGCTGCCGCGGACAAGGGGGTGGCGAGGATGGCCCGGAGGGCAGTGGCGCTGTTCGTCCTGCTGGCCGCGCTCTACAGCCTTTCGGCGGGCCTGCGGGCCAGCCGGGGCGCCGCCATCACGGGGGACGAGCCGTTCTACCTGCTCACCACCCAGAGCCTCCTGGAGGACGGCGACCTGGACCTGCGCCAGCAGTACCGGCGCCATTCCTACCGGGCCTTCTTCGACCATCCCGACGGCCTCTGGATGCAGTCGGTCCCCACGGCCGACGGGCGCATCCTGAGCCCCCACAACCCCGGGCTGCCGGTGCTGCTGATCCCCGGCTTCGCCCTGGGCGGCCTGCGGGGCGCCCAGCTCCAGCTCCAGCTGCTGGCCGCCCTGACCTTCGCCCTGGTCTACGTCTGGGTGGCCCGGGTGACGGGCGAGGCGCGCTGGAGCGCCTGGGCCACCCTGGCCCTGGCCCTGGCGGCCACGCCCTTCGTCTACGCCACGGAGATCTACCCGGAGGTGCCGGCTGCCCTGGTGCTGGTGGCGGCGCTACTGCTGCTGGAGGCCGGCGGGCCCGCGGCCGGGGATGCGGCGCGGGCTGCCGACGGTTCTTGCCACCTTCCCTTCGTCGCCGCGCCACGGGACCCTGGGGGAAGCCCCTCCCGGCGGCGGGAGGTGGCCCGTGCCCGGGTGCTGGCCCTCTTGCTGGCCGCCCTGCTCTGGCTGGGTATCAAATACGCGCCTCTGGCCGGGGTGGTGGCGGCGGCGACCTTCCTGAGGGCCGGGCGGGAGGGCCGCTGGGCGCTGGCCGGGGCGGGCGTGCTGCTGGCCGTGCCCTACGTGCTGTTCCACCTGCGGGTCTTCGGTGCCCTGACGCCCTACTCGGTCAACGTGGTGTACGCGGGCGACTCCACGCCCGAGGTGTTGCGGGCGCACGTGACGGACCTGGCCAACCGGTTCTACCGGCTCTGGGGGCTCTTCGTGGACCGCCGCTTCGGCCTGGCCCGCTGGGCGCCGGTGCTGCTTCTGGCGCTGCCGGGGATGGTGCTCATGGCACGGCGGAAGGGAGCCCCGCGCCTTGCCCTGGGCCTGATCGCGGCGCAGCACCTGATGGCGGTCTTCGTCGCCATCACCATGATGGGCTGGTGGTTCCCCGGCCGCACCGTGATGACCGTCCTGCCGCTCTACGCCCTGCCCCTGGCCCTGGTGCTGCAGCGGGGCGGGCGCGGGGCGCGCAGCGCCTTCTTCCTGCTGGCCGGGCTGTCGGTGGCGGTGACGGCGGCCCTGGTGCGGGCGGTCAACCTGAGGCAGGTCACGGTGGCCGTCGACCCCTTCGCCATGCCGGTGGGCTGGTTCCAGGCCATGGGCCTGCTGTTCCCGGACTACCGCTCCTGGGCGGGGAGCACCCCCTGGCTGACGGGGCTGTGGCTGGCCGTCCTGCTGGCACTGGGGAGCTGGGGATGGCGGCTTGACGGGATGGACTGGCGCGGCCGGCTGGACCGCCGGGACCGTTTGGCCGGGGGCCAGGCCTTGTTGAAATAGAGAATGTCTATCAATTCGACCGCGGCCGTGCTACAGTGAACCCGAGGAGGCGACCCCTGTGGCAGAGGCCTGGTCCCCCGTGCGGACCCCGGTGGCAGTCCCCCAGCCGGCGAGAAGGCCCGGCCCGGGCCCCCGGGCAGGTTCCCTGGAGGCCGCCCGCCGCAAGGCGGGAGGGCCGGGTCGCGGCCCCCAGCCGCCGCTGGCCCTGGTGGTGCCGGCAGCCCTGGTGGCCGCGGCGATGCTGCTGCCGGTGGCTTACCTGTTCATCCGCACGGCGGGAGCCTGGGACCGGGTGGCCGAGTTGCTCTTCCGGCCTGCCACCTGGGCCATCGCCGGCCGCTCCCTGGGGCTGGTGGCGGCGGTGACCGCCACGGGCGTGATCCTGGCGGTGCCCCTGGCCTGGCTGGTGGTGCGGACCGACCTCCCCGGGCGGCGCTTCTGGGCGGTGGCCACGGTGCTGCCCCTGGCCATCCCGAGCTACGTGGGCAGCTTCCTCTACGTGGTCGCCGCGGGGCCCCACGGGCTCCTCCAGCGCCTGCTGGCGCCCCTGGGCGTCCAGCGGCTGCCGGACCTGCACGGCTTCTGGGGCGCCTACCTGGTCATGACCCTTTTCACTTATCCTTACATTTTGTTGCCGGTGCGGGCCGCCCTGGCGCGCCTCGACCCGGCGCTGGAAGAAGCGGCGCTCAGCCTCGGCCGCAACCGCGGCGCCACCTTCCGGAGCGTCATCCTGCCCCAGTTGCGCCCGGCCATCCTCTCCGGGGCGCGGCTGGTGGCCCTGTACACCCTGGCCGAGTTCGGCGCCGTGACCACCTTGCGCTATGAGACCTTCACCTGGGCGATCTACGTCCAGTACCAGGCCGCCTTCGACCGGGCGGCGGCGGGGGGCCTGGCCCTGGTGCTGGTGGCGGCGGCCCTGGCCATTCTGGGACTGGACGCCCTGCTGCGGGAGCGGTGGCGGTACCACCGGGACACCCCCGGCACGCCGCGGCCACCGGCGCCGGTTCCGCTGGGCCCGTGGCGCTGGCCCGCCCTGGCCTTCTGCGCCGCCGTAGTCCTGCTGGGGCTGGGCGTCCCCCTGGGCGTGCTGGCCTACTGGGTGGTGCGCGGCGTGCTGGAGGGAAGCTGGTGGGAGCTACTCGGGCCGGCCACTTTCAACTCCCTGGCCGTCGCCGCCCTGGCCGCCGCCGGAACGGTGGCCGCCGCCCTGCCCGTAGCGGCCCTGGGGGCCCGGTTCCCCGGTTTCCTGAGCGGCCTGGTGGAGCGGGCCAGTTACGTGGGCTTCGCCATCCCCGGGATCGTCATTGCCCTGGCCATGGTCTTCTTCGGGGTGCGGTTCCTGGGCCCGCTGTACCAGACGGTGGCCTTGCTGGTGGCCGCTTACGTGATCGTCTTCTTGCCGACGGCCCTGGGCCCCTTGCGGGCGTCCTGGCTGCAGGTGGATCCCAAGCTGGAGGAAGTGGCCCGCACCCTGGGCCGGCGGCCGTGGCAGGTCCTGGCCCAGGTGACCCTGCCTCTGGTGCGGCCGGGCCTGCTGGCCGGGGCCGGGATGGTGTTTCTGGTGACGCTGAAGGAGCTGCCCTTGACCTTGATTCTGAGCCCGGCGGGGTTCGGCACCCTGGCCACCTCGGTCTGGAACTCCATCACCGAGGGCTTCTTCGGCCAGGCGGCGGTGAAGTCGCTGCTGCTGGTGGCGGCGTCGGCCGCCTCGGTCATGCTGATCCTCCGCCGGGAGGGGGAGTGGCAGGCGTGAAGGATGCCGGCGCGCCCGTCATCCGCTGCCGCGGGCTGGTGAAGCGCTTCGGGCCCACCCAGGCGGTGGCGGGCCTGGACCTGGATGTGTACCGGGGCGAGATCCTGGTGCTGGTGGGGCCCAGCGGCTGTGGCAAGACCACCACCCTCCGGCTGATCGCCGGCTTCGAGGTGCCCGACGCCGGCCGCATCGAGCTGAGCGGCCGGGTGGTGGCGGGAGCGGGCCGGCCGGTTCCTCCCGAAGAACGGCGGGCCGGGCTGGTGTTCCAGGAGTATGCCCTGTTCCCCCACCTGACGGTGGCGGAGAACATCGCCTTTGGCCTACCCCGGGGGCCGGAGCGCCGGCGCCGTGTGGCGGAAATGGTCGAACTGGTGCGGCTGGAGGGCCTGGAAGACCGCTACCCCCACGAGCTCTCGGGCGGCCAGCAGCAGCGGGTGGCCCTGGCCCGGGCCCTGGCCCCGCGGCCCCAGATCCTGCTCTTAGACGAACCCTTCTCCAACCTGGATGCCGACCTGCGCCAGCAGGTGCGGGAGGAGGTCCGGGAGATCCTGCGCCGCACGGGGACCACGACCGTCCTGGTGACCCACGACCGGCGGGAAGCGCTCAACCTGGGCGACCGGGTGGCGGTCATGCACGGGGGCCGCATCGAGCAGGTGGGCACTCCGGAGGAGGTCTACTACCGGCCCCTGACCCCCTTCGTGGCGGAGTTCATGGGACCCGCCACCCTGCTGGAGGGCCGGGTCGAACCCGGCGGCATCGCCACCGAGCTGGGGTTCTTCCGGCAGGGCGTCACCGTGGCGCCGGGCACGCCGGTGCGGGTGCTGGTGCGGCCCGACGACGTCACCCTGCGTCCTCTGGCGGGCGGGCGCGCCGCCGGCTGGACCGGGCCGGGGGCTACGGGCGTCATCGCCGGCCGGGAGCGGCGGGACGGCTACTACCATTACCGGGTGCGCCTGGATAGCGGTACCGTGGTGGGCAGCGAGCTGGTGCACGTCTACGACTACCCGGCGGGCACCCGCGTCTTCGTGACGGTCGACGCCGGCCATCCCCTCCACTGGTTCCCGGTGGGGGACGAACCGGCACCGGACGCGGCGCCGGCGGCCGGCGGGCCAGCCGCTGCCGCGAGTGGTCGGGGGCCGGCCGCTCCGGCCGGTCAGGACGGTGCCCGGACCCCGGCCGCCAAGGGGGCCCCGCCGGCGAAGGGGGTCCCGTCGGGTATGCCGGCGGGGAAAGACACCCCGGCGGGGCAGCGCCTGGGCGGTCCGGCGGTGGCGCGGCCCTACGCCCCCCATTCCGGGACCCCGGGGCGGGGGGAGCGGGCATGAGGTTGCTGATCACCGGCGGGGCCGGGTTCATCGGTTCCCACCTGGCCGAGCTGGCCCTCTTGCAGGGAGCGGACGTGGTGGTGTTGGACAGCTTGACGGCCAACTACGACCCGGCCCTGAAGCAGGCCAACGTGGAGTTGCTGCGGCTGCGGGCGGCCCGGGCCGCCGGCGCCTTCCGGTTCGTCCGGGGTGACGTGCGCAACGGCGAGCTTTTGGACCGTCTCTTTGCCCGCCACCGGTTCACCCACGTGGCCCACCTGGCGGCCTTGCCGGGGGTGCGCCCCTCCCTGGCCGAGCCCCGGCGCTACCTGGAGGCCAACGTGGGCGGCACGGTGGCCCTGTTCGAGGCGATCCGGCGGTATCCGGGGCAGGTCCAGCGGGTGGTGGTGGCGTCGTCGTCGTCGGTGTACGGCGCCCAGCCCGGACCCTGGCGGGAGGACATGGCGCCGGCGCCCCTGTCGCCCTACGCGGCCTCCAAGGCGGCGGCCGAACAGTACGCCCTGACGTACCAGCGGCTGCTGGGGATCGGCGTGACCAGCCTGCGCTTCTTCACCGTGTACGGGCCGCGCCAGCGGCCGGACATGGCCATCGCCCGCTTCACCGCGCGGGCGCTGGCCGGCCAGCCGATCCCCGTCTTCGGTGACATCCAGAGTCGCCGCGATTACACCGAGGTGGGCGACGTGGTGCGCGGGACCTGGGCGGCCTTGCTGGAACCCGGCGCCGGCTACCAGGTGTACAACCTGGGCAGCGGGCGACCGGTGTCGCTGCAAGAGCTGATTGCCGCCCTGGGACGGGTCCTGCACCGGCCCATCGCCCTGGATCTGCAGCCGCCGGCGCCGGGGGACGCGCCGGCGACCTGGGCCGATATCGCCCGCGCCCGGGAGCGGCTGGGGTACGAGCCGCGGATTTCGCTGGAGCAGGGGCTGGCACGGTACGTGGCCTGGGTGCGGTGGAACCTGCCGCTGGGGCGGGGGCACGGGCAGCCAGGCTTCCCGGCCGGTGACCGCTTCCGGCGCGGCTTGCGGCGGCGGGGGAACGGGCGTTAGAGGAAGGCGTGGGAGGAAAGGGGCCGCCGTTTCGAGAAGCGACAGCGAGCTCCCATCTCGCTGGTCGAAGGCGGGTAACCTGCTTGTGCCGTTTCCTCCGCTGCGAGAAGCCGCACCTCGGGCCAGGGCTCACGGAAGTCCTGTCGATCCTGGTCGCTACAGCCGCTCTGAGCGATCTCCTCGCCGTGCTGGTTCGTCCCCACGTCCAGGGAACGCCGTACGGTGTGCTGACCTCCTGGGCGTCCCACGGGCCCCAGTTGCTCATCCCATGGGTATGGTACCGCCTCCGGGTCGTTCCGGCCGTCAACCGGCAGGGACGCGCGACGGCGCCGCCGGCGGCAGGGAAATGGCGGCGGTCCCGGTCGTTTTGGATCCTCCTCTTCGTGCTTGGCGGCAGCAAGTTCATGGGCGAAGCGGCGACGTCCTGGGGAGAACCCCGCCCTCTTTGGGCTTCCGCCGGCATCCTGCCCATCGTGCTGGTCCTGCTCTTTCAAGGCGTGATGGTCGGTTTCAGCGAGGAAATGATGTTCCGGCCGGCCCTGCATCTCCCCCTTCGGTTCCTCGTACCCGGTCAGGTTCGGGCCGGCGGCCTCGTCCTTTCCCGGGCAATGCTCCTGACCGCCTTGCTCTTCGGGCTGTTCCACGGGTCCAACGTCCTGCTGGGCGCGAGCCTCCCGGCGGTGGTGGCCCAATCGGTTGCCGCAACGCTCGTCGGGATGATCCTGGGTTCCTACTACGACCGGACCGGCGACTATGCGGGCGTGGCCATGCTTCACAACGCGCTGGACGGGGGCTCCTATCTGGCCTTGCTCGTCGTGACCCGATAACGGCCCAGCCAGACCGACCGGCCTCGCTTTCCGCCCGTCGCGGACGCGCCGGCGGGTCGCGTCCAGTGAACCCGGGTCCGTTGGTGGGGTGGGCGATGGGCCGTGGGGGGCTGCGGGTAGCAAAAGGGGCCGGATGCCGGGCATCCGGCCCCTGCACGTTCCTTTGCCTTGCGGCGGCGTTCACAGCCACAGCGACGCCACGATGGGCGCGATCAGCAGGGCCACGATGTTGATGATCTTGATCATCGGGTTGATGGCCGGCCCCGCCGTGTCCTTGTACGGGTCGCCCACGGTGTCGCCGGTCACCGCCGCCGCGTGGGCCTCGGTGCCCTTGCCGCCGTAGTGGCCCATCTCGATGTACTTCTTGGCGTTGTCCCACGAGCCGCCGCCGTTGGTCATCTGGATGGCGATGAACAGGCCCGTGATGATCGAGCCCACGATCAGGCCGCCCAGCGCCTTGGGACCCAGGGCCAGGCCCACCACCACGGGACCCAGCACGGGGATCAGGCCGGGCACCACCATCTCGCGCAGGGCCGCCCGGGTGACGATGTCGACCGCCCGGCCGTAGTCGGGCTTCGCCTTGCGCTCCATGATGCCCGGGATCTCGCGGAACTGGCGCCGTACCTCTTCCACCACGTCGAAGGCCGCCCGGCCCACGGCCTCCATGCTCATGGAGGCGAAGAGGAAGGGCAGCACGCCGCCGATCAACAGGCCGGCCAGCACGTAGGGGTCGCCCAGGTCGAAGGTCAGGGCCTGGGCGCCCGCCTTGCCGAGTTCTTCCACATAGGAGGCGAAGAGGACCAGGGCGGCCAGCCCCGCCGAGCCGATGGCGTAACCCTTGGTCACCGCCTTGGTGGTGTTGCCTACGGCGTCCAGCTGGTCGGTGACCTCCCGGACGGAGTCTTCCAGGTCGGCCATCTCCGCCAGGCCGCCGGCGTTGTCGGTGATGGGGCCGTAGGCGTCCATGGTGACGATGATGCCCGTCAGGGACAGCATCGCCATGGCCGCGATGGCCACGCCGTAAAGCCCGGCCAGGTTGTAGGCCAGCAGGATGGCCACGGCGATGACCAGGGCCGGTACCGCCGTGGAGCGCATGCCCACGGCCAGGCCGGCGATGATGTTGGTCGCGTGGCCGGTCTGGGAGGCGTGGGCGATGTTCTGCACCGGCCGGTAGTTGGCCGAGGTGTAGTACTCGGTGATGATGATCATCGCCACGGTGACGCCGAGGCCGATCAGGGAGGCATAGAACAAGCTCATGTCCAGGCCCAGCCACCGGGTCACCGCGAAGAAGCCGATGGTGCCGATGATGCCGCTGGCCAGGGCGCCCTGGTAGAGGGCCCGCATGATGCCCCCCGGCTTGGCCGGCGGGGTCGCCAGCACGCCGGCGATGGAGCTCACGATGCCCACGGCGCCCACCAGCAGCGGGAAGAAGACGAACCGGGAATCGCCGGCGAACTCCGGGGTCAGCAGGCCCAGGAGGATGGCCGCCACCGCCGTGACGGCGTAGGTCTCGAACAGGTCCGCCGCCATGCCGGCGTCGTCGCCCACGTTGTCACCCACGTTGTCGGCGATGACCGCGGGGTTGCGCGGGTCGTCTTCGGGGATGCCGGCCTCCACCTTGCCCACCAGGTCGGCGCCCACGTCGGCCGCCTTGGTGTAGATGCCGCCGCCCAGGCGGGCGAAGACCGAGATCAGGCTGGCGCCGAAGCCGAAGCCCACCAGCGCCGAGTTGTTCTGGGCGCCGGTGAGCCACACCAGCGCCGTCACGCCCAGCAGGCCGAGACCGACCACCATCAGGCCGGTGACGGCCCCGCCCTGCAGGGCCACGCGGAAGGCGGCCGCCAGCCCCTGGCGCGCCGCCATGGCCGTGCGCATGTTGGCCCGCACCGCCACGTTCATCCCGATGTAGCCCGCCGCCGCCGACAGGACGGCGCCGACGAGGAACCAGACGGCCGTCGTCAGGCCCATCCCCGGCGCCGCCGCCAGGATGATGAACAGCACCGCGGCCACCACGGCCAGGGTGCGGTACTGGCGGTTCAGGTACGCCGTCGCCCCCGCCTGGATGTGGCCGCCGATGTCGACCACGGCGGGGTTTTCCACCGGCAGCCGGACGATGCGGTTGGCAAAGACGAGTCCGGTGAGGAGCGACAGCAGGCTCCCGGCCAGCGGGATCCAGAGCAAGCTGTTCATGTGCTTTGCCCCGCTGTGAGGCGGGTCCCTCCTTTCTTTCCCCGACAAATGCTGACGGTCCGATGAACATGATAAAAGTGTTGGAGGAACGGGACCAGTCCTTGCAGCAAAAGTCACGTGAAGGCATATCCTGCCGCCCCCAGCCCGGGATGGGCGGAGGAACCCGCGGCCCTGGCGACCGCACCGCCGGCCTGGCATCCGCAGCGCGGTTCCGCGCACGCGGCGCCGGCGACCGCGGGACGGCGGTAGACCAAGGTGCCCGGAGCCGGTGAGGGCCCTGGGCCGGGGTGGAACCCCGCCCGGCAGGAGCCGCCCCGCCCGGGGCCCGGAACCCCTCGGGGCCGGGACCGGCCCGGGCGGCTCAGCGGGCCAGGATCGGACCAGCGCGGGTGAAGCTTGTGACGAAAGATGGCGCATGGGAGGAGAGGTCCTTCGAGCCGGCGGCCGGGGAGGGCAAGGGCGGCGGCAGGGCGCCGGCGGGCGCCGGGCACCCCCGGGAGGTCGAACCCGCCAGCGATGCCGGCGCCGCCAAGGCAAAAGCCCGCCAACAGGTGTACCGGCGCCTGCGGGAAGCCGGTGCGGCCCGCTTCCCCTTTCCCATCGAAGGCCGCATCCCCAACTTCAAAGGCGCCGAGCGGGCGGCGGCCCGGCTGCGGGAGCTGGACGTCTACCGCCGGGCCCGGGCTCTGAAGGTCAACCCCGACACGCCCCAGCTGCCCGTCCGGGCCATGGCCCTGGCCGACGGCAAGACCGTGTACATGCCCACGCCACGCCTCCGGGGCGCCTTCCTGCGCATCCGGCCCGAAGACGTCCCCCGCGGCGAGGAGCGGCGCGCGGCCCAGCTGGGCAGGGCCGCGGAGTACGGCCGGTTCGTCACCCTGGACGAGATGACTCCGGAGGCGGCGCCCATCGATCTGGTGGTGGCCGGCGCCGTGGCCGTCACCCGGGACGGGGCCCGGGCGGGGAAGGGGGAGGGCTATGCCGACTACGAGTACGCCCTCCTGCGGGAACTCGGGCATCCCGAACTGCCCGTGGTGACCACGGTCCACCCCCTGCAGATCGTGGAGAGGCTGCCCGTGGCACCCCACGACCTTTCGGTGGACATCATCGTCACCCCCGATGAGGTGATTTTCACCCGGACCCCCTACCCCAAACCGCGGGGCATCCACTGGGAGGCGGTGACCCCCGAGGATCTGGAGGCCATGCCCGTGTTGCAGGAACTGCGGGCGCTCCAATGGGAGCGCATGCAGGTCCCCGACGTGCTGGCCCCGGGGCTTGGGGCCGTGTTCGTCGGGCTCAACCCGGGGCGGGCCAGCGCCACCGCCGGCCACCACTTCGCCGGGCCCAACAACCTGTTCTGGCGCCTGCTGCACGAGGCGGGCTTCGTGCCGCGGGTCCTGCGGCCTGAAGAGGACGGGCTGCTGCCCCGGTGGGGGCTGGGGGTGACCAACGTGGTGCCCCGGGCCACCCGGGGGGAGGCCGATTTGACCTGGGACGAACTCCGCGCGGGCGGTGCCGCCCTGCGGGAGAAGGTGGCCCGCTTCCGGCCGCGGCTGGTGATCCTCCTTGGCAAGCAGGTCTACCGGGCCTATGCCGGGCTGGCCCGCACGGCGCCCGTGGAATGGGGCCTGCAGCCACGCCAGACGGTGCCCGGGGTGGCCGAGTTCGCCGCGCCCAACCCGTCGGGCCGCAGCACGGTGCCCTATGCCGAGCGGCTGCGGCTCTTGCGGGAGGCCCGGGCCTGGCTGGCCGGCGGAGCGGGCGGCGGGCGGTAGCAGGGGGCCGGCGGGCGGTCGCTGCGGTGGCGCGGGTGGTGGCTCGGGGTGCCGCGGGCGATTGCGGCGGGTGCCTGAGGGCCATGCGCGCCGCGGGGGCCTGCGCAGCTTGTTTCATGACGAAAATATTTCGCTTGACAACGAACTTCGCCCCGCCTACGATCCCCATGATGAACGGCTGGGAGATCCTTCAGCACATCTGGCGCCTGCAGCAGGTCGTCCTGCGGGAGGCCACGCCCTGCCTGGAGCGGCACGGCCTCTTCCGCATGGCGCCCTTCGCCCTGGCCATGGTGCGGCGCTGCGGCACGCCCTCCGGGGTTGCCGCGGCCATGGGCGTGCCGGCTCCGACCGCCAGCCACATCCTGCGGCGCCTGGAGGCCGAGGGATGGGTGACGCGCCAGGTCGATCCCCAGGACCTGCGGCGCTACCGGCTGGCCCTGACACCGGAGGGGCATGAGGCCCTGCGGGCGGCCCGGGCCTGCCTGGAAGAGGCCGTCAACCGGCGGCTCGAGGGCCTGGCTCCCGCAGAGCGGGAGCTGCTGGCCCGGCTGCTGGCGCGCCTGCACGAGGATCTCCCGGGAGGATCGGCGGAACGCGAAGGAGCGGTGTCCGGTGAAGGAACGGAGCCCCATGACCCGTGAGACCATAGCCCGCGGCGAGCCCGGGGCGGGCAACCCCGGCCGGTTGGGGGCGGAGTCGCCGTCCACGGTGGCGTCCCGCGGCGCTGAAACGGCAACAGCGCCTGCTGGCGGCGCGTGGGCAGGCCCCGCGGCCGGAGGGGCGGGTGGTGCCGGCTCGGCGGCGGGTGGCTACCTCCCGGGCGAGCGGCGGCTGGCGATGATCGGCGTGCTGCTGTCCATGTTCCTGGGCGCGCTGGACCAGACCATCGTGGCCACGGCCATGCCCCGGGTGGTGGAGGAACTCCACGGCCTGGACCGCTACGCCTGGGTGGCCACGGCCTACCTGCTGGCCACCGTGGTGGCCCTGCCCGTCTTCGGCCGGCTCAACGAGCTCTTGCCGGGCAAGTGGGTGTTCACCACGGCGGCCAGCCTGTTCCTGGCCGGTTCGGCCCTGTGCGGCCTCTCGCCCAGCATGGACGCCCTGATCGCCTTCCGCGCGTTCCAGGGCATCGGCGGCGGCGGACTCTTCGCCACGTCCATCACCACCATCGGCCTGCTCTACCCGCCGCGGGAGCGCGGCCGGGTCCAGGGCGTCTTCGCCGCCGTCTTCGGGCTGTCCAGCGTGATCGGTCCCTGGGTGGGCGGCCTTCTGACCGACCACATCAACTGGCGCTGGGTCTTCTACGTCAACATGCCCGTCGGCGTCGTGGCCCTTTACTTCCTCCTGCGGCACATGCCGCTGCTGCCGCCCGTGCGGCGGTCGGCCTTCGACCTGCCGGGCGCGGTGACCATGGCCCTGTGGACGGTGCCGCTGATCCTGGCCTGTTCCTGGGGCGGTTCGGCCTATCCGTGGAGCTCGCCGGTGATCGTGGGGCTCCTGGCGCTGGCGGCGGTGGGGCTCGGCCTGTTCATCGCGGTCGAGCGGCGCAGCCCCCAGCCGCTGTTCGACCTGACCCTGTTCGCCAACCCCACCTTCCGCTGGTCGGTGCTGGCCCTGCTCTTCTTCGGCGGCACCTTCCTGGGCAGCGTGATGTTCCTGCCCCTGTACCTGGTGCAGGTCAAGGGCTTTTCGGCCTCCAACTCGGGCCTGGCCCTTACGCCGCTGACCTTCGGCACCATGGCCGGCAGCCTGCTGGCAGGCCAGCTGGCCACCCGTTCCGGGCGCTACAAGCCCATGCTGCTGTTGAGTTCGATGGGCTCGGTGGTGCTGTTCCTGGTCTTCCACGAGGTGCTGCGGGTCGACACGCCCCTCTGGCAGGTGCTGGTGCTGATGGTCCTCCTGGGCTTCGTCTTCGGCCCGTCCATGCCCCTCTACGGCATGGCCGTGCAGAACAGCGTCTCCAGGGAGCGCCTCGGCACCGCCAGCAGTGCGACCCAGTTCTTCCGCCAGGTGGGGTCCACGGTGGCCGTGGCCTTGCTTGGCACGGTGCTCAGCGGCGCCCTCCACGACGGGATGATCCGGCACCTGCCGCCGGCCTACCGGGCGGCGACCCAGGCGGTCCAGATGCCCGCCGAGGGCATGGCGGGCGGGACGGACCTGGAAGCCCGGGTGCGCCAGGGATTCGAGGCGGTGCTGGCCGACGTGGAGAAGGCGCTGCGCGGGGACGGACAGGCCTACGCGCGGCTGCAGGCCGACCCGCGGGTGCCCGCGGCCCTCAAGGAAAGCCTGCCCGAGGGCGGCGTTCGCGCCCAGGTGCGCCAGCAGGTGGCGGGCCTCAAGGCGGCCCTGGCGGCGGCCCTCCAGGGGGACGCGGGGGCGCGGCAGGTCCTGCTGGCCAACCCGGCGCTGCCCGCCTCCCTGCGCCAGCTGGTGGAGCACCCGCCGGCCGATCCGGCGGCGCGCCAGGCGGCCCTGGCGGCGGCGGAGCAGGCGCTGGACGGCCAGGTGGACGCCATGGCGGCCCAGGCGGAAGAACAGGCCATCGCCCAGATCCGCCGGGCCATGGAGCAGCAGGTGGACCAGGCGGTGGCCACCGTCCGCAACGCCTTCAACGAAGCCGTCACCGAGGCCCTGCGCCAGGTGTACCTCTACACGGCGGCCATGGCGGTGATGGGGCTCTTCTGCCTGTTCTTCCTGCCGGATGAGGAACTGAAGCGCAGCTACGCCCAGGGGGAGGCGGTGCCGGCTCCGGCCCGGCAGTGACGGGCCGGCGCGGGAAGGCTGCTCCCCGGCGGCCGGGGGCCAGGTTGCGCTGAGGCTCGGTGGCGTGAGGTCAAACTGCAGCGGCGCCGGCCCGGCAGTGACGGGCCGGAGCGCCGGGACTGCGCCGGTGGCCGTCCCCAGGAGCCGGCGGCGGGCGTCTCGCCGGCGGCGGGTTGCCGTTGCCACCACCGGGACGAGGCTCTAGCTTCGCGGCAGCCAGATGCGCACCCGGTCGCCCTGGGCGATGCGGCCCGGCCGCTCCACGGAGAGGACGATGCCCCGCCGCCCCCGTGCCACCTGGACGAACCGCACGGGCAAAGCCTCCCGCTCGGGGTGCAGGGGGTGCAGCGCCGCCAGCACCTGGCCCGGATGGCGGCAGGGGCGGTTCTCGCCCTCGCAGACCAGCCCCGCGCCGCCGGGAAAGAGCAGCCGGGCCCCCGCCGGCAGGCGGGTCAGCTCCGGCAGGCCCTCGAGCAGCAGGTTGGCGCCCAGCCATTCGGGCAGGACCGCATCGAGACCGAGGCCGGCGGCGATGGCGGCGCACTCCTCCACCGACACGGCGCTGAGCTGGCGCCGGTTGCGGATGGGGGTGCCCCGCGGGTACATGGGCTCCCGGCTGCCCGCCGGGCGGGTGAGGCCGTGGTGGCGGTCGCCGGGGATGCCGCCCAGGTCGACCTCCACCGCCTGGACCCGGCGGCTGATGAAGGTGTCCGGTTCGGTGGCGACCAGGACGGCGGCCACCACGCAGGTTCCGGCATAGGGCATGGCAAGATTCCTCGCTTTCGCGACCCGTGGCGGAAGCGCCCGCGCGACCCATGACGGAAGCGCCGCCGGGATCAGCGCCGATCCGCCGCGGCTGCCGGGGAGGTGGCGCCGGAGAGGCCGGCCGACCCCGGTTGCCGGCGGCCGGTGGGGTGCCGGCGGCTGCCGGCGGCTTCCCGCGCCCGACCCAGCAGCCGGCCCGGGCCTCCGGCCAGGCGCCAGGCCGGCTCCAGGCCCGCCGCCACCGCGAAGAGGTACTTGGCCAGGTGGGTGGCCAGGGCGATGCGGAAGGCGGCGGCGGGTTCCACCGCGTAGAGCTGGAGCGCCAGGGTCATGTTCGCTTCGTAGGTGCCCAGGCCGCCCGGGGTGATCGCCAGGACCTGGCCCGCCACTGCCACCAGGGTGGCGGTGAGGGCGGCGGCCGGGTCGAGGGGCGCGCCGAGGCCCCGGGCCACCACCGCCAGGATCCCCGCCTCCAGCGGCCAGCTGAGGGCCGAGAGCAGCCACGCCAGGGCCAGCCGCCGCCCGGGTACGGCGGCCAGGGCGGCGGCCATCGGTGCCAGGCGAGGCCAGCGCCGGGTCAGGCGCGGTGCCAGGCGGGCTCCCGCCGCCAGCCCCACGGGGACGGAGAGACCCAGGACCACCGCCGGCACGACGGCCGCATGGGCGGGCGACAGGAACAGGGCGGCGGCCGCCACCGCCAGTAAGGCGGCCGTGTCCACGCCCCGCGCCTGCACCACCGACACAAGGGCTTCCGCCCGGGGCAGGCCGGCTCGCACCGCCAGGGCGATGCGGGCGACCTCGCCCAGCTTGCCCGGGGCCAGGTGATTGACCAGGTTGGCTGCCAGGGTGAGGCGCCAGAGCAGCACGAAGGGCAGCCGGCGGCCCCTCGGCGGCAGGAGCACCTGCCATGCCCAGGCGCGCAGGGCAAAGGCGGCGGCGTACGCGGCCACGGCCGCCAGGGCCGGGGCCGGTTCGTCCCGGAGGAACCGGCCCAGCGCGGCCAGGTCGGCGGGCCGCACCACCCGGGCCGCCACGGCCACCAGGCCGGCCAGCAAGGCCAGGCGCAGGGGCAGGAGGCCGTAGCGGGTGACGGGCCCGCGCCGGGCGGCGGAGCGGAGAGCGGGAACGCGCATGGGGGTCATGACAACCGCATTGTACTACGGATGACGGGGTGCCAGGGGAACGGGGGAGGGGACGGGTGCCAGGGGGACCGAGAGGGGACGGGTGCTAAGAGGACCGCCGGCGCCACCCGGTGAACTCTAGGGCGGAATCTATCCGGGTGCGCCATCTCATCCGGTTTGCGAGGCTCGATCGATGACGGGAACCTTCCATACTTACGTATCTGGAGCGGACGCAGCGGGCAGGGCCGGTGCCGCCGGCAACGACGGGGCCGCCGCCCGGCCCGCCGTGGACACCGCGGCACCCGCGGCATCCCCGTCCACCGCCGGCCGGGGCGAGGAGCCCGTGGTGGCCGGTATCGACCTGGGAGGCACCAAGATCGCGGCCGGCCTGGTCGACCGCCAGGGCAGGGTGCTGGCCAGCCGGACGCTCCCCACGGACGCGCCCTCCGGCCCGGCGGCGGCCATGGACCGCATCGCTGCCGCCGTCCGGGAGCTGGCGGAAGAGGCGGGCCGCCGGCCGCTGGCGGTGGGGGTGGGCGCGCCCGGTCCCCTGGTGCTGCCCGAAGGCCGGTTCGCCGGCACCCCCAACCTGCCCGGGTGGAACGGCTTCGCCCTGCGGGACCAGCTGGCCGGGCGCCTCGGCTTGCCCGTCGCCGTCAACAACGACGCCAACGCCGCTGCCCTGGCCGAAGCCCGGCTGGGTGCCGGCCGCGGGGCGGAGGTCATGGTGTACGTCACCGTCGGCACGGGCATCGGCGGTGGCCTGGTGATCGGCGGGCGCCTGTTCAGCGGCGTCAACGGCAACGGGGTGGAGATCGGCCATACCACCGTCGACCCCGAGGGGCCGGCCTGCGGTTGCGGCAACCGGGGCTGCTGGGAGGCCGTGGCCGCCGGGCCCGCCCTGGGGCGCCTCGCCACCGAGCGCCTCGGCCCGCCGCCGGGCCGGCCGGGCGGCCGCTGGACCGCCCGCCAGTTGCTGGACGCGGCGGCCGCGGGTGATGAACGGGCCCGGGCGGTGGCGGAGGAGTACGCCCGGCTGCTGGGGATCGGGCTGGCCAGCGCGGTGAACCTGTTCAACCCCGACCGGCTGGTGCTGGGGGGCGGGGTGATGGCCCGCTACCCGTTGCTGGCGCCGGCCATGGAGGCCGAGATGCGTCGCCGGGCCCTGCCGGCCAACCTGGCGGCGGTCACCCTGGTGCCTGCGGCCCTGGGCAAGGACGCGGGACTGGTGGGCGCGGCGCTGCTGGCCTGGGACCTGCTGGACGAACCGGCACCCCGGCGCTGACCGCCCTGCAGCGGCGGCCCGTGGCGGGCACCCGCAGGGTGGCGGCGTGGCCGTCCGGCTGGCTGGCTGGATGACCCGCCGGCTGCGGCGGTTACTGCCCGGAACGGCGCCTTCGGGGCGGCCCGCGGCCCTGCCGGCCGGCCCGGCCCGCGGCCGGCCTGGTCCGCGGCCTGTGGCCTTCCGGAGCCGGCTACGGCCCGTACGCGGGTGCCGGGGGGAGGGGGAAACTGTGGCGCGGTGGTGGCTGCGGCTGGAGGGGGTGCTGCTGGCCGTGGCGGCGGTGGCGGCCTACGCGGCCGGCGGCGGCGGCTGGGCGGCCTTTGTCGCGTTCTTCGTCCTGCCCGGGGTGATCGGTGGGATTCCCTTCCGCAGGGCGGCACGGCGCCTGGAGAGGGATGGGGTGCAGGGCTCCGCTCCGGCCCAGGGAGCCCGCGGCCGCCGGCGCCCGGCGGGCGAGGCGCCCGAACCGCTGGTCCCGCGCTGCTGGTTCCTCCTGTACAACGCCGCCCACAGCACGGTGCTGCCGCTGCTCCTGGGCCTTGGGGGATGGTGGCTGGCGGGCCGGGTCTACCTGCCCCTGCTGGGCTGGCTGGCCTACATCGGGCTGAACCGGGCCCTGGGCCGGGGGCTCAAGCTGTACCCCTACCTGCGGTCGACCCACCTGCAGCTGGAAGAGGCGCCCCTCCGGCCCCGCTGGTGAGCCGGGGGCGGCCCAGAGACGGGGTGCACCCCCGGGGGTTCGGGGCGCTCCCGCAGGCGCCCTACAAGTGCTCCCGCAGGTGCTCCCGTATGTGGCCCCGCAGGTGCTCCCGCATGCTCCCGCAGATGGTGCAGGGCCCTCGAGCGGCTTTCCCGGGCCACTCCGGCCGGTCTTCCGGCGGGAACCCGGCCCGGGGTGGTTCGTCTTCTGGACGGGGGATGGGGCGGCCCTGGGTGAGGGAGGAGGAGCGGACCGTTGGAAGGCGGCGGGTATGCAGCGGACATCCCATGGCGGCTGCGCCACCTGGAGCCACCGCGCCCCGCGCGGCAACCGGCCCGGGACCGCAGGGACGCGGCCGGCACCGGCTCGGCCGGTGGGGCAGGGCTTGGGGCCGGGAAAGGGGATGGGAGCCGGGTCGAAGCCGCCGCCGCACGGGCTGGCGGGTTTCCCGGACGGGCCGTGACGGGGGCGACCCTTGGCCCTGGGGCTCGAGACACCGGTGCTCTTCCCGGTGCGGCCTCCCCCTTGCGGGCGCCTTCCCGCGGACCGGAGGAGGATGCCTCCTGGGAGGCCGGCCTGCGGGCGGGCGATCCGGCCGCCCTGCAGCGGCTGGCCGAGCACTGGGCACCCCGCCTGTACCGCTATGCCCTCCGCCTGGGAGCGGATCCCGAAGCCGCCCAGGACCTGGTGCAGGACACCCTGGTCCGGGCGCTGGGCAGCTTTCGCGCCGGCCGCATTCCCGGCCGCCTGGGCCCCTGGCTCTACACCATCCTGACGAACCGGCTGCGGGACGATGCCCGCAGCGCGTACCGCCAGCGGGTGGCCCTGGCGGCCGCCATGCCCGAGGGACCTCCACCATGGCACGCCGGATCCTCCCCTGACGGGGCCGCGGTGGACGGCCCCGGCTGCGATCCGGCTGAGGTGGTGGCCTGGCGTGCCGGCCACGCGGCCCGGGTCGAGAGGCTGCGGGCGGCCCTTGGTACCCTGCCGGAACCCTGGCGCCAGGTGGTGGTCCTGCGGATCCTGGAAGAACGCCCGGTGGCCGAGGTGGCGGCCATTCTCGGCATGGCCGAAGGGACCGTCAAGTCCCGCCTGCACCGGGCGCTGAAGAGCCTGCGCCAGGCACTTGAAGAGCTGGACCGGGAGTTGGAACCGGCGGGCGGCCAGGGGGAGGTGACGCGCGATGACGAGCCCTGACGCGGCGGCTCGCCGCAAGGGCGAGCGGCGGGAGCCCCCGGCGGCAAACCCGCCCGCACCGGCTGGGGAAGAACGGCCTGCTGCGCCCAATCCCTCCGCCGCGGCCCCGGCCGGTGCTCCGGACCACGATCCGGCCGCAGGGTCTGATGACCCCCGTCTCGCGGGGGCCACGGCGGCTCCCCAGGGTGCGGCGCAGGCCTGGGAGATGCTCTGGCAGGAAGCGGCGGAAGGGGCCCGCCGGGAGGGGGACGATCCCCTCTCCCCGGCGGAGGTGAAGGCCCTGTGGGCGGACTTCGCGGCCCTGCGGGCCGAGCCCGGACCCGTTCCCCAGGACCTGGTGCCCCGGGTGACCCGGGCCTTGCTGGCGACGGCGGGCGGGCAGGAGGAACCCGCGCCCGTTGCCGCGCTGCCCGCCGGCCCGGTCCCGGCCCGGGCCGGCGGCGGGCCCCTGGACCGGGACGCCCTGATCCCGGCCGGTACGGTGCGGCCTCGTATGGTGCAGCTGCTGAGGCTTCTGGCCGCGGAAGCCCGCTGCTTTCCCCTGCCGTTTCTCGCCATACAACTGCTTTTGATGGCCGGCGGCCTGCTGCTGCATCTGGTGGCGGTGGAGACGGCCCGGGGGCTCATGCCGGACTGGACCCCGGCGCTCCGTGCGGCAGGGGATGGGGCGGGAGCCCTGGGTCCCGCAAGCCGGCCGGTGCTGGACGGCTGGCGCCTCATCCTGCTCTCCGCCGACAGCCTCGCCCTGGTGGCGCCGTGGCTGGGCACCCTGGTGGCGCTGGCGGCCGTCTGGCCCCGGCGGCAGCGGCTATGGGCCGATCTGGAGACCCTGTCGCCGTTCCCTGCGGCCAGCCGGCTGCTGGCGCGGGCCGGCGTGGCGGGCCTGCTGGCGACCCTGTTCATCCTGGTGGCGGGGTGGATCCAGCCGGCCGCGGTGCAGGCGTTCATGGGCCTGCCGCCCGGGGGTCCCGCTCCAGACACCGTTCCGGCGTGGCCGGCTACCGGGGCGGTCGCCGGTTCGGCGGCCGGGACCCTCGGCGGGACCTTGGTGGTGATCCTGGCCCGGCTGGCGCCCCTCTGGCTGGCGGCGGCGTGGGCCCTGTGGTGGCACATGCGGGCGGGCACCCTGGGCGCCATGCTGGCCTCCGCCGGCCTGTGGACGGCCGTGACCCTGGGGGGCCACTGGCTCGGCCCCTGGAACCCGCTGGCCGCGGGCCCCTTGCCGGCGGTCGCCGTGCAGGCGGCCATGCTCCTGGCGGCGGCCCTGCTGGGGCGGGGGTTGGCCAAGCAGGCGGGCGCCGGGGAGGTGGCCGTATGAATGGGGCTCCTGGCGTGGGGAGATGGACCCCATGGCCCTGACCCTGGCCGGAGTGCGGCGCCTGGCGTGGGAGGAGCTGGTCCTGCCGAGCCGGCAGCCGGTGGCGGTCCCTGACACCGTGCTGGCACCAGGGGTGGTGCTGGTCACAGGGCCGCCGGGGGCGGGCAAGTCGCTGTTGCTCCGGGTGCTGGCGACGCTGGCCGTTCCTCGCCGGGGGCAGGTGCACTACCCCTGGCCGGCTCCCGGCGGGGAGCCGGTTTCCTTTCCCGGGGCAGGACCCGGCGCCCTGGCCGTGGTCCGGGGATGCACCGGATACGTGCCCCAGGAAGGCCGCGTGGCCCGGGGGATGAAGGTGGCCGCCGCCCTGGCCTACCTGGCCGCCCTGCGGGCCGTGCCCGAGCCACGGCAGGCGGTGGCCGCGGCCCTCCGGCGGTGGGGCCTGGACGGTGCGGCCCGCCAGCGCCTGGAGGAGCTTTCGGGTGGCCAGTGGCGCCGCTGGTTGCTGGCCCAGAGCCTGCTGGCGCGCCCGGCCCTCTGGATCCTGGACGAACCCGCCCGTGGCCTGGACCATGACGGCGTGACCCTTTTGCGGGCCGCCCTGGAGGAATACCGGGCGGCGGCCGCCGGCGGCCGGCCGGTATGGGCGGTGGTGGCCGACAGCGAGGGGCGGCTGGCCGATCTGGCGGACCAGTGCCTGGTCCTGCCGGGGCGGTGAGCGAGGCTCCGCGCCGCCCGTCGCCCGGCGCCGGCAGCCGGAGCAGGGCCCGCGCCGGGGCCACCGGTGCAAACGGCATAAGGAGCAGGAAACAGGGGGGACGGTGGTACCCATACGTCGCAACCAGGCCCGGCGGCGGCCGGGGTGGGGCTGGCTGCGGGCACTCGCCTTTGGGGTGTACCTGGCGGTTCTCCTGCGCGTGACGGTGTTCAAGTTTCCGGCGCCGCTGTGGCGTAACGGCTTGGACCCTGAATTGCTCGTGGCCCGCTGGCGCTGGTCCGTTAACCTGATTCCTTTCCGTACCATTGCCGGGTATCTGGCCGGCGAGCCGTCGCCCGGGGTAGCAATGCAAAACCTGGCCGGCAATGTGCTGATCTTCGTGCCGTGGGGGCTCCTTTGGGTCTGGTGCTGGCCGCGGCGGGCATCGGCCCGGCTCGTAACCGCCAGCGCCCTGGTCACCAGCGGCATCCTGGAGACGGCCGAGTTCTTCCTGGGGACTGGGTCGTGGGATGTCGACGATCTACTGCTCAACGTTCTTGGCGCCTTACTGGGCTACGGGGCCGCCCGGGTCGCCCGCCTGGGCTTCAGACGTGCCTGAGCGAGATGGGAAATGGACGCTGGCAGACGCTGAGCAATGCACGCCGGCCGGATCCTCCCGGCCGGCGTGCCGCTGGTAGGGAACGTCCGGCGATCTCGCCCGTCTCTCCGGGTGGAAGAGACGGTGCGGGGAGGATGAAGGATGGACGCGACCCGTCGCGCTCCCTCACGCCGCCCGGGCGGCCCGGCGGCGGCCGCTACGGGCAGCGCGGGAGAGGAAACGGGCATTCGACTGCACCTGACCGGCGTCAGCAAGATATACGGCCGCCGGAAGGTGGCCCTCGAAGACGTGAACCTGTCCTGGGGACCCGGCGTGCTGGGCCTTCTGGGGCCCAACGGAGCCGGCAAGAGCACCCTGCTGGGCATCCTGGCCACCCTGGTGGAACCCAGCCGGGGGCAGGTCCGCATCGGGCCTTGGACCCTGCCCCGGGACCAGCACGCGGTACGCCAGCACCTGGGCTACCTCCCGCAGGAAGGCGGCTGGTTCCCCCAGTTAACGGTCTACGAGACCCTGGACTTCGCTGCTATCTTCAAGGGGATCGGCAACCCCGCCGCCCGCCGGCGGGAGGTCGAGCACCGGCTCGGGCAAGTGGGACTTCTGGACGTGCACCATGTCCGGGCCGGCCGCCTCTCGGGCGGCATGCGCCGGCGCCTGGGCATCGCCATGGCCCTGCTGGGCGATCCCGCCCTGATCCTGCTGGACGAACCCACCGCGGGGCTCGACCCCGAGGAGCGCGTCCGCTTCCGCCAGCTGCTGGGCGGCCTGGGCCCCGAGCGGCTGGTCATCTTCTCCACCCACGTGGTGGAAGACATCGCCGCCACCTGCGAGGAGGTGGCCGTGATCGCCGGCGGGCGGCTGCGCTGGCTGGGACCGCCCCAGGACCTGGCCGCCTGTGCCGCGGGCCTGGTCTGGGAAGTGGAAGGGAGTGCGCCCGAAGGGGCCGTGGTGGTCTCGTCCCGGCGGGAGGGGGGCACCGCCCTGCTGCGGGTGCTGGCATGGCACCGGCCGCCGGGAGCCCGTCCCGCGGAGCCCCGGGTGGAAGACGGCTACGTGGCCCTGCTGCGGGGCCTGGCGGCCGGTCGCAGGGGGGGCCCGGGGGACCCGGCCGGGGCGCAGCGGCCGCAGCGGGTGACCGGTCCGGAGGCGCCGGATAGGGAGGAACCGGCGGGGCCGGCGGGCGGCGGCTCCGCCGGCCGGGCCAGCGGGGGCCGCGGGGCCGGTTCGCCCTCCGGCGGGAAGGGGGCCAGGCCGTGAGCTGGATCGCTTCCTTTCGGACGGCAACCCTCTTCACCTGGACCCGGGTGCGGCGCAGCTGGTGGTTGCCAGCCGCCGCGGCCGGCGGCCTGGCCACGGGCCTGGTGACGGTGACCCAGACCGTGGCGGAGACCGGAGCCGGCGTCCTCCAGCAGGCGGCCCAGTTCCTGGCCTTCCTCCAGGTGGGGGTCATGGTGCTGGCAGGGCTGGCGGCCGATCCCGAGAGGGATGAGGACAGCGCCGCGGTGCTGTGGTCCTGGCCGGTGGACAAGGCGGCCCTGGTCCTGGGCAGGTTCGCCGGGACGGCACCCCTGGCGCTGCTGGCGGCCCTGGCGGCGGTGCTGCCGCCGGCGGTACGGATCGCCATGTTGCTCAGGGAAGCCGGAATGGGCTGGCCCCACCTGCTGGCCGAGTGGGGCCTGCTGGCAGCCGGAATCGTTGCGGGTGCCCTGTGGGCCGCCGCCCTGGGCGTGGCCCTGGGCCTGTGGCTCCGGGGTCTGGGGCTGTTTGCGGCCCTTCTGGCCACCTGGCTGGCCGGCGTGCTGGGCCCCTACGTGCTGCAGGCGCTGTTCGACCTTTTCTTTCCCTTGGCCTGGCTCGCCCAGTGGACGGGCTCGGGCATGTTGCCGGCTGACTTCCTTAACGTGGATCTCACGGGTATTTCCGAGGACCTTCCACTGTACCTGATGCACAGGGCTTTCTATTTCGCCGCCGGCCTGGCGGTGTGCGGGGGTGTGGCCCTGTGCTACAGGCGCCGGCGGGGGGTGGCGCCCCGGCCCGGCCGGTGGCTGGGATGGGCGACGGCGGTGGCGGCGGGGATGGCCGTGGCCGCCGGTGCTGGCCTGGGGCTGCAGCTTTACGGCCGGGCTGATGCGGCCCGGCAGGAGCTTCTCTACTACGCCCGGCAGGGGGTGCCGGCAGAAGGGGAGGCGCTGGAACCGGATCCGGCCCCGCCTTACGTGGTCAGCCGCTACGACCTGGACCTGGATCTCCGCCGCGCTCCCGAGGTCCGTGCCCAGGTGGAACTGCAACTGGAGAATCCGGGGTCTCGCCCGGTAAGGGATCCTGTCCTGACGCTGCGCCACGTCTTCACCATCGAGAAGCTGGAAGTGCGGGCTTCGGGCGGCGGGAACGTCCAGGGACGTCGCCAGGGCGACTGGATCCGGCTAGAGGGGCTGGTTCTTCCGCCGGGGGGCGCGGTGACGGTATCCCTGCGCTACCACGGCCGGATCGATCAGTGGATCCTCCCTGGTGGCTACCCCCTGCGGAGCGGTCTGTACGCGGAGGTTCCTGCTCCCTGGCGGGGTGCCCACGCCGGCCGCACGGGGACTTATCTGCCCGTCTCGTACGGCTGGTACCCGCTGCCGGGCCGGGTGACCCTGGCCAGTGCCCTCCGCCTGACGGATCCGGCGACGGGTGGCGCGAGCCTCTGGCTTGATGAAGGCCCCGCCCTGGCCAGCAACGGGACCGTGCGCTGGCCGGGCAGCAGGCCACCGGTGGTGGACGGGGACCCCGCTTCATTTGAACCGGCTCCCGCCGCCTTCCGCATCACCGTCCGGCATCCGGGACACTATCCGGTGCTTTCCAACCTCAATGCCATCCACCGGCCCTGGGGCCCGGAAACCACCATGGAAGGGAGCACGACCTTCGTCCACCTGGTCGGCCGGCCCCTGGCCCGTTACGAGGCGGCAGGGGCCGAGATCTGGTATCCCCAGGAAAACCCTGGGAGCCTGGTGCGTGCCCGCCGGTGGGCGGGATGGTTGAAGCAAGCCCGGGCGCTGGTGGGCGAGACCTCTACGTCCCGGATCATCACCCTGCCGACCCAGGGCACGGCACGGATCAACCGGCTGTTCGTCGATCCCGCCACGGGGGTGGTGCTGGAAGCTGGCGACGCGATTCTCGTGCCGCAGCAAGCGGTCGAAGCCGTTCTGTTCGGATCCCGGGAGGTGGTGACGGAGGCTGAAGCCTGCCTTGGCCATGCCGTCACCAGCCGGATCCTGCGCGCGCAAGAACCGGCCGCGGCATCGCCGCCTCAGCCGGGCGGGCAGGAGGGGCCATGCGCCTCCCTGGCCGGGAGCCCCGCTCCCGATTTCGTCCAGCGCTGGGTAGCCGAGGCCTCCCAGAGGCAATTGGTGGCGGCTCTCGGCCAGCTCCGGCAGCGGGCCGCCCAGCGACCGCTGGAGCCGCACGATCTCTGGGAGGTCATGGGCCCATGAGCGGGGGCTGGCTGCGGGCCCACCTGCGCCTGGCCCGGGCCGGGCTGGGGATGGCCGTGGCGCTGGCGGCTGCCTTCTGGCCGGTCCTGCTCTGGCCGGTGCGCCTTCTCGGCCATCCTCTGCACCTGTACACGCTGGCGCGGATCCTCGAGGAGTTTCTGGTCCTGGCAGTGCTGCCGGTGGCTGTACCGCTCTGGTCCGACGTGGAGGGCCTCCGCCCGGGCTGGTGGCGGGCCCTTCCCTTCCGGCGGGCGCCCACGGTGGCGGGCCGGCTGCTCTTGCCTGTGGCCGTGTACCTCGTTCTGGCTGGGACGATCGTGGCACTGGCCTTTGCGGGTTCCGCCAAGGCAGGCACCACCGGGACGGAAACCCTTCCCCTGCCTGCGCTGGTGCGGGTGGTGGTGGCGGCGGTGCCGCCGGCCCTCCTCCTCTCCGGCCTGGCGAGCGTGGTCGCGGTCGCGGTACGGATGCCTGTGGCGGGTGCGGGCGCCGCTCTCGCCTGGTGGTGCCTGGAAATGCTGACCGGGGGTGATCTGTCCGGGCCCCTTTACCTCTTCGCCACCACCCACGGCCTTCCGCTCCTCGAGGTGGAGCCGGCAAGGATCCAGGCGGCCCTCAGGGGCGATGCTCCATGCCCGGCGGCCTTCCTCGCGAACCGCTGGGCTCTAGTCGGCCTGACGGGCGCTTTGCTCGTGCTCACCCACTGGCTCTACCGGCGCGACGAGGCGTTCCTGCGGCGGTGAGATGGGGCGAGACTTGGGCGAACATTGTCGCAGTTTATGGTTTTGTTGTTCGATGAAATTACTCGGCCGCCCCCTTGCCCAGGGGCAGCGACTATGCTAAAATCGCCCCCAAACCTGAACGATGGCCATGGTGCCGTTGAAGGGGCCAGTACCCTGTCGCGCCACCGCCAGAGAGCCGGCGGCCGGTGCGAGCCGGTGGGGCGGGCAGGGGAATCCACCCCGGAGGCGGCCCCCAGGGTCCGCCCGGACCGGAAGGGGCCCGGCCAGCCGCCGTTAACGGCCTGAAGAGGGCTTCACCCCGGTAGAGCCGCCGTAGGGCCGCCATAGAGCCGCCGGGGTGAGGTCAAGCGGGGTGGCACCGCGGGTGAGAACCCGTCCCGGAGGGGACGGGTTTTTCTGTTTTCGTGGACCGCATTGGGGCCTACCCGGCGCCCGGCCATCGGGCAGGAGCAGCCAGACCCCCTGGAGGAGGGAGCCGCCATGCAGCAGCCGCTGGAGATCGGACCCGGCGTCGCCGGCCGGCACGGTGCAGCGGCCGGATCGCCCCTGGCAGCCGGTGCGGGCAGGGGCGCGGGTTCGGGTGTCCACCCCGAGACCCCAATTGCCCCAGGAGCCGGCATGGCACCGGGCCCTGGGTTTGACGCCGCCTCCCCGTCCGGTCCGGGATCCGGCACCGCCCTGAGGACCAGTCAGGCGCTGGCCAAGCAGCCGCCGGCGCGCCCCGAGCCGGTGTTCCTGTCGCCGGGTCCCACCGCCGTGCCCCAGGAGGTGCGGGTGGCCTGCGCGCGCCAGGTGGTGCTGCACCGCAGTGCCGAGTTCGACCGGGTCAGCGCCGCCGTGCGGGAAGGACTGCGGCGGCTGTTCCGCACCAGCGGCCGCGTGGTGGTGTTCCCCTGCTCGGGGACGGGGGCCCTGGAGGCGGCGGTGGTCAACACCCTCTCGCCGGGCGACCGGGTGCTGGCGGTGGTGATGGGCCTCTTCGGCGATCGCTTCGCCGCCGTCGCCGAAGCCTACGGCCTGGAGGTCGACCGCCTGGAGGTGCCGTGGGGGCAGATCCCCCGACTGGAGCAAGTGCTAGAGCGGCTGGAGGCCGCGGGCCGCGGCGCGGGCCGGCCTTACCGGGCCGTGTTCCTCACCCACTCGGAGACCTCCACAGGGGCCCTTTTGCCGCTGGAGCAGCTGGTGCCCGCCATCCGCCGAGCGGCGCCCGAGGCCCTGGTGCTGGTCGACATGGTGAGCTCCTTTGCCGCGGTCCCCGTGGCCATGGACGCGTGGGGCATCGACGTGGCGGTGACGGGCTCCCAGAAGGCGCTGATGACGCCGCCCGGCCTGGGCATCGTGGCCCTGGGGCCGCGGGCCCTGGAGGCGGTGGAACAGGCCCGGCTGCCCCGGTTCACCTGGGACGTGCGGCCCTACCTGGTGGGGGAGGGCGACTTCCCCTACACCCCGGCGGTGACCCTCTGGTTCGGCCTGCAGGCGGCCCTGGAGCGGATCGCCGCCGAAGGGGAGGAAAACGTCTACCGCCGGCACCGGCTGCTCTCCGCCATGGTGCGGGCGGGGGTGCGGGCGCTGGGGCTTGAGCCCCTGGCGCGGGACGAGGAGGCCTCCCCCACGGTGACGGCGGTGCCGCTGCCCGCCGGGGTGCGGCCCGGCGAGGTGATCCGCCGCCTGGCGGACGACCACGGCGTGGTGGTGGTCAGCGCCCAGGGGCCCCTCAAGGACCGGGCCTTCCGCATCGGCCACATGGGTGCCCTGGAGCCGGCTGACATCGTGACCGCCATGGCGGCCCTGGACGCCGTGCTGGGGCCCATGCTGGCGGAAGCCGGCCGGCCGGTGCGGGCCGGGGCCGCGGCGGCGGCCGCCCGGGCGGTCTGGGCCCAGGTCGCGGGGGAGGAGGTGGGCGCATGAACCCAAGGCCCAGGGTGGTGGTGGCCGACCCTTTGCCCCGGGACGGCCTGGCTCTTCTGGAAGAACACTGCCATCTCATCGATGCCGCAGGCGCGAGCCTTGAGACCCTGAAGCGGGACCTCCTGCCCGCCGCCGACGCCCTGATCGTGCGCAGCCGGGTCAGGGTGACCGCGGACCTCATTGCCGCGGCGCCCCGGCTGCGGGTGATCGGCCGGGCGGGGGTGGGGGTCGACAACATCGACCTGGAGGCGGCCACCGAACGGGGCATCGTGGTGGTCAACGTGGCCGACGGCAACACCGTGGCCGTGGCCGAGCACGTCTTCGCCCTGCTGCTGGCCCTGGTCCGGCGCCTCATGCCCGCCGCTGCCTCCCTGCGCCAGGGCCGCTGGGAGCGGAACCGGTTCGTCGGAGAGGAACTGCGCGGCAAGGTGATGGGCCTGGTGGGCTTCGGGCGCATCGGCCAGGAGGTAGCCCAGCGGGCCCGCGCCTTCGGCATGGCCGTGCTGGCCTATGATCCCTACGTGCCCGAGGCCCGCATCCGCCAGCTGGGGGCCGAGCCGGTGACCCTGGACGACCTCTTGGCCCGTGCCGACGTGGTCAGCGTCCACACGCCCCTGACGCCGGCGACCCGGAATCTGATCGATGCCGAGGCCCTGGCCCGCCTGCGCCCGGGCGCTTACCTCATCCACACCGCCCGCGGCGGCATCGTGGACGAACAGGCCCTCTACCAGGCCCTGGTCGAAGGCCGCCTGGCGGGGGCGGGGCTGGATGTGTTCGCCACCGAGCCCCCGGGGGAAAGCCCCCTGCTGGATCTGCCCAACGTGGTGGCCACGCCCCACCTGGGCGGTTCGACCCGGGAAGCCCAGGCCTACAATGCCCGGGCCATCGCCGAGCAGGTGCTGCGTGCCCTCCAGGGCCAGCCGGTGCGGGGCGCCGTCAACCTGCCGCCCCTTTCGGACCAGGACTGGCACGCGGCGGGGCCGCTGGCGCCGGTGGCGGAACTGGTGGGCCTGGTCTACCGCGAGGGGCTGGGCGGCCCGCTGGACGACTTGGAGCTGCGGGTGGCGGCCCGGGATCTGCCCTCGGAGCGGGGCTTCGAGCTGCTGGCGGGTGCCGTTCTCAAGGGCCTGCTGACCGGGGTGGTCGACGGCCCGGTGAACGTCGTCAACGCCGCGGTGCTGGCGGCCCGGCGCGGCATCGCCCTGCGCTGGCGCAGCGAGCGGCACCCCGACCTGCCGGTCCCGGTGGTGGAACTGGCCGGCGGCCGGGGCCCGCGGCGGGCGGTGGCCGGGAGCCTGAGCCCCGAAGGGCTGCCGCGCCTGGTTCATCTGGACGGCCTGCCCCTGGACATGGTGCCGGCGCCCCGGCTGCTGCTCACCCGGCATCACGACCGGCCGGGCATGATCGGCAAGGTGGGCAGCCTGCTGGGCATGGGGGAGATCAACATCGCGGCCATGCAGGTGGCCCGGCGGCAGGTGCGGGGCGAGGCCATCATGGTCCTGGCCCTGGACGATCCCGTGCCCCCGCCCCTGCTGGCGGAGATCCGCCGGCTGCCCGGCATGGAGGAAGCGCGGCTGGTGCACGTGCCGGCGGCCCTGCTCCAGCCGGTGCCCCGGCCCGCACCGGGCGCGACTGCGGAGCCCGCCGGCGGGGACGGGCCGGCCCGGCGCCAGGGAGGGACCGGGCCGGCCCCGGGAGCCGCCGGGCCGCCCGCTGGCATGGCGGCGACCCCGGCCGTGCAGGAGCGGGCGGGCTGATCTGGCCGCTAGCGGAACAGCGGAATCACGTAATTGGCCAGAAAGTACAGCACGGCCAGCAGCATGATGATCCAGGCACCGTACTTGATGGCCGTGGCGCCGGCCCCGTTGCCGGCGCCCTGCTTTTCTTCGCCCATGATCCGACACCTCGCAATATCTGGAACCCGGGCCGTTTCCGCTCAAAGGGCAGGATTTTCCCCACCCCTTCGCAAAACAGGATGACATTCTACTCCACCTTTCATCACTGGGGGGGTACGGCGGTGGGACGCAGTACGGGCAGGCTGCCGGCGGGCGCCGGCGGCGAGGCGGAAGTCGCGGTGGAAGGGCAACGCCCGGCCCGCCGGCGGCGGCGCCGGTTCGGCCGCTGGGCGGTGGGGGCAAGTCTGGCCCTGGCGCTGGCGGTGCTGACGGCGTGCGGCGGCGGTGGCGGCGGGACCGGCGGCGGGGCTGGCGCAGGTGAGGGCGGCAGCTCTGGCGGGGCCGGGGGTGCGGAATCCATCAAGGTAGGTATCGTCCTGCCCCAGACGGGGCGGGAGGCCAAGCCCGGCACCTACCAGCTGGAAGGCATCCAGCTGGCCATCGAGCAAATCAACGCGGCCGGCGGGATCGAGGTCGCCGGAAAGCAGCTCAAGGTGGAGCCGGTCGTCTACGACGACGAGTCCGACCAGGCCAAGTCGGCTTCACTGGTACAGCGCGCCATGGAGCAGGACAAGGTGGTGGCGGTGATCGGCGGCTACTCCACCGCCCTGGGCCAGGCGGAGTCGCCCATGGCCGACCGCTACCAGGTGCCCTGGATCACGCCGGGCGCGGCGGCCAGCTCCATCTTCAGCCAGGGATACCAGTACACCTTTGGTACGCTGGCTCCGGTCAGCCTGCTCGGGTACACCACCGGGGAGTTCCTGGGCTGGCTGGTCGACCAGGGCAAGCTGGAGAAGGGCCTGGCCATCGCGCTGGTGGTCGAGAACACCGACCACGGCGTGGACTACGCCGACGGCATCAAGAAGTGGATCGAGGAACACCCCGGCTACTTCGAGATCGTGGTGGAGGATACCTTCGAGCTGGGCGGCACCGACTTCTCCGGCGTCCTGCAGAAGGTGAAGAACGCCAACGCAGACATCTTCCTCTCCGACGCGCACCTGGAAGACTACATCACCATGCACCGGCAGTACGTCCAGATGGGCCTGCATCACCAGATGATCAGCTACGGCGCCCGCGGTCCCGAGGCGGCCGCCCGGGAGGCGCTGGGCGACGCCGTCGACTACATCTTCGCGGGCATCTGGTGGTCCAAGGAACTGCCCTACCCGCAGGTCAAGAAGTTCGTTGAAGATTACAAGGCGAAGTACGGCCGCGAGCCCGACTCCTGGTACGCGGCCACGGCCTACGACGCCATGCGCATCCTGGCCAAGGCCATCGACCAGGCGGACAGCCTGGATCCCACGGCGATCCGCGATGCGCTGCGCCAGGTGGAGCTGACCGACTCGTTGCTGCCCGGCCAGCGGCTGAAGTTCCCCGAGAACGGTCAGGTGGAGCTGCCCTTCGTCATCGTGCAGAACAAGCCCGGCGGTAAGGTCGACATCGTGTACCCCGAGGATGCCGCCACGGGCGAGGCCGTGGCCCCTGTGCCGGCCCGCTGACCGCCGGAGCCCGGCCCCTGCCGCAACGGCATTCGACCAGTTGGGGAAGGGAACGCGGCCCACGGCCCTCGGGCCGGGGCCGCGTTCCCCTGTCCCCGGAGGGGGTGCAGCACCGTTGGGTTGGCTGGACGTTCTGAACCTGCTGGTGGCCTCGCTGCTGCTGGCGGGGATCTACACCACCATGTCCTTCGGCATGACGATCATCTACGGCGTGATGAAGATCATCAACCTGGCCCACGCCGGCTTCATGATGCTGGGGGCGTACTTCGTCTTCGAGCTGTTCAACCGGGTGGGGCTCAACCCCATCCTGGGCGCGCTGCTGGCCTTCCCGGTGTTCTTCGTGCTCGGCATGGCCGTGCACTGGCTGCTGGTCCGCTGGCTGCCGGTTTCGGACCAGCCCACCCTGCCGTCGCTCTTGCTCCTGTTCGGCCTGTGGCTGGTCCTGCAGAACATCGGCTACGCCATCTGGGGCAACCACGACCGGTCCATCTACACGGACATGACACTGGCCACGGTGAAGGTGGGTCCCCTGACCCTGTCGGTGGTGCAGCTGGTGGTCTTCGCGGTGGCCGTGGTCTCCCTGGTCCTGCTGCAGCTGCTGCTGACCCGCACCTGGTTCGGGCGGGCGGTGCGCGCCCTGACCCAGAACCCGTTCGCCGGCCGGCTGGTGGGCATCGACACGGCCCGGACCGCCCGGCTCAGCTTCGGGCTGGGCATCGCCTTTGCAGGACTTGCCGGCGCGCTGCTGGCCTCCCTGTACTCCTTCGACCCCGACTTCGGCCGGCCGTTCCTCTTGCGATCCTTCGTCATCATCGTGCTGGGCGGGCTCGAATCCTTTGCCGGCGTGGCGCTGGGGGCGCTGATCCTGGCCCTGGTGGAGACCTTCAGCGTGCAGTTCGTACCGGCCGGGTACCAGATGGCCATCTCCTTCTCGCTGCTGGTGGTGGCCCTGCTCGTTCTGCCGGGCGGCGTGGCCAGCCTGCTGGAGCGAAGGGGGCGGGCCACATGACGGCGGCACGGCCTGCGGCCGGACAGGCCCTGCCCCGGGTCACGGCCACCCGCGATCTGGCGGTGGCTGCCGCCCTGACGGCCTTCCTCATCGCCCTGCCCCTGGCAGGGTGGCAGGGCAACCTGCGGCTGATCTTCACGACCCTGCTCTGGACCACCTGCAGCATCGCCTGGAACCTGGTGGGCGGCTTTGCCGGGCAGGTGTCCTTCGGTTTTGCCGTGTTCTACGGCCTGGGGGCCTACACCGCCGCGGTGCTGATCACGGCGGGGCACGTCAACCCGTACCTGTCCCTGGCGGGGGCCGCGCTGGTGGCGGCGGCGGCCTCCTTGCTGATCGGCCTGCCCACCTTCCGCCTGCGGGGGCCCTACTTCGCCATTGCCACCATCGGTGTCAACGAGGCGGTGCGGGTGGTGATGAACAACCTGGAGGCCCTGGGCGCCGCCAGCGGTTACCGGGTGGACGAGCTGGCCGGCGGAAGGCGGGTGCCCTTCGTCATGGAGCACCACTACCTGACGGCGGTGGTGATCTTTGGCCTGGCGCTGGTGGTCTCCATCCTGGTGGCCCGCTCCCGCTTCGGCCTGGCCCTGAACGCCATCCGGGACGACGAGGACGCGGCGGCCGACACCGGCATCAACCCCTTCCTGCACAAGCTGGCGGTTCATGCCCTGGCCGCGGCCCTGGTGGGCGCGGCGGGCGGGGCTTATGCCCGGTATGCGGCCTTCATCGACCCCAGCGGGGTCTTCAACTTCAACAACAGCGTGTCCATCCTGCTGATGCCGGTGATCGGCGGGCTCGCCACCATCTGGGGACCGGTGATCGGCGGTGCCGTCTACGGCATCGTGCAGGAAGAACTGGTCGCCCGCTTTGCCCAGATCCACCTGGGCCTGTACGGTGCCCTGCTGATCCTGGTGATCCTCTTTGAACCCGGGGGCGTGGTGGGCCTGGCCCGGCGAATCTGGAAGGCTCTAGTCCACCGGCGGGCGACCGGCGCTCCGGTGCAGGCTGGGGGGGTGAAGGCATGACGAGCCCGGTCAGGCTGACCCGGGAGCCCGGGGCCGCCCGGGGACCGGCGGGATCCGGGGCCGGTCCCGCGCCCGGTGGCGGTGCCGGGCCCGGAGGCGGGAGCAGCGACCAGGCCGGAGGGCCGGCCCGCGGGGTTCCGGTCCTGGAGGTCAAGGGGCTAAGCCGCTATTTCGGCGGCCTGGCTGCCGTGAAGGACGTCGATCTGGTGGTGCCGGAAGGGAGCATCTTCGGCCTCATCGGGCCCAACGGGGCGGGGAAGACCACCACCTTCAGCATGATCGCCGGGTCGCTGGTGCCCAGCTCCGGCCGGGTGATCTACCGGGGGCGCGATGTCACGCGGCTCAAGGCCTTTCAGCGGGTGCGGCTGGGGATCGCCCGCACCCACCAGATCGTTCGCCCCTTCCGGTCGCTGACGGTGGTCGAGAACGTGGAGCTGGCCACCCGCTACGGGCGGCGACCGCCCCGCACGGCCACCGAGGCCCGCCGGCGCGCCCTGGAGGTGCTGGAGTTCGTCGGCCTGGGTGCCCAGGCCGGCCTGCCGGCCGCGGTCTTGCCCGTGGGCCAGCAGAAGCTGCTGGAGCTGGCCCGGGCCCTGGCCACGGCACCGGACCTCCTGCTGTGCGACGAGATCTGCGGCGGCCTGACCGATGCGGAAACCCGCAACGTCATGGACTTGCTGCGCAGGATCCGGGATGCCGGCACCACGATCCTGTACATCGAGCACGACATGCGAGCCGTCATGTCGGTGTGCGATCGGATTGCCGTGCTGAACTTCGGAGAGAAGCTGGCCGAGGGAAGTCCGGAGGAGATCCAGCGGAACCCGGCGGTGATCGAGGCGTACCTGGGCCGGGCGGCGGTGGAGGTGGAGACCGGTGCCTGACGCCCGTGGAGCCCGCCCCGGCGGGGAGCCCCTGCTGGAGGCGGAAGGGCTGGAAATCGCCTATGGGGCGGTCCAGGTGGTGTGGGGCCTGAGTTTTCAGGTGGCCCGGGGCCAGGTGGTCGCCCTGATCGGCTCCAACGGTGCCGGCAAGACCACCACCCTGCGGGCCGTCGCGGGGGTCTTGCCGCTCAAGGCCGGGCGGCTGCGGCTGGCAGGGGAAGACATCAGCGGCCTCCCGGCCCACGCCCGGGTCGCGCGGGGCCTGGTCCTGGTTCCTGAAGGCCGCCAGCTGTGGCCCCGCATGACGGTTGAAGAGAACCTCATCCTGGGGGCCTATTCTCCAGCCCTGCGCCGCCGGGTGGGAGAGAACCTGGAACGGGTCTATGCCATGTTCCCTCGCCTCAAGGAACGCCGCGCCCAGCTGGCCGGCACCCTCTCCGGCGGCGAGCAGCAGATGCTGGCCATCGGCCGGGGGCTTATGGCCGAACCCCGGGTCCTGATGCTGGACGAGCCGTCCCTGGGCCTGGCCCCCAGGCTGGTGGAGGACATCTTCCGGTTCGTGCGGGAGATCGCCGCCCAGGGGGTGACGATCCTGCTGGTGGAGCAGAACGTGCACTACACCCTGGAGATGGCCGATTACGTCTACGTGCTGGAGACCGGGCGCCTTGCCCTGGAGGGGCCCGCGGCGGAACTGCGCCAGAATGACTACGTCCGCCGGGCCTACCTGGGGGCTTAGCCCCCGGGCCGGTGCGGGAAGAGCCCGGGCGCGGTCGTGGCCCGGGCGACCACGGGCGACCAGGACGGCGCCGGCGGCCAGGGCCGGCGCCCAGGGCAAGCGGGCAGGGCAAGGGATGGGTCGTTCGGGACGGATCCTTGCGGGGGCACCCCGGACGGGTGCCCCCGTGGCCTTGGGCGAGGGCGGCGGCACCGGCCGGGGACGAACGGGACCGGCCCCCTAGCGGCCCCGGAACACCGGGGGCCGCCGCTCGACGAAGGAGCGCATCCCCTCCCGGCGGTCGTCGGTGGGGACGCAGGCGGCGTAGAGCTCCAGTTCCCGCCGCCGGCCCTCTTCCCACCCCAGGGACCGGGTGGCGCGAATGGCCTGCTTGACCTGGCGGACGCTGATGGGGGCGTTGGCCGCAATCACCCCGGCCAGCTCCAGGGCCCGCGGCACCACCCGCTCGGGTTCGGTCACCTCGGTGACCAGGCCGATCTGCCGGGCCGTCTCCACGTCGATGATCTCCCCGGTCATGATCAGCCGGCTGGCCCAGGCTTCGCCCACGACCCGGGGCAGGATCTGGGTGGCGCCGCCGCCCGGCATGATGCCCCGGGTGACCTCGGGAAGGCCGAAGCGGGCGTCGGCCGCCGCGACGATGAAGTCGCAGTTCAGGGCGATCTCGAACCCGCCGGCCAGGCAGTACCCCCTCACCGCCGCGATGACCGGCACGGGCGTCTCCGACACCGCCCGGAACATCCGCTGGAAGACGTGATGCTGGGCGAACCAGGCCTGTTCGTCCAGGGTGGCGCGCTCCTTGAGGTCGGCACCGGTGCAGAAGGCCCGGTCGCCGGCGCCGCAGAGCACCACCGCCCGCAAGCCATCCTCCCGGCGCAGATCTTCAAAGCAGGCCGCCACGGCTTCCGCCATGGCGGTGTTGAAGGCGTTGAGCCGGTCCGGGCGGTTCAGCCGCACCAGGGCCACCTCGGGCTGGGGCCACTCCAGCTGGACCAGGGTGTGATCCACGGCGGTCCACCTCCGTAGGCCGAAAGTTCCATGGACCCGGGCGGCGCCCCTGCCGGCGTCCCTTGGCGGATCCCATCCCGTCCCGTCCCTTGGAGCCCGGGGCGAGGTGGAACCGGTGCCCCGGCGGCCTCATTCCGTTGCACCCGGGGCCGTGGCCCCGCCCCGGCTCCGGCGCAGGGCCCGCAGCAGCCGGCGGCGGGCAGCGAAGGCGGCGCGGAAGGCCCAGTAGCGGGCGGGGGCGTAGATCCGCTCGAACTCGCCGACGTACTCCACCAGCTCGGCGCCAAAACCCTTCTTGAACCGGTAGAGGCCGTAGTGGGGGTCGGAAGGGTCCAGGTTGCCCGACACACCGCGGAAGTCGTAGATGCGGCACCCCTCGGCGATGGCCCACTGGATGGCGGCCCACTGGGCGGCGTGGCTGGGCATCACCTTGCGGGCCTCGTAATCGGTCCCGCCGTACAGGTACCACGCCGTATCGCCGCAGCGGAAGACCATGATCCCCGCCACGGGCCGGCCCTGGTGTTCCGCCAGGAAGATGCGGCCATGGCCCGGAACCAGCAGATGGCGCCAGAGCGCCTCGTAGTAGGAGAAGGCGCGGACGGCAAAGCGTTGCCGGGCCGCCGTCAGCTGCAACAGGCGGTAGAACGCGGCCAGATCCTGCTCGTCCCGGGCGGCCCGGGCCGTCACCCCCTGGCGGGCGGCGTAGCGGATGTTGTACCGCGTCTTGGACTCGAAGCGGGCCAGGGTTTCTTCCGGGGTCGGCGCCAGTTCCAGGCGCATGACGAAGCGCGGCTGCAGGGCCTCGAAGGCCGTGGCCTCCGTCCCGCGGCGAAAGCCCAGGCGGGTCAGGAGCTCGACCGCATCGCGCCGTCCGGCGGGGATGTCAGGGTCGACCCGCAGGACGAAGGCCCGGTGCCGGCGGGCCTCCTCGGCGGCCGCGGCCAGCAGCGACCGGACCGTCTCCTGGTCGGCATAGTCCACGGCGGGTCCCGTGGGGGCGTAGAACACCGTCCCCAGCCCGGGCAGGCGCCGGGCCAGCACCGTCATGGCACCGGTGACCCGGCCGCCCCGGGTGGCCAGGAAGCGCAAAGGTTCCCAACCGGTGGCCCGCTTGACCTCGCCCCAGCCCCAGAGCTGCATGAAGTGGGGCTTCCCGGACCCGGCCACCGCCCGGTCGTAGGCCTCCCGGTCCTGGGGGCCGGCGCGGACCACCTTCAGGCTGGCTGGCTGGTTCATCCCATCGTCTCCTCGTCCGGATGCGCCGGGCCGCCGGCCACAGGAGGGGCCACCGCAGCTTCTGGGCTTACCGCCCCAGCCCCGGGGCTCGCCGCCCCCGTCACCGGCCGGAGTTCCTGCCCGTCCCCGGCACCGGCGGGAGCCTCGGCCGCCGCCGGTGCGTCCCCGCCTGCGGTTCCCCCCGGCGCGGCCGTTGCGGTCCCGGCCGTGACGCATTCCAGCACCTGGCGCTGGGGCCAGGCCACGGCCACGGGACGCCCGCCGCGCAGGTACACCACCGGCAGGTGGGCGGGCGCCGTCAGCCGGCTGACCAGCAGCTCCACCTCCTGGCCGGGGGCGAGGGGGAGACCCGTGGCGTCGAACAGGCAGTGGTTCATCATGAACTCGCCGCGCAAGGGCACCTCCCGGTGCCCGGCGCGAACCCGCGGGCCGGGGGGTGCGGTGCTGGCGCCCAGCACCTGGCGGGCCCCCAGGGCGCCCAGCAGCCGGCGGCCCAGGATCACCATGCGGTCGCCCCAGTGGCGGGCTTCCCGGGCGGGGCGCAGGCCGTCGGCCAGCCCCACCGGCAACACCGCGACGGGGGTCCCCGGCCGGGCCCACCCGCCGCGGTAGCCGGGGGTCATGTCGCCGGCCCGGTGGACCGCCCATACGCGCACCACCAGCCGCGACGGGGGCCGCACGGCCAGGCCCGCCCGCCGGGCCGCCCGCGGCGCGTAGCCGTAGAGCAGGTTGCCCACCCGAACCATGTCCAGCTGGGCGTAAGGGGCCAGGACCAGGAGGTGGCTCTCGGCGCAGTGCACCAGGGGCGGCCGGAGGCCGCGTTCTTCCAGGTCCCGGACCAGCCGCAGGAACCGGTCCAGCAGGCGCAGGGCCAGGCGGGGCCGGGCAGCCGTGGGCAGGTGGGTGTAAAGCCCCTCGATCCGCACGCCCGGAAGGGAGGCGGCGCCCGCCAGCAGCGGCGCCACCTGGCCGGGCGCCAGCCCGCCGCGGCCCAGGCCCATGTCCACCTCCAGGTGGACCGCCAGGGGGCGGCCCACTCCCAGCGCAACAGCCCGCTGGGACAGGGCATGCAGGGTCGCGGCGTCATGGACCGTGGCCTGCAGGCCTTCCCGCAGCCAGAAGTCCAGCAGGGGTGGCTCCGGCGGCTGAAAGACCAGGATGGGCGCCGTGATGCCGGACCGCCGCAGGCGCAGGGCGCTTTCCAGGGTAGCGGTGCCCAGGGCGTCGGCGCCGGCGGCCGCGAAGGTGCGGGCGGCCATCTCCGCGCCCACGCCGTACCCGTCGCCCTTCACCACGGCCAGGAGGCGCGTCCCGGGCTGGAGGAACCGCCGCACGGCGGCCAGATTGGCGGCCAGCATGTCCAGGTCGACTTCGATGCGTGCCCGGGCCAGGGTCGCCGCCAGTTCGTCCGGCCAGGTGGCCAGCGTGTCCGTCGCAAACAGGCTGGCGATACCCTTGCCGTCGGAACCGGCGGGTCCGGCGGCAGGCCCCTGGCCGTCGCCGCTGGCCTGGAGATGGTGCTCCACCGTCAACGCCCTTTCCTGCTGCCGCCCGGCCGGCGGCTGCCGGCCGGGCGGGATCCCGCCGCCTCCCGCCGGGCCGCGGCTGGCCCACGAGCGCCAGGGGACCTTGCCCGGGGCCGTAGGGTTGCCTTGTGGTTCGCGTCCGGCGGGGCGGGATCCTGTCACCGGCGGTTGTGGCTTTCGTCAGCGGCGGCTTTTCATCAAAAGGCTTCCTGGGGGGCCGGCCTTCCATTCCCGCTTTCCCGTTCCCCTGCGGAATCCGGCGACCTGCATGGGGCCGCCCCCGTCACCTTCACCGGGATCTGGCAGGCTTTGACCGGGCCGCCGCCGAACCGCAACATATCCAAAAAAAGCACCATGGCCCCGGACAGGCAAGCCCCCGCCTCCGGCCACCCTCCGCACCGATCCGGCCGGGTCCGGGCCCATGGTGTCGCCGGGGCCGGCGGGGCTCGGGGCCGGCCCCGGCTGCGGGCAGGAAAGGAGAAGGGATATGCCAGAGACGCCGGTGCAGGACGCCACGAGCGGAGTCACCGCAACGGGCCGGGCGACCGGCTTGGTGCCGCCGGACGCGCCGCCGGCCTACCATCGCCTGCTGGAGCGGCTGGGGCAGGTGAGCGATCTTCACGCGGCGACCACCCTGCTGAACTGGGACGAGGAGGTCAACATGCCGCCCGGCGGAGCGGCGGCCCGGGCCGAACAGAAGGCCACCCTGAACCGGCTGGCCCACGAGGCCTTTACGGCTCCCGAGGTGGGACAGTGGCTGGACGAGCTGGCCGGGTGGGAAGCCCAGCTGGACCCGGAGAGCGACGCCGCCGCCCTCCTGCGGGTTACCCGCCGGGACTACGAGCGGGCGCGCCGGGTTCCTCCGGACCTGGTGGCCGAACTGGCCCGGGCGTCGTCCCAGGGGTACCAGGCCTGGGTGGAGGCCCGCTCCCAGCAGCGGTTCGCCGTGTTTGCCCCGGCCCTGGCCCGGCTGCTTGAGCTGCGCCGCCAGATGGCCGACGCCCTGGGCTACCCCGAAGAGCGGTACGACGCCCTTCTGGAGGGCCACGAGCCGGGCATGCGCACGCGGCAGGTGCGGGAGCTCTTCACCCGCCTCAAGGAAGGCCTGGTCCCGCTGGTCCAGGCCATCGCCGAGCGGCAGGACCGGGTGCGGGACGACTTCCTCCATGGCGATTACCCCGACGCCGCCCAGTGGGAGCTCACCCTGGAGGCCCTGGAGGCCATCGGCTTCGATTTCCAGCGGGGACGCCAGGACCGGTCCATCCACCCTTTCACCGCGCCCCTGGCCACCGGCGACGTGCGGCTGACCACCCGCATCAACCCCCGCGTCTTCGGGCCGGCATTCTTCAGCAGCTTGCACGAGGGCGGCCACGGCTTGTACGAGCAGGGCTTCCCCGCCGCGTGGCACCGGACCCCCCTGGCCGACGGCGCCTCCTCGGCGGTGCACGAGTCCCAGAGCCGGCTGTGGGAGAACGTGATCGGGCGTTCCCGGGAGTTCTGGCGTTTCTTCTTCCCGCGGGTCCAGGCTCGTTTCCCGCAGCAGCTGGCCGGCGTGGACGCCGAAGCGATGTACCGGGCGGTCAACCGCTCGCGCCCGTCGCTGATCCGGGTGGACGCCGACGAGGTTACCTATAATCTTCACATCATGCTGCGGTTCGAGCTGGAGCTGGCCCTCCTGTCGGGCGACCTGCCCGTGGACGACCTGCCCGGCGCCTGGCGGGAGAAGACGCGGGCCTACCTGGGCATCGAACCGGCGCACGACGTGGAGGGCGTGCTGCAGGACATCCACTGGTCCTGGGGCGGCTTCGGCTATTTCCCCAGCTATGCCCTGGGCAACCTGATCGCCCTGCAGCTCTGGGAGGCGGCCCTGCGGGACGAACCCGGCCTGCCGGAGGAGATCGCCCGCGGGCGGCTGGGCGGCGTCCTGCAATGGATGCGGCAGCACGTGCACCGGCACGGCGCCCGGTACGAGCCTCTGGAGCTGGTGCGACGGGTGACGGGTGCCGAGCTCAGCGAGCAGCCCTTCCTGCGCTACATCCGCCGCAAGTACGGAGAGCTCTACGGGCTCTGATTCGGGGGAGGTGGAACCGTGGCCATCGTAGCCGTCAGCATCGCTCCCGTGGGGGAGGGGGTGAGCGTCAGCCCCTGGGTGGCCAGGGCACTTGAGGTGCTGGCCGGCCAGGACCGGGTGCGTTACCAGGTGGGGCCCATGTTCACCACCCTGGAGGGCGACCTGGACGAGATCCTGCGCCTGATCCGGGCCATGCACGAGGCCATGTTCGAGGGCGGGGCCCGGCGGGTGTCCACGGTGATCAAGATCGACGACCGCCGGGACCGGGCCCAGACCATGGAAGACAAGGTGGCGGCCGTGGAGCGGCGGCTGGCTGCGACCCAGGGTGAAGGGGCTCCGGGTGCCGGGGCCCGCCCGTCGTGAAGAACCGGCGGCGCCATCCGGGCCACCCGGGGGCGGCAGGGGGCGCCGGGGTACCGGCGGCGGCCCGCCCGGCCGGCCTGGCCGGGACGCCCGGACCCGCGGCGCGGGGGGCGGGGCCCGCGGGGGCCGGCGCCGGACCGGCCACGGCCGGTAGCGGTGCGGCTTCCGCCGGTATCGAGGTGCGCACCACCCACAAGGGGCTCATCTTGGTGGCCCTCATGCTGGCCATGTTCATGACGGCCATCGAGGGGACCATCGTGGCCACGGCGATCCCGTCCATCGTGGCGGACCTGGGGGGCTTTGCCCGGTTCAGCTGGGTGTTCTCGGCCTTTCTTCTGACCTCGGCGGCGTCGGTGCCCATCTACGGCAAGCTGGCCGACCTGTACGGCCGCAAGCCCGTGTTCCTGGCCGGCGCCGGCCTGTTCCTCCTGGGTTCGGCGCTGTGCGGAACGGCCAGCACCATCGGCCAGCTGGTGGCCTACCGGGCCCTGCAGGGGCTGGGTGCCGGGGCGGTGCAGCCCATCACCATGACCATCGTCGGCGACCTCTACCGGCTGGAAGAGCGGGCGCGCATCCAGGGCTACCTGTCCAGCGTGTGGGGCGTCTCGGCGGTGGTGGGGCCGGCGGCCGGCGGCCTGCTGGTCCAGTATGCCGGCTGGCCGTGGGTGTTCTACATCAACCTGCCCATCGGCCTGCTGGCCTGCCTGGGCCTGGCGCTGTTCCTGCACGAGCCGCCGCGCCACGGCCGGGTGGCCGTCGACCTGGCCGGTTCCTTCTGGATGGTGGTGGCCGTCTCGGCCCTGCTGGTCCAGCTGGTGGAGGGAGGCAGCGCCTGGCCCTGGCTCTCGGGGACCACGGCGGCCCTGCTGGCCCTGGCGCTCGGTGCGGGCTGGATGTTCGTCCGCCAGGAACGGCGGGCGCCCGAGCCCCTGCTGCCCCTGGAACTGCTGGGCCGGCCCGTCATCCGGGCGGGGAACCTGGGCGGGCTGGTGGGCGGGATCATCCTGGTGGGGCTTTCGTCCACCGTTCCCACCTTCGTGCAGGGGGTCCTGGGGCGCTCGCCCGTGGTGGCGGGCTTTGCCGTGGCCACCCTGTCCATCGGCTGGCCCCTGGCGAGCACCATGTCCGGCCGGCTGATGATGCGCTGGGGCTTCCGCGCCACCGCCGTGACGGGATCCCTGTTCGGCATCGCCGGTATGCTGGTGCTGTGGCTGACCGGCCCCGATGGGTCGCCACTGCAGGTGGCCGCCGGCTGTTTCCTGGTGGGCGTCAGCATGGGGCTGGCCATGACGACCTACATCGTTTCGATCCAGGAGTCGGTGCCCCGCCATGAGCGGGGCGTGGCCACGGGATCCCAGGCCTTCGCCCGCATGCTGGGCAGTGCCGTGGGCGCCGCCCTGCTGGGCGGGGTGATCAACACCCGGCTGGAAGGCGCCCTGCTGGCCGCAGGCCAACCCGGCCTGGCCCGGCTGGGGGCCGATGCCGGCAACTGGCTGCTGGATCCCCAGCGGCGGGCCGCCCTGGATCCCGCTGCCCTGGAGGCGCTGCGCCAGGCCCTGGCCGGCGCCTTCCGGGCGGCCATGACGGTGGTGCTGGGCCTGGCGGTGCTGGTCCTGCCCATCACCCGCACCCTGCCCCGGGGGGTCGAACCGGCCGCGGCCGGCCGCTCCCCGGCGGGCGACCGGTGACGGCGGTGGCCGCCGCTGAAGGGCCAGGGGGCCGGGACACCCGGGTGTCCCGGCCCCCTGGCCCTTGAAGGGGCGCCCTCTGGCGCGGAGGTCCTCAACCGCAGCATCCCGAGCCGCCCGAGCCGCCCTGGCCTCCGCCCCCGCCGGCGGCCGGCCCGGAGTTGCCTCCCAAGAGGAGCTGGGGCTGGCACTGGGCGAACAGGCCGATCAGCACGATCCGGTTGAGGCTGGGCTGCATCACGTCGGCGCTGAGCTCGGCGGTGACGATGAGGTCGTTGAAGGGCGCCAGCTGCTGGCCCGGCGGCACCGCCAGGGAGCCGGCCCAGACCCGCGGCGTCAGCAGCGGGTTCGTCCTCACCAGGGGGACCTTGACGGTGCGGCCGTTGGGCGCCACCCCCCGCAGCCAGGCCACGAAGGTGTTGCCGCCGAAGGTGGTCGGCGCCGGCAGGTCGATGGTGCCGATCAGCACGTTGGCGCCCGCCGCGGCCGACTGGAAGATGCGGGCCACCCCGCCGGCCTCCGGTCCCCGGGGCACGTTGGCCGTGCGGAAGAGCAGCATGCAGCACTCCACCGTGGGCACCTGGGGCGGGCCGCCCACCGGCACGCAGATCTGCTGGCCGGGGAAGATCAGGTTGGGGTTGGTGATCTGCGGGTTGGCCGCGATCAGCGCCTGCAGGCTCACCCCGAACCGCTGGGCGATGAGGAACAGGGTGTCGCCGGGCTGCACCGTGTAGATGAACCCGTTGGGACACGGCGGCGGCGGCGGGAACACCCCGGTGGGCACGCAGATCTGCTGGCCGGGGAAGATCAGGCTGGGGTCGGGGATCTGCGGGTTGGCCGCGATCAGCGCCTGCAGCGTCACCCCGAACCGCTGGGCGATGAAGAACAGGGTGTCCCCCGGCTGCACCGTGTAGATGAACCCGTTGGGGCACGCGGGCGGAGGCGGCAGCTGCGGGGCCATGGGGCCGCCGGCCGCCCCGGCGGCCACTTCCTCGCTGGCCGCCGCCTGCTCCGTCACGCCGGCCGGTTCACCGGGGCCGCCGGCGGCAATCTGCACCGGGCGGGTTTCTTCCGGGGTGTCCGGTTCGACCCCGGCACGGCCCGTGGGCCGAGCATCGTCATGGGCCATCGGTGTTCCACCTCCCACGGCGATGTATGCCGGCCGCGGGGGGCAGGTCCCGGGCGGGGACCGAGCTTGGGCCTTCGCACAGGCAATCGGGCGCGGAACCCATGGCGCGGGCGCGGCCGGGACCGGGTGCCGCCCTTCCGGCCCGGGGGGCCGTTGACAGATTGCGCCGGCGGCGTCATGGTAGGGATAACAAACGCTGCATCGTCGCGTGGTGTGCCTTTCCTTTGGGGCAGGGTGAGGTGCCGGCCCTGGTGCCGGCACCAATTCCCGACCGGCAGTGATGGGGCGGCCCGGGTGCGGGCCAGCCCACGAGCCTGCCAGCCTCGGCGGTTGATCCGGTGAGAATCCGGAGCCGACGGTATAGTCCGAACGGGCAGAGGTGGCGCACCCGGGCGTTGCGGGCGCGGGACGGCTGGTTCCCAGGTTGCCGCCCAGCGGCGAAAGACCGGCCAGCCGCCGGCGGCCCGCGGAGTCTCCGGCCGGCCGCGGCGGCCCGCCAGGTCCCCGGTCGCCGGCGGGCCGCTGGCCGGGATCCGCCCGCCGGCCCCCCGCCCGGCACCGCCCGTCCAGGCAAGGGTGCCCCCGCACCCTTGCGGGCAACCTCTGCCCGGCGCCCATCCTCCCGATGGCGCCGGGTTCTTTTTTCAGGACGGCCCCGCGGGCGATGCCGGCGGCATGTGGGAGGTGAAGCCGGTGGCCAGCGACAAGCTGGTGGGAGAGGCCCGGGAACCCGTCCCGGCCCGGGCGGGGCAGGAGCCGGTCCCGGCGGGGGAACCCGGCCGGGAAGCCGCCCGGCCCCTGCGGGGCACCTGGGCCCTCAAGACGGGCCTGGCCCGGATGCTCAAGGGCGGCGTGATCATGGACGTCACCACCCCCGAGCAGGCTCGCATCGCCGAGGAGGCCGGGGCGGTGGCGGTGATGGCCTTGGAGCGCGTGCCGGCCGACATCCGGGCGGCGGGCGGGGTGGCCCGCATGGCCGACCCGGACCGGATCCGGGCCATCATGGAGGCCGTGACCATTCCCGTCATGGCCAAGTGCCGCATCGGGCATTTCGTCGAGGCGCAGATCCTGGAGGCCCTGGGGGTCGACTTCATCGACGAGAGCGAGGTGCTGACCCCCGCCGACGACCGCTTCCATATCGACAAGCATGCCTTCACCGTGCCCTTCGTCTGCGGGGCCCGCGATCTGGGTGAGGCGCTGCGCCGTATCGCCGAGGGGGCGGCCATGATCCGCACCAAGGGCGAGCCCGGCACGGGCGACGTGGCCGAGGCCGTACGCCACATGCGGCGCATGAACGAGCAGATCCGCCAGGCCTGCGCCGCGGGGGAGGAGGAACTGGTCGCCCTGGCCCGGGATCTGGGGGCGCCGGTGGAGCTTTTGCAGGAAGTGCGGCGCCTTGGGCGCTTGCCGGTGGTGAACTTCGCGGCGGGCGGCATCGCCACCCCGGCCGACGCCGCCCTGATGATGCAGCTGGGCGCCGACGGGGTGTTCGTCGGGTCGGGGATCTTCAAGTCGGAGAACCCCGCCGCCCGGGCCCGGGCCATCGTGGAGGCGGTGGCCCATTACGACGATCCCGCCTGGCTGGCCCGGATCTCGGGCGGCCTGGGGGAGGCCATGGCCGGGGTGGCGGCTTCCAGCCTGGCGGCAGACCAGCGGATGCAGCAGCGCAGCGCCTGACGGCGGTGCGGGAGCGGCGGAAAGGAGAGGGGCGAGGTGACGTTCGGGACAAGCGGCGGTGGCGCCGGCGGCCGGGGGCACGGTGCCGGGGAGGACCGGCCCCGCGTCGGTGTCCTGGCCCTGCAGGGCGATGTCAGCGAGCACATGGACTACTTCCGGCGGGCCGACGCCGCGGTGCGGCCCGTGCGGGTGCCCAGGGACCTGGAGGGGCTCGAGGGGCTGGTTCTTCCGGGAGGGGAGAGCACGGCCATCGGCCGGCTGATGGAGCGGGCCGGGCTGCTGGCTGCCGTGGCGGAACGCAGCCGGCGCGGCGACCTGGCCCTGTTCGGCACCTGCGCAGGCCTGATCCTTCTGGCCCGGCAGGTGGAGGGGGGCCAGCCGCCCCGGCTCGGTCTGCTGGACCTGGCCGTGGTGCGCAACGCCTACGGCCGCCAGGTGGACAGCTTCGAGGCGGACCTGGAGGTGCCCGCCCTGGGCGATGCCCCCGTGCGGGCCCTGTTCATCCGGGCGCCGGTGGTGGAGTCCGCCGGCGCCGGGGTGGAGGTCCTGGCCCGCTTTCAGGGCCGGCCCGTGCTGGTGCGGCAGGGGCGCTGCATGGCCAGCACCTTCCACCCTGAGCTGAGCGGGGATCTGCGGGTGGCCCGGCTGTTCCTCTCGCTGCTGGCGGCATGAGCGGCGGCGGGACGAGGCCGGAGTTGACGAGCGAGCAAAAAGAGGTAGAAGCGGCCGGCGGGCCTGCCTGGGATCGGGCAGGCCCGCCGGGTTTCCCGCGGCGCCTGGCGGTAGCGGGGATGCCGCATTTTCAGATGCCCGGAGCGAGCCGGCCGCCCAGGGCCCGCAGCACCCGCGGCGCCAGCCAGGCGGCCACCAGCGCCTTGGCCAGGTCCCCCGGGACGAAGGGCAGCACGGCGGCGGTCGCCACCCCCGGCCAGGGGGTGCCCGTCACCACCGCCAGCCAGGGTGCACCGATGGCATACACCAGCAGGATGCCGCCCGCCACGCTGGCCAGGAAGGCCCGGCCCATGCCGGGGACCGGGGCGGGATAGGCGGCTCCGGCCGGTGGCCAGGCCCTTTCGCCGCCACGGGCGCCTTGGCCGCCACTGGCCGGCCCGGGGCGGCGGGCGGCGCCGGGCCGGGAGAGAAGGCCGGTCAGCCCGGCAGCCAGGGGATAGCTCATGAGGAACCCGCCGGTGGGGCCGAGCACTACGGCGAGCCCCGCCGCGCCCCCGGCGAAGACGGGTACGCCCGCGACGCCCAGCAAGAGGTACGCCAGCTGGGCGGCGAAGCCCCAGCGCGGGCCCAGGAGCAGTCCGGAAAGCATGACGCCCAGGGTCTGCCCCGTGATGGGCACGGGGGTGAAGGGGAGCGGGATCCGCAGGTAGCTGAGGACGGCGGTCAGGCCGGCCATCAGGCCGGCCAGGACCAGCGGGCGCAGGGTGGCCGCGGTACTGCCCGAAGCTGCTGCCAGATCGCCGGTGCGGCTCCCCCCCGCTGCCAGGCGGGTGGGGTGGGCCGGCCCGGCCAGGGGCGCAGGCCCCGCCGCCTCTCCGGCCGGCGATCCGGCCGGGGCGGCCCGGGCCCCCCGGTCCGGGGCATCCAGCGGGGGCTGGGATGGCATGGTCCGTCCCTCCTCGGCAGGCCGGCAAGGCCCGGCGGGTCAGGCCGGGGGGCCGGCCTGCTCCGGGCACCGGCTGGTAACGGTACCAGCCTATCCCGGGTCCGGCCAATTGTCAACCTTCAATGTTTTTAGGTTGACAATACAACCACGAGGAACGAACTAGAGGCCCACCTCCTGTGGCACCCATCCCTTGCAACCGTGAGGAAGCCTCCGCAACGGATTGCATTAATATACATACGGACGTATACTCATACACAAGTGCCGGACCGGTTCGCCCGGGGGACCCGGCTGGCGTCGCGACCGGGGCACCCGCGGGCACCCGCCTGGTCCCGGCAGGGGCCTGCCGGCCCGGGCGCCCCGGCGGAGGGGAGGCCGGTAGCGGACTGGCGGGCCGTAGGGGGACCCGCCGGCCCGGCCCCCCGGGCAGGGGCAGGCCGGTCAAGGGCCGCCGGGCCCGGACGGGTGCCGGCGCGGTAGTCGCCAGCCCGGACCGGCAGTGGCACGCGGGGCGAGCTGGCGGGCCCGTCGCGGGGATGGCCCCGCCCGGCGGGAGTGCCGGCGGCGGGGAACGCGGGGAAGGAGAGGCCAGCGGTGGCGGCAAGGGTTGCGGTGCTGGGGGCAAGCGGGTACGCGGGTGGGGAGCTGGTGCGGCTGCTGGCGCGCCACCCTCGGGTAGAGCTGGTGGCGGTGGCCGGTTCGTCCCGGGCGGGTGAGCCCATGGAGGCGGTGTTCCCCCACCTGCGGGGCGTGGTGTCCCTGGACCTGGCCGATGCCGCCCGCCCCGACCTCTGGGACCGGCTGGAGGCCGACTTTGTCTTCCTGGCCCTGCCCAGCGGGCAGGCGGCTGCGCTGCTGCCGCAGGTCTTCCCGGCCGCCCGGGAGCGGGGGGTGCGGGTGATCGACCTCAGCGGGGACCTGCGCCTGCCCCGCCAGCCCTACGAAGCCTGGTACGGGCGGCCCGCCGCCGATCCTGCCCTGCAGGCGGAGGCGGTGTACGGCCTGAGCGAGCTGTTTCCCGACCGGATCCGCACGGCCCGGCTGGTGGCCAACCCCGGCTGCTACCCCACGGCCGTCCTCCTGGCCCTGGCGCCCCTGGCGGTGGCGGGAGCGCTGGCCGGGGGCCAGGTGGTGGTGGACGCCAAGAGCGGCGTCTCCGGCGCCGGGCGGAGCGCCTCCCTGGCCACGGCCTTCGCCGAGGTGAACGAAAACTTCGCGCCCTACAAGGTGGGGCGGCACCAGCACACGCCCGAGGTGGAACAGGTGCTGGGCTGGCTGGCCGGCCGGGACGTGACGGTGCTGCTGACCACCCACCTCCTGCCGGTCACCCGCGGCATCCTGGCCACCTGCTACGTGCGGCCGCCTGCGGGCTGGCAGCCCCGGTCCGGCCCTGACCGGACCGGGGGCCAGGGGACCCGGCCGCCGGGGCAGGAACGGGGCTTCCCGGGCGGCGAGGCGGCGGCGGGCCAGGAACCGCTAGCGGGGGCGGCCGGCGACCCGGGCGAGGCCCTCTACGGCCTGTACCGGTCCTTCTACGCCGGCAAGCCCTTCGTGCGGGTTCTTTCGCCGGGGCAGGTGCCGGCCATCAAGCACGTGCAGGGTTCGAACCTGTGCGACATCGGCTTGCACTACGACCCGCGCACCGGCTGGATCACCGTGTTCGCCGCCATTGACAACCTGGTCAAGGGTGCGGCCGGCCAGGCGGTACAGAACCTCAACCTCATGGCCGGCTGGGATGAGACCACGGGCCTCGACCTGGTGCCCCTCTTCCCCTGAGGGCGCGGCGCCGGGCCGTGCCGGGCCCGCACGGGCCGCAGGGCGCAGGGCGTCCCCGGGGCGGGCTGGGCGGGTGCCGGGTGAAGGGCCGGGAAGGAGTTCGGGGATGAACCAGCAGGATGGGGTGGCCACATCCACGGCCATGCCGGCGGCCGGGCCGGGTCCGGTCCCCGCTCCGGCGGCGGGCGGGTATGCCCTGCACCCGGGCTGGGGTGTCACGGCGCCCGCCGGCTTTCGGGCCGGCGGCCTGCACTGCGGCATCAAGAAGCGCAAGTCCGACCTGGGCTGGATCGTGGCCGATGCGCCCTGCGCGGCGGCGGCCGTCTACACCCGGAACCGGGTCCACGCCCCCTGCCTGGACGTGACCCGGGATGCCCTGGCGGCGTCGGGCGGGCACCTGCAGGCGGTGGTGTGCAACAGCGGCAACGCCAACGTCTGCACGCCCCGGGCGGCCGCCGACGCGGTGGAGATCCAGGCGCTGGCGGCATCGGTGCTGGGCGTGGCGCCCGAGCTGGTGGCGGTGGCCCAGACGGGGGTCATCGGCGAGCCCATGCCCATGGCGGCCGTGCGCCAGGGGCTGGCGGCCCTGCCGGCGGTGACGGGGCCGGCGGGCGGCGATGCCTTTGCCGAGGCGATCCTCACCACCGACACCCGCACCAAGCAGTGGGGCGCCCTCTGCCACCTGCCGGGGCCCGGGGAGGGACGGTTCGCCCGCATCGGCGGGGCCGCCAAGGGGTCGGGGATGATCCACCCCCAGATGGCCACCATGCTGGCCTTCATCACCACCGACGCGGCGGTGGAGCCGGAAGCGCTGCAGGCCTGGCTTCGCCAGGCGGCCGAGCGCACCTTCAACTGCATCACCGTGGACGGCGACACCAGCACCAACGACATGGTGGTGGTGCTGGCCAGCGGCCGGGCCGGCGGGCCGCCCCTGGCGCCGGGCATTCCGGGGTGGGAGGCTTGGGCCGCGGCGGCCGAGGCCGTCTGCGACCGGCTGGCCCGGGAGATCGCCGCCGACGGCGAAGGGGCGACCCGCCTGATCACCGTGGAGGTGGAAGGCGCCCCCGACGACGCCGCGGCCCGGCAGGTGGCCCGCACGGTGGCCTCCTCACCGCTGGTCAAGTCGGCGGTGCACGGGGCCGATGCCAACTGGGGCCGGATTCTCGCCGCGGCCGGCCGCTCGGGGGTTGACCTCGACCCCTCCCGGGTGGACATCGACCTGGGTCCCGTGCCGGTTTGCCGCGGAGGCCTGGGGGTGCCCTTCGACGAGGCGGCCGCTGCGGACTACCTGCGGTCGGCCGAGGTGCTGATCCGGCTGCGGCTGGGTGCCGGGCCGGGCCGGGGCCGGGCCTACGGTTGCGACCTGAGTCCGGATTACGTGCACATCAACGCCAGCTACCGCACCTAGGCGGTCGAGCGGCGGGGGAGGGAGGAACCCAGCCGTGGCCCTGGAGGCCCTTCGGGAAGGGACGGTGGAGCAGGCGGGCGGCGGCGGCCAGGCCGGCCTGGCTGCCCCCGGCCTGCCGGCGGAGGTCAAGGCGGCCGTCCTGACCGACGTGCTGCCCTGGGTGCAGCGCTTTGCCGGCCGGATTGTCGTCGTCAAGCACGGGGGCTCCACCCTTGGTCTCGCCCCGGGCCGGGCGCCGGTCCCCGGGCGCGGTCCTGCCCCGGGGCCGGGAGCTGCCGGCCCGGCCCCGGCACCGGGGAGCCCTTCCTCCTGGGAGCAGGCCCCGGGCGGGCGGGGGTTCGGGGGGCCGGGTCGGGCGCCAGCGCCCGAGGGGGCCGCGGCCATCCCCGCCGCCCCCATCTGCGGAGGCGACGCCGTCCTCCAGGACATCGCCATGCTGCGGGCCCTGGGGGTCCGGCCGGTGGTGGTCCACGGCGGGGGCAAGGCCATCACCGCGTGGCTCGACCGGCTCGACCTGCCCGCCCGGTTCGTCGACGGCCTGCGCGTGACCGATACCGCCACCCTGGCGGTGGTGGAGATGGTCCTGGCCGGGCAGGTGAACAAGGCGCTGGTGACGGGGCTCAACCAGGCCGCCGGCCGGCCGCTGGCCGTCGGCCTGTCCGGCTGCGACGCCGGGCTCCTCCAGGCCCGTCCCAAGCGTCCCGGCGGCCGGGACATCGGCTTCGTCGGCGAGATCGTCGCGGTGAACACGGCCTTCCTGGAACAGCTGCTGGGGGCCGGGTTCGTCCCGGTGATCGCGCCCCTGGCGGTGGGGGAGGGAGGCGTGCGGTACAACGTCAACGCCGACGACGCCGCCGCGGCGGTGGCGGGAGCCCTGGGCGCGGAAAAGCTGGTCTTCCTGACCGACGTGCCGGGGGTGATGGCCGACCGGGACGGGGACGGCCGGCCGGAAACCCTCTCCAGCCTAGACGCCGCCACCGCCCGGGAGCTCATCGCCCGCGGGGAGATCCGCGGCGGCATGGTGCCCAAGGTGCAGGCAGGGCTGCGGGCCCTGGCGGCGGGTGCGGGCAGCGTGCACATCATCGACGGCCGGCGGCCCCACGCCCTGCTGGTGGAGCTCTTCACCAGCGAGGGGGTCGGGACCATGGTGGTGGCCCAGGGGGAGGAGCGGGGAGCATGACGGTGGAGGAAGCGGGCGCGGCGGGCGCGGAGCGGGCCGCGGGGGCGGCACCAGGGGCAGCCGCCGGAGCGGCAGCGACAGCTGCGGGGGCGGCACCGGGGGCGCTGCCGGCGACCCCGGCGGCGGTGCCACCGGAGGCGGTACCGGCGGGATCCGAGCCGGGGTCGCATCTCTTCCCCAACTACCGGCGGCTGCCCGTGGCCTTCGCCCGCGGCCAGGGAGCGTGGCTCTATGACCAGGAGGACCGGGCCTGGCTCGACTGCACCAGCGGCATCGGCGTCACCGTGCTGGGGCACGCCCACCCCGCGGTGACCGAGGCCATCCGGCACCAGGCCGGGCAGCTCTTGCACTGCTCCAACCTGTACCGGATTCCCCAGCAGGAAGAACTGGCCCGGCGCCTGGCCCGGCTCACGGGCCTGGATTGCGCCTTCTTCGCCAACAGCGGGGCCGAGGCCAACGAGGCGGCCATCAAGCTGGCCCGGAGGTACGGGTGGTTACGCCGGGGCGGCGGCCGGGGCGGTGCCCCCGCCGCGGCTTCGGGAGCGGGACCCGCCGCGGCGGGCGAGGGCGGCGAAGGCCCGGAGATCATCGCCTTCAGCGGCAGCTTCCACGGCCGTACCCTGGGCGCCCTGGCGGCCACCGGCCAGCCCCACTACCACGAGGGGTTCGGCCCCCTGCCCGGCGGCTTTCGCCACGTTCCCTTCAACGACCTGGAGGCGGTGGCGGCCGCCATCACGCCCCGAACCTGCGCCATCCTGGTGGAACCCATCCAGGGGGAGGGCGGCGTGGTGCCCCCGGCTCCCGGGTTTTTGGCGGGGCTGCGGGAGCTGTGCGACCGCCACGGGCTGCTCCTGATCGCCGACGAGGTCCAGACGGGCTGCGGCCGCACGGGCACCTTCCTGGCCATGCAGGGGGAGGGGGTCCGGCCCGACGTGGTCACCCTGGCCAAGGCGCTGGCCAACGGCGTGCCCATCGGGGCCATGCTGGCCAGCGGGCGGCTGGCCGAGCTTCTGGGACCGGGGACCCATGCGTCGACCTTCGGGGGTAACCCCCTGGCGGCCACCGCCGCCCTGGCCACCCTGGACGTGCTGGAGCGGGAGAACCTGCCGGCCCGGGCTGCAGGCCTGGGGGAGTACCTCCGCACCCGCCTGGCCCAGCTGGCGCGGCGCTACCCCGGCTGCCGCGAGGTCAGGGGCCGGGGCCTGATGCTGGGCCTGGTGCTGGACGGCCCGGCAGCCCCGGTGGTGGAGGCCTGCTTCGCCGAGGGCCTGCTGGTGACCGTGGCAGGCGGCCGGGTGGTCCGGTTCCTCCCGCCCCTGACCATCACGGTGGATGAGCTGGACCAGGCGGTGGAGCGACTGGAGCGGGCCCTGGCCCGGGTGACCCGGGCGACGGCCTGAGGAGGGGCCCCATGGGCCCAGGTCTGGACGGAGACGGGAGGGAGCGCGGTGAACCCGTGGACGAAGGCAGGAGGAGCCGGACCGCTGGCCATGCCGGCGCCGGGCACGCCCCAGCCTTTGCCCGCCCTGGCCGGGCGGGACTTCCTGACGCTGGGTGATTTCACCCCCGACGAGCTGGTGGGCCTCTTGGACCTGGCGGCCGCCCTCAAGCAGGACTGGCAGGCGGGCCGGGGCGGTGAACCCCTCTACGGCAAGACCCTGGCCATGATCTTCGAAAAGCCCTCCACCCGCACCCGGGTCTCCTTCGAGGTGGGAATGCAGCAGCTGGGCGGCCGCGTGCTCAACCTGAGCCCGCGGGAACTCCAGCTGAGCCGCGGCGAGACCCTGGCCGACACCGCCCGGGTGCTGTCCCGCTATGTCGATGCCCTGATGGTGCGGGCCTACTCCCACGCCACCGTGGAGGAACTGGCCGCGGCGGCCACCATCCCCGTGATCAACGGCCTGACGGACCTCTACCACCCCTGCCAGGTCATGGCCGACCTGCTCACCATCCGCGAGCACAAGGGCCGGCTGCGGGGGATCCGGGTGGCGTACGTCGGCGACAGCAACAACGTGGCCCACACCTGGCTGCTGGGCGCGGCCCTGCTGGGCCTGCACCTGCGGCTGGCCTGCCCGCCGGGGTACGAGCCCCACCCGGAGATCCTGGCCCTGGCCGCCAGCCTGGCCCGGGGCACGGGCGCCACGGTGGAGGTGGGCCACGACCCGGTGGCCGCCGTCCAGGGCGCCGACGTGGTGTACACCGACGTCTGGACCAGCATGGGGCAGGAAGGCGAGGAGGAGGATCGCCGCCGGGCGTTCGCCCCGTACCAGGTGAACGCCCAGCTGGTGGCCCACGCGGCCCCGGATTTCATCTTCATGCACTGCCTGCCGGCCCACCGGGGGGAGGAAGTGACTTCCGGCGTGCTGGACGGCCCCCATTCGGTGGTGTGGGACCAGGCGGAAAACCGGCTGCACGCGCAGAAGGCCATTCTGCTGGCTCTTCTGGCCTGACGGGACGGGATGGAGGGACGCCGCCGTGGCGGAGAAGATCGTGCTGGCCTACTCGGGGGGCCTGGACACCTCCGTGGCCATTCCCTGGCTCAAGGAAACCTACGGCTATGACGTGATCGCCCTCTCGGCCGACGTGGGCGAGGGCAAGGACCTGGACTTCATCCGGCAGAAGGCGCTGCAGGTGGGGGCCGTGGAGGCGGTGGTGGTCGACGCCCGGGAACGCTTCGCCCGGGACTTCGTGCTGCCGGCCCTCCAGGCCAATGCCCTCTACCAGGGGCGGTACCCCTTGTCGGCCGCCCTCTCGCGGCCCCTGATCGCCCAGCTGCTGGTGGAGACCGCCCGGCAGTACGGCGCCACCGCCGTGGCCCACGGCTGCACCGGCAAGGGCAACGACCAGGTGCGCTTCGACGTCTCCGTGGCGGCCCTGGCGCCCGACCTGAAGGTGGTGGCCCCGGTGCGGGAGTGGGCCTGGTCCCGGGACGAGGAGATCGCCTACGCCCGCCGGCACGGCATCCCCATCCCGGTGACCGAGGAGAACCCCTTCTCCATCGACGCCAACCTGTGGGGCCGCAGCTGCGAGGCGGGGGTCCTGGAAGACCCCTGGGCCGAGCCGCCCGAAGAGGCCTACGCCATGACCGTGGCGCCGGAGCAGGCGCCGGCCGAGCCCGAGTACGTCACCCTGACCTTCGAGGCCGGCGTCCCCGTGGCCCTGAACGGCGAGCCCCTGGGGCTGGTCCAGCTCATCGAGCGGCTGAACCAGGTGGCGGGCCGGCACGGCGTGGGCCGGATCGACATGATCGAGGACCGGCTGGTGGGCATCAAGTCCCGGGAGGTGTACGAGGCCCCGGCGGCGGTGGTGCTGGTGGAGGCCCACCGGGCCCTGGAGGCCATGTGCCTGCCCCGGGAGGTGCTCCACTTCAAGCCGGTGATAGAGCAGCAGGTGGCCCAGGTGATCTACAACGGCCTGTGGTTCTCGCCCTTCAAGCAGGCGCTCGACGCCTTCGTGGCCGAGACCCAGAAGCACGTGACGGGCGAGGTCCGGGTCAAGCTCTACCGCGGCACGGCGACGGTGGTGGGACGGCGGTCGCCGGTCTCCCTCTACCGCCACGAGCTGGCCACCTACTCGCCCGGCGACCGGTTCGACCACCAGGCGGCGGTGGGGTTCATCCAGCTCTGGGGGCTGCCCACCCGGGTGCATGCCGCGGTCCATGCCGGCGCCGGCCCGGCGGCGGGCGAACCGGTCGACGCGGCCGGGCCGACCGGAACCACCGGGGAGGCCGCACCGGCAGGCAGGGAGGCCTCTGCGGCGGTCGAATCCCGTGCCGGTTAAGGTGTCCCGGAAGGGAGTGGGAAGGCGGATGTGGCGGGGGAGCGTCGCCTACCTGTGCATCGCCCCCGCGGCGGGGGCGCCGGTGGTCACGGTGCCCGAGGTGCGGGCGGTGCCGGGGCGAGGCCTGGAGGGCGACCGGTACTACCTGGGGAGCGGGACCTTCTGGAAGCCGGGTCCCGACTACGAGCTCACCTTGATCGAGCTGGAGTCCATCGAGGCCCTGGAGCGGGAGGCGGGGATCCGGATCCACCCGGCCGCGGCCCGGCGCAACGTGGTGACCCGCGGCGTGCCCCTCAACCACCTGGTGGGAAAGGAGTTCTTGGTCGGTGAGGTGCGGGTGCAGGGCATCCGGTTGTGTGAGCCCTGCGGCTACCTGGAAAGGCTCACCCAGCCCGGGGTGCGGGAGGCCTTGGTGCACCGCGGCGGCCTGCGTGCCCGCATCCTCACCGGGGGCGTCATCCGTACCGGGGACGCGGTGGTGCCGGCAGCGGCAGGGGACGCGGGCGGCGCCGCCGGCGCGTCGCTGGCCACCGGCGCGCGTCCGTCCTGACCGGGTCGGCGCCCCGCCGGGCCCGTGAGGACTTCTGCTGCCCCGCCGCCAGCGTGAGCCGGGTCGCGGGAGTCGCCTCTCGTTGCCGGAGTTCCCTGTCGTTGGTCGACGGCGTGTTGGAGGTTCCTCACAGAATCCTGAGGCTGGACCAACGGCCTGTTCCGGAGGAGGAAGCGCAGGGTGCCGAGTCCGGACGAACCGGCGCGCAACCTTCATCCCAACGCCAAGCCCTGGGGCGGGCGGTTCACCGCTTCCACCCACCGGGCGGTGGAGGCCTTCACGGCCTCCATCGACGTGGACGCACGGCTCGTGGACGTGGACATCCGCGCCAGCCAGGCCCACGCCCGCATGCTCGGTGCGTGCGGCGTGCTGGCGCGCGACGAGGCCCGGACCCTGGTGGAGGGCCTGGAGGAGGTGCGCCGCCGCCTGGCCAGCGGGGAGTTCCGGCTGGACCCGGCCCTGGAGGACGTCCACATGAACGTGGAGCACCTGCTTGGGCGGGTGGTCGGCCCGCTGGCCGGCAAGCTCCACACGGGCCGCAGCCGCAACGACCAGGTGGCCACCGACATGCACCTGTACATGAAGGAGGCCATCGAGCGGCTGATCGCCGCGGTGCGGGAACTGCAGCAGGCGCTGGTGGAGAAGGCCGAGGCGCACCTGGACGTGATCATGCCCGGCTACACCCACCTGCAGCGGGCCCAGCCGGTGCTCTTCAGCCACCACCTCCTGGCCTATTTCTGGATGCTGGAGCGGGACGCGGGGCGGCTGGCCGATGCCCGCCGGCGGGCGGACTGGTGCCCCCTGGGGGCCGCCGCCCTGGCGGGCACGGGCTTCCCCCTGGACCGGGAGCAGGTGGCCCGGGAGCTGGGGTTCGGCCGGGTCTACCCCAACAGCATCGACGCCGTCAGCGACCGCGACTACCTGCTGGAGTTCCTGGCGGCGGCCAGCATCCTGATGATGCACCTCTCCCGGCTGTGCGAGGAGCTGGTGCTGTGGTCGTCGGAGGAGTTCGGCTTCATCGAGCTGGACGACGCCTACTGCACCGGCTCCAGCATCATGCCCCAGAAGAAGAACCCCGACGTGGCCGAGCTGATCCGCGGCAAGACCGGCCGGGTCTACGGCGCCCTGGTGGGCCTGCTGACGGTGCTCAAGGGCCTGCCCCTGAGCTACAACCGGGACCTGCAGGAAGACAAGGCCGGAGTCTTCGATGCCCTGGATACCCTGGAGGCCGCCCTGCCCCTCTGCGCCGGGATGATCCGCACCATGAGGGTGAGGGCAGACCGCATGGCAGCCGCCCTGGAGCGGGACTTCTCCGCCGCCACCGACCTGGCGGACCACCTGGTCGAACGCGGCGTCCCCTTCCGCGAGGCCCACCGCATCGTGGGCGAGCTGGTGCTGCACTGCATCCGGGCCGGCCGGCGGCTGCAGGAACTAACCCTGGACGACCTGCGGGCCCACAGCCCCCTGTTCGGCCCTGAGGCCCTGGGGCGGCTTTCACCGCGGGCGGTGGTGGAAGCCCGGAAGCTGTACGGCGGCACGGCCCGCCAGGCGGTGGAGCGGCAGCTGGCGGAAGCCCGGGCCATCCTGGCCGCTGCGGCAGAGCAGGCGGCACGGGACGGGTTCGCAGGACCGGGGAGCCCAGGACAGGGCCTGGCCGTTGGAGGCGGCGCGGGAGAAGGGGGCCCGGGCGCGGTTGCAGGCGGGGAGGTCTCCCCGGCCCCGTGACGTCGGCCCGATGCCCCTCTATGATGGGGGCACTGGCATTGCGGGGCGCCGGCGGGGCGGCGCGGGCCGCTCCTCCCTGGGGACCGGCCCGGAAGGTCCCACCCGGCGCCGGACCGGGGTGGGCCCATGGAATGGTGGCGGCGTGATCGCCGGCCTCCCCTCCCGTCCGTGGGGGGCGATCCGGCATCGGTGTACGTGGCGTATCGCTTCGGCATGGCCTTCCTTCTCACCACGGCCCACACCGTGGCCGCCCTCTATCGCATCCAGCAGGCCGGTCTGGGGCCCCTGGAACTGGCACTGGTGGGCACCGTCCTGGAGATCACCGTCACCCTCTGCGAGGTGCCCACGGGCGTGGTCGCCGACCTCTACGGGCGCCGAGCCTCGGTCCTCCTGGGCCTGGCCACCATCGGGGCCGGCCTGCTGGTGGAAGGGGCGGTGCCCGCCCTGCCGGCCATCATGCTGGGCCAGGTACTCTGGGGACTGGGCTACACCTTCACGAGCGGCGCCGACGCCGCCTGGATCGCCGACGAGGTGGGGGAGGAACGAGCCCGCTACCTGTACGTGCGCGGTGCCCAGGCCGCCCAGGCGGCCACGCTGCTGGGCATTGGTGCCAGCGTGGCACGGGGCAGCCTGCGGCTGAACCTGCCCCTGCGGGTGGCTGGGGCCGGCATGTGGGTGCTGGCCCTGGTGCTGGCTCTGGTGATGTTCGAACGGGGGTACCGGCCCCGGTGGCGACCGGGCGACTCCCTCTGGCAGGGGGTGGGGGGGACCTGGCGGCACGGGTGGCGGGCTGTGCAGGGCCGGCCCGGCCTGCGGCTGCTACTGGCCATCGGGATCTTCTACGGGCTGGCCAGCGAGGGATTCGACCGTCTCTGGCAACTGCACCTATTGACCCGCTTCCCCCAGCTGGGGGGCGCGGCGGGCGGGGCGGCGGGCCCGGCGGGCACCGGGGCGGTGGTTTGGATCGGCTTGCTGACCGCCGGGGCCATGCTGCTGAGCATGGCTGCTGCGGAGGTCGTCCGCCGGCGGGGGGTGGGCGACCCTGCCAGGGTGGGGCGGATGCTTCTGGCCATCAGCATGCTGCTGGTGCCCAGTGTGGCCGGCTTCGGCCTGGCCGGGTCCCTGGCCGCGGCCACCGGCTTTTACTGGCTCACCGCCCTGCTGCGCGAAACCTACGATCCCCTGCAGGTGGCCTGGGTCAACCAGGGCCTCGATCCCCGGGCCCGGGCCACCGTGCTGTCGATGGTGGAGCAGTTTCACTCCTTCGGCGAGATCATCGGCGGTCCCGTCCTGGGCGGCATCGCGGCAGCCATCGCCGTGGAAGCCGGCCTGGTGGCCAGCGCCGCCTTCCTGTTGCCGGTGGTGGGGATGTACGCGGTGCTGGTGCGGCGGATGGCCGGGGCGGGGGCCCGGCCGGGGGCGGCGGCGGCCCCAGCGGCCCCCCCGGACGGCACCACCGCGGCCGCTGGAGGGGCCGGAGAGAAGGCGACCGTGCCGCCGGGGGCGGCGGATTGGTCTGGAGGCGGGCCGGCGGTGGGATGCCCCTAGGCACCCTCCGGCTCGGGGCCGTAGTCCCAGGCGATGCCGCGTTCTTCCAGAAGGCGGCGCACCTGGTCGACGTGCAGGGCCGGTACCCGGTGGCCGTCGCGTCCCGTGACCGGCCGGGCCGCCACCAGGGCCCGGATCACCGCCTCCTCCGTGACGGCGGCGGCGGCCTCAAAGAAGGGGTTGAGGTAAGCGCCCTCGTCGGGCAGGTAGGGCGGGTAGCGGCGGGCCGTGCTGAAGGCCAGCACGAAATCGCCGCTGCCGTGCCAGTAGACGGTGCCCGTCCGGGCCAGGCCCGCGGCGGCCCGCCGGGCGATGCGGCCCAGCTGGCGCGAGCTCAAGGGCGCGTCGGTGGCCAGGATCACCACCACCGAGCCCCCCTCGCCGGCCTCAGGCCCAGGTCGCCCGGCGGGCTCCGGCCGGGCAGCCTGGCCGCCCGGCTGGGGCCGGGCAGCCGGTTCGTCTGGGCCGGCCAGCAGGCGGCCCACGGGGACCCCGGCGATGGTGAGATCGCGGCGGCGGCCGAAGTTGGCCAGCACCAGACCGCCGAGGGTGACCGTCACCTCACCGGCATCGGGCAGGGCGGCCTGCCACGTCCGGGAGGCGCTGCCGATTCCTCCCTTGAAGCCGTAACAGACCATGCCCGTCCCCGCGCCCACGCTGCCTTCCGCCACTGGGCCGCCGGCAGCCGCCGCCAGCGCCGCGGCCACCTCCGCCGGCCCCACATGGCGGCCGCGGATGTCGTTCAGCCAGCCGTCATTGCACTCGCCCGCCACCACGTTGACCGTGGGGGCCGTGATGCCGATGGCAGGGTGGGCCGCCAGGATGTGATCCAGCAGGGCGTCGGCAGCCCGCCAGATGGAAAGGGTGCCGGTCAGGAGAATGGGTGTCTCCAGCCGGCCCAGCTCGGTGACCTGGGCTAGGCCCAGGGCCTTGCCGAAGCCGTTGATCACGTGGGCGGCGGCCGTGAACTTGCCGTCGTAGATGGAGCGCAGGTCGCCGGGCGGCAGGATCACGGTGACGCCCGTGCGCACCGGCCCCTGGCCCGCCCGCAAGGGGCCCTCGCCGCGGATCACCGTGGCGTGGCCCACCCGGACGCCGGCCACGTCGGTGATGGCGTTGAACGGGCCGCGCTGCATGGTCCCGGGCGTCATGCGCCTTCCCTCCGGCTTTCGCCCGGCCCGGCCGGGGCGGGGGCGGCCGGGAGGGACCCGCCGTCCACCAGCTCCCGGGCCCGGCGGAAGATGGCATCGAACATGGCTTCCGTCAACCGGCCGGTCTGGGTGTTCTGGCGGCTGGGGTGGTAGCTGGCCAGGAGCACGGGCAGGGGGAGCGGGGAACGCTCCCCAGGGGTCGCTGGGTCCCCGGCAGCCGGGACCCGGGAAGGCGCCGGCCAGCGGTACTCGCCCCCGTGCCGGAAGCGGGGCCGCACCGGCCGGGGCCGGTTCGTCCCGGCCAGGGCACCGGCTCCGGGTGGAACCTCCACAGGCCAGTCCAGGCCGCGTTCCCGGACCTGCCGCAGCACGGCATCGAAGGCGATCTGTCCCAGGCACACGATGACCCGGACCCCGGGCCAGAGAACGTCCAGCTCCCTGCGGAGGAAGGCGCTGCAGGCGGCCAGCTCCTCCCGGGAAGGCTTGTTGTCCGGGGGAGCGCAGCGGCAGGCCGCGGTGATATAGGCGCCGTGGAGCCGCAGGCCGTCGTCCCGGTGGGTGGCAGTGGGCTGGCTGGCAAAGCCGGCCCGGTACAGGGCGCGGTAGAGCCAGTCGCCCGACGAATCGCCAGTGAACATGCGGCCGGTGCGGTTGGCGCCGTGGGCGGCCGGGGCCAGGCCCACCACCAGCAGCCGGGCCTGGGGGTCGCCGAAGCCGGGCACAGGCCGGCCCCAGTAGTCCCAGTCCCGGTAGGCCCGGCGCCGGGTCCGGGCCACCTGGGCCGTGTAGGCCACCAGACGGGGGCAGCGCCGGCAAGCGACGATGTCCTGGTTGATGCGGGCGATGGCGGCGGCCGCGTCCCCCGCCGCCGCGACGGGATCGCAGGGGGGTACGGCGGCTGCCGCGGACGCCGTCACGGGTTGCGGCTGGGAACCGTTCATACCGCCATTGTACCAGCCCGCCTGACGACCCCACCCTTTCCCGCGCGCAGGCGACGGCGACCCATGACCGCCCGCCCCCGTCACCGGCTGCCCGCGCTTCCGCAAGGGGGCTGACCCGGGGGGAGCGCCCCGGGGCCCCCTCGGGGTCCGGCAGGAGTTGGAACCTGTCCGCCGTATTCCATTGCCTAACGGGGGATGCATCGCGGTTCCAGCCACTCGCCAGCACCCATCGCGCCACTTTTCGCCCTTCCGCCGGTCTCCTGCCGCGGTGGCCGGCGGGGCCAGGCACGGCAGGGGGCCGGTTCGTCCCCGCACCGGCCCGCCCCCAAGCCGGGCGGCACGCACCGGCTACCCCGAGAGCCGCAGGTGCCGTGGTACGGCACCCATCCCCCAGCTTCGGTCCCGGTTCCCCGTGCCGGTGCCGGGAGCCGGAATGCCATAGCGGGCGCGGGCCCGTGAAAGGAGGTCGGGCGGCGTCATGGCAGCGACCGGCCAGGAAGCGGCCGGCCAGCGGGTGACGGTCACCGTGACGGTCAACGGCCGCACCTACACGCGGGAGGTGGAACCCCGCACCCTCCTGGTCCACTTCCTGCGGGAGGAACTGGGCCTGACCGGCACCCACGTCGGCTGCGACACGTCGAACTGCGGGGCCTGTACGGTCCACCTGAACGGCCAGGCGGTCAAGTCCTGCACCGTGCTGGCGGTGCAGGCCGACGGCGCCGAGGTGGTGACCATCGAAGGCCTGGCTCGGGACGGCCGGCTCCACCCCGTCCAGGAGGGGTTCTGGGAGCAGCACGGCTTGCAGTGCGGCTTCTGCACGCCCGGCATGATCATGGCCGCGGCGCACCTGTTGGAGGTGAACCCCAACCCTACGGAGGAGGAGATCCGTCGCGGGCTCGAGGGCGTCCTCTGCCGCTGCACGGGCTACCAGAACATCGTCCGGGCGGTGCAGTACGCCGCCCGCCGGTTGCAGGAACAGCGCAGCGCGGCCGCCGACTGATCCCGGCCGCCGGCGAGGGGGGTGAAGATGGTGCCGGTTGCAGGCATTGGCGCGCGGCTCAAGCGCAAGGAAGACCCCCGCTTGATCACGGGCTCGGGCACCTACACCGACGACATCAAGCTGCCCGGTATGGTCCACGTGGCCGTGGTGCGCAGCCCCCATGCCCATGCCCGGATCCGGGGGATCCACACCGCCGCGGCCCGCTCGGCACCGGGTGTGGTGGCGGTGCTGACGGGCGAGGAGCTGAAGCAGGGCTTGCAGGCGCCCCTGCCCTGCGCGTGGCTGTACGAGGGGCTGAAGAACCCGCCCCACTGGCCCCTGGCCGTCGACGTGGTGCGCCACGTGGGCGAGGGGGTGGCCGTGGTGGTGGCGGAGACCCGGGCGGCGGCCCGGGACGCCGCGGCCCTGGTGGAGGTCGACTATGAGCCGCTGCCGGCCGTGGTCGACCCCGAGAAGGCCATGGATCCGGGCGCCCCCCGGGTCCACGAGCAGTTCGACAGCAACGTGGCCTATACCTGGGAGGCGGCCGGCGGCGACGTGGAGGCCGCGTTCCGGGAGGCCGACGTGGTGATCCGCCAGCGGCACCTGCAGCAGCGGCTGGTGCCCATGGCCCTGGAGCCCCGGGCTGTGGTGGCCGACTGCCACCCGGCCACGGGAGAGCTCACCGTCTGGAGCACCACCCAGATCCCGCACCTGCTCAAGATCAACCTCTGCGGAATCCTGGGCGTCCCCGAGCATCAGATGCGGGTGATCGCCCCGGAGGTCGGGGGCGGCTTCGGGGCCAAGCTCAACGTCTACCCGGAGGAGGTCATCGTCCCCTTCCTGGCCCGCCGGCTGCGGCGCCCCGTGAAGTGGGTGGAGGACCGGCGGGAGAACTTCGTCACCACCATCCACGGCCGCGAGGGCATCATCGACGTGGAGGTGGCCGCCCGGCGCGACGGCGAGATCCTGGGCATGCGGATCCACTGGATCTGCGACCTGGGGGCCTACAACCAGCTGAACACGCCCTACATCCCCATCCTGGGGCTCATCGTCTCGCCCGGACCCTACCGCCACAAGCACCACGCCATCAAGATCACCGGGGTCTTCACCAACAAGACGCCCACCGACGCCTACCGGGGCGCCGGCCGGCCCGAGGCCACCCACTTCCTGGAGCGGACCATCGACCGCCTGGCGGACGAACTCGGCCTGGATCCGGCCGAGGTGCGGCGCAAGAACTTCGTGCGCAAGGACGAGTTCCCGTACACCAACCCGGTGGGCATCACCTACGACTCCGGCGACTATCACGCCGCCCTGGACAAGGCGCTGCAGGCCGTAGGGTACGAGGAGCTCAAGCGGGAGCAGGCCGAGCGGCGCCGGCGGGGCGACCGGCTGCAGCTGGGAATCGGGATCTCCAGCTACATCGAGGCCTGCGGCCTGGCGCCGTCGGCGGCCCTGGCGGGGACCTTCTACGGGGGCAACCTGTTCGAGTCGGCCCAGGTGCGGGTCCACCACACCGGCAAGGTGACGGTCTACACGGGCTCGTCGGCCCACGGCCAGGGGCACGAGACCGCCTGGTCCCAGATCGTCGCTAGCGAGCTGGGCATCCCGCCGGAAGACGTGGAGGTGCTCCACGGCGACACGGGCCGCGGCCCCATCGGCCTGGGGACCTACGGCAGCCGCTCGGCGGCGGTGGGCGGCATCGCCCTCTACCACGCCCTGCAGAAGGTGAAGAAGAAGGCCGCCCTGATCGCGGCGCACCAGCTGGAGTGCAGTCCCGAGGACCTGGAGTTCGTGGACGGCGAGTTCCGGGTCAAGGGGGCGCCCCAGCGGGCTCTGAAGTTCACGCAGATCGCCGCCGCCGCCAACCTGGCGTCCCACATCAACTTCCCGCCGGGCCTGGAGCCGGGGCTTGAGGAGACGGCCTTCTGGCAGCCGGAGAACTTCACCTTCCCCTTCGGCACTCACGTGTGCGTGGTGGAGGTGGACACCGAGGACGGCCGCACCCGGATCCTGCGGTACGTCTGCGTGGACGACTGCGGCAACGTGATCAACCCGCTGCTGGCCGAGGGCCAGGTCCACGGCGGCATTGCCCAGGGCATCGCCCAGGCGCTGTTCGAGGAGCTGGTCTACGACGAGAACGGCCAGCCCGTCAACGCCTCGCTGATGGAGTACGCCGTGCCGACGGCGGCGGAGCTCCCGTCCTTCGAGTCGCACTTCACCTGCACGCCGTCGCCGGTCAACCCGCTGGGCGTCAAGGGCATCGGGGAGGCGGGCACCATCGCCGCCACGCCGGCGGTGGTCAACGCCATCGTCGACGCCGTCTCGCACCTCGGCGTGCGGCACATCGACATGCCCTGCAAGCCCGAGCGGGTGTGGCGGGCCATTCAGCAGGCCCAGGAAGCGGCGGCCGCCGCGGAAGGGGGGGAGGGGCGGTGATCCCCAGCGCCTTCGCCTATCACCGGCCGGAAAGCCTGGATGAGGTGTTCCAGCTGCTGGCCCGGTACGGTGACGGGGCCAAGCTGCTGGCGGGCGGGCACAGCCTGCTGCCCGCCATGAAGCTGCGCCTGGCCCAGCCCCAGGTCCTGATCGACCTGGGCCGGGTCCGGGAACTGGCGGGGGTGGCGGTGGAACCCGATGGGACCCTGCGCCTGGGGGCCCTGACGACCCACCACCAGGTGATGACCGACGCCGCCATCCGCCGGCATGCACCCCTGCTGTCCGAGGTGGCCGGGGTGATCGGTGACATGCAGGTGCGCTACCGAGGCACCCTGGGCGGCAGCATCGCCCACGCCGACCCTGCGGCCGACTACCCGGCCGCCCTGCTGGCGCTGGAGGCCGAGATCGAGGTCGCCGGCCCCGGCGGCGCCCGCCGGACCGTGCTGGCCGGCGAGTTCTTCCTCGGTCCCTTCGTCACCGCCCTGCAGCCCGACGAGCTGGTGACGGCGGTCCGCATCCCTGCCGCCGCGGGCGGTGACCAGGGCTGGAGCTGGGGCTACCGCTACCTGAAGATGGCCCGCCGGGCTTCCGACTTTGCCCTGGTGGGAGTCGCGGCCGCCGTGGCCCGGGATCCCGAAGGGGCGGCGGCTGCGGTCCGGGTGGCCCTGAACGGGGTCACGGGAGCGGCTTACCGGGCCTCGGCGGTGGAGGAGCACCTCACAGGCCGGGTCCCCACGGCGGAGCTTCTGGCGGAGGCCGCCCAGCGGGCGGTGGAAGGCGTGGACGTGGACGGGGACGCCCTGACCTCCGCCGAGTACCGGGCGCATCTGGCCCGGGTCTACACCCGCCGGGCGCTGGCTGAGGCCTGGCAGCGGGCTGGCGGGGAGGGGGCCATGGCCGCCGACTGAAAATGGGCGGCCGGGCCTGGCACCGGCCCCTCGGGTGGGGGCAGGGGGCGGCGGGTGCCGGCGGACGGCGGCGCCCGCCGCTGTCCGGGGAGGGCGCAAGGGTGCGGGCCGGGGCATGGTGCCCCGGCCCGCACCCTTGCAGGGGGTTGAGGGGCGGCTCCACCGGTGGCCCGCCTGGATGGCCGATGGTGGCTCGCCGGTCAGTCGATCACCTTGACCTCCAGCTTCATCCCGGGCAGCTTGGCCTTGTTCTGGAACAGGTAGTGGGCGACGATCCTGGCGTCCTCGATCACCACACCGGGCGCCGTCATGGACAGCGGGCTGTTGCCGCGTTGCTCGTCGACCGTCTGCTGGTTGAAGGAGATGGAGCCGGCTTGCTGGTAGGTCATGTCCTGCACCAGCCCGCTGATCTCCACCGGCGAGGCGGTGATGGAGACCCGCACCGTCTTGCCGCCCACGTTGAGGTCCTTGTACAGGTGCAGGTTGGTGATCACCAGATGGTCGATCTTGGCCCGGGCCATGGGCACGCCCGCCGCCTTGTCGGTGTCGTTGGTGACGGGCAGCAGTTGAAAGCCCGTGCCTTCCAGCCGGTCAAACTCCAGCATGACCCCGCCGATTCCCGCCAGCGGGGCGGCCAGGGCGATGCCCTGGGACATCATGACAAACAGCATGGCACCCAGCACGGCCATGGAGATGCCGAAGGTGACCCAGAAACGGCGCCGGGAGAAGGTCCCGGTGGTCACGGCGTACGGCATGGGTCTTCCCCTCCCTGATGCCACGTATTGATCCGCTCGTCCTGCCGTCCAGGCTTCTTGTCGGGGCGGGGAGCCAGCAGGGATGGCTCCCCCCGCCTGGCGCCTCACGGTCCCTTACGCAGCAGTCCACCCAGCCCCGCCGAACCCAGAAGGCCTCCCAGCAGCGGCAGCAGGCCGCCCTGGCCGTCGCCGGCAGTGGTTCCTGAACCGGTACCGCTGGTATCGGCGGTCCCATCCTGCCCCGCTGCCTCCGGGCCGGGTGAGCCGGTTCCTCCCGGCAGGCTGGTGGCCAGGCGATCCAGGTCAGGCCAGTAGCGGCCGCAATCCCGGGCCAACTGCAGGGTGACCAAACTCAGCTCCTCCGGTTCCACCAGGTGGTGCTCGACCAGGCCGCCCAGCAGCTGCGCCGCCGCCAGGGACGGATCACCGGCCAGGGGCTGGAGGGCACCGGCCGAGAGGTCCAGGGACTGGGCCACACAGGCCAGGGCCGGCGTGAGGCCGGGAAGCTGGGGCTGCACCGGCAGCGGAAGGGCCGGCATGGAACCCTGCCGGGTCGTGCCCGAATCCGGCGCCTCCGGCGAGCCGGCCTCTGGGGCCGGGGCCGGTTCCTCCCCAAGGCAACCCACCACGGCCTGGGGATCCAGGCCGCGCAGGGGCTCGAGGGCAGCCTCCAGATCCCCCTGCTGCAGCGCCCCCAGGTCCAGGAGGGACAGCGGATCCCGGTCCAGCGCCTCTTCCAGGCACTGCACCAGATTCCGGGCCTCAGGCGGCAGCGGCACGCCGGGCACATCGGGGGTGGGAATCCGCGGCCTGGGCAGCGGCAGGTCCGGAAGGGGCGCCGGCGGGATCCCAGGGCCGGGCCGCTGGGGCAAGGGCAGGTCCGGCAAAGGCAGCGGCAGGGCGGGCCCCGCGCCGGCCTGTTGCCGCTGCCGATCGCGGCGCAGGTCGTACAGGTCCCGGTGCGTGCCGTGCAACGCCGCGGCCTGCCGCTCCACCCGCTGGATGCGGTCCCGCTGGGCCAGTTCGGCCGGGTCCGTGACGAAGCGCAGGACCGATCCCGGCAGCACGGCGGTGCCGGTGTGCATCCAGGTGGCCCGCATGCCCATGTCGCGCACGCGCAGGGTGACCTGCCCGCCGCTTTCCAAGAGGTCCAGCACGAACCGGACGGGGTCGGCGGACCGGGCAGCCCCGGGGATGGTGCCGATCAGGGACAGGAGGTCGGTGCGCATGGCGGTGCCGGTCACCCGGGCCACTCCCTGGCTGGTGATCTGCAGGTACAGGGGCGAGCCCTGGCTGAGATCCTGGGTCAGGGCCAGGTTGCGGATCTCCGCCGACTCGAACCGCACGATGACCTCAAAGGGCCCGGCGCCGGGTTCCGTCACGGGCATGACGCTGGCCCCCCGCCCGACCATCTCGTCGGCGGTCACGATGAAGTAGCGATCGGGAACGAGCAGGTCTTCCAGGCTGGCGGGCCCGGGGCTGGCGGCACCGGCAGGTCCCGCGGCCACCAGCGCAAGGATCACCAGCAGGAGCGCCAGGGCGGGGAGGGCCGGCTGCCACCGGCGGCGCCACCGGTACCGGGGAACCTGGCGGCCGGGCACCGTGCCGGGTGAAAGGCCGCCGGCGGTGCCGGCAGCCGGCGACCGGCCGGGAACGCAGGCGGCGCCGGTACCGCCCGGGGCGCCGGGGCTGGGCGGGACGGCGGGCCGGTGGCCGCGGCCGGCGATGCGGGCGTTGTCCACGCTGTCACCCTCCTTTCTCCCGCAGGATGGGCCGCTTCTGGGGGAAAGAACGGGCGGCGAGGGGGGCCGCGTCCCGGCCGTGCCCTTGCCCTCCCGCCGGTTTCGCCCCGAGGGATGTCCGCGGCGGCCCGGCCGGAGGGAGCGGCCGGTCGTTCGGGTGCGCCGGCCCCCGGCCCGGGAGGGGTGCAGCCACCCGGCCGGCCGGTTCGACCGACCGGCCGGTCGGGGCGGGTGCCCACCGTTGGGTGCGGAGGTGGTTGTGGTGGCGGTGGGTGGTTGACGCCGTTCCCCCAGAACGGTTCACTAAGCGGATTCGGCGGGGTGACCGGCCTTATGAGGGTCGGGCGGGCGGCGGTTGTGATGCCGGGCAGGCGGTGGCTGGGAGACCCAAGGGCAGGTGGGCGAGGGCGGGCGGGAGAGGGGGTGGGGTGCGGGGCCGGCGGTGGACGCCCGGGGGGCGATGGGTGCGGGTGCCTCCGGCCCAAATGGAGGGGAGACCGGGCTCTGACTGCCCCTGCTGCCCTTACCGCATGGGGGATGGGGCCAGGCCGGTGTAGGCGGCTACCGCGGCGGCGACCTGGCGGGCGGCGCCCAGGGCCAGGGACAGGCCCTCCAGCCCCAGCCCGGCAAGGACGAAGAGCCCCTCGGCCCCGCCCAGGGGGGCCACGGGGCCGGCAAAGGGCAGGCCGCCGGGACCCCGCAGGTCGATCAGGGTCCGGGTGCGGTCCAGTTCCGCCTCGCCGGGCAGGTCGAAGCGGGTCACCAGATCGTCCACCAGGGCCACCAGCTGGTCGAAGGAGGGGGGCGCCCAGTCGCCTTCCAGGCGGGCAGCGGCCAGGAGGGTGCGGGGCTCGGGACCCAGGGCGAACTGCCAGATGAGGGAGCGCCGGGTGTACACGGCGGGCTCGGCCCGGCTGCCCTCCGGCAGCCGGAAGGGGATCACCACGTCTTTCACCCGGACGAACCGGCTGGCGAACCCGCCAGGCAGGCCGTCCATGGCCAGGCTGTCCGGCCGCGGGCCGGGCGCCAGCACCAGGGCGGCGGCTGGGATGGCTTCCCAGGGGCCGCCGGGCCGTTGGATCCGCACCCCCACCACCCGGTCGCCCCGGAGGACCGGTTCCACCACCCGGGTGCGGGTGAGCAGCTGCAGGCCGCTGCGCCGGGCCAGCAGCAGCATGGCGTCGAGGAACAGGAGGTGGTCCAGGAAGGCGGCGCGATCCGGCCGCCCGTCCAGGGCGGCGAAGGTCAGGCGGATGGGGGAGCGGGGGTGGTGGTGCTGGGCCAGGGCGAAATCCCAGGTGGCGCGGGCCCACCCGTCCAGCAGGGGATGACCCGCCACTGCCTTCAGTACCCCCACGGCCGTGCGGGTTTCGCCCAGGCCCGGGAACTCGCCGTCGTCGACCAGCAGCACGGGCCCATGGGGCTGCAGGGCGAAGGCCACTGCCGTCCCGGCGATGCCGCCGCCGGCCACCACCACGGGTGCGCGCCCGCCCGCCGGCCGGCGGTTCGTGTCCGGCTCCTGGGGTGATGGGATCGTCGCTTCCTGGGCAGGGGCCGGTGGCGTCCCCGGCGGGATCCGAAGCGGCCCTGTGACCGGCCGTGGGACCGGCTCTGGAACCGGACCTGTAACCGGCCCAGCCACGGGCTCTGTAGTCGGTTCTGTCACCGGCTCTGTAGCCGGCTCTGTCACGGGCTCTAAGGCCGGCGCCGGGGCTGCCGGCCGGTGGAACGGGGCGTCCTGGTCCGGAGTCCTGGCCAAAGGAAACGGCTCCTTTCTAGAACGTCGCCTCCCGCCGTGAGAGGCGGTTCTGCAGCAAGGAGGGGCGCCCCCGCGGCGGGGCACGTTGGCTAACGGGGAGGGACGCCCCTGCGCGGGGGACGGCCGCCCTGGGCTGGGGGGCCGCCCTCCCTCAGGAGGGGCGAGCCCGTCATCCGGAGCCGCCCGGGGAGCCGCAGCCGCCCTGGGGGCCCTTGAGGGCCGCCGTCGCTGCCTCAGGGGCCGCCGCACTCAGCCGGGGGCGGGCCCGCGGGCACCGCCGGCGCCTGTTCCAGGGAGGCGAGGAACCGCGCCGCCCAGCCGTGCACGTCCAGGGCGGCCACCCGCTCCTTCAACGCGGCCCGCCGCGCCTCCCAGGCCCGCCGGCCACGCCCCTCCGCCAGCGACGCCAGGATGCCGTGCAGGGTCTCGGCCAGCCCGTCGACGTCATAGGGATTGACCCGAAGGGCCTCGGGCAATACCGCCGCCGCCCCGGCCAGGTTCGACAGCACCAGTACCCCATTCTCCGTCACCCAGGCGTACTCCTGGGCCACCAGGTTCATGCCGTCCCGCAGGGGCGTGACCAGGGCGGCGTCGGCGGCCAGGTAGAAGGCAGCCAGCTCCTGGGGCGGGAAGGCCCGGTAGAGGTAGCGGACGGGAAGCCACCCGTCCTGCATGAAGGCCCCGTTGATCCGGCCCACCTGCTCGTCGACCCGCCGCTTCAGCTGGCGGTAGGACTCCAGGCGCGTCCGACTAGGCACGGCGATCTGGTACAGGGTGGCCTGGCCTCGCCACTGGGGGTGCTGCTCCAGCAGCCGCTCCCAGGCCGCCAGGCGTTCCGGAATGCCCTTGGTGTAATCCAGCCGGTCGACCCCCAACAGGACGAACCGGCCGCCGGCGGCACGGCGCAGGCGGGCGGCCCGCTCGCGGATGCGGGGCTCGGCGGCCCACCGGCGGAACCGGGCGGTGTCGATGCCGATGGGGTGGGCTTCCACCCGTACGGCCCGCCCCTGCCAGAGCACCCGCTGGCCCCGCACCACGGCACCGGGCAGCAGGCGGCACGTGGCGAGGAAGTTGTCCACGTATTCCGCGGTGTGAAGGCCGACCAGGTCGGCGCCCAGCACGCCGGCCAGCAGCTCCTCCAGCCAGGGCAAGACCTGCCAGACCTCGGGCGGCGGCCAGGGGATGTGCCAGAAGAAGCCGATGCGGCCCTGGGGCCGGGCAGCCCGCAGCAGGGCGGGGACCAGCATCAGGTGGTAGTCCTGCACCCAGACGGGGACATGGGGATCGTCCCACAGGGAGAGCACGGCCTCGGCGAAACGGCGGTTGGTCGACCGGTAGGCGCTGAGGAAGTCGCGGCGGATCTCTACCCGGTCCAGCAGGTAGTGGGCCAGGGGCCACAGGGTGCGGTTGGCCATGCCGTGGTACGAGCCGGCCACGTCCCGCGGCGGCAGGAAGAGCCGGTGCACGGCGAAGCGGGGTGCCGCGGGAGGATAGTAGAGAAGGGGCAGGGAGCCGGCGTCCTTCTCACCCCAGGCGACCCAGGCCCCGCCCCGCCGCTCCAGGACGGGGAGGAGGGCCGTGGCCAGGCCCCCTACGGCCGGGACCCAGCTATTGCCCTCCCGCCGGAGGGGCTCGCGGTTCGCCACCACCACCAGGGACACCGCCACCACCTCCTCGGGATTCCGGGCCGGCTGCCCTCTGGCGGGTTCAGCTGCCCCGGGACGCGGGCTCGTCCTGGCCTGCGCCCGGTACTTGCCGGCCTGGGACCCGGGCCGGGGCGGGCCGCCCTCCCTGGCCGCCTCCTCCCGCCCTGGGATCCCGGCCGCCCCCGGCGGGCCCGCCCCATTGTTCGAGCAGCTGCCGGGCGTCCCGGTAGCCGATGTCTTCGGTGACGATTCGGGCCAGCTGTTCCCGCGCGCGGCGCAGATCGCCCAGGTCGCGGTAGGCCAGGGCCAGCTGGTAGCGGATCGCCTTCAGTGCCTCAGGGTCGCGCCGGAAGCGCGTCGCGGTCCGCAGGGTGGCCACCGCCAGGTCAGGGTGGCCGGCTTCCCGGAAGGCCTGGCCCATGATCGCCACCGCCCATAGATAGAGGGCATCGTCCCGGGGGATGTCCTGCAAGAGGGCCACGGCCTGGTGCAGGGTGTCGCTGGCCCCGGCGCCGGGGGACGAACCGGCCGAGCCGCTACCGGCGGCCCCGCGCCCCCGGTGCCCTTCCACCAGGATCAGGGCCTTGAGCAGCCGGGCGGCATGATACCCCGGGTTCAGGGCCAGGGCGCCCTCCAGCTGGGCCACGGCTTCCCCATGCCGGCCGGTGTGTGCCAGCAGGTACGCCTGCAACAGGTCGACGCCCGGTGCCGACGGCAGCTCCACCCGCAAGGGCCAGGGCCGGAACTCCACCTCCCAGGCGGTGCGGGTGCGCCCGGCCAGCCGGCCCAGGGTATCGGGGCAGGTATCGATCCGCAGCAGGGCGCCGGCGGCCTCGGCCTCCTGCCCGGCCTGCCAGAGGCTGAGCCCCCAGAGCAGCCACAGGTCGGCCTCCTCGGGATGCCGGGACAGCAGGGGTTCCAACAGCCGCCGGCCTTCTTCCCAGCGCCCGGCCTGGCAGGCTGCGGCGGCCTGCTGCCAGGTGCGCACCAGCTGCCTATCCCTCCAGGACAAGAACAGCGCAGCAGCCAGGGTGCCAAGGGCCAGCGGCCAGAGCCACGGCACGCCGGTGGCCACCAGGAGCAGCACCAGGCCAAGGCAGCCCAGGGCGCCGGCGGCCGGCCCGCCGTCCAGCCGGCCGTCGGGGAACGACCGCACGGCCGTGGCGGGAGCGGCCTGTTCCTCCTCCCGGTGGCGGCGGCCCCGGCGCCGGGCCGGGGGAACCAGGGTCTTGCGGTAATAGATCCCGCCGGTGCCGGCGTGGAGGTAAGCTCCTCGGGGGCCGACGCCGATGCGGGCGCCCCGGGTGCCCACCGACAGCCCCAGGCCGGAGCGGGACAGGTTGAGCCGCACTCCGGGGGCCAGGCGGAAGCTCTTGCGCAGGTACCAGCCCATGACCCAGGCCGCGCTCCTTCCTCACGGGAGCCTCACGGGAGGCTGCTCCCGTCACCCTCATCCCCTTCGCCCCGGGGTCCGAGGGCTCCTGGTTCTCCGGCCCGGGCCCCGGCGGTCCCCGGGCCGGGCGCCTGCGGGCCCGCCTTCCCGCCGCGCCTGCTGGGCCGCCGGTCTGCGCCGCCGGGTGAAGCCGGGCCCCGGCCGTCCGGTTGCCCGCCCGCCGCGTTGCGTGCCGGGGTTCCGGTGCCTGCCAGTCGCGCGTCGCCCGTTTCAGCCGGTGCGGGGCACCTGCCAGCGCCGGGCCAGTCCCTGGGACAGCCGGTCCATCACGATGGCCAGGGCCACGATGGTGAAGCCCGATTCGAACCCCGCGCCGGGGTCGACCCGCTGGATGGCCCGCATCACGGCCTCGCCCACGCCCCCTGCGCCGACCATGCTGGCGATCACCACCATGGCCAGGGCCATCATGGTGGTCTGGTTGATCCCGGCCATGATGCTGGGCAGGGCCAGGGGCAGCCGGACCTGGGCCAGCAGCTGCCAGCGGGTGGCGCCGAAGGCCCGGGCCGCTTCCTGCACGTCGGCGGGTACCTGCCGGATACCCAGGTCGACCAGCCGCGCCACGGGCGGCAGGGCGTAGACCACCGTGGCCAGCGTCCCGGGGACCGGTCCCAGGGCTTGAAACAGCATCATCACCGGGATCAGGTACACGAAGCTGGGCATGGTCTGCATGGCGTCCAGGACGGGAATCACCAGGGCGTGGACCCGGCGCGACTCGGCCATGGCGATGCCCAGGGGCAGGCCGATGGCCACCGCCAGCACCACGGCCACGATCACCATGGCCAGGGTCTCGATGGCCGCCTCCCAGTAGCCGAAGGCGCCGATGGCCAGCATCAGGGCCGCCAGGGTGAGGGCGGTCAGGGGCCGCCGGGTGATGGCCCAGCCGGCCAGCAGCACCCCGCCGATCCATACCCACCAGGGCACGGCCAGAAGGCCGGCTTCGATGGTGTTCAGCGAGCGGGTGATGGCCACGGAGATGCCGTGGAAGAACCCGCCACCGCGGTCCACCAGCCAGGCCAGGCCGTGCTGGATCCACGGCGCCACGTGGAATTCCAGCGCTTCAGGGAACAAGGTCCGATCCCCCCCGGCCCGGACCCCAGCCGGCCTTTCCTGCCTCCAGGGTGGGCGAGAGAAGGGTCTCCGTCAGGGGTTCCGCCAGCCCGCCCGCGGCCGGTTCGGCTGCCACGGCCCGGAAGGATTCCCCGGCGGCCCACCGCGGCTCGCCGGCGGTCGCGGGAAGGGTATCCGGCACGGCGGCCCGCAGGGGTCCCGCCGCCAGGGCGGCCGCCTCCCGCACGTCCCGGACGAACCGGCGGACGTAGTCGTCGGCAGGATCCTGGATGATCTCTCGCGGCCTCCCGACCTGGACGATGCGCCCCGCCCGCATGATGGCCAGCCGGTCGCCCAGGCGCAGGGCTTCCTGCAGGTCGTGGGTGATGAAGACGATGGTCTTGTGAAGCTCCTCCTGCAGGCGCAGCAGCTCGTCCTGCAGCTCCCGCCGGATCAGGGGGTCCAGGCCGCTGAACGGTTCGTCCATCAGAAGCAGGTCGGCGTCCCGGGCCAGGGCGCGGGCGATGCCCACCCGCTGGCGCATGCCGCCCGACAGGGCTGCCGGGTAGCGGCCGGCCCACTTCTCCAGGCCCACCCGGGCCAGGGCTTCCCGGGCCCGCTCCACCTGCACCGGCCGGGGCTCGCCCCGCAGGCGCAGGCCGAAGGCCACGTTCTCCAGCACCGTACGGTGGGGGAGCAGGCCGTAGTGCTGGAAGACCATGGCCACCCGGGTGCGGCGGAAGGCCGTAAGCTGGCGGGCGTCCATGGCGGTGACGTCCTCGCCGTCGAAGAGGATGCGGCCCGCCGTGGGCTCGACCAGGCGGAGCAGGCAGCGGACCAGGGTCGACTTCCCGCTGCCGGAGAGACCCATCACCACGAAGATCTCGCCGCGCCGGACGCGAAAGCTGGCTTCCCGCACGGCCACCACCGCGCCCCGCGCCTCCGCCCGGGCCACGGCCTCGGGATCATGGACATCGATGCCCTTGTCCCGGCGGGTGAAGATCTTCCAGAGGTCCTGGACGGCCAGCAGCACGGGGCCCGGGGTGGCGGCTTCATCCCGGCCCGGGCGGCCGCGGCCCCGGTGGCCGGTGCTGGCGTCGGGGCGGGCCGGTCCGGGCCCCCGGCCTCCCAGCGCGGCGTCGGAGCGGGAGGGCTCCGGTTCGCGGCTGCCGGACCCGCCGCCCGGGCGGGATGGGGCCGGCCCCCGGCCGCCGGGCCCGCCGCCCGCCCGGCCCGTTCCTCCGGTCGGAGATGCCGTCACGTCAGTTCACCTCCTCCAGGGCCTGCTTCACCCGCTGGCGCACCTCCGCGGGCACCCACTGTTCCCAGTCGTGATAGGTCTTGAGGAACCAGTGGGCCGCGCCGGCGGGGTCGCCGCCCTGTTCTTCCAAGTAGGCCAGGGCCGCCGCCGTCTGGTCCAGGGTGGTCTCGTACTTCTTGAGGAACTCGACGACGTCCGGCGCCATGTCCTGCAGGCGGCTGTTGGCCGCCACCAGGACCTGGCTGGGCGGGTAGGCACAGGCCTTGCCGGAGTCCCAGCACTCCTCGCTGTAGGCCGGTTCTTCCAGCCGGATCAGCTCGTACTTGCCGGTGATCCAGGTGGGCTCCCAGTAGTAGCCCACCCACGGCTTGCCCTGCCGGTAGGCGGTGGTGATGGACGTGTTGAGACCCGCTTCCGAACCGGGGTTGAAGGCGGTGAAGTGGTCGTCCAGGCCGTAGCCCTTGAGCTTCTGGGCGTTGATGTCCGAGCAGACCCAGCCCGTCGGGCAGTTGTAGAACCGGCCCTTGCCGGGCTCGGAGGGATCCTCGAAGAGCTGCCAGTAGCGCTCCAGCTCCTGCACCGAGCGCAGATCCGGGGCCATGGGCTCGATGCCGCGCTCGGGGTCGCCTTTGATGACATACGCGGGCACGTACCAGCCCTGGGGGGACTCGGGGTAGTTCTGGCCCAGGTCCAGCACCTTGCCCGAATCCAGGGCCTTCTGCCAGGCTTCCCGGATGTTGTCCGGCCACATCTCCATGGTGATGTGGACGCTGCCGTCCTGCAGGCCCTGGAGGATCGGGATGGTGTCGCCAAACTTGTAGTCCACGGGGTAGCCGTAGCCGTGCTCGATGATGAAGCCCGCGATGCGGTTGTGCACCTGCACGCTGTCCCAGCTGAAGTCGCCGAAGACCAGGGTGGGCTTGTCGCCGGCAGCGGCGCCCCCGCCGTTGCCGTCCCCGGCGGCCGGTGGGGCGTCACCGGTGTTGCCGCTGCCGCGGGCGCCGTTGCCGCACGCTGCAGTGAAGAGAAGCAGGACCAGGGTCAACAGGGACAGGGCCCACGTTCGGACCCGCGGGGCGCGCCGGCGGCCGTCCGCCGCCCGCCATGCCGCGGTTTTCACGCAACGACCTCCCTCCGCGGCAGGCCGCGGGGACGCGGGGGAAGGAACACGACGGGTGTTTCCGGGGTGGTGGAACCCCGCCGCAAGGGGGAAAGAGCAGGCAGGAAGTGGCGTGCATGCCAACGCCCGCGTGCCTACGGGGTTAGCTGGCGGGCTCGGGCCGGGCTGCCCTATCCCGGAGTCGCCGCGGTGGCCCGCGCGGTGGACCCTACCGCCCGCCGCCTGGCGCCGTTCAGCCGGCGCCGTGCAGCTTGGGCAGGGGTTCCAACGCTGGCCGGGCCGCGGCGGCCGGGAATTCGCCCCAAAGACGGTTCCCCCGCGCCCCCGGAGGGGGCTTCGGCCTGCCAGATTGGATTTGTATCCCCAATATTATAAGAATGCTGCGGTCTTGTGCAAGGTGAAAAATGGTATTCAAAGTGTCCGAGGCGTCGCCTCCACTGCGCCGCGGACCTGCGGCGGGCCCGCCTGGAGACGGGCGAGAGCAAGCTCGGCGGTGGCGGGGGCGGGGGCAGGCCCGCCGGAGGTGGGGCCTGGAGCAGGTTCGGCCGGGGCAGGGGCAGGCCGGCGGAAGCGGAGGCGGGACAGGCCCGGCGGAGGTGGGGGCGCAATCAGGCTCGGCAGCGGCGGGGGCGGGAGCAAGCTCGCCGGGGGCGGTCTGTTCCGCGCCGCCTGGCAGGAACTGGCTTGGTCGCCCCGAATTGTTCTTGCACCTCTTGTACGTCTTGAGGTGGACGACCCCCCGCATCGTCCCCCAGCCCAGCGAGGCCGGGCGGGCGGGTCGGGCCCCATACCGTCCCCGGGAGGGATGTGCATGGAGCGGTGGAGGCGTTACGTGCCCGCGTTGCTGGCAGGGCTCCTGATCCTGGCCCTGGCCGGCAACGTGGCGGCAGGGGTCGCGGCGGATCCCCGTCACGACTTCACGGAGGAGGGCGGGCAGCCGGCGGTTGGCGGCACGGGGTACGCCATCGTGGAGCTGGTCGACCCGCCGGCCGCTTCGTATACGGGCGGCATCGGCAAGCTGAAGGCCACCAAGCCTGCCCCGGGCAAGAAGCTGGACGCCAACAGCCGGGATGTGCAGGCGTATGTGCAATACCTGCGCGACCGGCACGAGCAGATCAAGGCGGCGATGCGGTCGGCCGCCCCCAAGGCCCGGGTGGTGCGGGAGTTCTTCCTGACGGGCAACGCCCTGGTGGTGGAGCTGAACGGCCACAATCCGGGCCAGCTGGCGGGGATCCGGGGCGTCAAGCGGGTGAGCGAGAGCTGGCTCTACCGGCCCGCCATGAACGTCAGCGCCGGGTTGATCGGGGCCGGTGCCCTCTGGACCAAGCTGGGCGACGGCCAGATGGACCAGGGCCGGGACCGCGCGGGCGAGGGCATCAAGGTGGGGGTCATCGACTCGGGGATCGACCGGACCCCTTCTTCCGGTGCAAGGACTACGACGGCGACGGGGACGTGGACGAGAAGGACATCCCGTCGAAGGTGTACGCCAGCGGCGTGGCGGGCGATCCCTCCCAGGTGCTGGTGAGCGACCACGGCACCCACGTGGCCGGGACCATCGCCGGCTGCGTGACGACCCTGCAGGAGGGACCTGTTCGGGACACCTTGAGCGGCATCGCACCGGCGGCCCGATTGTACGACTACAACGTGTTCCCCGGCTTCGGGGCCGGCTGGGTGGCCTACGGGGGCTCGGCCTTCAGCCACGACATCGCGGCCGCCCTGGAAGATGCGGTGCGGGACGGCATCGACGTGGTCAACATGAGCCTGGGCGGCGGCGTCCAGGGGCCCCACGACTACCTGGCCGAGGCGGTCAACGCGGCTGTGGACGCCGGCGTGGTGGTGGTGGTGGCGGCCGGCAACTCGGGGCCGGGCGACATGACGGTGGAATCGCCCGGCAGCGCCGCGCGGGCCATCACCGTGGGGGCGACCACCAACGCCCATTACATCGGCATCCCGGTCAGCGCCGGGGGGCGTGACTTCGGCGCCGCCACGGGCGACTTCGCCCCCTTCGGCAGGGTGACCTCGCCCTACGCACCGGCCCGGGACGGCTCGGCACGGCCCGAGGAAGCCTGCTACCCGCTGGTGAACGGGGCGGAGGTGCGGGGCAAGATCGCCCTCGTGAAGCGCGGCAGCTGCACCTTCACCACCAAGGTGCGCAATGCCGAAGCCGCCGGTGCCACGGGGGTGCTGATCATCAACAACGTGGCGGGTGATCCCGTCGCCCCGGGGAGCGACGGGACGGCGCCGGCGCCCACCATCCCTGCCGCTATGGTGTCGATGACCGACGGCCAGTTCCTGATCGACCTGCTGGCTGCCGATCCCCAGGCCACGGTGACCATCGACGGGACGGTGGAGACGGAGATCCGCACCGGCTCTGGCGACATCCTGGCCGGGTTCTCGTCCCGTGGTCCCACGCCCTACACCTATCTGATCAAGCCCGATGTCACTGCGCCCGGGGTCAACATCTACTCGTCGGTCTTCCACGGCCAGTGGGCCATGTTCCAGGGGACCAGCATGGCGACGCCCCATGTGGCGGGTGCGGCCGCTCTGCTGCTCCAGCTGCACCCCGGCTGGTCGCCGGCCGACGTCAAGTCGGCCCTGGTCAACACGGCCGCCCGCGTGGTCAAGGACCCGGTGAAGGGCACGTATGATCCCGGCGTGCTGGCCCGCGGGGGCGGGCGGATCGATCTGGCCCGGGCCGATGCCACGCCGCTCACCCTGGACCCGGTCAGCGTGAGCTTCGGCTACTTCAACGGCAACGCGCCGGTCAGCGGCCGCCAGGACATCACCCTGCACAACGTCAGCAGCTCCACCCAGACCTGCACGGTCACGGTGGTGCGGGATGCGGCCGACCCGGCCGTCACCGTGTCGGCGGAGCAGGTCACCCTGGCGGCGGGCGCCACCGCGACCCTGACGGTGACCATGGACGGTGGCCGCAGCGACCGGCTGCCCAGTGGCGACTATGACGGCGAGCTGGTCCTGGACTGCGGCGGCAAGGTGCTGCGGGCACCCTGGTGGCTGCGGGTGAACCGTGAGGCCAAGCCGTAAGGACCGTGACGGCCGCCAGGGCCGTGAAGGCGGCGGATAAGCGCTCGGGACGGGGGCGGCACCCGGGAGGGCACCCGGGTGGCCGCCGCGAAGGCCTGAGGCTGAGGAGCAAGGAGGCGCCCAATGGGCGCCTCCTTGCTTTCCTGGGTGGCCGGCACGGGCCGGCCGGTTCTTCCGTCGTGGGGGGCCGCCAGCACTGGGTTGTGGGGTCCCGGCCGGTTCCTGCCGGGAGAGGTGAGACCAGGGTCCGAGGCCGGGGCCAGGGACGGGCCTTCAGGAATCGCCCTGGGCGCTGGCCGACTCCCCGCCCTTCCGGCCGGCGGGGCCGGGCCAGTAGACCCAGAAGGTCTCTTCGGTGAAGAGCCGGGCGAAGCGCCGGGCCATCTCCGGGTCCTGTTCCATGCGCTCCTCCCAGCCGTAGGTCTGGGAGCAGTGGGCCCGGAAGGCCGCCTCCTTCTGGGGCCGGACCGCCTCCACCGGGACGGTGACCAGGGGTAGGCCGGGGTCGGCATCGCGCACCGGGCCGCGCACGCACAGCAGTCGCGGCCGTTGGGCCGGGGGGATGCCCATGACGGCCTCCACGGTGGCGGCGCCGGTGGCGTTGTGGTCGGGGTGCCCGCCCAGCTCGGGGTGGAAGGTGATGACGGTGGTCGCGCCCGTTTCCTCGAGAATCCCCCGAATCCGGGCGGCCAGCTGGCTGCGGTCCTGAAACTCCACGGTCTTGTCCCAGACCCCCAGGACCCGGACGTCGCCGACGCCCACGGCGGCCATGGCCTGCCGCAGCTCGCCGATGCGCAGGGGCCCCAGCCCTTCCCGCGTGGCCAGGGGCGGCTGGCCGACCCGGCGGCCCATCTGCCCGGCGGTGACCGAGACCATGGTCACGGGGATGCGCTGCCTCACGGCCAGGGCCATGGTGCCCGCGGCACCGAAGGACTCGTCGTCAGGATGGGCCAGGACCACCACCAGATGCCGGTCCCAGGGGGCCGGGACCGGTTCGGGCACCGGTTCGGCCGGCGGGCCGGCGGCGATGGTGGCACCGCCATCCCTTGCAGACGGTGCCTCCGGTGCGCTCCGGCCCGCAGGGACGGTGCGGCCCGCCGGCACCCCCTCCGGGGCGGTAGGGGAAGCCGGTTCCACCGCCCCTTCACCGGCGGGGACGGCACTGGCGGGGACGGCATCCCCGGGGGTGGCCAGGGGGAACGGGCTCCGGCTCAGTTCCAGGACCACCGTCAGCCGTCCCTCGTCGTCGTGCCCCTCCAGGATCAGCCGCCCCGGTTCTTCCTGCCAGTGGGTCAGCCCCTCGGCGTAGACCCACCCGCCGTCCACCCGCAGCCCGGCCCGGAAGGGGCCGGCGCCGCGCAGAGCGGCGTCCTCCAGCTTGACCTGCACGTTGCGGGCGAAGGCACCGAATCCGCCCCGGGTGTAGGCCCCGTGGGTCGTCTCCAGGTGCAGGTAGACCGGTGCTCCCACAAAAGCTTGCAAAGCCCGCTGGACGCGGGCCGGTTCGATGGCTTCCATCGCTGCGCCTCCTGGCGTGGTGTGCGCTGGTGTGCGGCCGGCGAGCGTGCACCACCGGCCGGCTTGCGAACCCGTTGCAAACCGCCAAGACATGAATGCAGTTTAATGCAGTTTAACCCTTCGCCAGAAGGCGCGCCTCTCCCTGCGCAGCGGGGCCGGGCACCAGGTCCACCGGGGCGCGGCGGCCCACGGCCACCACGGCCGCCACCGCGAGGGCCGCCAGCACCGTGATGCCGCCCACCGGCTCACCCAGGCCCACCCTGGCGGCCAGCAGGGTCAGGAAGGGCTGCAGCAGCTGGAGCTGGCTGGTGCGGGCCACGCCGGCCAGGGCCATGGCCCGGTACCACAGGACGAACCCGGCCAGCTGGGTCACCCCGGTGATGTACATCCACGCCAGCCAGGCCAGCACCACCTTGTCCAAGGGCACCGGTGCGGGGGAAGGGAGGGCCCCGCCGGCGGCGCCCGCAGCCGGACCTGCGGGCGCCACCGGTCCTGGCACCGGTCCTGCTGGCGGCCCGGCCACCGGCCCGGCAGCGCCGGCGGCGCCGGGGAGGGCAGTCATGGCGGCCGTGGCGGCCAGGGTGACGGGCAGGGCCACCCACAACCCCCAGGCGATGGGGAGGAACCACTATGGCGGCGGGCCAGGCGGCCGCCTGCGGCGTGGCCGGCGGCCGCCGCCACGATGGCCGCCAGCATCCAGAGGTCGGCCGGCCGGGGCTTGCCGGCGCCCATGTAGACCGCAAATCCGGTGACCACCCCACTGCCCGCCAGCGCGGCCATCCAGAAGCGGCCCGACGGGCGCTCCCCGGCCCGCCACGTGGCGAAGCCCGAGGTTAGCAGCGGGAGCAGGCCCAGGAGCACGGCGCCGTGGGCGGACGGAAGGCGGGTCAGGGCCAGGGTGGAAAACCACGGAAATACGGTGACGGTGCCGAAGGCCACCAGCAGCACCCCCGGCCAGTCGTCCCGGGGCGGCCACACCGGCCCGCAGGGTCTCCGGCCGCCGGGGCACCGCCGGGCCGCCCCGGGATTCGGGGTGTTCCGGGCCTTCCGCCGGTTGCGGGGACTCCGGCCCGTCAGGATCCCGGCCGCCAGGGCGGCCAGCACCGCGGCGCCCGCGGCCCGGCCGGGTCCCACCAGCCCCGGCGGCAGGACCTCGAGAGCCAGCCGGGTGGCGGGCAGCGTCAGGCTGAAGAGGGCGACGGCCAGAAGGCCGAGGGTTGCTCCCAGCAGGCCCTGGCGCGAGTCCGGCTGCCGGGGCGGATGGCCGGTCGTGGGGGCGGTAGTCGAGGCCGCGGGCACGGGATCTTCACCCTTCGCGCGGCCGGGGTGCCGGCCGCTACCGCACCATACGCCGGGGCGGCCCGGATGGTGCTGCCACGCCTGCCGTGGCGGCGGGGACGCCCGAAGCGGTGCGGCCTGCGTTCCCCGGTCCGGGCGGCATGGCGCCCCTTAGCCAAGCGCCCGCAGGTCCCGGACCACGCCGTCCAGGGTCCGGGCGGTGGCGGGGTCGAGCGCCGCCAGGGCCTGCGCCTCCACCTCCATGGCGCTGAGATAGAGCCGGGCCTGCAACGCCTTCCGAGCCTGGCTGCGGGCCGCGCGGGCCAGGGTCAGGGCCCGCCGGTACCGGCCGGTCGCCAGTTCCAGGGAGGCCAGGTCCGTCAGGGCGCTGGCGATCCCGTCGGTCCGCCCCGCCCGCCGGTAAGCCCGCAGGCAGTCGAGCAGCCGCCGGCGGCCTGCCCGGAAGGCCCCTTGCCGGATCTGCACCAGGGCCAGGTCGTGGTGGGCCAGGAGGAGCCGTTCGGGGTCCCGTCCCCGGTACAAGCGGATGGCCCGTTCCAGGTGGTAGGCGGCCAGATCCAGCCGGCCCAGGGCACAGCAGCAGCAGCCGAGACCGTGATGGCAAGCCGCCACCAGGCTGCGCGGCAGGCCCCGCACCGGTACCGGCACCGGAAGCGCCACCGGCGGCGGGGCGGTCCGTGCAGGAGGGCCGGCCGGGCCGGTCCAGTCCGGCGGGGCGGCGGGCTCCACGGCACACCCGGCGGAAGCCGCGGTTGCGCTCGCCGGCCCGGTTCCTCCGGCACCGGCCAGCCCCCCGGGCAGGCCCACGGCGTAGGCAGCGGCAGCCTCCTCGTACGCCCCCTGGCGGAACAGGGTGCTGCCAAGGGCCACGTGGGCACGGACCCGGTCGGCCGGGCGGGTGGCCGCCGCCGCGGCCAGCCGGAAGGCCTCCGCGGCCACGGCCAGTTCCTCCCGCTGGAAGGCCAGCTTGCCCCGGGTGTAGTGGAGACGGAAGGCCGTCCCGGGCGGGCAGCGGTCCAGGGGGACGCGGGGCAGCAGCTGGAGGGCGGCAAACAGGTGCTGGCTGGCGTCGTCCGGTCGATTCCCGGAGGCCAGGGCGTAGGCCAGCTCCACGTGCACCGCCAGAAGGAGTGGCGAGTCGTCCTCGTGCTGGAGCAGTTCGAGGGCCAGGCGATAGGACTCCACGGCCTCGGCGTACCGCCGGCGGCCGGCATACCGGCGGGCCCGCCGGACGTAGTCATGGATCACCCGGCTGCGGGTGAAGGCGTCTTCATCGCCCAGGAAGTAGGCCACGGGTTTGCCGAGACGGCCGGCCAGAAGCTGCAGGGTCGGCAGCGGCGGCACCACCTCGTTGGCCTCGATGCGGCTGATGTACGAGCGGTCAAAGAGTCCGGCGGCCAGCTGTTCCTGGGTCATGCCCAGCTCGCGGCGCCGGGCACGGATGCGGTCGCCGATCATGGGCGGCCCTCCCTTCGCGATGCGGCGGCGGCCCGGATCGCGCCGTGCAGCCCGTGGCGTTCACGCCCGTGAGGGGCCGGCACGCCGTGGACAGGCGGCCCTGCCTCATCCTGGACATCGATACTCCCACCGTGGCCGGAGGGTGAGGACATGATCAGGGTTCGGTGGCTGGCGGCGGCAACCCTGTTGACATGGCTGACATGGTGGGCGGTGGCCGGAGCCGGCTTGACGGGCCGGGCGGTCGCTGGGGGTGCCGGGTTGGGCGGCCCGGCGGGACCGGTGACCGGGCTCGGGCACGAGTCCCCCGGCGCGGAGCTGCGGGCCGACCTCATGGGGCCCGGCATCCCTGACATGTGGCGGCTGGCCGACCTGATGGGACCCGGGGTTCCGGACATGTGGAGCTAGGTCTGCCCACCCGAAGGCCCCCATGAGCGGCGGCGGTGCGCTGGCACCGCCGCCGCGGCTTTTAGGCCGGCTCCGGCGCGCATCCTAACGGCAGGCAGGAAAACGGAGGGATGCACCATGGCCGGTAAAAGGTTGAACGGGCATAGCCGCCCGGGCGGTGCCGGTCGGGCGGGAGCCGAACCCGGCCGCGCGGCGGCCGGCACCCGCGGCACCGGCAAGGCCGAGGGGGAGGAGGAGCCCGCCGGGGTCCCGGACGGCGGTGAGCGCGAAGCGGTGGCAGCGGGGGGAGGCGGTGCCGGCGGCGCCGTGTGGAATGCGGTGCAGGCGCCGCTGCACGAGATCGTCGACCTGGCCCGGGACCTGGAACGGCATCTGGAAGGCGCCCACGGGGCGCGGGCCCACCGGTTGCGCCAGCTGGCGGAGGAAGTGGTGGCAAGGCTCCGTCCCGGCGAGGAGTGAGATCCGGCAGGGAGAACAGCGGGCGGGAACCGCCGGCCGGAAAAGGCCCAGAGCCGCGCGGGATCCGGCGTTGAACACAGGGGCTTCGGGGCGGCGGGCCTGCCCGGCGGGACCAGGCCGGTTCGGGGCCGGCGCGGGGCCGGAGCCGGGCGGGGCAGGGGCGGTTCAGGGCCGGGGCGGCTCGGGACTGGTGCGGGCGCCGTTCGGGACCGGGGCCGGGGCGGTTCCCCGCCGGCCCTTTGCCTCAGGTCATCCTGCCTTCTGGCAGCGGCTGCAGTAGCCGTACACCTCGAAGGCGTGCCCGAGCACGCGGAAACCGGGGTCCTGGGACGGCACGGCCTGCAGGGTGGCCGTCGGGCACCACTCCACGCAGAAGGAGCGGCCGCAGGCCACGCAGACGAAATGGTGGTGGTGGCGGTCGTCCCCCTGGTACTCGAAGCGGGTGCCGTCCCGTCCCTGCAGGTTGACGGGGCTGATCAAGCCGCAGCGGGTCAGCACGGTCAGGTTGCGGTAGACGGTGTCCACGCTCACCCGGGGGTGGCGGGCGCGAACGGCATCGGTCACCTCCCGGGCCGTGACGGGACGCCCCGCCCGCATCACCGCTTTGAGGATCTCCATCCGCTGGGGCGTCACCTTCAGCCCCCGCTCCCTGAGCCGCTGTACCGCGCGCTGCAGGTTCACTCCGGTTCCCTGCCTTTGCTACCTAAAATGACATGATGGTCAGGCGGCGATCGGTGCCCCTCCGCCGGGTTCACGGGGCAACACCGGCGGGCATGCCGCCGGGGCTGGACTCTGGCCCGGGGAAGGTGGCCATGGCCGCGTGCTGTCCGGAATATTCAGAATAAGCTGATCCTTTCTCCAATCTAACCTGCCACCTTCGTTGTGTCAAAACCGAGGGACAACGGCCTGAGAACATAGGCGGTAGACGCGGGTGGGCCACCGCCGGCCGCCACGGCCGGCGGTCTCGTCCGGTCGCGGCGCACCGTGCCGTGCCCGGCAGCAGGACCAACCCTTGACAGGCTGCCTGGTGCCCATCTATTACTGGATAGGAATATTCCGATTGAGCTGCGGGAAGCACCCGTAGCGGAAGGCAGGTCCAGGACATGCCGGATATGGAGCGGTCCGCGACACCATGCAAAGGCCTCGGCGGGACGAACCCGGGGGCGGGGCCCGGGCGGGGTGCCTCCGCTCGCGGTGCTGCCGCCCGGACCGGTTCGTCCGGACCGGCGCCCGCCGGCGAGGCGGCCCCGGTGGTGGTGGAACTCGAGGCGATCCATTTCGCCTACGGTACGGAACCTGTGCTGGAGAACGTGTCGCTGGTGGTGCGGCGGGGCGAGTTTCTCGGCCTGGTGGGACCCAACGGTTCGGGGAAGACCACCCTCTTGCGCATCCTGCTGGGCCTCCAGGCGCCCACTCGGGGGCGGGTGCGCCTCTTCGGCGAGGACATCGCCGCCTTTCGCCAGTGGTGGCGGGTGGGCTACGTCCCCCAGCGCCCGGCGGCCCTGGCCGGCGGCTTCCCCGCCACGGTGGAGGAAGTGGTGGCCACCGGGCTGGCGGCGGGTGGCCGTGGCCGGGCCGGCTCCGGCAGTAGCCCCGCCGGACCGCCACCGCCCCGCTCCCCCCGGGAGGCCCTGGCCCTGGTGGGGATGGAGCACCTAGCCCACCGGCCCATCGGCCGGCTTTCCGGCGGGCAGCAGCAGCGGGTCTTCCTGGCCCGGGCCCTGGTCAGCCGCCCGGAGCTTCTGGTGCTGGACGAACCCCTGGAGGGGGTGGATGCGGCCACCCAGGAGCGGTTCTACGGTCTGGTGCGGCGGCTGCGGGAGCAGGAGGGGCTGACGGTCATCATGGTGTCCCATGACATCGGCGTCGTCAGTACCGAGGTCAGCACCCTGGCCTGCCTCAACCGGCGCCTGTTCTTCCACGGGGCGCCGGAAAGGCTGGAGCCCGGTGCCATGGCGGAGCTGTACGGCTTCCCGGTGACCACCGTCGACCACCGCCATTAGGCGGGGTGGCTCGAGGCGGCGGCCCGGCCGGCGCTGGAGGCCGGAGGTCCGCTGGAGATCGGCGGCGGGCGGGGCTTCCGGCGGCCCGGCCCGGGTCCGACGCCCCGGGGCGGCGGGTCGGGCGGAAGGGCAGGGGAGTGCCGAACCCAGGAGGAGGTGGCCGGGCTGACCGGCCTGGTGGGGATGGTTCAGAGTCTGGCGGGGATGTTTCAGTACGACTTCATGGTCCGCGCCCTGGTGGCCGGGACCCTGGTGGGCCTGCTGGCGCCGGTGGTCGGGCTCTTCCTTGTGCTGCGGCGCCTCTCGCTGATGGGCGATGCTCTGGCCCACGTGGCCCTGGCGGGGCTGGCCGGGGGACTCTGGCTGGGGGTGTACCCCACCGGCGCGGCCCTGGGCCTGGCGGCCGCGGCCGGCGCGGCCATGGAGGCCTTGCGCGCCCGGTACCGGCGGCACGGCGAGCTGGCAGTGGCCATCACCCTGTCGACGGCGGTCGCCCTGGCGGCCGTGTTCTTCAGCCTGGGAGGGACGGCGGGCCTGGATCTCTTCGCCTACCTGTTCGGCAGCGTGCTGACCGTCGCCCCGGCGGACGTGACGCTGATCGGCGCCCTGACCGTGGTGGTGCTGGCGGTGGTGGCCGCGCTCTACCGGGACCTGCTGGCCGTCACCCTGGACGAGCAACTGGCGCAGGTGGCGGGCCTGCCTGTGGGCGCGCTCAACGCCCTCTTCACCATGATGGCGGCGGCCGGAGTGGCGGCCAGCATGCGGGTGGTGGGCGTGCTGCTGGTCTCGTCCCTGATGGTCCTGCCCGTGGCGGCCAGCCTGCAGGTGGCCCGGAGCTTTCGCGGCGCACTGGGGCTCGCCGTGGTCTTCGCCCAGGCCGCCGTCTGGGTGGGGCTCAGCACGGCCTACTGGATGAACCTGCCCCCCGGCGCCACGGTGGTGCTGGCGGCGGTGGTGGTGCTGCTGGGCACCCTAGTGGCCAGGCGGGTCTGGCCCGAGCTGGGGCCGGCGTGAAGCGGCAGGTTGCGGTGGAAGGGAGCTGGCCGAAGGGATGAGGGAATGGTTCGACCGGCGAAGGATGGCCAGACAAGGCCCGGCCCGCTGGCCCCGTCTTCCGGAATGGGAGGAGCCTGCCCGGAGGCGGCGGCCCGCCGGCTCCGGCGGGATCCCGCCTTCCGATCCGGACCGGCCCTCCGGGGCGGCCCGGCGGCCGGGGGAGGTGCCCGCAGCGAGAGGTGCCCGGCGGGGCCGGGGGCAGCGCCTCCTGCTGGTGGCACTTCTCCTGATCCTGGTGGTGGCGGCGGGCTGTGGAAGGCCGCAGGGGCCGGCTGGGTCCCAGCGCGACGGCGGAGAGGCCGGTGCGGCGGGGGACCGGCTGCCGGTGGCGGTGACGTTCTACCCCCTGGAGTTCATGACCCGGTTCATCGGTGGCGACCGGGTGGCGGTCACGCCCCTGATCCCGGCGGGGGCCGACGCCCACCACTGGGAACCGCGGCCGGCCGACGTCCGGGCCGTGGCGGCGGCGCGGGTCTTCATTTACAACGGGGCGGGGCTTGAGCCCTGGGTGCCCCGCCTGCTGGCGGCCGCCGGCCGGTCCGACCTGGTCCGGGTCGAGGCGACGGCGGGGCTTCCCCTGGTGCCTGCCGGAACGGCCACCGCGGTGCTGGACGGCGGCGTTGCCGAACCCGGTGCGGGCGGGGCCGGTGAGGGCGGCCGCGGCGGGGATGCGGGCGGCGAAACCGGCGGCCATGGCGACCATGGTACCCACGAGGAGGGCCGTGCCGCCCCGGGCGACGACCACGGCGACGCCCATGGCCGGCCGGGGGCTGGGGGCGAGCCGTTGCCCGGCGGCGCACCCGACCCCCACGTCTGGCTGGATCCGGCCCTGGCCGCCCAGCAGGCGCAGGCCATCGCCCGGGGCCTGGCCCAGGCCGATCCGCAGCACCGGGCGGAGTACCTGCGGCGGGGCGAGGAACTGGCCGGCCGGCTGAACGATCTGGCCGCCGGTTACCGCCGGCTGGGGACCTGCCCGCGGCGGGAACTGGTGATCACCCACGCCTTCCTGACCTACCCCGCCCATCGCTACGGCCTGGTGCAGGTGCCCCTCTACGGGCTGTCGGCGGAGAGCGAGCCGGGCCCGCGGCAGCTGGCGGCGGTGGCTGCGTTCATCCGGCAGCGGCGGGTGCCCTACATCCTGGTCGAACCCGGCCGCACCGGCGGGGCCGCGGCGACCCTGGCCAGGGAAACCGGGGCCCAGCTGCTGGAGATCCATCCCCTGGAGGCGCTGACGAGCGCCGACCGCCAGGCGGGCCGCGACTTTCTCGACCTGCTGCAGCAAAACCTGGTGAGCCTGCGGCAGGCGCTGGGGTGTGACGGCAGCTAGCACCGCGCCGTCCGCCGGCGCGTGCCTAACGCCAGCGCCGTACCGGCTGCCACCGCTGCACCGAGCCAGCGCGGCGACGGCGCCGGCAGGGAATATCCTTCGGGTCGCGAAGTACGGTCCAGCTCGCGGCGCCATGCCGGTCCCGGCCGTGGCGGGCAGCAGCCCGGCGGCGGGCCCGGAGGTGCCGCAGGGGAGGCGAAGGCACGTTGAAGGGTGCGCTGGGGTATCTGGTGCTCCTGAGCCTTGCCCACCTGGTGACCGACCTGAACCAGGGCGGCATGCCCGCCCTGCTGCCCCAGGTGAAGGAGAGCTACGGCCTCACCTACGCTCAGCTCGGCGTCGTCATGCTGGTGCTCAACATCACCTCCTCGCTCATCCAGCCGGTCTTCGGATACTGGAGCGACAAGCGGCCCCAGGGGTGGCTGGTGGTGGCGGGACCCCTGCTGGCGGCGCTGGGGTTGGGGCTGGTGGGATACGCCCGCAGCTATGAGGGCGTGCTGCTGGCGGCCATCCTGTGCGGTATCGGCATCGCCCTCTTCCACCCCGAGGGGGCGCGGGCGGCCCGGGGCGTGTCGGGAGGCCAGCGCGCCACGGCCATGTCGATCTTTTCCGTGGGCGGCAACCTGGGGTTTGCCCTGGGGCCTGTGGCGGCGTCGATGGTCGTTGGCCTGTGGGGGCCCGAGGGGCTGGGATGGCTGGTTCTACCGGCCGTGGTGCTGGCTGCGGCCATGGTGGCCGCCCTGCCCGGGATGAAGCGGCTGGAGCAGGAGGCAGCCCTGCACGAGGCGGCCCGGCGGGCGGCAGCCGCGGCGGGACCCGCCGGCAACCGCCATGGGGCGCCCGCCGGAGATCGGCAGGGCCGGCCCCAGCCGCCTCAGGGCGGGTCATCCGGAGCCGGGGAGACCAACTGGCTGGCCGAACTGCTGCTCATCGGGGTGGTCGGCACGCGCTCGTGGCTGCAGTTCGGCGTCCTCACCCTGATGCCGTTCCTGTACCTGGAAAAGGCGGGGCCGGATGGGGTGTCCACGGGCGTTCTGCTTTTCGTCTTTCTCGTCGCGGGGGCGGTGGGGACCCTGGTGGGTGGGCCCCTGGCGGACCGCATCGGTACGCGGAGGGTACTGCTCGGTTCCATGGCCGTGCTGATCCCGCTGCACTGGGGCCTGGTGCACGGGCCGGCGTGGGCCACGCTGCCGCTGCTGGCGGCCACCGGATTTGCCCTGGTGGCCACCTTCAGCATCACCCTGGTGATGAGCCAGGACTTCATGCCGCGCTACGTGGCGGTGGCCTCGGGGCTCAACACCGGCTTCTCCATCGGCCTCGGGGGCATCGGCGCCGCGGCCCTGGGCGCCCTGGCGGACCGGTGGGGGCTGGAGACGACCCTGTCCGTCATGGTGCTGCTGCCGGTCACCGGACTCTTGCTGACCCTCCTGGTGCCGGTGCCCGAGCGGGACCGCCGGCAGCGGCAGCTGGAGGCTGCGGGCCGGCCGCGGCCGGCGGAGACGTAGGGGCCGGCCGGCATCCGGGGCGCGCGAACCGCCGGGAGCCGGCGGAAGCGGCCGGGAGCGGTGTGGCCACGAGCGGCCCGGTCGGGACGGTCCGGCGCGGGGCGTCCGGACCGCCTTGCGCCCCTTCCCGGACGGGATCAGACATGATGGTGACGCCTCGCCGTGGCCGGTGCTGCCGGCCACGGCGTCACTCCTCCCACCGCGTGCGCCACACAAGGATGATGGACACGACGAGGGCCAAAATCGCTTCGATCGTGCCAAGGGAAGCGTGCTGCGTCTTTCCGATCGTTCCAAATGGAAACGTGTAAGTGAGGGGTCCGGGTTCGAGCCCTACAGCTCCCAAAGCCACGTAGAGCAAATGGAAGACAAGGACGAGAATGATCGTCAACGACCACTTGGGCGGCATGATCGCACCCCCTGGCATCCATCGGAGGACCCCGAGGCCGTGTCCCTCCGGGGTGAGGCCCCTTAGGATCGCCGCCCCCCAGGGATCTCGTCTTCTTGAAACCCAGTCTATGGCAACTCGTTCCATCGGGCCAGAACCGGATGCGCTCCGGGAGCGACCGGGCTTACACTGGAGTCGGCGGCAGATTCCCCGGTGGCGATACCCGTGGTGACCCGGGTGCCCCATGGGGAGCACCCGGGCGCCCAGCTACCGGTGGCGAGGGGGCGATGCGATGCGCAGGCGATGGTGGCTTGCACTCGCTGGCCTGGCGGTGGTCGCCGTCGTGGCCCTGGTGGTGCTGCAAACGGGAGCCGGCTGGGATCCGCGCCCCAATGGCCCCGCGACTCCGGCCCCCGAGCCGGCGGCCGGCCCGGGCGACAGCAAGGGCGAGGGCGGCTTTCGCGGCATGACCCTGCTCGATCCGCAGCCGGCCCCCGATTTCACGCTGCCGGCGGCCGATGGTTCGACCTTCCGCCTGGCCGATCAGCGCGGCAAGATCGTTCTGCTCTTCTTCGGCTACACCTACTGTCCTGACGTCTGTCCGGCCACCCTGGCCGTATGGCGGGAGCTGGCGGACCGCTTGCGGGACGATGCTGACAGCGTCCGTATGGTGTTCGTCACCGTCGACCCCGAGCGGGATACGCCCGAGCGGCTGCGGGAGCACCTGCCCCAGTTCGGCCGGCACATCGTCGGCCTGACGGGGACGCGGGAGCAACTGCGGCCCGTGTGGGATGCTTACGGCGTGAAGCCCGAGCGCATCGAGCTGCCTGAGAGCTCCATGAAGTACGCGGTGGCCCACCCGGCCCAGGTGTACCTGATCGACCAGGAAGGGCGCCAGCGCCTCCTCTATCCCCTGGGCTTCACCGCCGAGGACATCGAGGCGGACATCCGGTTGCTGCTGGCGCAGGGGAATTGAACCCGGCCTATAGCCTGTTACGGTCGATCCTGGCCCGGCGACTGCCCGGCCATGGGTCGCCTTGACCTGAGAGGAGGGCCGTAATGGTGCGATCGTTGCGGAACGTCATGCGCTTTCGCTTTCTGGTGCTCGCCGGCGCCGTGGCCATCGTCCTCGGCGCCCTGGCAGGCTGCGGCGGCCAGGCCGGGTCGACCCGGCAACCTGCGCCCGGTGGCGGTGCCGAGCAGGCCGGCGGGCCCGGGGTGACGATCACCGATGCCTGGGTACGGGCGGCCGCTGAGGGTGACATGTCGGCGGCTTATTTCACCGTGACGAACCAGGGCAAATCCGCGGTCCGCCTCACCGGCGTGAGCACCGGCGTCGCGGGCGAGGCGGAGGTTCACGAGAGCGTGCAGGAAGGGAACACGGTGCGCATGCAGCCCGTCGCTGCCGTGGAGATCCCGGCCGGCGGCCGCGTCACCTTCGCCCCCGGCGGATACCACGTGATGCTCATGGACCTGAAGCAGGCCCTGCATCCCGGGGACCGGGTCGACCTGACCCTGGTCTTCGAGGGCGGCCTGGAGGTGCCGGTGACCGCGGAGGTCCGGGACGCGGCCGGCACGGGCGCCGGTGGAGGGGAGCATTCGGGAGGGCACTGACGCGCCGGCCGATGGCCATCGCGCCGCCCCGCCCTGGGGCCTGAACCAGCGGGGGCCGGGGCGCCCCCACTAGAGAGACGCCTCGGCCGCACCGCTTGGGCTTGGCCGGTTGCGCGGATTCGTGCCCGAACCCGCTGGTAAGGCCGGGGCTTTTGCGCGCGATGGAGGTTCGCGATGGATGCCTCAGCGCGGCCTCCGACCCCGCCCGATCGGGCCGCCGTCGCCGTGGTCGGCCGGGCCGCTGCGGACCTTCGCGCCTCACCTCGCGCCGGGGGAGGGTATCCCTGGGGCTGGCGCTTGGGGATGCGCTGCGTTCCTCCCTACGCCCCGGTCACCGGCACGCGCCGCCCGCGCCCCTGATCCTGTAACTTGGGGATCTCGACCCGCAGCACGCCGTTCCGGCAGCGGGCCTGCGCCCCCTCGGGGTTGACCCGCTCCGGCAGCGGCACCACCCGGTGGAACCGGCCGAAGCGCCGCTCCATCAGATAGTAGCCGTCGCCCTCGTTGCGGGTCTCGCGCCGGGTCTCGGAGCGGATCACCACCCGGTCTTCGTAGACGTCCAGCTGGATATCCTCCGGCTCGACCCCTGGCATCTCCGCTTCAACGACCACCTTGTCCCCGGCGTCGGTGACGTCCACGGAAGGGCGCTGGCCGAAGGCCCAGTCCGCCTCGCCATCAAATGCGCGCCAGAAATCCCACGGGCGCCAGAACATCTCACGCCAGCTGCTCAGGCCGCGGCCGGCAGGCGCGGGCCACGACCAGCGGTCCAGGTCGGTGCGCATGCCCACGCGGACCACCTCCTGTCCATCGGTGCAGGCGGGCCGTTCCCGCTAGGAAGTATGTCCGCGGGAGTCCTCGCCAACCGCCGGCCCGCGCACCTCCACCCGCAGGGAACGCAGGCGGTTGATGGCCGCTCCCACTTCGAACAGCCGCGGCAGGGCCAGGTCGCCCGCCGGGGTGGGGAAGGGGGAGACGCGGTCCAGGCCGTGTTCGTCCAGCTCGGCGTACAGGGCCTCCAGAGCCTCCCGCAGGGTGCGCCGGCCGTCCAGGTAGCGGCCTGTCATGTACCGGATCATGGCGCCCACCGCCCGGGTCTGGGAGGGGTCCACCAGCTGCTCGACGGCGCTCAGATCGATCTCCTCGAAGCCGAAGGTGATCTCGTCGGTGCCGTGGGCGCGGATCTTGACCTTGTTGCCCCGGCGCGGATCGAGGCTCGAGGGCAGGGGGACCCGCTCGGGGACGGGCGGGAAGGGGCCGGGGTCTTCCGCGATGCGGCCCGTGGGGAAGCGGGCCGCCACCTCGCGGGCTTCGGCCGTGGCGTCCTGGGCCCGGTAGGCATCCATCCGGATCACCGTGTCGGCCACGTCCAGGTAGTCGCCGGCGCCACCCACCACCAGGATGCTGGAGACGCCCCGGTCGCGGTAGAGCGCCCGCACCCGGTCGATGAAGGGCGTGATGGGCTCGCGGTCCTTGCTGACCAGGGCCTGCATGCGCCGGTCGCGGATCATGAAGTTCGTCGCGCTGGTGTCCTCGTCGATGAGCAGGACCCGGGCGCCCAGCTCCAGGGCCTCCATGATGTTGGCCGCCTGGCTGGTGCTGCCCGAGGCTTCGTCGGTGGAGAAGCGCCGGGTGTCGGCGTCGAAGGGCAGGTTGCGGATGAACGGGCTGATGTCGACCTGCTCGATGCGGCGGCCGTCCTCGGCGCGGATCTTGATCGCGGTCGGGTCCGTCACCACCAGTTCCCGGCCGTCGCCGGGGATGTGGTCGTAGACGCCCCGGGCCAGGGCGCGCAGCAGGGTGGACTTGCCGTGGTAGCCGCCGCCCACGATCAGCGTCACGCCCCGGGGGATGCCCAGGCCGCGCACCTTGCCCCGGTGGGGGGTGTCCAGCTCGACGGCCAGGGAATCGGGCGCGGTGAAGGGGATCACCCGCGGCCCGCGCAAGGGCCGGTCGCTGACCCCGCTTTCCCGGGGCAGGATGGAGCCGTCGCCGACGAAGGCCACCAGCCGGCGTTCGGCCAGGGCGGACCGCAGGGCCGCCTGGTCCTCGGCCACGGCGATGTGGCGCTCCAGGTCCCGCTGGTCGGCGGCTTTGAGCACCAGGGACCCTTCCACCAGCCGGGGGATGTCCACGCAGAGCATCTCCATGGCCTGCCGGCCCAGAATGCGCCGTCCGGCGGCCGGCAGCCCCGCGAAGAAGCGGACCTCCACCCGCCCGGGGAAGACCACGCAGGCGGTGCGGGGCAGGATCTCCTGGCCCGGGCGGTCGACGGTAATGAGGCCGCTCTTGCCGCTGCCGCGGCGGGCAGCGGCCATGCCCGTGGCGCGGTGGAACCGGCGCAGCAGCCAGTCCGCGGTGGCGGTGCGGCGAAGGGCCGTGGTGGCGGCCCAGTCCGGCAGCTGTATGCGCGCCGGCGCCATGATGACGCGAAGCCGCGAGGGGGCGGCGAAAGGGTCGCCCTGGACGTGGTCGATGGCCAGGGTGAAGGCACCGAAGTCGTAGGTTCCGGCGATGTCCTTGTAGGCCGGATAGGGCCGGCCGTCGATGCGGGCCAGCAGCTGGCGCAGATCGTCACGGGAGCGGGTTGGGTTCGGGTGCACCGGTGTCAACCTCCGGTCGACGTCGTCGTTCCGTCGGCACGATCATCTCGAGGGTGGGGTTGCCCTCGCCCTGATGATGTTACCCGTTCCAGTGGCCGGGCGGCCAGCCGCATGGCCTGCACCGGGTGCGCCCGCGGCGGGGTGGGTGGGGGGCACCTTCGGCCCCTCTGAACGGGCGAGCCGGGCGGGGGAGCGGGCGGAGCAACCGGCGCCATTTTTGAAAGGAACTCGCGCGGAAAAAGACATATTTATGAGCACCAATTCGAATTTATTCGTCATAAGGTCGGCCGAAAGGATTCGCAAAAGCACAAGAGATGAACACGGCTCCCCAGGGGCATTCCCATCGGGTGGCTGAAGCCATCTTTCGGCTTTGACTTGTCCTTCCCCGTGCCCTGTACGCTGGACATACCGACCGATTTCTTCGAGGGGGGTGCGGTGGCGATGGGACGGCCCCTGATCGAGGTGGATCCGACCCGCCCGGTGGAAGAACAGAGGGAGGTCTTGCAGAACCGCTGGCATCCGGACATTCCGGCCATCGCAGAGGTTCGTCCGGGCGAGACGTTCGTGGTCGAGTGCTTGGATTGGACCGGCGGGCAAGTCCGCAATGACGACGATGCCTCGGACATTCGGGACATGGATCTCACGCCGAATCACCACTTGACGGGACCCATCGCTGTCCGCGGCGCCGAACCCGGCGACCTGCTTGTCGTCGACATTCTGGATCTCGGGCCCCACCGCAAGATGCCATGGGGTTACACCGGGATCTTTGCCCGCAACAACGGGGGAGGGTTCTTGACGGACCATTTCCCGGAGGCGCACAAAGCCATCTGGGATTTCCAAGGCGTCTACGCCGTCTCCCGTCATGTGCCGGGCGTCAAGATCCCTGCCATTCCCCACCCGGGGATCTTGGGTACCGCACCTTCTCACGCGTTGCTGCAGCAATGGAACGAGCGGGAGAGGAAGTTGATCGCGAAAAATCCCCATCGTGTACCCCCCTTGGCGCTGCCACCGGAACCGCGCAATGCGATCCTCGGTGCCCTCAAGCCGGGCACGCCCGAGTATGAACGGATTGCCCGGGAAGGTGCACGCACCATTCCTCCGCGGGAGAACGGAGGGAATCGGGATATCAAGAACCTGACCCGGGGCGCCCGTGCCTATCTGCCGGTGTATGTTCCCGGGGCCAAACTGACGGTGGGCGATCTCCACTTTACCCAGGGCGACGGCGAGATCACGTTCTGCGGCGCCATCGAGATGGCGGGCTGGATCGAGCTCCACGTGGACCTGATTAAGGACGGGATGAACAAATACGGCATACGGCACCCGCTGTTCGAGCCAAGCCCCATCGAGCCCCGGTTCACGCGCTACCTCGTCTTCGAGGGGTATTCGGTGGACGAAGAGGGGGAGCAGTACTATCTCGATCCCCACGTTGCCTATCGCCGAGCGTGCCTGGAAGCGGTCCAGTACTTGAAGGGGTTCGGGTATACCGGCGAAGAGGCCTACACCATCCTGGGTGCCGCGCCGGTTGAAGGACGCATCAGCGCCATCGTCGACATCCCGAACGCTTGCTGCACCTTGTGGCTGCCCACCGACATCTTCGAGTTCGACATCCGGCCCAACGCCCAGGGGCCGGTCCCCCGGGTCCAAGGCGGGCGGCTGGCCCGGGCCCACTGAAGGCGCGGGCCAGCTCAAAAAGGTGGTTCAAAGCCCAATCACGCAGGGGTACCGAGGCGGGAACCCGGGCCATCGTCCCCATGGCCCGGGTTCCCGCCTGGCCCTTTTGCCGCCGGTGGTCAAAGGGTTCCGGGATGGGGACGCGAAACCTCCCCGATGGGGCCGTCCCGCGACAGGACGCCCCGTGACGTGGGATGCCCCCGGCCTGTGGCGCTCGACGGCCCTGGCACCCCACGGCAACGCCTGACCGCCGAGGTGACACCATGACAAACGGCACCGATACGGCCAACGGCTTCAGGGCGGACCACCCCCGCGCCCAGGGGGTGGCGAGCGACCGGCAGGAGAGGGAGGCCGGGCGCCGGCCCGTCACCTCCCGGGACCTGCTGGACCTCCGCTTCGCCGGCGACCCGCGCCTGGCGCCCGGCGGGGACCGGGTGGTGTGGGTCGAGCGCTGGATCGACGCCGATCGCAACCAGTACCGGTCGAACCTGTACGCGGCCCCGGCCTCCGGTGACGGCGTGCCGGCACCGCTGACCACCGGTCCGGGCAGCGACCGGGCGCCGCGCTGGTCGCCCGACGGCCGCTGGCTGGCCTTCCTGTCCGACCGGCCCCTGCCGCCCGACGCCCGCCCCCGCCGCCGGGACGAACCGGCCGCGAGCGGCGGGGGGCCGGGCGCGGCGACCCCGGCTGCCCGGCCCGGCCGGGGCGGCGAGGACAAGCCCCGGCCCCAGCTCTACGTGCTGCCGTCCGGTGGCGGCGAAGCCCGCCTGCTCACCCTCTTCAAGCAAGGCAGCGGGCCGGCCGTCTGGTCGCCCGACGGCCGGTGCGTGGCCACCATCGTGCAGGTTCATCCCGAGCGGGGGCTGGAGGCGACCGGCGATCCTGAGCCCGGTGAAGGCGACCCCTACCGGCGGTTCAACCGCGACGTGAAGGTGGTGCGGCGCCTCCGCTACAAGCTGGACGGGGTGGGTTACTTCACCGAGCACCGCCACCATGTGGTGGTCCTGGACCTGGGACCGGATGGCGCCCACCTGGCGGCGCCCAGCAGCTCGGAGCCGCCGGGCGATGGCGGGAACGGAGCCGCCCGCGATGCCGGCACCGGTGGCCCGGGCGGCAAGGGTGCCGCCGCCGCAGCCGCGGTCCCCGGCGCGGAGGCCCACGCTGCCGCCCTGGTCCCCCTGGCCCGCGTCACCGCCGGTGAGTACGACGTGCGGGCCGTGGCCTGGATGCCCTCGGGGCGGGAGCTGGTGGTGGTGACGAACCCGCACCCCGACGCCGACCGCCAGCCCTGGACCGACGTCTACCTGGTGTCCCTGCCGGCGGCCGGCCAGGAGGGCGAGGCCGGCGCCGGCACCCGTGCCGGGGCCGCAGCCGAGGCCTCCGGGCGGCTGCCCCTCGACCTCTCCCGCGACCCGCTGCCGCCGGGCGTCCGCAAGCTGACCAGCTCGGACCTCGACGTCTACGAAGCGCTGCCGTCCCCCGACGGCCGCTGGATCGCCGTGCGCGGCCAGGACGCCCGCCGCTACCGCGCCTACAGCAACACCCACCTGTACCTGATTGCCGCCGACGGCAGCCAGCGGCGGTGCCTGACCGCCGAGGCCGACCTGACGGTGGGTGACGAGAGCGTCAACGACGTGGTGGGCGAGGCGGGGGCGACCCTGGCCTGGGCTCCCGACGGGTCGGGGCTCTACGCCCTGGTGAGCCGCCGCGGGGAGGTGCAGCTCTACTGGTTCGGCGTCGACGGCACCATCCGGCCCCTGACGGGCGGCCCCCAGGTGCTGCGGGGCATCAGCCTGGACCGGGAGGGGCGGCGCTGCGCCTACCTGCGGCTGACGGCCACCGACCCCGGGGAGGTCTGGGTGGCCGACCTCCCTTCCCTGGACGAACCGGCGGCGGCCCCGCCCGCCGCGGCAGCCCGGGACGCGACCCCCGCCGGCCCGGGCGCCTCCGCCGCGGGAGCGGCGGCATGGCAGGGCGCGGCCCGCAACGGGCACCCCGTTTTGACCGGCCGGCGCCTCTCCCGGGCCAACGACGGCTGGCTGGCCCGGATTCAGGTGGTGGAACCCGAGCACTTCACCTTCGAATCCGACGGCAACGTGCTGGACGGTTGGCTGATCCGGCCCGTGGGCTTCGAGCCGGGGAAGAAGTACCCGGCCATCCTCCAGATCCACGGCGGCCCCATGGCGATGTACGGATACGCCTTCTTCCACGAGTTCCAGTTGCTGGCGGCCCGGGGCTACGCCGTGTTCTACACCAACCCGCGGGGCAGCCAGGGTTACGGCCAGGCCTTCTGCGCGGCCATCCGCGGCGACTGGGGCAACCGGGACTACCGGGACCTGATGACCTTCGTCGACGCGGTGCTGGAGCGGTACGACTTCATCGACCGCGAGCGGCTGGGGGTGGCGGGCGGAAGCTACGGGGGCTACATGACCAACTGGATCGTCACCCACACCGACCGCTTCCGGGCGGGGGTCACCATGCGCTGCGTGGCCAACGAGCACAGCTTCTTCGGCACCAGCGACATCGGCTTCTATGACCTCTTCGACCTGGACCTGCCGCCGTGGGAGGACCCGCTGCGGTACCTGGAGATGTCGCCCATCCACCACATCGCCCGGTGCAAGACGCCGCTGCTGGTGATGCATGCGGAGGTGGACCTGCGCTGCCCCATCGAGCAGGCGGAGCAGATCTACACGGCCCTCAAGGTCCTGGGGGTGCCCACGGAGTTCGTCCGCTTCCCCGACGAGAGCCACGGCCTGAGCCGGGGCGGCCAGCCGTGGCACCGGGTCTACCGCCTGGACCGGATCGTGGACTGGTTCGACCGCTACCTCAAGCCCGAACCGGCCCCCGCGGCAGGCCGGGCGGAGGAACGGGCCGCCCCCAGTTGAGGCGCGGGGCGGCCGGGGAGCGGGGCGGCCGGGGGCCGGGGCGGCGGCCCGCCTGCCCTGGCCGGGGCGGCGGCCCGCTTGCCCTAGCCGGGAGGCCGGGCTGCCGCTCCGGCCAGAAGGCCGGGACGCGGCCAGTGGCAAGGCAGCGGGGAGGAGGCGGGTGGGAGGCATGCTGATCGACTACCACATGCACCTGGAGCGGGGCGGGCTGACCCGCGAGTACCTGCTGCGGTTCGTGGAGACCGCCCGGGCCCGAGGGATCGGCGAGATCGGGATCACGGAACATGCCTACAACTTCGTGGAGGGGGCGCCCCTGCTGGGCCGTCCCTGGTACGTGGAGCGCTACAGCAGCGGCTTCCGCATGGCCGACTACGTGGCCCTGCTCCAGGCCGCCCGGGCCGAGGGCCTGCCCGTCAAGGCGGGCATCGAGATGGACTACATCCCCGGCCGGGAGGAGGAGATCCGGGCCTTCCTGGCGTCCTACCCGCTGGACTTCGTCATCGGTTCGGTCCACTGGATCGACGACTGGGGCTTCGATCTGGACCCCGCCACCTGGCCGGGCCGGGACGTGCGCGAGGCCTACCGGCGGTACTTCGACCTGGCCGAACAGGCCGTCCGCAGCGGGCTCTTCGACGTCTTCGGGCACCCCGATGTGATCAAGGTGTTCGGCTACAAGCTTCCGCCCGCATACCGGGACGAACTGGCGGAGTACCACCGGCGCCTGGCGCGGGCGGCGGCAGAGACGGGCGTCTGCCTGGAGATCTCCAGCGCTGGGGTGCGCAAGCCGGTGGGCGAGTTCTACCCCGACCCCGGCCTGCTGGAGGAGGCCCGCCGGCTGGGCGTCCGGGTGACCCTGGCCTCCGATGCCCACGAGCCCGAGCACGTGGGCTGGGCCTACCCGGAACTGGTGCTCTACGCCCGGCGGCATGGTTTTGACACGGTGACGGTCTTCACCGGGCGGGTCGGCCGGCAGGAGCCCCTGGGTTAGGCGGGAGGTGGCGGCGGTGTCCATCCACGGGACCTGGGGCCCGGGGGGCGCCGGGGGGAGCTGGCGGGAGATCGAGCTGCTCCTCTGGGCGGCGGCCCTGCGGGCGGGGCGGCAGCCGGGGGCAGGGGCCCTGCCGGGGTCTTCGCCCTCGCTGGCGGGCCCCGGCGGGGGCCCGGGCGGCGACGGTGGCGGCGGCCGGCTCGACTTTGCCGCGCTCATGGCGGGCCTGCTGGCCGGTTCCACCCCGGACGGGATGCCGGCAGGCACCGGAGCCTTGACCCCAATCCCGCCACTGTTCACGGCGCTGGCGTCCGCGCTGTCGGCAGCCACGACGGTGCCGTCCACGCCGGCGGCGCCCGCGCCGGGTGCGTCCGCGCCCGCGGCATCCACCGGCCCGGGTCAGGCGGCCGCCACGGCGGCCCCCACGGACGCGGCCTCCCGCGCGGCAGCGCCCGCGCCCGGCACTGCGGCCTCCGGCCTCCCTCCGTCCGGGACCGCCCCTCCGGGGTCCCTCTCCTGGGCAGGCGCTGCGGCCGGCCTGTCCTGGCCCCGGCAGGTGCTGGAGGCGCTGGCGGGGGCGGTGGCCCGCCGCCACGGCCTCGACCCCGCCCTGCTGCGGGCGGTGATCCAAGCCGAGTCGGGGTGGAACCCGGCCGCCCGCTCGCCGGCGGGCGCCGTGGGCCTGATGCAGCTCATGCCCGCCACGGCCCGGGAGCTGGGCGTGACCGACCCCCTCGACCCGGTGCAGAACCTGGAGGCCGGTGCCCGGTACCTGCGCCGCCAGTTCGACCGCTTCGGCGACTGGCGGCTGGCCCTGGCGGCTTACAACGCGGGGCCCGAGGCGGTGGAAGCCCACGGCGGCGTGCCGCCCTTCGCCGAGACCCGGGCTTACGTGGAGAAGGTGCTGCGGCTGTGGGCCACCCAGGCCGCGCGGCGGGAGGAGGCGTGAGGCTGGTAGGGGCGGCGGCGGCCGGGTCAAACAAGGCGGCACGGGTCGAACAAGGCGGGCAGGAGAAGTAGGGCAGCGGGGGTCGCCGCCGGCGACCCCCGCTGACTTTGCGTCACCTTGGTTTGCCCCTGCCTTCGCCCCCGCCGCCCGCCCGGCCCCGGCGGCGTTGGGGCCGCGGGCGCCGGGCGCCCCCGCTGGTCCTCCGCCCGCGGCCCGGGCGGGTTCGACCGGTGACCCCGGCCGGCCCGTACCGGGAGGCCCCCTACCGGCCGGGTGGTGGTGCGGCTCCCGGTGGCGGTGCGGCTCCGCCCCCGGGGTGGCCGGGCTTACTGGATCAGCGCCTGGGCGGGCACCACGGCGCCCTGGTAATGCTCTTCAATGTACTGCTTGACCTCGGGCCCCACCAGGATCTCCGCCAGCGCCTGGATCTCGGGCCGGTTCACGTCCTCCGGCCGCACCGCCAGCACGTTGGCGAAGGGCGAGTCGGCGTCCTCGACGAACAGGGGATCGGGGTTCTTCAGCGCCCCCGCTTCCTTGGCCTCCAGGACGTAGTTCGTGTTGATGGCCGCCAGGTCCACGTCGGCCAGGGTGCGCGGGATCAGCTCCGCGGCCACCTCGCGGATCTGCAGGTTCTTCGGGTTCTCCACGATGTCCCGCACCGTGGCGGTGTAATCCGCGCCGTCCTTGAGCTTGACCAGGCCCGCCGCCTGGAGCAGGAGCAGCGCCCGGCCGCCGTTGGTGGGGTCGTTGGGAATGGCCACCGTGGCGCCGTCCTGCAGCTGGTCGAGGCTGGTGATCTTGTCCGAATAGAGCCCCATGGGCTCGATGTGGACCTTGGCCACCGGCGTGATGTTCGTGCCGTGGTCCTTGTTGAACTGGTCCAGGTAGGGGATGTGCTGGAAGTAGTTGGCGTCCAGTTCCCCGTCGACCAGGGCCGGGTTGAGCTTGGTGTAGTCGCTGAACTCCATCACTTCCAGCTTGATGCCCTGCTCCTCCAGGGCAGGGGCCGCCACGTCGCGCAGGATCTCGGCGTGGGGCACCGCCGTGGCCCCCACCTTCAGGGTGACGGTACCGCTCGTGCCGCCCGATCCGGACCCGTTGCCACCGGCCGGGTTGTCGCCCTGCTCACCGGACGAACCGGCCCCGCCGGCACCGCACCCGGCGACCAGGACGGCGATCAGCAGGGTCGCCACCAGCACCGCCGCCCGGCGGGTCCACCGGCGGCCGGAGAAGACCAGGGAGAGGACACCCATGGCATTCGACCTCCTTCATCATCCACCGCATCCGTCCCCTCCCGGGCGAACCGGCCCGCCCCCCGCGAGCCATCCCCCAAAACCGCGTTCCAGCAGCGCCGGCCGGCCTGCTCGGGTGCTCGCCCGGCCGGGCGAAGCAAGGGCACAACCCTGCCCGGGATGCTCCCGCACGAGCCCGGACTCTGGGGCCCCCCGAGCCGGGCTCTCGGGATCCCGCCTGCGGCCGTTCGGTCCTTCGGGCCGACGGGCTGGTTCAGCGGTCCCGCGGCCGGGCCCTGCAGCGCCGCGCCTCTTGCCCGGACGGATCGCCAGCCCCTGCGGCCCCGGCTCGCTCGCCGGGTGCCGGCCGCTAGCGGTGGTTCAGCCGCCGGGCCAGGGTCTCCCCGGCCCACTGGACCCCCTGCACCAGGGCGACCAGCAGGACCACGCAGGCCAAGAGGACCCCCGCCTCCCAGCGCTGGTAGCCCATGCGGAAGGCCAGGTCGCCCAGCCCGCCGCCGCCCACGGCCCCCGCCACCGCCGAGAACTCGATGAGCCCGACGGTGGCGATGGTGATCCCCAGGACCACGGCGGGCAGGGCCTCGGGCAGCAGCACCTTGCGCACCACCTGCCACGGGCTGGCGCCCATGGCCACGGCGGCATCCACGGTGCCGCGGTCGACCTCCCGCAGGGCCGTCTCCACCACCCGCGCCACCAGCGGCGTGGCGGCGACCGCCATGGGCGGCACGGCCGCCGCCGTCCCCAGGGAGGTGCCGACCAGCAGGCGGGTGAAGGGGGCCAGGGCGATCAGCAGGATGATGAAGGGCACCGACCGCCCGGTGTTGACGACGAACGCCAGCACCGCCCGCAGGGGCGGAAAAGCGGCGATGTGCCCCCGGTCCATCACCACCAGCAGGGTGCCGATGGGAACCCCGGCCAGGGTGGCGAAGAGGATCGCCAGTCCCACCATGTACAGGGTCTGACCCGTGGCCGTCACGATGTCAGGTCCGAACTCGCGCAGGGCGCTGAAAAGCTCCGCCGCCATCCGCCGTCACCTCCCTCCGGCCAGGGAGCGAGCCGCCTGCGGGGCAAGGGGGCCGGACCCGGTGGCCGGCGCTGCGCCGGCACCGCTCCGCCCGGGTGCGCCGGGCGAGGCGGAGGCCAGGGGTGCCCAGCGGGCGGCTGCAGCCCCCGCGGCCGCCGCCGGGGCTGCCTGCCGGTCTGCCAGGGCCGGATCGGCAACGGCCTGTGGGGCCGCCCCGGGGCCGGGTTCGTCCCCGGTACCGGGTGCCGGGGCCGCCCGGTCTCCGGCCGGACCGCCGGCAGCGGCGGCGGCCAGCAGCCGCCGGGTGGCCGCCGCCCGCGGGTTCCGGAAGACCTGTTCCACGGGCCCGGCTTCCACCACTCGCCCGGCGTCCATCACGGCCACCCGCTGGCAGGCGGCCTCCACCAGCTCCAGCTGGTGGGTGATCAGCAGCACGGTGATTCCCAATTCGCGGTGAACCCGCCGCAGCAGCTCCAGCACCGCGCGGCTGGTGGCCGCATCCAGCGCGGAGGTGGGTTCGTCGCACAAGAGGAGTTCCGGTTGCGTCGCCAGGGCCCGGGCGATGGCCACCCGCTGCTTCTGGCCCCCGCTCAGCTGGGAGGGGTAGGCCCCCGCCTTGTCGGCCAGCCCCACCCAGTCCAGCAGCTCCGCCACCCGGCGCCGGATCTGCTCCCGCGGAACCCCGGCGATCTCCAGGGGCAGCGCCACGTTGCCGGCGGCGGTGCGGGACCACAGCAGGTGGAAGTGCTGGAAGACCAGGCCGATCCGCCGCCGTTGCTGCCGCAGGGCCCGGCCGCGCAGCCCGGTCAGCTCGACGCCGCCCAGGCGGATGGAGCCCGCCGTGGGCCGCTCCAGCAGGGTGATGCACTTGACCAGGGTGCTCTTGCCGGCCCCCGAGGCGCCGACGACGCCGAAGAACTCGCCCCGGCCCACCTCCAGGCTGGCGCCGTCCAGGGCCGTGGTCATTCCGCGGCGGCCGCGGTAGACCTTGACCAGGTTGCGGACCTCCAGCATCGCTTCCGTCACTGCGCTCACCCCCGTGGCCCCACCCCGCACCGGGTGAAGGGCAACAAAAAACCATCCTTCCTGAGAGACGCAGAAAGGATGGCCCAAGGGTGCCATCCCTTCTTATCTCTCAGAACGGCGTCCCGGCACCAGGACGCGGTTCTGCGGGAGTTGGCACCACCCGCCGGCGTTGAACCCCGGGGGAACCCGCCCGGCCGCCGTGCCGGGCCGGAGCGGGCGGGGCCGCGCCGCCGCGCGGAGGTTGCCGTGGCTTCATCGGGCCCGTCCCTCCGCCACTCTGGATAAGAAGAGATGTTGCGGATTCGGTTGTTGAAGGTCCCGCGCTGAACGTCCTGCGGGTACTGCGGTACAGCGGCCGGCTCAGCCGTACGACGCCGATTATGCGACCCCTGCCCCGGCCTGTCAACAGGTCAGGCCATCTCCGTCCCCGTCCCGGGTTGGGCGCGCCAGGCGGGGGCGTAGAGCTGGTGGGGGTTCAGGCTGCGGCTCCGTCCCACCAGCCGGGCCGCCTGCCGGGCCCGGTGGCCGAAGGTCTGGCAGAACCAGCGGAAGTACAGCAGCTCTTCCTTGCTGCCCAGCTCCAGCCCCGGCCACGGCTCCCGGCCCGCCGCCAGCTCGCGGTCGCTGACGGCGGCGTCGGCGAAGCGCTCCAGGGTGGGGCCCACGCCCGTGCCCATGGCGAACTTGGCCTTCTCCCGCTGGACCACCGCCGCGGGGAGGAACCGGCGGGCCGCCTGCCGCAGGATCCACTTCTCGGTGCCGCTGCGGTCGTGGATCTTCCACCGCGGCGGGATGCGCCACGCCAGGTCGACCAGGGTCACCGAGAGGAAGGGTACCCTCCCTTCCAGGCCGTGGGCCATGGTCATGCGGTCGACCCGCTGCAGGTTGGTGTTGTGCAGCGCCAGGGTGATCTCCCGCAGCTCGTCCTGCAGCCGCGCCCGGATCTCCGGCCGCTTGAGGTACTGGTAGCCGCCGAAGAGCTCGTCCGCTCCCTCGCCGGAGAGCACCACCTTGACATACCGGCGCGCCAGCCGCGACACCAGATAGGTGGGCACCGCGCTGCGCACCAGGGCGGGGTCGAAGGACTCCAGGCGCTGGATCACGGTGGGCAGCAGGGCCAGCAGTTCCTCGCGGGTGAAGACGTACTCGTGGTGGACCGTCCCCAGGTTGGCCGCCACCAGCCGGGCCCGCTCCAGGTCCTCGCTGCCCTCCATGCCCACGGCGAAGGAATGGACCGGCTCTCCGGTTTCCGCCCGCGCTTCCGCTACCAGGGCGGCGATCAGACTGCTGTCCAGGCCGCCGCTGAGGAACACCCCCACGGGGACGTCGGCCACTAGGCGCCGCCGCACCGCCCGCCGCAGCCGGGCGATGAGTTCCTCCACCGCCGCTTCGGGGCTCTCCAGGTCGTACCGCACCGGGGGCAGCTCATAGTACCGGACGAACCCGTCCCGTTCCGTCCAGTAGTGCCCGGCGGGAAACTCGTCGATGGTCTCCACGTGGGGCAGCAGGGCCCCCATCTCCGAGGCAAAGAGGAGCGCCCCATCCCGGTCCCTGCCCACATAGAGGGGTTTGATCCCCAGGGGGTCGCGGGCCAGGAAGAGCCCGTCGGGGGTGGAGAGGGCGAAGGCGAACATGCCGTAGAGCCGCCGCACCATGGCCGGTCCCTCGTCTTCGTAGAGGTGCAACAGCACCTCGGTGTCGCTGCGGGTACGGAAGCGGTGGCCGCGGCTCTGGAGTTCGGCCTGCAGCTCGCGGTAGTTGTAGATCTCGCCGTTGAAGACCACCCGGATCGCGCCGTCTTCGCTGGCCAGGGGCTGGTGCCCGCCCGCCAGGTCGATGATGGACAGCCGGCGGTGGCCCAAGGTGTGCTGCCCTACCCAAAGACCCTGGTCGTCGGGGCCCCTGTGGGCCATGGCCTCCAGCATGCGGGCCACCGCTTCACCGCGGGGAGCGGTGGCTCCGGCGATGCCGCACATGAAGTCCCGCCTCCTTTCGGGCCAGGCTGCGGCGCCCCAGGCACGGGAGCGCTCCGCAGCCCGGTTGAAAAAAGACCGGGTGCGTTGGCCCGCGGGCAACGTCCACCCGGTTTTGGTTCCACCAGCTCTGCATGTTGACGCTTTTCATCACACCAGAAGCCGGCCGGTGTGTCAACGTTCGGACAGGGCCCTGGCCGCTGCGGGCAGGCCCAGAGAAGGGCGGCAGCACCCTGGCGGCCGCCCCCTGCCTGCTGGTAAGGCCGGTACCATCGTTGGGGCAAGGCCGGCACCATGCCGCGGGGAGGATTCCATCAATGGCAGGAGTTTGATAACCCCGTTTGCAGGATCGGGGGCGAAATTGCCGAATTTTGACCACTGTTTCAGACAATCCGCAACACATCCTGCCCGGCCGGTGACACGTTCCGCCGCATCGGCCGTATCGACGGATGGGGTGGCCGGTTCGCGGCTGCCGGGAACGGGCCGGCCCGGGCAGCAGTGAATGGGGGGGCATTATGTTCGGGGGTACCTGGTTGCGCGGTGCGCGCCGCGGGATGGTGGCCCTGCTGGCGGGCGCCCTGATGGTGGGGACCGCGGCCTGCGGCGGGGCAGGCGGTGGCGCGGGCAGCGGGAACAGCGGGAGCAGCGACAAGATCGTCATCGGCGTGCAGGGGCCCTTTACCGGCGACTATGCCGCCGAAGGCAAGGGCTTCCGCCAGGCCATCGAGCTGGTCAAGGAACAGGTGAACGCCCAGGGCGGGGTCCTCGGCAAGCAGATCGAAGTGATCTACGAAGACGACAAGGGCCAGCCCAACGAGTCGACCCTGGCGGCCCAGAAGCTGGCCTCCCAGGGCGTGGTGGCCGTGATCGGCTCCTACAACTCGACGGCGACCGAGGCGGCCCAGCAGGTGTACGCCGACGCCGGCATCCTGCACATCACGCCGTCGTCCACGGCCACCCACCTGACAGAAAAGGGCCTGAAGAACTTCTTCCGCATGGCCTTCCTGGACAGCGCCCAGGGCCAGTTTGCCGCCGCGCTGCTGGTCGACAAGCTGGGTGCCCGGAAGGTCGCGCTGGTGCACGACAGCTCGACCTACGCGGAGGGCCTGGCCAAGTGGACCCGGAAGTTCCTGGAGGAAAAGGGCGCCCAGGTGGTGTTCTACGACGCCATCAACCCCCAGGAGAGCGACTACTCCGCCCTGCTGAGCAACCTCAAGAGCACCAATCCCGACGCGATCTACTTCACGGGCTACTTCAGCCAGGCGGGGCTTCTGGTCAAGCAGGCGCGCGACCTCGGCATCACCGTGCCCATCGCCGCCGGCAACGCCTCGAACAACGATGAGGTGATCAAGACGGCCGGCGCGGCCGCGGAGGGCTTCATCACCACCACCGAGCCTGCGCCCGCCGACCTGCCTTACGAAGAGGCGCGCCAGTTCGTCCAGGACTACAAGGCCAAGTACAACGAGGATCCGGTGAGCATCTGGACGGCCATGGCGGCCGACAGCTTCCGGGTCATCGTCGAGGCCATCAAGCAGACCCAGTCGACCGATCCTGCCAAGCTGGCCGACTACCTGCGCAACGACCTGCAGGCCTTCCCTGGCATCTCCGGCCCCATCACCTTCGACGACAAGGGTGACCGGGAAGGCACCGTGTACGCGGCGTACCAGGTGAAGGACGGCAAGTTCACCCTGTTCGTGCCGCCGCAGCAGTAGGCGGCCGCCGGCCGGAGCCGCCGTGCCGCCCGGGCCGCGGCCCGGGCGGCACGGGAAGGCCGAGCCAACGGGCGACCGGCACCAGGGACAGCGGGGAGGGACCGGGCGCGGGATGCCGCCCGCGCGGCGCGCGCCCGGATCCTTCCCCGCTAGCGTGCCGGGGGAGGGATGCCAGATGCTGGTCCAGCAGGTAGTCAACGGGCTCACCGTGGGCTCGATCTACGCCCTGGTTGCACTTGGCTACACCATGGTCTTTGGCGTGCTGAAGATGATCAACTTCGCCCACGGCGACCTGTTTGCCCTGGGGGCATATCTGGGCCTGACCTTCTTGATCTGGGGGGCCCTCGGCCAGGGCACGGGCGGGCTGGTGGGGGTCCTGCTGGCCGGGCTGCTGGCGGCGCTGAGCGTGGGCCTGGCCGGCGTGCTGGTGGAGCGGGTGGCCTACCGGCCCCTGCGCGGTGCCGGCCGCTTGCCCGCCGTGGTGTCGGCCCTGGGCATGTCCGTGTTCATCCAGAACGGGATCATGCTGATCTGGGGCGCCTTTCCGGTGGCCTTTCCCCACGACATGCTGCCGGAGGCCAGCTGGTCCGTGGGCGGCGTGACCGTCAGCCTGATGCGCCTGGTGATCCTGGGCGGCTCGCTGCTTCTGATGCTGGCGCTTTACCTGTTCGTCCAGTACACCAGGCTCGGCGCGGCCATGCGCGCCATCGCCGTGGACCACGAGACGGCGCGGCTGATGGGGATCGACGTCAACCGGCTGATCCAGCTGGTGTTCTTGCTGGGCGCGGCCCTGGGCGGGCTGGCCGGGGTCATGGTGGGGCTCTACTACGGCCAGCTCAACTTCACCATGGGCTGGCTCTATGGCCTCAAGGCGTTCACCGCCGCCATCCTGGGCGGTATCGGGAACATCCCGGGCGCCATGGTGGGCGGCCTAGTGCTGGGCCTTGCCGAAACCCTGGCCGCCGGCTACGTGGCGGGCGAGTGGAAGGACGCCGTGGCCTTCTTCATCCTGATCCTGATCCTGCTGGTGCGGCCCACGGGCCTGCTGGGCGAGCGGGTGGCCGAGAAGATCTAGGTGCCGGCATCCCGGCATCGGGCGGCCTCCGGCAGGCCCGCCGGGGGAAGGGGGGACCTCGATGGCAACGCAGGCGGCCACGGCTGGCGGGCGTGGCCTGACCCGGTCCCGGGTGGCGGCCGGTCTGGCCCTGCTGCTGGCTCTGGCCTTCCCCGCCCTGGTGGGGTACAACGGCTACTACTTGGAGATCGGCTTCAACTTCTTCCTCTGGGCGGTGCTCGGCCTGTCCTTGAACTTCATCCTGGGTGGAACGGGCCAATACAACCTCGGCCACGCGGCCTTCTTCGCCGCGGGCGCCTACACCACGGCCATCCTCAACACGCGCCTCGACATCCCGGTGCTGGTCCTGGCGCCGGTGGCGGCGCTGGTGGCGGGCCTGCTGGCGGTGGCCGTGGCCCGGCCCATCATTCACCTGCGGGGCGACTACCTGCTGATCGTCACCGTGGGGTTCGCCGAGATCGTCCGCATCACCCTGCGCAACAACGTGTTCGGCCTCACGGGCGGCAGCAACGGCATCCTGGGTATCGACCGGCCGGTGATCCTGGGCTTCCGCCTGGCCCAGATGAGCCACCTCTACTACCTGAGCCTGGTCCTCCTGCTTTTGACCCTGTTCATCGCCGTGCGGCTCGAAAACAGCCGCATCGGCCGCGCCTGGAGCTACATCCGGGAGGACGAGGTGGCGGCGGCGGCCATGGGCATCGACACGGGGCGCTACAAGGTGCTGGCCTTCGCCGTGGGCGGCGCCCTGGCCGGCCTGGCGGGGAACGTGTACGCCGCCAAGATGACGGTCATCGCCCCGGAGAGCTTCTCCTTCTGGGAGTCGGTGGTGATGTTCGCCATCGTCATCCTGGGCGGTACCGGCTCCATCCCCGGCGTGTTTCTCGGCACCTTCGGCATGGTGGTCTTGCCCCAGCTGTTCCGCGGCCTGGCCGACTACCGCATGCTGGTGTTCGGCGCGGCCATGGTGCTGCTGATGATCTTCCGGCCCGAGGGGCTCTGGCCCAACCGGCGCTGGCGGCTGGCGGTGCGCGGGGGCGACGAACCGGCCGTGGTGGCCGCCGGAGCGGGCCGGCCGGCAGGCGGGCCGGAGGCCGGTACCGGGGCGGCGGCCGGGGGCGGCCCCGGGAGCGGCACGGGCGCGGCGGCGGGCGGCGCCCCGGGCGGGAGGTGACGGCCATGACCCTGCTGGCGGTGGAAAACCTGACCAAGCGCTTCGGCGGCCTGCTGGCGGTCGATCAGGTCACCTTCGAGGTGCGCCAGGGGGAGATCCTCGCCCTGATCGGTCCCAACGGGGCCGGCAAGACCACGGTGTTCAACCTGATCACCGGCATCTACCGCCCTGATGCCGGCGAGGTGCTGCTGGCCGGCACCCGGGTGACGGGCCGGCCTCCCCACCAGATGGCCGCCATGGGGGTTGCCCGAACCTTCCAGAACCTGCGCCTTTTCCGCAACCTGACGGTCCTGGAGAACGTGATGTCCGGGCCCCACTGCCACGCCCGGGCCGGATTCTGGGCTTCGGTGCTGCGCACGCCGGGCCAGCGGCGGGAGGAAGCCCAGATCCGGGCGAAAGCGGAGGCGGCCCTGCGCCGCGTGGGGCTGTGGGATCTGCGGGACGAGCTGGCGCGCAACCTGCCCTATGGCCAGCAAAAGCGGCTGGAGATCGCCCGTGCCCTGGCCACCCGCCCGCGGCTGCTGATCCTGGACGAACCGGCCGGCGGCCTCAACGAGCAGGAACGGGCGGAACTGGTGGAGCTGGTGCGACAGGTGCGGGCGGACGGCATCACGGTGCTCCTGATCGAACACGACATGAAGCTGGTCATGGGCCTGTCGGACCGCGTGGTGGTGCTGGACAACGGCGTGAAGATCGCCGAGGGAACGCCGGCGGAAGTGCAGGCCAACCCCCAGGTCATCGAGGCCTACCTGGGCCGGGAAGAGGATGAGTTCTGATGGCGATGCTGGAACTGGCGGGAGTCCACGTCTACTACGGGCACGTCCACGCCTTAAAGGGCATCGACCTGGAGGTGGAGGAGGGCGAGATCGTCGCCCTGCTGGGCGCCAACGGCGCCGGCAAGTCGACCACCCTGCGGGCCATCTCCGGGCTGGTGCGGCCGCGGGAAGGCAGCATCCGCTTCCAGGGCCAGGACCTGCTGCGGCTGCCCGCCCACCAGCTGCCGGCCCTGGGAATCGCCCATGCCCCTGAGGGGCGCCGGGTCTTCGGCCCCCTCACGGTGGACGAGAACTTGACCCTGGGGGCTTACCGCCAGGCCGACCGGGCGGTGGTGGAGGAGACGCGGCGGTGGGTTTTCGACCTGTTCCCGCGGCTCAAGGAGCGCCGGCGCCAGCTGGCGGGGACCATGTCGGGCGGCGAGCAGCAGATGCTGGCCATCGGCCGCGCCCTGATGTCCCGGCCCCGGCTGCTCTTGCTCGACGAACCCAGCCTGGGCCTGGCGCCCCTGGTGGTGCGCCAGATCTTCCACACCATCCGGGAGATCAACCGCCAGGGCGTGACGGTGCTGCTGGTCGAGCAGAATGCCCGGGCCGCGCTGAAGCTGGCCCACCGGGCCTACGTCCTGGAAACGGGCACCGTGGCCGTGGCCGGACCTGCCGGCGAGCTGCTGCGGGATCCCCGGATGCAGGAGGCCTACCTGGGCGGGCGGGCCGGTTCGGCCGGCGCCCGGTAGGCTGGAGCCGGCGGCGGGGGATCCGGCGGTGCAGGATCCGGACGGGGCGGAGGGGCCGTGCTGCCCCCGCAAAGACGGGCCCCGGGGCGGTGGTTGGCCGCTCCGGGGCCTGTGCTGTTCCAGGTCGGCGCCAGGTCCCCACCGGGCTGGGGCAGGAAGAAAGCGGCAGGCCGGGGAAGATTCCTGGGGCAGACTCCTGCCGGTGCAACCCGCCGCTCCCCGGCACGGAGCGCGTCCTTGGCTACCGGCTGTCCGGTTCCCAGCCGCCTGGCGGCGGGGTCCCGTTGCCGGGAGAAGGGTACGGCCGGTGGCCGGGTTTGCCGTTCTCCGGGTCGCTGCCGCCGGCGGCTCCGGTGGGGCCGGCCGACGGGCCGGGTTCGTCCGCCCGGGCCGGGCCGGCGGGCGGGGACGATGCCGGCGGGACCGGGGACGGCGGCGGGGCCGCAGCCGCGGCTGCGCCTGCGCCTTCCCCCGCAGCGGCGGCCTGGTCGAGGCGGCGGGCGATCCGTTCGAGTTCCCCGGCGATGCGCCGCAGGTCATCGGCCAGCTGGGCCAGGAGCAGGGCACCGCCGGGTCGTGGCCGGCCGGGGGCAGGGCGGGCGCGCCGCACCATCACGCCGGGGTCGCGGGCGGGGTCACCGCCGAAGGCCTGGAGAACCTCCCACCGCATGGCCATCTGCTCGGGGGAGGGTGCGACACGGGGACCCGATGCCTGCAGCGCCTGGGCAAACCGGTGGCACCCGTCCAGCACGGTGCCGCCCTCGTCCAGGGCCTGCTGGACGAAGGCGATCAGCAACCGGTCGGCCTCCGGCTCCCAGAAGCGCAGGTGATCGGGGATGCGCAAGGTGCTCATGCCCTTCACCTCGTTTCGCCCGAAGGCAGGTGGTGCGGCCGGGGGCGGGTGCCACGGGCCGCCCGGAAGAAGGGTCAGGGGCGGATTGCCCGGCGCCAGGACCCATCATGGCGGCCCCGGGTACCGCAAGGGCTCCGGATGCGCCAGCTGTGCTGGAACCGTCCCTGCAGCCCGGTAAAGTGCCAGGAACCATGGATGGAACCTGGAAAAGTGCCGGAAAACGTTAGATAGTTCTGACAATGTTTCGTCGCCGCAAGGTCCCGTTCCTTCCGCCCGGGTGCGAGTCCGGCCGGGAAAAACCTGGCTGGAGATCACACCTCGTTCCACGCCGCCCATTATTCCATACGCAGGGGCGGGACGACCTCTGGCGCAAGGTGGTGGCGATCGGTGGCCTACCTTCTGCTGGCCCTCACCCCCCTGCTCTGGGCGGGCAACTGGACCATCGCCAAGGAACTGGTGCGCCGCGTGAACCCGGCGGATCTGGTGATGGCCCGGTGGTTTCTGGCATCCCTGGTTTTGGCGCCCATTGTCTACCTGCGGGAAGGCCGGTTGCCACGCCCGCAGGGAGTAGACTGGCTGTGGATCGCCCTGTGCGGCCTGACGGGGATGGCGGGCTACAACACCTTGCAGTACGTGGCCCAGCAGCAGACCACCAACATCAACGGCACGTTGATTTACACCGCCTCGCCCGCCCTGACCTTCCTGCTGGCGGTGCCCCTGCTGGGGGAGCGGGTGACGCCCCGGCGGGCGGCGGGCGTGGTGCTCAGCCTGGCGGGGACCGCATGGATCCTGGCCGGCGGTTCCCTGGAGGTGCTGCGCTCCTGGCGGTTCAACCCCGGCGACGTGCTGATGGTGGTGGCTTCGGCGGGCTGGGCGGTGTACACCGTGGTGACCCGCTTCGGTACCCGCCGCCTCTCGCCCCTGTCCCTGACCCTGTACGCATCGGCTGCCGGAGCCCTGATGATGGCCGCCACCCGGGGAGCCGCCCTGGCCACCGGGAGGGGGGCGTGGAGCCTGTCGGCGGGTGACACCTGGGCGGTGCTTTACATCGGGGTGGTGTCGTCGGCCGTCGCGTACCTGTTCTGGAACGAGGGGGTGCGGCGAATCGGCGCCGGGGCCGCGTCGATCTTTGCCAACCTGCTGCCGGTGTACACGGCGGTGCTGTCCACCACGCTGCTGGACGAGCGGCTGACCCTGGCCCACCTGACGGGGGGCCTGGCGGTTCTGGCGGGCGTGTACCTGGTGGCGGCGCCGGCGGGCGGGACGCGGATGGCGTCGAGCCGCGCCCGGCCACGGGTGGCGCTGCCGGCGGAGCGGCCTTCCGGCCGGCACCTGGAGCGTTGAGATGCGGGCACGGGCCGCCCGAGCTCGTAAGGCCCGCCGGCGGCACACGGCTCGCCGGCGGCCTCACGGCCCCCTCAGGCCCCGCGGCGCCAGGCGCCGTACAGCGCCTGAAGCGGCACGGCGGCGGAGGCCGCCAGGCAGCGGAGGCCGCAAGGCCGGAGCGGTGGGAAATCGGCGAAATCTGTGATGAAGGGTCGAGTCAGGCGCGGCCATGGGGCCGCGCCTTTCGTTGACTTTTCGTTGCTTCCTGTCAGGGCGGCGGGGACGAGCTTCCACCGCCCGACAGAACCTGGCACCCTTCACGGAAGGAAGGCCTGGCCGGGGCGGCGAACGGTGGCCGGGCACACGGCGGGAGGTGGCAACGTTGCCGGGCCGGCGATCCCGAACCAACCCCTGGATTACCGTGGCCATCCTGGTGGCGCTGCTGGCAGGTGCCGGCTACGGCTGGTGGCGCTCGGAGGGGGACGGTACGGGACCCTCGGGACCGGGTTCGGCGGTCCCCGGCGGTGGGAACCCTGCTCCAGGAGCCGGCCCGGACCCGGCGGACGAACCGGCCGTGCCGGATCCGGCCCCCGGGCCCGGCCGGGAAGGGGCGGCCGCTGCCAACCCGCTCTGGCCTTTCATCCAGCCCGTCGACCTCACGGCCGGCGCCGGGCTCTTGCCGCGGCCCGTGGCCATGGAGTCCGAAGGGATGGCAGGCATCCTGGCCGTAGACGGCGACGCCCTGTGGTTCGCCGGGGCCGCGGGTGACCCGGCGAGGGTCTTCCAGCTGCCGCCGGGCCACCGCTGGGCCAGCCCCGTGGCGCCGTCGCCTGCCGGCGATGCCGTGGCCTTCCTGACCCGGGCCGAGGCGGGCACACCGTACCTGTGGGTCGTGCGCAGCGATCTGAGCTCCACGCCCTATCCGGTGCCCCGCGGGCTGGACCGCCCCGGCAGCCTTGCCTGGGCCGGCCCGGATACGGTGGTGGCGGGAGACCCGCCCTTCCAGCTGGAGATCGACTCGGGCCGCTGGTCCCGCCTGCCGGGGTCCGGCCTGATCTGGGCGGGGCCACCGTCGCCCGCCGGGCGCTGGTGGGTGTACGGTGCCGCGGCCGAGGAGGGCGGTGCGGGCCCCGATCTTTATCTGGTCGACCACCGCCAGGGCGGAGTCCGTCCCCTGGATCTGGCCGGGGGCGAGCAGTCGGCGCTTCCGGGCCCCTGGCTGGCCGAGGACCGTTTCCTTGCGGCGCTGGGAGAACCGGTGCAGCCGGGTGAGCCAAGGGAGCGGGCCGGCCCGGCAGGGGCTGGTCCGGGGGCAGGCGGGGGAGCCGGGGCCGGTTCGCCTGCCGGGTCCGCCGCGGGCTCCGGGACGGCACCGGCACCGGGTTCCACTGGTTCGGCAGGGGAACCTGCCGCCGGTCCTGCGGGCGGTCCGGTGGCGGCGCCGGTGGTTCAGCAGCTTGTCGTGGTCGACGCCGGGACGGGCGAGAAGAGCACCTTGTTTGACGCGCCCCCCGGCGAGCGCTGGCAGGTGGTGGCCGCCAGCCCGGGCGGCCGCTGGGTGGTGCTGGCCCCGGTGGCCGGCGAAGGGGGATGGCGCCTGCTGGACACCGTGTCGGGGCGTACCCAGGATCTCCCCTCGGGAGTGGCGGCAGCGGGTGCGGTGTGGGGCGGCGGCACGTGGCTCTTCTACCTGGCTCCGGACCCGGCGGCCGGGGCCGGCGCCCTGCGCCTGGTCGCTCACCAGCTGCCCGGGGCGGAAGATGAGCCGGGCACCGCTGAGGGGGGCGCCAACCCCCAGGGGTCCTGGCCGGCCCTTCGCCCGCAACCCGCCGCCGTGCGCCGGCTGCTGGCGGTCGACGCGGCGGCCGGCGTGGCCTGGGTGGAACTGGTTCCCGCCGGCTCGGCCGCACCTGCGGCGGCCCGGTGGGTGATGTTGGAAGGGCGGCTTGAGCCGGTAAGGGGGCGTCATTAGACCGTGACCACTCCTTGCACACCCCAGGCCTCCTAGACAGGCAAAAGGAAGGACATGCCGCCGAACTTGTATAGATATCCAGTGTAGAGTCCCAAAGGGGGTGCCGTGCGGTGCGGCGTGTTAGTCTGTACGGGCGGTGGCTGGCAGGGTGGATCGCCCTCGCCATGATGCTCGCCCTGGCCGGGGTTCCCACTCGGGCGGCAGGTTTCACGGATGCCGGCTGGGCCGGTGTACCCAAGAGGGGGTGGCAAGATGACGAGGTGCGCCGCGGGTGGATCCAGCGTTTTATCGCCCACATGACGCTGGAGGAAAAGGTGGGCCAGATGTTCATGATCGACGTCTACGGCCGGACTCCCACCGATCCCGCATATGAAGATGAAAACCTTGCGTCCGGGCGTGGCGTCCGCAACTTTGCCGAAGCGATCGAACGTTATCACGTGGGCGGGTTCATCTACTTCAACTGGAACGGGAACATCGGCGTCCCTCTTGATCCCCAGCAGGTGCAGGACCTGTCCAACGGGCTGCAGGAGCTTGCACGGAAACAGCGGATACCCATTCCTCTTCTCATCGCAACCGACCAGGAAGGGGGCATCGTTGCCCGGGTGCGGCAACCAGCAACCGAGTTCCCCGGCAACATGGCCCTGGGCGCAACGCGCTCCCCGCAACTGGCTCATCAGGCCGCTCGAATGACCGCTCGGGAACTGCGGGCGCTGGGAATCAATATGAACCTGGCGCCGGTGCTTGACGTCAACGTGAATCCGTCGAACCCGGTCATTGGGGTACGCTCTTTTGGCGAGGATCCCGAACTCGTGGCGGACCTGGGGGTGGCGCAGGTCCTCGGCTACCAGGACGAGGGCGTGATCGCCACGGTGAAGCATTTCCCGGGACACGGGGACACCAATGTCGATTCCCACTATGGCTTGCCGATCATCCACCATGACCGCGCAACCCTCGACCGGGTTGACCTGGCCCCGTTCAAAGCTGCCATCGCTGCAGGTGTCGATGCGGTGATGACAGCGCACATTGTGGTTCCGGCGCTGGATGACTCGGGATTACCGGCAACCTTGTCGCGTCCGATCCTAACGGACCTGCTCCGGGAGGAGCTGGGCTTTGACGGTGTCATTATCACTGACGCATTAGGGATGCAGGGTGCTCAGGTGTTGCCGCCCGAGCGAATTCCTGTGGAGGCAATCAAGGCGGGAGCCGACATCTTGCTCATGCCTCCCGACGTGGCCCTGGCCTATGAGGCCGTTCTGGACGCTGTCCGCCGCGGCGAAATCTCCGAACGGCGGATCGATCAGTCGGTTGCCCGCATCCTCGAACTGAAGATGCGGCGGGGGTTATTCGAATGGGAGTTGCCCGGCAGGGATGACCTGGCCGTCCTGGGACATGCCGACCATCGGGCTGTCTCCCAGCGGATCGCCGACGGAAGCATCACCCTGCTGCGGAACACGGGCAATGTCCTGCCCCTGCTGGCCGGTTCCCGCGTTTTCGTGGTGGGGCCCCAAACGGCTGGTTCCATGATCCTGGAGCGTGAGTTGCAGGCCAGAGGGCTGAGGGTAACAGCACTGGTTACAGGACTCAATCCCACGGTCGCCGAGAGGGATGAAGCGGTACGCCGGGCGGGCGATGCCGACGTGGTGGTGGTCACCACCTATAACGCCGCCTCCTATCCCGGTCAACGCCAGCTGGTGGAGCGGCTGGCGGGAACGAACCAGCCGGTTGTGGTGGCCGCTACCCGGAATCCTTATGACGCCGCCGTGTTGCCTCCCACAGCCGGTTATGTGGTGACCTACGGTTACCAGCCCGTTTCCCTGGTGGCACTGGCTCGCGTACTGGTGGGCGAGGTGAACCCCTCCGGCCTGCTACCGGTGACCATTCCCGGCCTGTTCCCCTATGGGGCAGGACTCAGGTATCCGGCACCTTGAAAAGGGGTGTTGATTGTGGCGATCGGTGCGCAACGCTGGCGGTGGCGGGCCGTTACGGCCATACTGGCGGGAGTGACAATCCTGGCCTTGCTCGCCCAGTTGTTCACCGTTCTCGTCCTTGAGCAGCGGCATGTCGCTGCCCGGCGCCGGGTGCGTACGGGCCTTGAAGTCCTACTTACAGACCGCCTAGACCTGATCCGTGGGAAACGCGTCGGGATCATAACAAATCCCACTGGTGTTCTGCCCGACCTGCGGCATGGGGTGGACGCCCTGGCCACCGCCGAGGGCGTCCATGTGGTGGCCATATTCGGACCCGAGCATGGTTTTCGTGGTTCGGCCCAGGCCGGCGGATCAGAAGGGAGTTACGTTGACGAGCGCACGGGGGTGCCAGTGTACGACCTCTACGGAAAGAACCGCGATGCCATAGCCCAGTTGTTCCAGAACACCGGCGTAGAGGTGGTCCTGTTCGATATACAGGATGTCGGCACCCGCTACTACACGTACATCTGGACCATGGCCGACGCCCTTGAAGCTGCCGCGCTTGCCGGAACAGAGTTCATCGTTCTAGACCGACCCAACCCCACAGGTGGAATCCAGGCGGAAGGACCCGTGCTTCACCCCGAATACAGCAGTTTCGTCGGTCGCTACCCCATAGCCCAGCGGCACGGGATGACCGTGGGGGAACTGGCCCTTCTATTCAACGACCGCTTTGTTCCTGATCGCACCGGGGGCCGGCGAGCCCAGCTAACGGTGATTCCCATGCAGGGCTGGTTCCGCGACATGTACTATGAGGAAACCGGCCTGCCCTGGGTGATGCCGTCGCCTAATATGCCGACTGTCGACACCGCCATGGCCTACATCGGAATGGGGCTTATGGAGGGTACTAACCTGTCGGAGGGAAGGGGGACGACCCGCCCATTTGAGCTAATCGGTGCGCCGTACATCGACTGGCAACTCAGTCACCGTCTCGCTCATGCCAAGCTGCCCGGCGTGCGCTTTCGTGAGGCGTATTTCGCGCCCACGTTCAGCAAATATGCCGGCCGAACCATCGGCGGAATCCAGCTGTATGTGACGGACCGGGACGAGTTTGACCCAATTCGCACGGCCATCACCATCATCGTTGAAACGAAGCGTCTGTACGGTGACAGGTTTCAGTGGCGATCTGACTTCTGGATCGACCGTTTGACGGGCTCCACCCAGGTCAGGACGGCGGTAGATGCCGGGCAAAGCCCTGAGGCCATCGTCGCGGGATGGCAAGACGAGCTGGCAGAGTTCCGCGCCCTTAGGGAGCAGTATTTGCTATATGGTCTGCGTGGTAACGGCCGGTACCGGTAGAGTCCGGCGATACGGGGGGGGGGGGCGGGCAGGGAGCCCGCCCCCCGCCTTGTCAGGGAGCTCCAACTGCCGGGAAAACGGGCTACAGCCCGCCGCAGGTATGTGGGATGGCGGGTGATCTAGCACGGGGAGCAGGAAACAAGACGGCCCAAGTGGTATATACATTATGCCCAGTCCTGGCCGGTGGCAACGGCCGGGATGGAGCGAGACATCCCGCGAAGGGGGTGCGTCCGCGTGGCCCAGGAGGAATCCATCGCGCGGAGCATACTGGACGTGGTGGGCCGGGCTAACGTCCGGTCAGCGGAACACTGCATGACGCGCCTGCGCCTGGAATTGGTCGATGCCGGCTCCGTCGACCAGAACCAGCTCAAGAAGATCAGCGGCGTCAAGGGCGTTGTGCGGACCGGCAGCCAGTTGCAGATCATCTTTGGTCCTGGGCTGGCCGAGCGGGTCACCGCAGCGGTTGCCAGCGAGCTGAAGTCCGGGCAGGGCGGCCCGGCGCAGGCTCCGGCGCGAACCCAGAGCACCATCGAGCAGAAGGCAGCATCCCCCGGTGTACGTGGTTTCCTCAAGAAGATCGCCAACATCTTTCTTCCTCTACTGCCTGCCATCATCGGTAGCGGTCTCATCATCGGCCTCACCAACTTCTTCGTTCGCATCGGGTGGATCACGGACCAGACCACCGTCGCCGGAGTGCCCCTTCTGGCCGTGCTGCAGGTCCTTGGCGGTACGTTTCTTGGCTTCATGCACATTCTGGTCGGGATGAACGCGGCGCGGGAGTACGGAGGCCCCGGGGCCATCGGCGCACTGGCCGGCATGCTTCTGATCGCTCCCAGCTTGCAGAACATTCCCAACATGGCCCCCGGCCGTGGCGGCATCATCGGGGCTCTGATCGCAGGTGCCTTTCTCGGATGGCTGTACAAGACGGTGAACCGCCGCATGCCGGACACCATCAGCGTCATGGCGACGCCGTTCATCACGGTGCTGGTTGGTGGTGCCGTGATCCTGTTCGTCGTCCAGCCGATCGGCTTCTACGCGTCCAACTGGATTGCTACTGGCGTCAAGGCGCTGCTGGACGTGGGCGGCCCCCTGGTGGGCGCGGTGCTGGCGGGAACCTTCCTACCTATGGTGATGCTGGGCATCCATCAGGGTACCGTCCCCATTCACGTGGAACTGATCAACTCCCTGGGCAATACGCCGCTGCTGCCGATCCTGGCCATGGCCGGCGCAGGCCAGGTGGGCGCCTCGCTGGCCGTCTATGTGAAAACGCGGGATCGGGAGTTGCGGCAGATCATCCTCAGCGCGCTACCGGTGGGAATCCTGGGCATCGGCGAGCCGCTGATCTATGGTGTAACGCTACCGCTGGGCCGGCCGTTCATCGCCGCCTGTCTGGGGGGCGCAGTGGGCGGTGCCTTCATCGCCGTCACCAAGATCGGTGCCCTGGCCCTGGGCGTATCGGGTGTGCTGCTGGCGTTCCTGGTGACCAGCCCGGTCCTTTACCTGCTGGGCATCCTGATCTCGTACGCCGCCGGCTTTGCCATCGCGTACGTCATGGGCTTCGACGAGAGCCTGGCCCAGAACAGCCGGACCTTCGCCTTCACCGCGGACTGACCGTGTCAACCGGTGTGCCGGTGGCGATGGGGCGGGCACCGGCCCTACCGACCTCCCGCAAACCGCCTTCCCGAACTGGCACGAGGCCGGCCGCAGCGGGCGGCCGGCCTCGATGTTCGATCCTGGGGAACGGGCGCTGGTGCAAGAACGGACGCTACGGAGCCCAGCGCTCCGGCCGTCCAGGTGGTCCAGCGGGCTGCCCAGAGCGGTGCGGGAGGGGGCGCCAGCAGATCCAATGGCTGCGGAAGATTAGGCCGTGAGCAAGGACTATTGGGGAAGGGCTACAAAGGGGGCAACAAGATGGAGGGGCAGCACCAGCAGAGCGGCGCCCGGAAGCCGGACGTGCCGTCCCCAGCAGGCCGAGTCGACCTGTCCCGGCTGGTTACGGAACAGCCCAACCCGGCCACGGCCAGGCTGGATATCCTGGATGCACGGGAGATCTGCCGGTTGATCAATGAAGAGGATCACAAGGTTGCGCCCGCTGTGGCCCAACACCTGGACGTGATTGCGGAGGCGGTGGAACGCATCGCGGCGGCGCTGCGCCGCGGGAATCGCCTGTTCTACGTCGGCGCGGGAACCAGTGGCCGCCTGGGCGTGCTCGATGCTGCCGAATGCCCGCCCACCTTCGGCACCGACCCCGAGATGGTTCAGGGCATCATTGCCGGAGGACCCCAGGCCCTGACGCGAGCGGTGGAAGGGGCTGAAGACGACAGCGAAGCCGGCCGGCAAGACATCAGGGCGCGGGGCGTTCGGGCTGGCGACGTGGTCGTGGCCCTGTCGGCCAGCGGGCGTACGCCCTACTGCCTGGGCGCCTTGCAGGCCGCCCGGGAGGCCGGTGCCTTCACCGTGGCCGTCACCTGCAACCCTGGTTCCGCCATGGGAGGCGTGGCCGATCTGGCCATCGAGGTGGTGGTGGGACCGGAGGTGCTGGCCGGTTCGACCCGAATGAAGGCCGGTACCGCTCAGAAAATGGTGCTCAACATGCTCAGCACGGCGGCCATGGTGCGGCTCGGCAAATGCTATGGCAACCTCATGGTGGACCTGCGGCCGACCAATGAGAAGCTGGTAGAACGCGCGCGCCGGATCATCATGCGCGTGCTGGGATGCGATGCCTCGACGGCGGCCGACCTCCTGGCCCGGTCGGGAAACCAGGTCAAGGTGGCCATCGTGATGGGCGCCACGGGTCTGGACGCCGAGGGTGCGCGCCGCTGCCTGGACGAACACGGCGGGTTCGTCCGCAGGGTATTGGACGAAGCAGCGTCTGGGTCGAGCTGAAGGGGGAGGGATCTCCCGTGATGCGGGGACCCCGTGGGCGGGCCACCCTCTACATCGAGATCATGGAGTTCCTGCGGCGGCGGATCCGGGAGGGGCACCTCCGCCCCGGCGACCGGATTCCCTCCGAGCGCGAGCTGGCCGAGCAGTTTGGCGCGAGCCGTATGACGGTGCGTCACGCCTTGGACCAGCTGGCGTGGGAAGGGGTGATTCGCCGGGAGCAGGGGCGGGGAAGTTTCGTTGCCGAACCCAAGATTCCCCTGGGGCTGCAGTTCCTGACCAGCTTCTCGGAAGACATGCGCCGGCGGGGGCTTGAACCTTCGTCCCGCCTGCTGTCCGTGGCGGTGGTCGAGGCCGACGATGCCGTGGCCGCCCAGCTGGCGCTGGCGGTGGACCGGCGGGTCACCTCCCTGCGCCGCGTGCGCTATGCCAACGGCGAACCTCTTTCCATCGAGCATGTGCAGGTTCCCTACCGGCTCCTGCCCGACCTGGCCGAGCATGTCCGCGAGCGGTTCCGGGGGCAGCGAGCGACCGCCTTTTCCCTGTACGAGCGTTTCGACCGCGTGGGCATTGTCCTGCAACGGGCCCGGCAGACCATCGAAGCCGCCGTGGCCACGGCCGAACAGGCCCGCTGGCTCCAGGTGCGGGAAGGGAGCGCCCTGCTGCTGCTCACGCGGGTGAGTTTTGACACCACGGGTCGTCCGGTCGAACTGGTCCGTTCCTGGTACCGGGGGGATCGCTACCGCTATGAAACGGAGTTGATTCGGCCTCCCACCGCGGCCGAGGTCCTCCCCGCAGCGGCTGGGGGTGAACCGGAACAACCTTGACCAGGACCAGCCTGGGTCCAGGTGCAGGAAAGGAAGCGATGGCCAGCATGGACATGACGCATCCTCTCCGGGAAGCAGCGGAAGGGTTTACCCTTCGGAGCCGTCGCATCGTGGTGCCCGGGGGCATCCTCGACGGTTACGTGCGGGTTGCCGGGGGGCGCATTGTAGAGGTGGGCGCGGGTGAGCCACCGGCCGCGGCCGGCGGTATGGTGACCCGCCTGGGGGATGCCTGGCTGCTGCCCGGAATGATCGACCTCCACATCCACGGCCTGGGCGGCTGGGACACCTACGATCTGCGGCCTGAAGCGGCCCGCCACCTGGGGCTCCTGCTGGCGGCGACCGGAACCACGGCGTACTGGCCCACCCTGGCCACGGCGGAATGGGACGCGATGGAGGCGGCCTGTGCCTTCTGGGGCGGGTTCGTCCGGGAGGAATGGGCCGGAGGCGGCGATGGGCGCGGTGCGGGCGGTGCGCCGGGTGGTGCAAGCGGTGCGGGCGGTGCGGGTCGCGCCGGTGGTGCGGGGCTTGCGGGCAGTACGGGCCGGACGGGTGGTGCGAGCGGTGCGGGCGACCCGGCCGGCTCGGCCGGTCCGGCGGGCCCGGCCGGCCACCCGGCCTGGGGGGCGGGAGCGCGGCCCCTGGGCCTTCACCTGGAGGGTCCCTTCCTCAACCCCCGCAAGCCCGGTGCCATGCGCCCCGAGTGGATGGTCCCGCCCGATGCCGGCCGGTTGCAGCTCCTTCTGGACCGTGCCCGGGGAACGGTGCGGCGGGTCACCCTGGCCCCCGAGCTGCCGCGGGCGCTGGACCTGGTCCGGCACCTGCGCCGGCTGGGCGTCGTGGTGGCCGCCGGCCACAGCGAGGCCAGCTATGGTGAGGCGGTGGCGGCCTTTCACGCCGGGGTCACCCTGGGCAACCATATCTTCAACGCCATGCCGCCCCTCCATCACCGGGAGCCGGGCCTGCTGGGGGCGGTGATGGACCTGCCCTTCGACGGCGAGCTCATCGCCGACGGGGTCCACGTGCACCCGGCCGCCATGCGGCTGCTGTGGCGGCTGAAGGGGACCAGCCGGCTGGCGGTCATCAGCGATGCGGTGGCAGCCGCCCTGCTGCCGCCCGGGCGTTACGATCTGCGCGCCTTCGTGGCGGAAGTGCGCCCCGATGGAACCAGCCGGCTGGCCGACGGGACCCTGGCGGGCAGCACGGCCACCATGCTCACCTGCCTGCGGGTGCTGGTCGAACAGGTGGGGGTGCCCTGGCCCGAAGCCGCCCGGATGACGGCCGCGGTGCCGGCGCGCATCGCGGGAGTGGGGGAGCGGAAGGGTGCCATCGTGCCGGGACTGGACGCCGACCTCTTCGCCCTGGACGAGCAATGGCGAGTCGTGGCAACCTGGGTGGAAGGGGTACCCGTCCACACGCCGGAGCGGCCCCTGGTGGTCGCAGACCTCATCAACCGCGCCCTGGCGGTACAGTGAACGGGCTGCCGGGCCGGACGGCACCCGTCCGGTGACCGCCCGGTGCCGGGGGAGCGGTTCGAGCCCCCTGGCCGGCACCGGCAGCCCTGGCGGGCCGGTCCGGGTGGGACGCCTTCTGGAGGGTTGACCATGCCACCCCGCATCCGCATCGCCGAGTCCTACGAAGCCATGAGCGCGGCCGCGGCGGAGGCCGTCGCCCGCAGGCTGGCCGCCCGGCCCAGCCTGCGCATGCTCCTGCCTACAGGGCATACTCCCCTGGGCATGTACCGCCGCCTGGTCGAGATCACCCGCCACGAAGGGCTGCGCTGGGACCGGGCGCAGGTCTTCCTCCTTGACGAGTATCTGGGACTGGGCCCTGAGGATCCCGGCTCCTTCCGCCGTTACATGGCGGAACACCTGCTGCGGCACCTGAACCCGGCCCCGGCAGTGGACAGCCTGAACGGCCGGGCCGCCGATCCCGGGGCGGAGTGCGCCCGGTACGAGCAGGCCCTGGCAGCGGCAGGCCTGGACCTTGTGGTCCTGGGGATCGGGCGCAACGGCCACATCGGCTTCAACGAGCCCGGCTCGCCTTTCACCTCCCGCACCCGGGTGGTGACCCTGACCGCCGATACCCGGCGGGCCAACGCCCCCGATTTCGGGGGTGACCCCGAGGCGGTTCCTCCCCAGGCCCTCACCGTGGGCATCGGCACCATCCTCGAAGGCAAGGAGATCTTCGTCCTGGCCGCCGGGGCTGCCAAGGCCCCGGCGGTGGAACGGGCCATCCAGGGGCCCCTGGATCCCGCCGTACCGGCTTCGGCCCTGCAGCGCCATCCCCGGGTCACCTGGTTCCTCGACCGGGAAGCCGCCGCCGGGCTGGATCCCGAGCTGGTACCTGCCGGGGTGGGGGGCGGCGGGTCCGGGGCATGGCCCGGCGGCGAGGGGCGGAACCGCGGGGGCGCGGGCCGTGACTAGCCCGCCCGGCGGCCCCGGGCGGCGGTACCGGCTGCTGGCCCTTGACCTGGACGGCACGGTCCTGGATCCCCGGGGGCTCATCACGCCGCGCGTCCGCCAGGCGGTGGCCCGCGCCCGGGCGGCGGGCATCCGGGTGGTGCTGGCCACGGGCCGGGTTCTTCCCTCGGCGTGGGTTTATGCGCGGCAGCTGGGGCTCGAGGGGCCGCTGGTGGTAAGCGACGGGGCCGTCCTGGCGGCCCTGGGCGATCCCGGGGACGGCGGCACCGCCGCCGTGGATGCCGGCGTGGCGCCCCGGCGGGCCCCAGGCCCGGTGGCCGGGCGGGCCGCGGGCACGACCGCCGGGGTGGCGGGAGGAACGATCCCCGGCAGCACCGCCGGCAGCACCTCCGGCACCGCGTCGGCAGAGGCCGGGGCCGCGGCGGCCGGTTCCGGGCTGCCGCGCCGGGGCCCGTGGACGGTCCTGGATGTCCAGCCGTTTCCCCGCGATCTGGCCGAGGCGGTGACCGCCGAGCTGGTGGCGGCCGGCTGCCCGGTGGTGGTCCAGTTCCCCCAGTTTCTGGCCAGCAGCCGGCGCCCGCCGGTGGGAACGCTGATCCGGTCCCTGGCCGTACCCTACCTGCGGCACTACTGGGTGCTGCGCCGGTACGTGGTCGTCCATCCCGGGGCCGAGCTGGCCCGGTTCGTAGCCCGGGCCCCTGAGCCGCCCGTCAAGATCTCGGCCTTGGGGCAGGGGGCGGTCCTGCGTCCTCTGGAGGAGCGGATCCTCCAGCGCTACGGTCGAGCCCTGCGGCTGACCCACTCGGGACCCGGCAGCTTCGACCTCTTGCCGCCGGGCACCCACAAGGCCGCCGGGCTGCAGCGGCTGGCGGCCCGCCTGGGCATCGGCCGGGAGCAGGTGGTGGCCGTGGGGGACAACGACAACGATTGCGAGATGCTGCGCTGGGCCGGGCTGGGGGTTGCCATGGGCAACGCGGATCCCGCGGTTCGGGAATGTGCAGGCCGGGTCACCGCGTCCAACGCCGAGGATGGGGTGGCGCGGCTGATCGAAGAGGTGCTGCTGGGGGGTGGCCCGGGGGCCTAGCGGCCGGGCCGCCCGCGGTCCGGCTGAATGGGAACCGTTAATCGCCGGCGCAAAAAGCCGTACAATCGCCTTGGTGAGCCCCGGACAGGCCCCCGGCCCCGGGCGGCCGCCGCCGGGCCGGAGAAGGCGGCGGGGGCCATCCACCACCCATCCCACGAAGCCGGAGGCGTATCGCTGTGGCCGAACCCCACTGGAGCCGCCAGCTGATCTTCTCCGTGGCGGGGAACCCCGCCGTGACCCGTTTCGTCACCCGCTACGGCATGCGCCTGGGCGCGTCCCGGTTCGTCGCGGGGGAAGACCTGGATTCCGCCCTGACCGTGGCCCGCCAGCTGAACCAGGAAGGGTTTCCGCTGGCCATCCAGTTCCTCGGCGAGCACGTGGCCCGGGCGGAAGCCGCCGCCGAGGCGGTGGAGGAGTACCTGAGGCTGCTGGCCGCGTTGGAAGAACGCGGCATCGACGCCTACATCTCCATCAAGCCCAGCCAGATGGGCCTCGAGGTGGACGAGGAGCTTGCCTATGCCAACTGCCGCCGCATCCTGGAGCGGACGGCGGCGGCGGGCCGGTTCGTGCGCATCGAGATGGAGGACTCGCCCTACACCGAGAAGACCCTCCGGCTGTACCGCCGGCTCCGGGAGCACTTCGGTACCCAGGACGTGGGGATCGTCCTGCAGGCCTACCTCTACCGATCGGCCAGGGACCTGGAGGACCTGGCCGATCTGCACCCCAACATCCGCTTCGTCAAAGGGGCGTACAACGAGCCGGCGTCGGTGGCCTATCCCGACAAGGCCGACGTAGACCGCAACTACCGGCAGCTGGTGCAGCGCCACCTGGAGCGGGGCGACTACGCCGCCATCGCCACCCACGACGACGCGCTGATCGAGGACCTGTTGCGGTTTACCGAAGAACGCGGCATCCCCCGCGACCGCTTCGAGTTCCAGATGCTTTATGGCATACGGCCCCAGCTGCAGCGACAGATGCGGGACCGAGGCTACCGGATGCGGGTCTACATCCCCTACGGGCGGGACTGGTACGGGTACTTCGTCCGCCGCCTGGCCGAGCGGCCGGCCAACGTGGGGTTCGTGCTGCGGAACCTGATCCGCGGGTAGGCGACTCGCTGCGCCTGCTCTGCGCCAGGCTGCTGCGCCGGCCGTGGCCCGGCCGCCGATCCCGGGAATGCGGGCTCTGGGATGGCTGTGCTCCGACCGCCGATCCTGCGATGACCGGGCCTGCGACGGCCCATTCCGCAACCGCCGGGCCTGCAACCTGCCAAGGCCCGCGACGGCGGCCCGCGGAAGGCGACCCCGGCCCGGCTCGGGCTCGACCGCCGTGGGCCCTGGCCCCTGGTCCGCCGTCGCCAGTCTGCAGCCCTCGTCCTGGGCTCACCTGGCCGCGGCCCGGCGGCCCAGCTCCGCGGCCACGGCATCCCAGCCCGCGTTCCGCACCACCAGGAGGACCGTCAGGTGGTAGAGGAGATCGGCCGCCTCTTCCACCAGCCGGTGGCCGTCCTGGTGCCCGCCGGCTACCACCGTCTCCACGGCCTCCTCGCCGACCTTCTGCAGGATACGGGGCAGGCCGGCTTCCAGCAGTTGGGTGGTGTAGGATCCCGCCGGCCGCTCCCGGACCCGCTCCCGGATCACGGCTTCAAGGCGCGAGAGCTCGCGGGCGATGGGCCCCTCCGGCGCTCCGGTGCGGGCCTCGGTTCGAGCCGCGACGGCCTGGGTCCCCGTGGGAGACGGGGTTGCCGGAGACCCGGTGCGAGCCGGGGTCGCAGGGCTGCCGGCCGGGATGGTGGCCGTGCGGTAGAAGCAGCTGCGCTCGCCGGTGTGGCAGGCGGGACCGGCCGGTTCGACCCGGTAGAGGACGGCGTCGCCGTCGCAATCGATGCGGGCTTCCCGCACCCGGAGGGTGTGGCCCGACGTCTCGCCCTTGAGCCAGAGGCGCTGCCTGGACCGGCTGAAGAACCACGCCCGGCCCTCGGCCAGGGTGCGGGCCAGGGCCTCGCGGTTGGCGTAGGCCAGCATCAGCACGTCGCCCCGCTCCGCATCCTGGACCACCACAGGCACGAGCCCCCGCTCGTCAAAGCACACGGATTCAAGAAGGGGGTGCCCGGGGTCAAGAAGGGGCTCCCAGCCCTCTACAAGGCGCTCGCCATCTTCCGGAAGGTGCTCGCTGTCCGCCACGCTGCCCACCTGCCGTTTCTCGAGACGCACGTTGCCAACCACGTACGTTGCTAAAGGCGCAGTTTGTCGATGCTAGAGGCGCACCGGGACGCCCCGGGCCGCCAGCAAAGCCTTGACCTCCGCGATGCTCACCTGCTGCCAGTGGAAGATGGACGCCGCCAGGGCAGCATCGGCCCCGCCCCGGACCAGCACCTCCACAAAGTGTTCGGGTCGCCCGGCACCGCCCGACGCGATCACCGGCACGGGCACGGCATCCGCCACCGCCCGGGTCAGTTCCAGGTCGAACCCGTCCCGGGTGCCGTCGGCGTCGATGCTGGTCAGCAGGATCTCGCCGGCTCCCAGCTGGGCGGCGTGGCGCGCCCACTCCACCGCGTCCAGGTTCGTGGGGCGGCGGCCGCCGTGGGTGTAGACCAGCCAGCGGGGTGCGGGCGGGGTTCCGGCACCCGCGTCCGGGCTGGGGGCGGCGGGGTTTCTCCCCGCGTCGATGGCTACCACGATGCACTGGCGGCCAAAGCGTTCCGCCGCCTCGGCCACCAGCTCGGGCCGGGCCACCGCGGCGCTGTTGATGGCCACCTTGTCGGCGCCTGCCGCCAGCAGGCGGGCGATCTGCTCGCTATCCCGCACCCCGCCGCCCACCGTTAAGGGGATGAACACCTCCGCCGCCACCCGGCGGACCACTTCCAGCAACGTCTCGCGGCCCTGGACGGTGGCGCTGATGTCCAGGAAGACTAGCTCGTCCGCACCCTCCCGGTCGTAGCGGCGTGCCAGTTCCACCGGGTCCCCCGCATCCCGGAGGCCCTGGAAGTGGATTCCCTTGACCACCCGCCCGCCGTCCACGTCCAGGCAGGGGATGATGCGCCGGGTCAGCATGGAGTGCCACCTCCCGGGCCCGGTGGCTCGGGGGATGCCTCCCCTGGGTTGCGGCCGAGCCCCTGGTGTGGGGTGTCGCCTGGGCCCCGGCCCGCGGCCTGCCGCGGGGTGTCTCCTGGGCCATGGCCCGGGGCCGGGCGGGTGCTCCGCCCTTCGTCCCGGCCCGGGGCCGGGCCGGGTTCCTGGCCTGCCTCATGAACCGGGGTCCCGCCGGGAAGAAGGCCGGGGGCCTTGCCCGCTTCCCGCACGGCCGCTAGGGCCGCCGCCAGATCCAGGGTGCCCTCGTACAGGGCACGCCCGGCGATGACCCCCGCCAGACCGGCGTGCTGCAGCCGGACCACGTCGTGCACATCCCGCACGCCGCCCGCGGCGATCACGCGAAAGCCGGCACGCAGGAACGGCGCGAACACCGCCGGGTCGACCCCGGCCAGGGTGCCGTCGCGGCCGGTGTCGGTGACGATGACCTCCGTCACCCCGGCGGCCCTGAGGCGCTCCAGCAGCGCCGCCGGGGGCTCGCCCGCCGCGGTCCAGCCGTCCACCGCCGCCCGCCCCTCCTTGAGGTCCAGGCTGGCCAGCACCCGGCCCGGGTAGCGGGCGGCCACCCGGGCCACCACCTCGGGCTGCCGGACCGCCACGGTGCCGAAGATCACCGCGGCGGCGCCGTCTTCCAGATAGGCCGCGGCGGTGGCCGCGTCGCGAATGCCGCCGCCCACCTGCACCGGCACGGGCACCGCCCGCACCAGCTGCCGGATCAGCGCCTGGTGGACAGGCCGCCCCTGCCGCGCCCCGTCCAGGTCGACCACGTGGAGCCGCGGCGCCCCCGCGGCGGCGAAAGCCCGGGCGGCGGCCACCGGGTCGTCGCCGTAGACCGTCTCCCGCTGGTAGTCGCCCTGCCACAGGCGGACCAGGCGGCCACCCCGCAGGTCAAGGGCTGGGATCACAAGCACCGCACATCGCTCCAAAGTTCCGCAGGATGCGCAGGCCGGCGGGCCCGCTCTTCTCCGGGTGGAACTGGGTGCCCAGTACCGGGCCGGCCTCAACCGCCGCCACGAAGGGGCCGCCGTAGTCCGCCCGGGCCAGCAGCAGGGCGGCGGAAGCCGGTGCCGGCGCGGCGGAAGACCCTGCTGCCAGGCGCCGGCCTGCCGCCGGGGAGAGCGGGGAGAGACCGGCCGATCCCGACGGCCCGGATGCCACCGCCGGGGGTGGGGGAGAGGAGGCCGGCACGGGCGAGCCCGCCGGCGGCCATGGCACCCGGTACGAGTGGACGAAGTAGGCGTAGAAGGTGTCGCCCAGGCCCGCCAGCAGGCGGCTGCCCGGCGGGACGGCGACCCGGTTCCAGCCCATGTGGGGCACCTTGAGGGGGGATTTGAATGCCAGGCGGTCACCCGGCGCTCCCCTCACCGCTTCCGGGCCGCTGGCCTCCGCTCCGCCCCCGGCTGCCGCGCCGTCCCCAGGCGCCGCCTGGTCCCTGGCGGCCGCCGCTTCCCCCGGCGCCGCTGCAACCCCGGCCACCGCCCGGCGGTCCGAAAAGGGTTCGACCCAGCCGGGCAGCAGGCCGAGGCCGGGCCAGCAGCCGTCCTCCCGACTGCCCTCAAAGAGAAGCTGCATGCCCAGGCAGATGCCGAGCAGCGGCCGCCCCGCCGCCACCCGCTCCTGCAGCACGGGGATGAGTCCCAGGGCCTCCAGCCGCCGCCGGGCGGGGCCGAAGGCCCCAACCCCCGGCAGGACCACCCCGGCCGCCCGGGCCAGTTCGTCCGGGTCCGCGGTGAGGCGGGTCCGGCAGCCGGCCCGCTCCAGGGCCTTGCCCAGGCTGTGGACGTTGCCCGTTCCGTAGTCGACCATGGCCACGTACGGCTGCGCCATGCTGCTGCCTCCTTGCCGGCCTGTGCCGGTTCCCCGGCATCCCCCCGGCCGGCCCACCCGCCCGGTCCGCCCATCTGCCCGGCCGGTCCACCCGCCCGGTCCGCCCATCCCCCCGGCCGGTCCACCCGCCGGGCCGTCCTGCCCGTCCGGTCCATGGTGCCGCCGGGCGCCCGGCGGCCGCCTCTACTCCAGCACGCCTTTGGTGGAGAGGGGGCCCCCCGGCCGCGGGGCGAGGGCCTGGGCCAGGGCCCGGCCGGCGGCCTTCCAGATCGCCTCCAGCCCGTGGTGGGCGTTGCGGACCCGCAGCAGGTCGACGTGCAGGGTCAGGCGCGCCTCCACGGCCACCGCCCGCCAGAACTCCTCGGCCAGCTCGGTGTGGAAGGCGCCGAAGCTGCGGGGCGGCACCTCCACCACCCAGACCAGATAGGGGCGGCCGCTGGCGTCGACCACCACCCGGGCCAGGGCCTCGTCCATGGGCACGTAGGCCGTACCGAAGCGGGCCACGGTGCCGTAACCGGCGGCCGCCTCGCGGAGGGCCCGGCCCAGGCAGATGCCCGTGTCTTCCACCGTGTGGTGGCCTTCCACCTCCAGGTCGCCCCGGGCCAGCAGATCCAGGCCGAAGCCCCCGTGCACGGACCAGGCCGTGAGCAGGTGGTCGAAAAAGGGGATCCCCGTTTCGATCCGGGCGGCCGGGCGCGGGTCCGTCCCGTCCAGGTCGATCCGGCAGCGAATGGCGGTCTCCCGCGTGGACCGCTCCACCAGGGCCCGCCGCCCGCCCAGAGCCTGCCGCCCGCCTAGGGCCTGCCCCCCGCCCAGTGACGCCGGCAGGGAGGGAGCCGCTCCCGGCGCCGGCGGCCGGTCGCCGGGTCGAACCGGCTCGCCGGGCGGGGCGCCGCGGGGCATCCCCTGCGCCAGGGCAGGGGCGCCCCCTGCCGTCGCCGGGCCTCCGGAGGCTGCGGTGAGCCCCTGGTCCGGGCTCGCCGGGGCCAGCGCCCCGCCCGGACCTGCCGGGCTTGCCTCAGCGGCCGCCTCCGCGGCCCCGCCCGGGCCGTCCCCCTCGGGGCCGTCGGGGAAGTGACGTCCTGGTCCCGGATGCTTCGTCACGGTCATGACGGGCTCCCTCCCGGTTCCGAGCGGCCGGACCCGGCCAGCCCGGCCAGGGGCTGTTGCCCAAGGCCGGCGAGAGCGGCCGCCAGGGCATCCAGCAGGGCCGCGTTCTCTTCCTCCGTCCCCACCGTGACCCGCAGGTAACCGGCCAGGGACGGCTCCCAGGGGAAGGACCGCACGGCGATGCCCCGGGCGGCCAGGGCATCCTGCAGGGCGGCGGCCCGAACGGGGTCGGGGGTCGGGGGGCCGCCGGGGCGGCCCGGGCTGGTGCGGGAGCCGGCCTCCGCACCGGTCCCTGCACCGTTGCCGGCGCCGGCCCGCGCACCGTGACCGGCGGCGGCTTGGCCACCGGCACCGGTGCCGGCCTGCCCGCCGGCGCCGCGCCCGGAACCGGTCTCGCCTACGGTTCCGGCCGGTTCTTCCACCCGCACGAGCACGAAGTTTCCCTGGGAGGGCAGCGGCACAAGACCGGGCAGCCGGGACAGCTGCTCCCTCAATCGCTCCCGCCGGCGGCGGGTCGCCGCAGCCCGCTCGAGGAAGACGGCCCGGTGCTGGAGCGCCACCCGGGCGGCCACCAGGGACAAGGTGTTGAGATTGTAGGGCTGCAGCCAGCGCCCCAGTTCGGCGGCCACCGGCGGGGCGGCCACGGCGTAGCCCACCCGGGCGCCGGCCAGGGCGAAGGCCTTGGAAAGGGTGCGCAGGACCACCAGGCGCCCCGTCGCCCATCCTCCGGGGTGCCCGCTGAAGGCGACGCTGGCGGCACCGCTGAAGACGCCACTTGAGGCGCCGCCGAAGGCGCCACTGGAGGCGCCACTTAAGGCGGCCAGCGCCGTCAGGTCGAGGCTGTCCAGGATGCTCTCGTCCGCGAACTCGGCGTACGCCTCATCGACCACCAGCCACAGGTCGGACCGGCGCAGCAGGCCCTCGACCACCGCCGGCGAGCAGGACAGACCCGTGGGGTTGTTGGGCCGGCAGAGGAAGACCAGCTTCTGGCCCGGCAGGGCGTCGAGCACAGGGGCCAGATCGTCCAGCTCCACGGCCCGCTCGGGAGGAACGGGCACCGCCCGGTAGGGCACGCCGGCGGCCGCCGCGGCCGCGGCGTAGTAGCCGAAGGTGGGCGAGGGCGCCACGGCGGCGGTGCAGCGCCGGCCGATGGTGCCCAGCACGGCCTGCACCAGCTCGTCGGAGCCGTTGCCCAGCACCACCGCCTCCTCGGGCACCCCGGCGTAGTCCGCCACCAGGGACCGGACCGCCTGCCGCAGCGGCCGGGGCGGGTACCGGTGGGGAGCGCCGTCCTCCAGGGCCCGTGCCAGCTCCCTCACCAGCTCCTGGCGAAGCTCTTCCGGCCACGGCTCCGCTTCATTGGCGTCCAGCTTGATGGGTGCCGGCCTGTCCGCCACGGTGTACCCGGCGGGGACCGCCGGAACGGGCGCGGGGAGGCTTGCCCCCGCCAGCCCGGAGCCGGCCGCGGCCGGGGCACCGTCCGGGGCCGGGCCGCCGTCCGGGGCCGGGCCCCTGCGGAGATCTCCGACCTGATCCGCTACCGGGGAGCCCGTCGCGCTGCGGGGGCCGGGGCCTGCGACGGCCGGGCGGCTATCGCCCGCCGCTCCAGACTCGCTGAGGCCAGGGGCAGGACCGCCGGCCGCCTCAGGCCCGCCGGTGCTGGCCAGGGCGGAACTGCCGGCGCTGCCGGCCGATCGGCTTCCCGCCGGCCCGGGTTCGCCGCCGCCGGCCGGTTCTTCCCGCAGAGCGACACTGTCCGCATGGGCGGGCAGCCCCTCGGCCTCGGCCAGGGTCCGCGCCGCCGGCGCCCACGCCCGCACCCCTTCCCGGGAGCCGGCGAAGAAGGGGATGGTACGGACGAAGGCTTCCGGGCCCAGGGCCGCCTGGAACCGGGCGGCACCGCCCGTGGGGAGGATGTGGTTCGTCCCGGCGGCGTAATCGCCGGCCGCCACGGGGGCGTACGGGCCCAGGAACACGGCCCCGGCTGCCCGCACCTGCCCGAGCCAACGCCCCGGATCCCGCACCTGCAGGCTCAGGTGTTCGGGGGCCAGCCGTCCGGCCAGTTCCACCGCGTCCGCCAGGCTAGCGGTCTGCACCAGGAAGCCCCGCTCCAGGGCGGCAGCGGCGATGGCCGCCCGGGGGGTCCGGGCCAGCTGCCGGTCAAGCTCCGCCGCCACGGCCTCCAGCAGCGCCCCGTCGGGGCTCAGGCAGCCCACCACCGCCAGGGGATCGTGCTCGGCCTGGGCCAGCAGGTCGGCAGCCACCCAGGCGGGGTCCGCCCCGTCGCCGGCCACCACGACGATCTCGCTGGGACCCGCCAGGGAGTCGATCCCCACCCGGTGGGCCACTGCCGCCTTGGCGGCCGTCACGTAGGCGTTGCCCGGCCCGGCGATCTTGTCGACCGCCGGCACCGTCTCCGTCCCGTAGGCCAGCGCGGCGACGGCCTGGGCGCCGCCGGCCCGGATCACCCGGTCGACCCCCGCCAGGGCGGCGGCCGCCAGCACCACCGGCGGGACCGTTCCGTCGGGGCGGGGAGGCGTGGCCAGCAGGATCTCCCGGACCCCGGCCAGCCGCGCCGGAAGGGCCGCCATGAGGACGGTGGAGGGGTACGCCGCCCGCCCGCCGGGGACGTAGAGGCCCACCCGGTCCAGAGGCCGCACCACCCGGCCCAGCCGGTTGCCGGCCTCGTCGGTCCAGGCCACGCTCTCCGGGACGAACCGGCGGTGGTAGGCGGCGATGCGGGCCGCGGCCTGTTCCAGGGCCGCCCGCAAGGCGCCGGGAAGGCCGGCCAGCGCCCGGGCCGGCGCCTCGGGCGGGAGCAGCAGCTCCTCGCGGGTGAGGGAGGGGGCGTCCCAGCGGCGGGTGTACTCGAGCAGGGCCTCGTCCCCGCGGCGGCGCACGTCGTCCACGATGGCCTCGGCTGCTTCGCGGACCTCGGGCGCGAAGGGCTGGCGCCGGTCCAGTTCGGCCAGAAGCTGGGCCGGGGTCAACCGGCGCATGGGCTTTCCCTCCCCTCGGCGGCCGGCTGCCGGGCGGGCGCCTCTCGGGCGGCCGCCTCCAGCCCCTCGGCCAGGGGGAGGAGGCGCTCTTCCCGCAGCCGCAGGCTGGCCTCATTGGCGATCAGCCGCGCGGTGCTGGAGAAGAGCACCTCGTACTCCACCAGCCCATGGGCCCGCAGGGTGCGGCCCGTGGCCACCAGATCGACGATCACGTCGGCCAGGCCCACCAGGGGCGCCAGTTCCACCGACCCGGCCAGGGGGATGACCTCCACCTCCGCCGGGCCGCCACCCAGGGCCCGCCGGGCGCAGGCGGGGTACTTGGTCGCCACCCGCAGCCGGCCCGCCTGCAGCCGGCGCCAGGGCCAGAGCCCGGCCCCCGCCGGCGGGCCGGCCACCACCATGCGGCAGGCCCCGGCACCCAGGTCGGCCAGTTCCACCGCCCCGGGCGGGTCGAGCCAGCCGCCGCGGGCGTCGCCGGCCTTCTCCTCCAGCACGTCCTTGCCGGTGATGCCCAGGTCCGCGGCCCCGAAGGCCACGTAACTCCACACGTCCCCCGGGCGGACGAGCAGGAGCCGCACGCCGCTGGGCTCATCGTCCAGCACCAGGGCTTCCGGGTCGTCGCCCGCGGCCAGGGAAGCCGCGGCGGCAATGCCCGCCCGGGCGCAGAGGGCGGCCACCTCCGCCAGCATCCGCCCCTTGGGCAGGGCCAGGGTGAGGGGCCGCTCCCCCCCGGCCCAGGGATCTCCAGGTACATAACTCATGCAGGCATCGCTCCTGTATACGCACCGTTGCCCGTCACGAGGGCGACCGTCACCGGGCGGCGGGCCGGGCCATGCGCAGGACCCGGCGGCGCCCGTCCAGCCAGAGCAGGCGCAGGCACCCCAGCCGGCGGGCAGCGGCCAGCGCCTCTTCTTCCGAGGGGGCACCGCAAAGGACCACCGCCGACGCCCCCTGCTCCCGCAGGCGGCGCGCCTCCGCCCACAGGCGGCCGGCCTCGTCCCCCGGCCGGCCCGCCTCCTGACCGGCGCCGCCGGGGCCGGCCGCGGCACCCGCCGGCCCCGCCACCAGATAGTCGATGGCCCCCGCCACGGGTCCCTCTGCCGCCGGGCCGCTTCCCGGGGGCTGCTCCGGCGGGAGCGCCCCGGGCACCCGGCCCGCCGGGAGGCCGCCGGCGTCGGGGCCCGGGCCCTCGGGTGGACCGGCCGCTTCGGCCACCGCCTCCAGATCGAAGGCCACCCCCACCGCCGGCCCCCGTCCACCCAGGCGGGCCAGCAGGCCGTCGTACCGCCCCCCGGCGGCGATGCGCCGCCAGCCCGCGAACACCTCGATCACCAGTCCGGTGTAGTACTGCAGGTCCCGCACCAGCCCGGGCTCGAACCGCAGGCGCTGTGCGGCGGCCGGGAAATAGCGGCCGGCCGCCTGGAGAACGGTGGCCAGCTCGGCCGCCGGCGCCGTCCCCAGCCGTTCCAGCGGCTGCAGAGCACCGGGGAGGGGAAAGCTGCCGGTCAGGAAGCGATAGGTTTCCGCAGCCCTGCCTGCCCCCAGCGCCGCCTCCAGGTGCCGGCGCAGGGCGACCCGGTCTCGGCGCGCCAGGGCCGCGAGGGCGGCAGCGGCGGCGGGTTCGTCCAGGCCGGTGGCCGCCAGGTAGTCCTGCAGCACGCCGGTGTGGCCCACGGCGACCCGGGCGGGGAAGGGGATGCCCTCCGGCCCCGCTGCCTCCAGCGCCCCGGCCGCCCCCACCGTCGCTTCCATGGTGGCGGCCGTTCCCGGCGCCGCCAGAGCATCCAGGGCCTCCAGCAGAAGGCCCAGGATCTCCACGTCCCCCTCCGGCGCCGACGAGCCCAGCAGCTCCACACCGGCCTGGGTCACCGCGGTGAAGCGCCCGTCCCGCGGATCCCGCCGGAAGACGGGGTCCAGGTAGTAGAGCCGCCAGGGATCGGCCCCGTCCAAGCGCGACGCGGCCCAGCGGGCCACGGCCAGGGTGTGGTCCGGGCGCAAGGCCAGCACCCTGCCCGCGGGATCGACGAACCGGCACAGGGCAGTCTCGGGGAACACCGCCAGCAGCTCGTCCCGGGCCTCCTCCCAGAGGGGGGTGCGGATGCGCCGGTAACCCCAGGCGGCAAAGCGCCCGGCCAGGCGGCGGCGGGTTTCCTCGGCCGGGTCGGCGGCCAGGGCTGCCGGTGCCCCGGCGGCCGCGGGCAGGGTGAGGGGGACGGGTGGCATACCGGGCGACCTCCTTGCTGCGCCTTGCAGCGAGCATCCCGCTTGCTTCAGTTCTTTAGCACTTTAACACGATAAAGAGACGGAGGCAACCCCAGCCGGTCACGTTTCGCAACCGTCATGGTGCCGGGGTGGCGCGGACGAGACGGGTGACGAGAGCGGCGGCGAGTCGCCGGCCCGGGGAGCGGCGGGCGCCAGCCTGGCACGGGCTGGCGGATCCTGGATCATGCTTCCGGCTGCACGGGAAAGGGTTCGGGCCCGCGGTGGGGAATTGCCACTGCAACCGGTCCCGCGGTGCTTGAGCGGGCCCGCGGCCGGCAAGCAGGGAGGCATGCTCCGTGTACGACGTGATCGTAGTGGGCCTGGGCGGCATGGGCGGCGCCATCGCGTACCACCTGGCCCGCCGTGGCCGCCGGGTGCTGGGGCTCGACCGCCTGGCCCCGCCCCATGATGCGGGTTCGTCCCACGGCATGAGCCGGATCATCCGGCAGGCTTACTTTGAAGACCCGGCCTACGTGCCGCTGCTGCTGCGGGCGTACGAGCTGTGGGAGGCGCTGGCGCGGGATGCCGGCGAGACCTTACTGGTCAAGACCGGCGGCCTCATGATCGGGACCCCCGACTCGGCCATCGTGGCGGGCAGCACCGAGAGCGCCCGGCGCCACGGGCTTTCCTACCGCATGCTCAGCCCGGAGGACGTGGGCCGCTGGTTCCCCGCCTTCCGGCTGGAACCCCATGAGGTGGCGGTGTACGAAGAGGCCGCGGGCGTGCTGTTCCCCGAAAAGGCCGTGGCGGCCCATCTCCGCCTGGCCCGGGCGGCGGGCGCGGAGCTGCGCCTGAACGAGCCGGTGGAATCCTGGGTGGCCGGGCCGTCGTCGGTGTCGGTGCGCACCACCGCCGGGCGTTACCAGGCGGAGCGCCTGGTGCTGGCGGCCGGCGCCTGGAACCCGAAGCTGCTGGGCGGGTTCTTCCCCATGGAGGTGGAGCGCCAGGTCAGCCTGTGGTTCCGGCCGGCGGAGCGGCCCGACTGGTTCGAGGAGAACTTCCCCGTCTTCATCTGGGACCGGGGGGACGAGCCGGCCCTCTACGGCCTGCCCGGCCTGAACGGCGAGGGCATCAAGGTCGGCCTGCATCACGGCGGCCAGCTGGGGGATCCCGACCGCCTCCCCCGGGAGATCACGCCGGACGACATCGAGCCGGTGCAGCGGCTGCTGGCCCGGCGGCTGCCCCTGCTGGACCCGGAGCCCCGGCGGGCGGCGGTATGCCTCTATACCAACACCCCGGACCTGCACTTTCTGGTGGGCCCCCATCCCGATCATCCCGCGGTCCTGCTGGCGGCAGGGTTCTCGGGACACGGGTTCAAGTTCTGTCCGGTGATCGGGGAGGCGGTGGCCGACCTGGTGGAAGGCAAGGAGCGGCGCGACCTGGCCCTCTTCAACCCCGGCCGGTTCCGGGCCGGGCAGGGGAGGTCATAGCACCGTGGGTGTGCGGGGGATGGCCTACGTCCTGGCGGCGGCCGCCCTGTGGGGGACCCTGGGTGTGGTGGCCCGGCTGGCGTATGCCGGGGGCGCCCAGCCCGGCGAAGTGGTGTTCTTTCGGGCCGCCATCGCTTTCGTGCTGGCCCTGGCGGTGGCCCGGCGGCAGGGGGTGGCCCTGGCCGTACCGCGCCGCCGCTGGCTGCTTCTGGGCGCCTACGGGACCATCAGCGTCGGCCTGTTCTACCTGAGCTACTTCTGGGCGGTGCGGATGCTGCCCGTGGCCGTGGCGGCGGTGCTGCTTTACACCGCGCCGGTCTTCGTCGCCCTGCTGGCCCGGCTGTTTTTAGGGGAGACCCTGGGGCTCCGGCGGCTGCTGGCCCTGGCCGTGGCCCTGGCGGGCGTGATGCTGGTCAGCGCTCCGGACCCGTCGGCCGGGATCCGCTGGGGAGGGGTGGCGGTGGGCCTGCTGTCGGGTCTGACCTATGCCCTCTACAGCATCTTCGGCAAGGTGGCCCTGCGGGACCTGGACCCGGCGGCGGTGGTGGTCTACACCCTCGGCATCGGCGCCCTGGTGCTCCTGGCGGCCTTGCCGCCCGGGCGCCTGCTGGATCTGGCCTGGTCACCGGCGGTCTGGCTGTGGGTGTTCCTGCTGGGCGTGGGACCCACCTTCCTGGCCTATCGCCTGTACACCGCCGGCCTGCAGTGGGTGCCGGCCTCCACGGCCTCCATCGTGGCTACGGTGGAGCCGGTGGTGGCGGCCCTGTTAGGCTGGCTGGTGCTGGGGGAGAGCCTTTCGGCCGGCCAGGGGGCCGGGGCGGTGCTGGTCCTGCTGGCGGGGTGGCTGGCCCAGGAAGGGCTGAGCCTGCGGGCCGCCGCCCGCGCCACCGGCGGGCCGGAGGGTCATGGTCCCCGGGGCCGGCACCGGGGGTGCCCTGATGGGAAGGAGGCGGAGCACCCGTGCCCGTCCGCTGGCTGAACGCCGCCGACGTCGAGCGCTGCCTGCCCATGGCGGAGGCCGTGGACGCCATGGCGGCCGCCTTCGCCGCCGTCAGCGCCGGCCGGGTGGCCATGCCCCTGCGGCTGGCCGTCGAAGCGCCCGCCGCCGGGGGCACCACCCTGTTCATGCCGGCCCACGATCCGGAGCTGAACTACACCGTGCTGAAGACCGTCTCCGTCTACCCCGGCAACCCCGCCCGGGGGCTGCCGGCCATCGGCGGCCTGGTGATCCTGCTGGACGGGGCCACGGGGCAGCCCGTGGCGGTGATGGAGGGGGCCACCCTGACGGCCCTGCGCACCGGCGCCGCCAGCGGCGCTGCCACCCGGGCGCTGGCCCGGGAAGACGCGACGGTGCTGGCCGTGCTGGGCGCGGGGGCCCAGGCGCCGTTCCAGGTCCTGGCGGTGTGCGCCGTACGCCCCATCCGCCAGGTGCGCATCTACAATCGCACCCGGGAGCGGGCGGAGGCCCTGGCCCGCTGGCTGGAGGGCCGCCTGGGCCCGGGGGTCGAACCGGTGGTGGCGGCCACCCCTGCGGAGGCCGCCCGGGGTGCCCACGTGATCTGCACCGTCACCAGCAGCGCCGTCCCCTTGCTGGACGCGGCGGACGTGGCGCCGGGGACCCACATCAACGCCGTGGGCAGCTTCCGCCCGGCCATGCGGGAGCTGGGCCGCGACCTGGTGGCCCGGTGCCGGCCGGTCTTCGTCGACCAGCGCCAGGCCGCCCGGGAGGAGGCGGGGGAGCTGATCGACGCCCTCCAGGCCGGCGTCCTCCAGCCCGGTGATCTGGTGGAACTCGGCCAGGTGCTGGCCGGCGCCCACCCCGGCCGGGTTCATCCGGACCAGGTGACCCTGTTCAAGAGCTGCGGCCTGGCGGCCCAGGACCTGTACGCGGCGGCCCGGGTGTGGCAGCGGGCCCGGGAGCTGGGGGTGGGGCAGGATGTGGAGCTTTAAGGCGGGGCTCGAGGCCGGTCCCAGGTCCGGCCGCCAGGCCGCCCCGCGCCAGGGGAGGCCGCCCGGCCCCGGCGGGGGCGCAGGGCCGGTGCACCCGCTGGCACCCCTGCTGGCCCTGGCCGGAGCCGTGCTGGCCATCTCCTTTTCGTCGGTGCTGATTCGCTACTCCCAGGCACCCAGCGCCGTCATCGCCTTCTACCGCATGGCCCTGACCACGCTGCTGCTCTTGCCCTGGGCCCGGCGGGATGCCGGCCGCGTCCGGCGGCTGCCGCCGCGCCTGCTCTGGGCCAGCGTCTTGAGCGGCGTGCTGCTGGCGGGCCACTTCCTCACCTGGATCGCCTCGCTGCGCTACACGTCGGTGACGGCGTCGGTCCTGCTGGTCACCTCCCACCCGCTCTACGTGATGGCGGCCGATGCCTGGCTCCTGCGGGAGCGGGTGCCCGCCCGGCGGCTGTTGGGCGCGCTGCTGGCCCTGACCGGCGTGGCCGTGGTGACCTTCGCCGGCGCGGGGGCGGGTGACCTGGCCGCGGGCGGGACCGCCCTCTACGGAAACTTCCTGGCCGTGGCGGGGTCGTGGTTCTTCGCCGGGTACATCCTCATCGGCCGGCGGGTGCGGCAGGTGCTCCCCGTCATGCCCTACACCACCCTGGTGTACGGCGTGGCCTCGCTGGTGATTGCCGCGGGACTGGCGCTGACGGGCACCCCCTTCGGCCCGTACCCCTGGCGGGAGATGCTGCTCTTCGTCGCCCTGGCCGTGGTGCCCACCCTGGGAGGGCACACCGTGCTCAACTGGGCGCTGGAGTGGGTGCCGGCCAGCGTGGTGTCGGTGTCGATCCTGGGCGAGCCGGTGGGGGCGTCCCTGCTGGCCTGGCTCCTCCTGGGGGAGGCGCCTTCGGGGGTCGAACTGGCCGGCGGCGCGCTGACCCTGGCGGGCCTGTTTGTCGCCACCCAGACGGCGGGACGGGAAACGGAGCGGCTGAGGGGCGCGGCCGGGGCGGCGGGAACGGCGGGATCGGCGGGCGCGGGCGCTGCGGCGGGCGCGGCGGCGGTGGAACCCGGCCCCGGCAAGCGGCTCTGAAACGCCCCCCGCCACGGTAACCAGGCCAGGGCTTGCACCAGTCCCTTGCGCCGGTCCGGGGAGTTCCGGTCCGGAGAGCCGGCCCAGGCTCCGCCGGTCTGCACGGTGGCCGGTGGCGGTGCGCCTGGTGCAATAGCGTGGGCGCGGTGCAACAACGTGGGACCGGAGCAGCAACATAGGGCCGCGGGGGGTCAGCAGGAAGTGCACGCCCTCACGGGGCGCCGCTTCCCGCCCCGCCGCCGGCGTCCGGCGGGGACGAGGCGCCGCGGTCGGGGGCCGTGGCACCAGGGGGAGGCGCGCTTTCCACCCGCGGGTCGCCGGCGGGCTCTGCACCCCCGCGCTGCCGCTGGGCCAGCCGCTCCAGCACCAGGCGGTAGCCGTCGGCACCGTAATGCAGGAAGCGGTTGATGCGGCTGATGGTGGCTGAACTCATCCCCGTCTCCCGCTGGATCTGCTCGTAGGTCTGGCCGCGGGCCAGGCGCTGCGCCACCTCGAAGCGCAGGGCGAGCGATTGGATCTCCCCGACGGTACAGAGATCCTCAAAGAAGCGGTAGCATTCCTCCAGATTCTCCAGGGACAGGATGGCCTCGAAGAGTCGGTCGACCCGGGGGTGCTGTAGGCGGGACTGGTAGGCCACTGGGGCTCCTCCTGTCCGGTCCGGCCGGCTGCCGGTCAGGCTTCTTTGGGCAGCACCGCATCGGGCTTGCCGGACTGCTGGGGGCCGGCCGTCTCCCCACCGCCCGCGGTGGCCGCATCCCCCGTCGCGGGCAGGCCGTCGCGAGCCCGCCGCTCCTGGCACCGGGGGCAGATCCCGTAGAACTCGAAGCGCTGTCCCAGGATGACGAACTCGGAGCGCTCCGCCACCCGCTGGCCGATGCCCTCCAGGGCGCCGGCATCGACGTCGAAGATGGCCTTGCAGTCGATGCACTGCACGTTGGCGTGGGCGTGGGGGTTGCCGTCGTAGCGCTGCACATCCCCCGGGAAGCCCAGCTGGCTGGCAAGGCCGAGTTCGACCAGAAGTTCCAGGGTGTTGTACACCGTGGCCGGGCTGATCATGGGGAAGCGCTTCCGGGCCTGCTGGTACAGCTCTTCGGCGCTGGGGTGGTGGGAACGGCGCGCGTTCTCCTGCAGCAGCTCGTAGATGGCCAGGCGCTGGGCCGTCACCCGGTACCCGCGATCCGCCAGAAGTCGCCGGAATTCCTCCATGGCCAGGGCCATCGCGCTCACAACCTTTCGCCGGCCGCTGCGGCCCCGCGGGCCGCTGGATCCGGTCCTGGCATCGAAGGCCGCGAAATTCTGCGATTCCCGATAAAATAGTTGCAACTCTAAATAGATCCTATTTTGATCTTAGGTTGGCGTTCGGAAGGGGGTCAAGAGCCCGTCCTCCCGCTGTCTTCCGCCGGCCCCGCTGCGCCGTGCGTCGCCGGCCGCACGGCCAGCATCCGCAGCCCGTTCAGCATGGCCAGCACGGTGCTGCCCTCGTGCCCCAGCACGCCCAGGGCCAGTTCCAGGCGCCCCACCAGGGTCAGGCTCACCAGGACCACGATCACGCTCAAGGCAAAGACCAGGTTCTGCCAGATGGTCCGCGTCGCTCGCCGGGCCAGGTCGAACACGAAGGGCAGCTTCTCGATCTCGTCGCTGACCAGCACCACATCGGCCGTTTCCAGGGCCACGTCGGTGCCCGCGGCGCCCATGGCGATGCCCACCCGGGCCCGCGCCAGGGCCGGGGCGTCGTTGACGCCGTCGCCCACCATGGCCACGGGTCCCAGGGTGCGGGACAGTTCTTCCACCGCCTGGAGCTTGCCTTCCGGCAGCAGTCCCGCCCGGACCTCGGTGATGCCCAGCTGGGCGGCGATGACCCGGGCCACCTCCGGGCGATCGCCGGTCAGCATGACGGGGATGAGCCCGGCCCGGCGCAGGGCGGCCACGGCCTCGCGGGCTCCCGGGCGGGGCGTGTCCTGGACGGCGATGCAGCCCAGCAGGTTCGGGCCCACGCCGGTCAGCAGGACCGTCTTGCCTTCCCGGGCCAGGCGCTCCATGACGGGCTCGGCCGCCGAGGGGTCGGCGCCGTGGCGGCGGGCAAACTCCGGGCTCCCGGCCCAGGCCAGGCCAAGCCCGGAGCGGGCCGCCACCCCGAAGCCCGGCTCCGCCTGGGCGTCCGCCGCCTCGGCGGGGGTGATTCCCTCGGCGGCGGCCGCAGCCAGGACCGCCCGGGCCAGGGGGTGCTCGGACAGGCGCTCGGCCGTGGCGGCTGCCTGCAGCACGGCTTCCCGGGTGGCGCCGCCCAGGGGCACCACGTCGGTCACCCGCGGCTCGCCCCGCGTCAGGGTGCCCGTCTTGTCAAAGGCGACGACCCGGACGGAGGCCAGTTCCTCCACGTAACGGCCGCCCTTGAGCAGGATCCCGCGGCGGGCGGCGTTGGCCACGGCCGACAGGACGGGCGCCGGCGCGCTGATGGCCACGGCGCAGGGCGAGGCCACCACCATCAGGACCAGGGCGCGGTAGATGGTCTGGGCAGGATCGGCGCCCCAGAGCAGGGGCAGCCCCGCCGCCAGGGCGGCGACGGCCACCACCGCCGTGGCGTAGACCTGCTCGATGCGGTCGATCAGGCGCTGGGTGCGGGACCGGTCCTCCTGGGCCGCCTGCACCAGGGCGACGATGCGCGCCAGCATGGTGTCGGTAGCGGGCCGGGTCACCTCCACCTCCAGGCCGCCCAGCTGGTTCATGGTGCCGGCGAACACCTCGTCGCCGGGACCCTTGGCCACCGGCACCGACTCGCCGGTGATGGCCGCCTGGTCCACGGTGGAACGGCCGGCCCGCACCCGGCCGTCGATGGGAATCCGCTCGCCCGGCCGGACGGCGATGACATCGCCCACCCGCAGGTCCTCCACCGGCACCTCCTCTTCCGTGCCGCCGGGACGCAGCCGGCGGGCCGTTTCCGGCGCCAGGTCCATGAGGGCGCGGATGGCGCGGCGCGTGCGGTCCATGGCGTAAGACTGCAGGGCATTGCTCAGGGAGAAGAGGAAGAGCAGGGTGGCGCCCTCTTCCCAGGCGCCCAGCCCCGCGGCCCCCAGGGCCGCCAGGACCATCAAGAGGTCGACGTCGATCACCCGCTGGCGCAGGGCCGCAAGGCCCGAAAGGGCGGCCGGGGTGCCGCCGGCCAGGTAGCTTGCCACGTAGAAGAACAGGCTGGCCGCCGGGGGCGCCCCCAGCCGTTCGGCCGCCACGCCGGCCAGCAGGCAGGCCAGGGTGGCCGCCGTCAGCACCGCCAGGTGGTGCCGCGCCCAGAAGCCGGGTTCTTCCGGCCGGGAGCGGGGCCGCGGAGCCACAGCGGGGCCGGACGCCTTCCCGGATCCGGCCGATCCGCCGGGTGCCCCGGCCCGCTCCCGGCCGGCAGGCACCGCCGCCCGAACCGGCCCTGGGAGAGCGGCCGGTGCTTCGGCCCCGGCGGCCGGGGATGCACCGGTCCCGGTGGTGCCGCCCCGCCCCGCTGCAGCAGCGCGCCGCCGGGTTGCCTGTTCGTCGTGAACCGCCTCGGGGATTGCCGGGGAACGGGCCACGTCGAAAGCCTCCTTCACGCCAGCCTCCTGGCTTCCTGCCACACCCGGATAGGTGGTGCCGCGGCCGATCGTCCCGCCGGCTGCGGGCTGGCGCAGGATTCTTGAAACTGAATTCCAGTCGCATTTGTTGATACTGCGTCCAACTTTGTAATCAGTATAAAATTTGGATCTGCCGCCGGTCAACGGGTGGGTGTGCTGGCGGTCTGGCCCGGCGAAGGAAGGGGCAACCCTTGCCGCCCGCGCCGGCACCCGTTCCGCGAAGGTGCCACCCGGGAACCCGGGCAGAGGCCGGGGACGGCCGGGACCGGCCGGGACCGGGGAGAGGGGCGAGCGCCCGTCCGAGCGGAAGAGGAAGCCAAGCTACCGGTGGAGGGCCAGGAAAGAAGCCGGGGCCGGCCCAGGGGCCGGCCCCGCTGAAGGGCATCATCCGGTGTTCCTGCCGTGCAGAGCTGGTGGCGCCGGCTCGACGATGGATCGGCGGAATCCTTTCACGATGCCGCCCGGGCATCCGCGCCGCCGGCCGGGTTCGACCGGCCCTGGCGGTGCTGCCGGTACCGCAGCTCGTAGGCGACGGCCCCCAGCGCCAGCCCGGCCGCGCTCATCAACCCGCCGGTGACCAGGACCAGGGGTGCCCGCAGCCACGGGTTGGGAACGTGCTCCAGGACCAGCATCATCAGAACCAGGAAGAGTGCCGCCGCCGCGGTCAGCCCGGCGGCCAGCAGCCGGAGGCGGGCCGGGCTCAACCCTTCGACCCGAAGGAAGAACCGGTGAGCCCTGGTAGGCGTCTTCCCTGCCGTCACGGTGTCACCGCCTTTGTTGCCCACCCTGCGGGGAATGCATCGTCTTTGAAGATACCATTAGGTCCATGCGGGCCGCCAGGTGCCGGTCAGGACAACAGGCCGGCTCTCTAGAAGCCGGTTCGGCCGCGTGCTACGTTGTTGTCATTCCACGATCTTGCAGGGAGAGGGGCGCCGATGAAGGGGCTGGGGACCCTGATCAACGTGGTGACGGTGCTGGCCGGCTCGGGGCTGGGGTTGTGGCTGGGCTCGCGGCTGCCCGCCCGGAACCGGGAGGTGTTGACGGGAGGCCTGGGGGTCGTCACGTTGCTGATCGGCCTGGACATGGCGCGGGCGACGGGGAACATCCTGATCGTTCTGGGATCGGTGCTGGCCGGCGGGCTGGTGGGGACGGCGCTGGACCTGGACGGGCGGCTGGAGGCCATGGGCCGGGCGGTGGAACGCGCCTTGCTGCGGGCATCCCGGGGCACGAGGCCGGCGGTGGCGGCCGAACGGGCCGAGCGCCCCGAACCGGCAGAAGTTCCGCGAGCGGGGGCCGCAGCGGGAACGCCGGCGGGGACCGGCACGGGGGCCGGAACCGGAGCCGGGGCCGGGCCGGTCCCGGCGGTCGTCCCCGCCGGATCCGGCCCGGAGGACGGCCGCCCGGAGGCCGAACCAGGCCAGGCGCAGGCGGGGGGCGAGGGCGCCATCGCCCGGGGCTTCATCGCCGCCAGCCTGCTCTTCTGCGTTGGGCCCATGACCGTCCTGGGTTCGATCCAGGACGGGCTGGCGGGCGACTACCAGCTGCTCGCGGTCAAGGCCACCCTGGACGGCTTTGCTTCCCTGGCCATGGCCCCTGCCCTGGGGCCGGGCGTGGCCCTTTCCGCCCTCACCGTGCTGGGGGTGCAGGGGAGCCTGACCCTGCTGGCCGGGCTCATCAGCCCGTGGATCAGCGAGCCCATGCTCAACGAGCTGACCGCGGCGGGCGGGGCGCTGGTGGTCATGATCGGTCTGGGCCTGCTGGACATCCGGCGGCTGCCCGTGGCCAATTTCCTGCCCGCCCTGGTCTTCGCCCCGCTGCTGGCCCGGCTGGCCGGCCAGGGATGACCGGGCGGGGCCTGGCACCGCCTGCGGGGACACAAAACGGGTTGCTGCGGCGTAGGGTGAAAGGAGCACTCCCCCGGCAAGCCTTTCCAGCGTGGAGGAGGGATCGACCCGATGCCTGACGGCAACCCCAATCAAGGCGGCCTGGCCGGCGGTGTCCCCACCCGGGGAGGGAATCCTCCGGCGCCGGAGCTGTCTGGTGAAGGCGGCCTGGCCGGTGGCGCGCCGGCCCGCGGCGGCAACCCCCCGGCGCCTGAAGGGGGCCTGGCGGGAGGCGCCCCGACCCGCGGCGGGAACCCACCCGCCCCCGCGGCCCTGGCGGAAGGGGGCACGCCCCAGGAGCCCGTGCCCCAGCTTGGCCCGGCGCCGGCCGCTCCCGCCGGTGAGACGGCGCCTCCGGCCGGGCCGGGCCTGGAGAAGGCCGCAGCCCAGAGCGGCGCCCCCGAAGGCGTGCCGCCGTGCCCCGGCGGCCAGCCGGTCCAGGTCCAGCCGGGGGACACCCTGTTCCTGCTGGCCCAGCGCTACGGCGTTCCGCTGGCCGCCGTGATCCTGGCCAACCCCCAGATCGTCGACCCCGACCGCATCGTGCCCGGGCAGTGGATCTGCATTCCTTCGGCGCCCCCCGGCTGCCCCGGCGGCCGGCTGGTGGTGGTGCAGCCCGGCGACTCCCTGTTCACCATCGGCCAGCGCAACGGGGTGCCCGTGGAGGCCATGATTGCCGCCAACCCCCAGCTGGCCGACCCCAACCAGATCCAGCCCGGCCAGGTGGTCTGCGTCCCCCGGGCGCCTGTAGGCTGCACAGGCATCCTGTACGTGGTCCAGCCCGGGGACACCCTGTTCCAGGTCGCCCAGCGCTTTGGCGTGGAGCTCCAGGACCTCGTCGCCGCCAACCCGCAGATCACCAACCCGGACCGCATCTGGCCCGGCGAGGTGGTGTGCGTCCCGGCAGGGGGATGAACCGGCGGGCGGGACCGCCCTTCGGCCGTGCCCGCGCCGTGACCCCGGCATGCGCAGCCTCCAGCGAGCCCGGCCGGGCGGAACCGGCCGGGCTCGCTGCCTTTCTTCCGTGCCGGCGGCGCCCCCCGGGAGCCACCGGGGCATACTCCCTCCAGGAAAGGGGACGGTTCGTCCCGTCCCCCGAACAATCCCCTCCGGCGCGGCCCCGGGCCGCCGTCGCCGGGGGGCGGAGGAGCGGAGAGCATGGCGAACCGAGCGGGCGGCAACGGTCAGGACCGGTCCCCCCGCCGCGCCGCGGCCCCGCGACCTGCCGGGGGTGGGCGGGCGGCTGCCCAACCGCGGCGGGCGGGGGAGCCGGCGGCCAGCGGGATGAGCGGCGGTGATGCGGGTGCCGCGGGCGGGGCGACCGCCGGCGAGGCGGCGGGGCGCGCCGGCGCCGGGGATCGGCAGGAGTCCCCGGAGCGCGGCGGGCGTCGCCGCATGGTGCCCCAGCCCCTGCGAGCCCGGCCCATCGGCCTGCGGGCCGCCCGGGCGGGCGGCCGGCCCACCGGGCCCATTCCCCTGCCGGCCTACCAGCTTGAGGGTGCAGGCGCCGGTGGGATACCGGGACCGGGACGGGCGGGTGCCAACCGCACGGGATCCATGGGAGCCTCGGGGCCGGGCGCCGGTGGCGGGACGGGCGGCGGCGTGGCGGGCGAGACCGGCACCGTGACGGGACCGGGTCCCAACCAGAAGGACGACATCCGCCAGTCCTTGTGGGTGCGGCGGCCGGACCTCTTCTACGGCAAGCCCAACCGTGGCAGCCACCGCGCCGCCTATGCGGAACCCCTGGCGCCGGAGCGCGAGCAGCTGCAGGCGCCGTCGGACCCGGCCGCCCTGCGCCGGGAGGGGGTCGAACGCGTGCCCGCGGCCCGCGAGCTTCTGCCCCTGGGCGAGCAGGGGGCCCCTGCGGCGGCGGGCTACCTGCCCGCCCGGCCGGCGGCGGGCCGGGTCGACCGCCAGGTGGCCCGGCAGCTGGCACAACGGCCGTCCCCCAGCTCCCAGGGAAAGCCCGTCGCCCGGACCCGTCCGGCGGGGGTGACCGCGGGCACCGTGCGCTGGGAAGCGGCGGGTGAACCCGGGGAAGGGATGACCGGTCCCGTCCCGGCGCCGGCCGGGCCTGGAGCGCCGGCAGCCGGGCGCGGGGACCCGGCCGCGGACGTCACGGCCCCTTCCAGGGCGCCGGCAGCCGCCGGCCCCGGTGACGGGGCCAAGCAGGAACCCGCTCCGGTGGACGGGCCTGCGGGCCCCGGCGAGCCTGCCGGCTCCGGCGAGACGGGCCCCGCTGCGCTGGTCCAGGAGGTGGGCGGCGCCCCCGTGCCGCTGACGCCCGAGGCGGCCCTGGCTGCGGCCACCGGCCCCAACGCCGGCGACAGCGTGCGCGAGAACCTGGGGGCCACGTTGCAGGCCTGGGCCGGGCACGAGGTGGCTCCCCGCAGCCAGGTGGCCGCGGAGCAGGCCGCGGGAAACCCCGAGTCGCGCCCTGCGGCCACAGGTCCCGGCGCCGGCGGGCAGGAGCAAGGTGGAGGCGGGCAGGATCGGGCGGAGGAGGCGCCCCTTGGGGATGCCGCCGGCGGCCACCGGCTGGAGGCGGCGGCGGAACTGCGGCCCCGCCCGCGGTTGACGGCGACCCTGCGGCCCCGCTCCTTTCCCCAGGGCAAAGCCGCGGCCGGCATCTACGGGCGGCCGCCGGGGGACCGGTCCACCGATGCCACGGCCCTGACCCGCGGTGCCATCCGGGCGGCGCGGGAGCGCTGGGAGTCCCGGGACGGCGGCGGTGAGGGCGGGCAGGAAGGCCGGACCCCGTAACGAAGAGGGCAACGATCTGGACTCGCTGGACTCGGGGGGGCCGGATTCGGGGGAGGGTCGGGGCGGCCCGGATGCAGGGTCGGGACCGGCACCGGTCGCGGGGAGGGCGGGCAACGCCCTTCCCCCGGCGGGCAAGGGCATCCCGCCGGAAGCGGGCCGCTGGTGCCGCCGGACGGGCTGCACGGATCGCAAGGACGCGCCCGCGCCATGGGTGAGGTGAGCAAGGGCGTTGACGTCATCGCCTGTGGACGAACCAGCCGGCCGGCGGATCGCCGCGGCCCTGTGGGGCCTGGCTTGTGGAGAGGCCGTGGGGCGGGCCTGGGGTTCCTCCCGGGCCGCGTCCGGGTTGTGCACGACGCCCCCGGCCGGCCCTGCCGGTCTCCGCGTAGGCCCGGCGACCCGCCTGGTGATCGCACTGGCCCGGGCCGTCGCCGCCGGGGAGGGCCGGGTCGACCCCAGCCCGCCTGTTGAGGTCGCCGCCGCCCTGGCGGGTTCTGCGCCCGGTCCCCTGGATCCGGCGCTATGGGCGGTCGTGGCCGGCCTGATCAACCGGCCTGACGATCTGCAGTGGCTGGTGGAGGATGGGGTTGCCCTGGTCCAGGCGGTGGCCGGTGCCGCGCCGGTCCCGCCGCCGGCTCCCGCGGCCCTGGCGGCAGCCGCCGCCGTCGCCGCAGCCGTGTCGGCGGCGGTGGCGGGGGAGGGGCCGGAGGCGGTGCTGGACCGGGCTACCGAAGCCGCGGCGGCGGCCGTGGGGGTGGCAGGTTCGGCCGCCGGGGGTGAAGAGCCGGCCGCGGCCGTGGCCCATGCCCTGGACACCCTGCGCCTCACCCTGGCCGGGCGCGGGGCGGGCGAGCCGCCGGGCCATCTGGCCGCCATCCTGCGCAGTCGCTGGGAACCCGGCCTGGAGCCTGGCCGGGCCGTCCCCTTTGCCCTGGTCCTGGCGGCAGCCTGCGCTGACGCCGGGCGGGCCGTTCAGGAGGCAGCCGGCGCCGCTCTGCCCGGCGCGGCGCCGGTGGTGACGGCCCTGGCGGGCTGTGTGGCCGGTGCTTTGGCCCCCGCCAGCGTGCCCGCCGCCTGGACCGGTGCCCTCGACGAGCTTGCCCAGGACATGGAGCGCCTGGTCCCGGAACTGGCCCGCTTGCGGTAGCGTCTTGTTCGGGGAGACCCCCGCGCCGGATGGGAAGGAGGCGGTGCCGTGTCCGAGCGGATCCTGCTGGTGGATGACGAGGCCGCCCTGGTCAAGGGCCTGCGCCGGAGCCTGGAGCAGGCGGGCTTCGAGGTGGAGGTGGCCACCGACGGGCGCCAGGCCCTGGAGAGGTTCGCGGCGGGCGGCATCGACCTCATCATCCTCGACCTGATGCTGCCCGAGGTCGACGGCCTGACGGTCTGCCGGGAAGTGCGCAAGACGTCCCAGGTCCCCATCATCATGCTGACCGCGCGGGACGAGGACGTGGACCGCATCGTCGGGCTCGAGCTGGGGGCCGACGACTACGTGGTGAAACCTTTCAACCCGCGCGAGCTGATCGCCCGCATCCGGGCGGTCCTGCGGAGGGTGAAGCCGGCCGGCGGAGTGGCCGCTGGCGTGGCCGTGGGGACGCCCGTGGCGCCCGGCCGCGCCGGCGCCCCGGCCGGTGGGCCGGGCAGGACCGCCGGCGGTACGGGGGCGGCGGGGGCAGCCGGCGGGGCAGGGCCGGCCACGGGGCAGGCGACGGCCGGGGCGGCTCCAGGGGCCGCAGCCCCGGGGGAGGGCGAGGGGGAGGTCCTGGTACGGGGACCTTTGCGCATCGACCGGGCCCGCTACCGGGTGACGCTCCAGGGGCGCGCCGTGGAGCTGACCCCCCGGGAATTCGACCTCCTGCTGGTGCTGGCCCAGCGGCCGGGTCGCGTCTACACCCGGTGGAACAGGTGTGGGGGTACGATTACGCGGGCGACACCCGCACCGTGGACGTGGCGGTGCGCCGGCTGCGGGAGCGCCTGGAACCCGATCCCGCCCATCCCGTCTTCGTCCGCACCAAGTGGGGTGTGGGCTACTATTTTGCTGAGCCGGAGGAGATCGCCCGCCGCCTGGGAGGTGGCGAGGCGGCGCCCGAGACCGGCGTAGGCCGCTAGCGACGGGTGGGGAGCACCACAGGCACCGCCACAGGCCGGCGGGGGCCGTCAAGCGGTGGCCGGGAACGGGTGCCCCGGCCGGGGCCGGTGCGGGCGCCGGCGCCATGTCGCCGAAGGGGCGCTGCCCGGTGCGTCCGGGACGCGGCCCGGCGGTACCAAGAGGCCACCGGCTGGCCGGCCGCATCGCCGGCCCCCCGGGCGGGAGCCGCCGCGGGAGCCCCGGCCGCTCCGGCGGGCGCCCGCCGCCCCTCCGTACCACCCTTGCCATCGGGAGACGGGTACCTTGTCCCTGCGCTGGAAGATCATCCTGGCCTTGCTGGCCGTAACGCTGACCAGCCTGGCCGTGACGGTCCAGGTGGCCAGCGACACCACCCGGGGCGTGCTGCTGCGCGACCGGCAGTCCCGGGCTCTGGCCACCGCAGCCTTCTTCGCCGGCAGCCTGGGCGATGCCATCGCCGAGGGCGACCGGGAGCGGCTGGCCAATCAGGTGGCGGCCCTGCGCCTGCAGGACCTGGGCCGGTTGCTGGCCGTGGACGACGCCGGGTTCGTCCTGGCCGACACGGCGGCGGGCACCGATGCCAGCCTGGTGGGCCACCGCCTGGAACACATCGAGATCGTCAGCGCCCTGCAGGGGGTGAGCCGTGCCGGCGTCCGCCGGCTGCCCGACGGCCGGTACGCCATGTACGCCGCGGCGCCGGTGCGCGGGGCGGGCGACCGGGTGGCGGGGGCCGTGGTCCTGTCCACCGACGTGACCGACGTCTTTGCCGCCGTGGACCAGATCCGCCGGCGCATGCTGCAGCTGGGGGCCCTCATCGCCCTGGGGGCCGGAGCGGTGGCCTACCTGTTCGGTGCCTACCTGGCGGCGCCCCTGCGGGAGCTGGCCCGGGCGGCGGGGCGCATCGCCCGCGGCCGGTTCGACGAGCGGGTGCCGGCCCGGGGCGGGGACGAGCTGGCCCAGCTGGCCCGGGCCTTCAACGACATGGCGGCTCACCTGGCCCGCATCGACGAATCCCGGCGCGACTTCATCGCCAGCGCGTCCCACGAGCTGCGCACGCCCGTGGCCGCCCTGAAGACCCTGACCGATGCCCTGATCCATGACCCCGACGCCACCCTTGAGGACTACCGCGAGTTCCTCCACGACATCGACGACCAGGTGGAGCGCCTGGCGCGGCTGACCTCCAGCCTGCTCACCCTGGCCCGGCTGGACCGGGAGAAGGAGACCGTCGACCTGCGGCCCGTGCCGCTGGCGGAGCTGGTGACGGTGGTGGCGGGGTGGCTGGAGCCGGAGGCCCGCCGGCTGGGTTGCCGGATCCGCCTGGAAGGCCGGGGCAATCCCCAGGTGCTGGTCGACCGGACCAAGATGGAGCGGGCCATCACCAACCTCCTGGAGAACGCCATGAAATACGGCGGGCCCGGCCTGGTGCGGGTGGTCTTCGGCGAGCAGGCGGGCTTCGCTGCCGCGGCGGCCGGCGCCGCCCTGGCGGCCGAGCTGGCCCGGCCGGACGAACCGGCCGCCCCGGAGGCGCCCGCCGGCGCAGGGGCAGCGGGCGGAGCCGGCGCCGGGACGGCGCCGGGCCCAGGCACGGGTGCCCCAGGCCATGGGGGCGAAGCAGCCGCGGCGGCACCCGCTGGTGGGGACGGTGTGGCGAGGGCTGCGGGGGGTGGGGCCGTACCCGAGGCTCGAGCGGGGAGTCCCTGGGGCCCGGGGGCCGGTCCGGGCCCGGCGGGTGGAGCGGCTCCCGGGCCGGAACCTGCCCGGCAGCCGGGCGCGGAGCGGGATGGCGATCCTGGTCCGCTGCCGGAGCCCGCGCAGCCGCCCGCGCCGGGGGCTCCGGGGGAGGGGCCGGCCGTTGCGCCGGCCGGGTCGGGTGGTCCGCCTCCCCAGGCAGCGGCCGCCCGCCCGCCGGATGGGGCCGGCCCGCCCGCGGGCGCGGTTCAGGGCGTCCAGGAAGAGCCCGCCTACCGCGTGGTGGGCGACGACGACCCCCTCCGGCGGAGCCCGCGGGTCGCCTGGGTGTGGGTGATCGACCGCGGCCCCGGCATTCCCGCCGAGGAGCTTCCCCACCTGTTCGAGCGTTTCTACCGCGTGGACCGGGCGCGGGCCCGGGGCGGCGATGCGGGTGGGGCCGGCCTGGGCCTGAGCATCGTGCGGGAGATCCTGCGCCTCCATGACGGCGTGGTGGCCGTGGCCAGCCAGCCCGGGCGGGGCAGCGCCTTCGCCCTGTACTGGCCTGTGGTGGAGTGGCCGCCGGGCGGGACGGCTGCGGGCGCCGGTACTGCGGCGGCCGGCGGGGCCGGGGCGTCGGCTGCGACGGCGCGGGGTGCGGCGCCAGGGGCCAGGGCCGCAGGCTGATCCGGCGCCTGCCGCCGGCCCGGCGCCCGCCATCCCCGGCCGGCGCGGAGCCGGCACGTGGCCGGTCCGCGGGTGCAACCGGCCGGCATCCGGCCGATGCCTGGCCAGCCCCGCACTCCCCGCGCCCGAGGACCGTCCCGCACCGGAGGCGCAACGGAGGCACGGGCCGGCCAGAGCCGGTACCGTGGCCCCGCGCGGATTCGGTACAATGTAAGCAATTTCGCAGCCGAAGGCCGATGCGGCCGGCACGTTTCGAGGCGCGGCCGCGAGGCGCGCCATTTCCGGACGACCAGGCGGCGGACCGGGCGAGGGCCCGTTCCTCCGCCGGCTCCGGCCCTGGGGGTGACCGCCATCAGCCAGCCGGTGAAGAAATACCTGACCTGGCAGGACATCGAGCAGCTGGTCGACCGACTGCTGCAGCAGATCCGCATCGACGAGTACGATGCCATGCTGGTGATTACCCGTGGCGGCATGGTGCCAGCCTGCCTGATCAGCGAAAAGACGGGCATGCGCAACATCCTGGTCGCGGCCGTGATGTTCTACACCGGGGTGGGGGAGACCCTCGACCGCCCCACCTTCCTGCAGTTCCCGCCCGACCCCTACCTGAAGGGGAAGCGCGTGCTGATCGTGGACGACGTCTGGGACAGCGGCCGCACCGTGGCCGCGGTGCGCCACCGGGTGGAAGAGGCGGGCGGCCATCCCGCCGTGGCCGTCATGCACTTCAAGCCCCAGCGCTCGGTGGTGCCGGGGCGGCCGGACTACTACGCCGAAGAAACCGACGAGTGGATTGTCTATCCGTGGGATCCCGAATCGGAGCGGTAACGACGGGTTTTGCAACTTCTCCGACACCTTGCTGATAAACGTGCGTAACGGCGTTGCGGTACGATGGCTGGTGGAGGGGAGGCCATCGTGTCCATCGAAGACGTCTTTTCCCTCAAGCGGCTGCTCTTGTCGTACCGCCCTGCTGCCCGGGGGCCCCACCCGTTACGGCGGCAGGCGGCCGCGGGGCCCGTCCATTCCGCCCAGTCGGACCGGCATCGGGCTGCCGCGGTCGCCGTGGCGCTGCTGCTGGTGGCGTCCCTGGGCCTGGCCGCATGCGGCCAGGCGGCCGTCGGCGGCCCCAACGAGCTGGTGATCGCTCCCGACGCAGCCGGGGCGGAAGACGGCCTCCCACCGGCGTCCACCGATCTGGAGGGGACGCCGGCCATCGTTCCCAACCCCGGTGACGAGCGCGTCACCATCACCCTCTTCTACGGGTCCCGCTCGGGCGTGCTGGATCCCTGGCCCTGGCGGCGGACCGTCGACCGGCCCCAGCGTACCGCCGACCTGGCGCGCATCGCCGTCGAGAACCTGCTGGAGCCCCCGGAAAACTCGCCCTTCGTTTCGGTGCTGCCTCGGGGGACCCGGGTGCTGTCGGTGTCCGTCGATGACAGCCAGCAGACGGCCTACGTCAACTTCTCCGAGGAACTGGTCAAGAACCACCCGGGCGGCAGCTACGGCGAGGGCGTGACCATCCACGCCATCGTCCAGACGCTGACGGGCATCCCGGGCATCCGCCGGGTGCAGATCCTGGTGGAGGGCAAGCCGGTGGAGACCCTGGCGGGGCACATCGCCATCGACAAGCCTTTGGAGCGGCTGATGATCGTGCCCGGTGGCCCCGTGCCGGAAGGGGCGGTGCCGGGTCCTGCCGGGGACGAACCGGCCGGCGGGGAGGCTGCAAGCCAAGCGGCCGGAGCGGCAGCCTCCGCCGGGGGCCAGGGGGCCGGTTCGTCCGGTGCCGCTGGCGGCGGGTGGACGCCCTGGCAGATGGAGATCGACGACGCGGTGATGAACTTCTTCCAGGGCGAGGTCGTCCAGGGGCGGATGCAGTGGCTCACGGACCCCGTGGAGGCGGCCCGGTACCTGGCCACCACCTTCGGGTTCTACGGCTGGGACGAGTATGTGCTGCTCCACCGGACCGACCGGGGTGAAGGTTCCGGCCTGGGCGAGGCGCTGGTCCGGGTGCGCCACGGCAACAGCTACTACACCCTGCACATGATCCAGCCACGGGAGCAGGGCGAGCGGGGCATCTGGGTGATCCATGACATCCGCTCGCGGGCGGTGCAGACGGGCCGCAAGCCGGTGGATGCCGGCCTGGTGCGGGGCTGGCAGGAGGAAGTGGATGGCGGCGCCAACCTCTGGCGCCTCGACCCGGTGGACGCCGTCCGGCACCAGGGTGGCCTCTACGGCTTCGACCCCTACAGCGACGAGTTCACCCTGGTCAACGTGGACCTCGGCCGGGGGCAGGCGGTGGTGCGGGTCAAGCACGACGGCCGGGACTACGAGGTGGTCCTGACCCAGCCGGTGCGCCGGGGCGAGAGGGGTGTCTGGTGGATCGACACCATCCGGGCGCTGCCGGCGGACAAGAACCGGTAGGCCGGTACGGCCAGGCGAAGGGATCCACGGGAAAAGAGGCGGCGGCACCGGGAGCCCGGGTTCCCGGTGCCGCCGCCCTTTCGCGCTCCGTCAGCTGGAGGTACCCGCGGACTTGCTCTCCTGCTTGCCGCCGAAGTAGCCGACCAGCCAGGTGAGGACCGCCGACGCCAGGATGGCCGCGATCATGTTGGCGCCGTCCAGGGTCCAGCCCCAGTTGCCCGGGATGAAGGCTCCCAGGACGCCGCCGATGACACCCGTCACCAGCGAGCCGGGCAGGTTGCCGGGGAACTGGCGGCCACCGATGGCGTAACGGCCTACGGCCCACCCAAGGATCAGACCGGCAACGATGGCGGCCACCCAACCAAGCACACCCATCATCGCAACCGCCCTCCTTTGCGTCCGGGATCGAGTCGCTCGCCGATCCCTGGCGGGATGGCGACGGTATGGGAAGACCGGCGAGCCGGCCGCCCGGGCCCGGCCGGGCCGGCCTTCTGCCTTCACCGTATGCAGGATCGTCAGGGAAGGTCAAAGTCAAGGGGCAGCCCTTAGCGGAAGTGCTAGCAAATCGCAAGGCCGGAATATTAGAGCTAGGTCAGTCATGCTTTCCAAATCTTCAGAAATCACTCTAATTCTATGAAAATTACAATCTGGACGGGCTGGCCCAGGCAGGCCGTCCGGGTCACCGCGCGGGTGGAAGAGGACTTGGCGGCCCGGCCAGCAGGAAACGACGGGCACGCCGGCGAATGGCGGAAGGGCGAATGTGTGTTCCATGGGGCGACGCACCTCGGGGGCCCTGGCCGGGGCCCGCCCCAGGGACCTGCTGCAAGAAGATCGGGCGACGGGGGGATGGGCATGCACGCGTACACGGGCCCCGGAGGCCGGGTGCGGACACCGGCCGGAACGCCGTGGGTCGCAACCTTCTCCATCGTGGCGGCGGACCCCGCGGCCGGCATCTGGGGGATCGGAGTCCAGTCCAAGTTCATCGCCGTCGGGGCGGTGGTGCCCTGGGCCGAAGCGGGCACCGGCGCCATCGCCACCCAGGCCTGGGCCAACGTGAGTTACGGCCCCGACGGCTTGGCGCTGTTGCGCCAGGGCCTCTCGGCGGAAGAGGTGGTGGCCCGCCTGGTGGAGGCCGACCCCGAGCGGGATCACCGCCAGCTGGGGGTGGTCGACGCCCAGGGGCGGGCGGCAGCCTACACGGGCAAGGCCTGCTTCGAGTGGGCCGGGCACCGGGTAGGCGAGGGGTATGCCTGCCAGGGCAACATCCTGGCCGGTCCCGCCGTGGTCGACGAGATGGCCCGGGCCTACGAGGCGGCCCGTGATCGCGGCCTGCCCATGGAAGAGCGGCTGATCGAGGCCCTGCGCGCGGCCCAGGCGGCGGGCGGGGACCGCCGCGGGCAGCAATCGGCCGCCCTGCTGGTGGTCAAGCCCCGGGGCGGCTACGGCGGTTACAACGACCGCTGGCTGGACCTGCGGGTTGACGACCACCCGCAGCCCATCGAGGAACTGGACCGGCTGATGCGCCTCCACCGGCTTTACTTCGGGACTCCCGACCCAAGCCGGCAGGTGCGCCTGGAAGGTCCCGTGGTGGGTGAGATCCAGCAGCTCCTGCTGGCGACGGGCTACTACCGGGGGCCCCTCACCGGCCGGCTGGATGAGGCGACCCTCAGCGCCCTGCGGACCTTTCAACTCAACGAGAACTTCGAGGAGCGGGTGGTGGGCCCGGAGGTCATGGACGGGGATGTGCTGGATTACCTCCGGTCCCTGGCCCAGCGGCAGACTGGGGCCGGCGGGGCGGGGCCGGCCCGGAGTCGGTGACCGGAACGCCCCGGTGAAGGGCGGGACCGGCAAAGGGAGGCCGTGGACAGGGTGGCCTGGGTGATATGACACCGGGTACGCGTCCGTCCCATTCCACCATCCGCATCACCCGCGAGCAGGCGGCGGCATACCTGCTTTTCCGGGTCGGCCTGGCGGAGTCCCGCTCCAGCATGCCCACGGGGCCGGCTGGCGTGGAGGGCGTGCTGAAACGGCTGGGAGCGGTCCAGCTGGATCCCGTCAATGTGGTGGGTCGAAATCACCACCTGGTGCTGTTCAACCGCATGGGCGAGTACCGGCCGGACTGGCTGGAAGCCCTGTATCAGCGGGGCCGGGTCTTCGAGGCGTGGTGCCATGCGCGGTGCATCCTGCCCGCATGCCTGTATCCAGCCTTCCGGCCGGCATTCCGGCGCCATGGGGAGGCCGAGCTGGAGCCCGCCGTACGGCAGTGGATGGAGCGGATCCTGGCCCTGGTGGAGGCGTCCGGCCCCGTCTCCTCGCGCCAGGTTGAAGCTCCGGAGCGGGTGGTCGGCTACTGGGATCGGGATGTCCCTAGGACCCGGGCCGTGAGCCAGGCCCTCCAGCACCTCTGGGAGGAGGGCCGCCTGGCGGTGCGGTGGCGCCGGGGCAACGAGCGGTGGTACGACCTTCCCGAGCGGGTCTTGCCGGACGGCGTCGCCCACCAGGAGCTGGACGAAGCCGAAGCGGCGGAACAGCGCCTGCGCCATTACGCCCAGGTGATGGTCCTCTTCGACGCCGGCGACCCTTGCTTCGGCTGGCAGCGCTGGCCGGCAGCGCGGCGGCGCCAGGAAGCCGAACGGCGGGTGGCGGCCGGCCAGTGGGTGGAGGTGGCCGTGGAAGGGGTCCGGCGGGTTTACTATGCAGTGGCCGAAGACCGTCCCGTCCTAGAGCGGGTGGCCGATCTGCCGGTGCTGGACGAGGCGCGGTTCCTCCCGCCCCTGGACAACCTGCTGTGGCGGCGGTCCCGGCTGCAGGACCTCTTTGCCTTTGAGTACACCTGGGAGATCTATCTCCCGGCCAACAAGCGGCGTTACGGGCCCTACACCATGCCCGTCCTGTACCGGAACCGGCTGGTGGGCCGGATCGACCTGGAATTCCGCCAGGCTGGCCGCACGCTGGTGCTTCAGCGGCTGGACCTGGAGCCTGCCTGGGAAGACCGCTGCAGGGAGATCCGGCGGGCGGTGGAGGCGGAGCTGGAGCGCCTGGGCCGGTACCTGGCGGCAGAGTCCATCGAGGTGGCGGTGCGTCGCTGAAGCTGCAGCGGGCCATGCCACCCCGTCACCAAGTCCAGGTCCGGGGTGAACCATCCCGGGATCAACCATCTCGAGGAGAGAAGCCCGGGGGCCGGTGTGCGAGAGCGACAAACCCCTTTGACCATCAGCCCTCGCCCGGCGTGAAGACGATCTTCACGGCCCCCGAGGAGCGCCGGTCCAGGGCAGCCTTGAGGGCCTCGCGGTAGCGGGCCAGGGGGAAGCGGTGGGTGACCATCCGCTCCACGGGGAGATCGGGGTGGCGGGCCAGGGCCTCCAGCACCAGATCAAAGGTGTGGACGGCCCGCCCGCCCACCTGCTCGAGGCCGTAGCCCACGGAGCCCACGATGTCCAGCTCCCGCATCCAGACGAAGGTCCAGTCGAGGCGGGAGATCTCTCCGGCGGCACCCAGCAGGATCACCGTGCCGCCCTCCCGGGCCAGGCGCAGGGCGTCATCCAGGGAACGGCGGGTCCCGGCGCAATCGACCACCAGGTCGAACCCGCCCCGGTACACGGGGCGGCCCAGCAAGGGGCGGAAGGCCCGGGCGCCCGCTTCCACAGCGGCGCGGCCCAGGTCCTGGGGCGCCACCACCTGGTCGGCACCCAGCTCCCGGGCCAGCCGGGCCTGCATGCCGTGGCGGGCGGCCACGGTGACGTGGGCCCCATAGCCCAGCAGCCGCAGGGCGGCCACCGCCGAAAGCCCGATGGTGCCGGCGCCGATCACCAGCACCCGGGCGCCCGTCGCCGGCGGCCGGCGCAGCAGGCCGTGGGCGGCGATGGCCAGGGGCTCCACCAGAACGGCCCGCTCGTCCGGAATGGTGTCGGGCACGGGGTGAAGCTGCGTGGCGTGGGCCAGCATCCGCTGGGCCCAGCCGCCGGGCAGGTCGCGGCAGTAGCCCACCAGAAAGCCGGGTGCCAGGGTCCCGCCGGTGCAGTTCTGGCAGAGATAGGGGAAACCCCGCAGGCACTGGGTGCAGGGCGGCAACCCCCGCATGGTGCACGAGATGGACGGGTCGATGACCACCCTGGTGCCGGCAGGCCACGGGACCCGGGCGCTTGCCTCGGCGATGACCCCGACCACCTCATGGCCCAGCACCGCGGGGAAGGAGCTGAAGGGGGAGGCGGAGGGGGAGGTGTGGGCGGCGATCACCCCCATGTCCGAGCCGCACAGGCCCGACAGGCGCGGTGCGATGACGGCCCAGTCGTCCCCCGGCGGCACCGGGTCGGGCCAGTCGGTATAAGTCACCGGCCCGGCCGGACCGTACACCAGCCAGGGCCAGCGATGGGCCAGCAACCTGGCCAGGACCACCCGGGGCAGCGACAGGCGGTAGACCAGGGCCTTCATGCAGCCGCCTCCTCTCCCCACAGTCGCCCGGCGCCGCTTCAGCTCATGGGCACCTGGCGCTGGATCCGCCCCTCGATGCGCTCGAAGATGTCGTCCAGCGAGCGGCCGGTGATGGTCAGGCCGTGGTTCTTGAGCCCGATGACCGCCGCGGCCGGATCGGGCGCCTGGCGCACCAGCTCCGCCACCGCCGTGGCCAGCTCGTAGGTGCCGCACGGGTAGTTGGCCTCCGTGGAGGGCACTCCCTCCATCCAGGCGTGGACGTGGATGATGGCCTGCACCTCGGGGTGCTCCCGGTAGATCATCCAGTGCTCGATGGCATCGACGGAGACCCGCCGCGGTTCGATGCCCGCCGGCACGCTGAGGATCATCGCCTGGCGCTCGGGATCGTAGTCCTTGACCAGCAGGATGTCGCGGCCCACCACCTCCATCCGCGACTTGTCGATCCCGCTGGCGCTCATCCAGAAGGTGTTGCCCTCGTGGCGGGCGCTCAGGTTGCCGTAACTCAAGCCCCCGATGCCGTACAGCAGCTTCAGGTGGCGCAGATCCCGGGGGGAGAGGTACTCCTCCAGAGGGAACGGTGCCGGCAAGAGGTCCAGGGCCGCCAGCCGCCGGCCGGCCCGGGCCAGGGCGCGGGTGGTTTCGTTGCCCTCCCAGAGCGCTTCCGGCAGGTCGGGTTCGAACACGTTGTCCAGGACGAACCGGGACTGGGCCAGGGGGCGCAACCGCTCGTACACCTCTTCGAAGAAGGCGCCCTCGTTGCGGGTTTCGTAAGCCACCTGGTAGTGGCCGAGTTCCGGCGTGATGAAGTGCAGCGTGCGGCGGCCGTCTTCATCGGTGACGTAGATCAGCAGGTTCGACAGGGTGCGGACCAGGTACGGGTAGGCCCGCTGGAGCAGGTTGGCCCCGGGCTCTCCCTCCATCAGGGTGACGACGAAGGTACCCCGGGACTGGCGCCGGAAGGGCCGCGGATCGGCCGGGTCGGCCACCTGGATGGCCAGGCCCAGGTCGGGGTCGTCGGCGGTGGTGGGCTCATGCCCGTGCAGGTCCAGCACGCCGCGCAGGCCGGCGATCAGGCGCCCCAAGAAGTCGTCCCGCGCCGGGGCCAGCAGGGCGTAACGCATGACCAATCCCCTCCCTCGAGGCTGGCATGGCTCGCGGCCGGCGGGCCGCTCCGGCCGGGGCGGGGGGAACCCCCCGGCGGCATGCCGCCCGCGGGCCTGGCGTGGCAGGGGGCAGCCGGCACGCCCGGATCGCCGCCGGCGGGGGCCGGCAGGCGCCGGCGGGGGCCGGCAGGCCGCGCCGCCGGTGCCCTTCCGGCCGGCCGGTGCCTGGCCGGCCGGAACTTGGCTGCCGCAACCGGCCGTAACCCCGCAGGCGGGCGAGCCGCCGGGCCCCGTCCGGGGACCGGCGAAGCCGGGGGCCGGCCGTCCGGGTGCCCGCCGGCCGGTGGCCACCCGCGCCGCACGCGTCCCCCGGCACGGCGGGCCTGGCAGGCCTGGGCAACCCCTGCCACCGGTGGTAGTCTGTCCCGCATCGCTGCATGACATTTTAGGAAGAAAGGGGCGGGTTCCTCCCGGTGGCGGGCCGCGGGCCCGCTCGAGCGGGCCCGCGCCGGCCACGCTCCCGCGGGCAGGCCTGCACGCTGCACGGGGTGCGGAACCCATGAACTGGATCAGCCGGCCACGAAGCGGAACCGGGCTCCCGGTCCCAGAAGGTCCAGCAGCGGCACGTCGTCGGGGTGGATCCAGGCCACCACGTTGACCCGCGGGTCGGCGGGCAGGTCCTGCAGGGTCACCTGCAGCTCGCCTGCATAGCGCAGGTAGGTGGTGTTGTCCACCGTCACCGTGCCCCGGGGCCGGGGTTCCGCCGGCCGCGGTTCGATCATCGCCCCCTGGCCCGCGTAGGCCCGGGAGGCTGTTGAGCGCAGCACGGCTTCGGCCGGGTCGACCCGGTTCACGTGGACGGCGTCCAGCAGGATGTGCCGCTCGGCGGCCGTCGCCGCGGGGTGGAGGCGCACCCGCAGGGGCACACCGTCGCCCAGCCACACCTCCCGCACCCCCTGCAGTTCCGCCGGGGACGGGCCGGGGTCGCCAAAGAGCACCGTGTGCACGCAACCCAGGGCCCGCAGCTCGGCCGCGGCCCGGTCGGGGGGAAGGCGGCGGTGGCGCTCCAGGGTGGGCAACCCTTCCCGCAGGGGTCCCCGGCGGCCGGCCTGGGAGGGGACGAAGGCGGCCACCCGGATGCCGCGCCGCGCCAGTTCCTCCGACCGGTGACGGAAGAAGTCCAGGCCCAGCCCCGTTTCCGGGCGCGGGTAGAAGTTGTGGCAAGCCGCCAGCCGTTCGGGCCGGGCGCCGGCCGCCAGGATGCGGTCCAGGTCGGCCGCCGTCACGGTGCTGGCGTTGAGCACCACGTCCAGGCCGTAAGGGTTGCGGGTCATCGCGGCGATGGCGGCGGCGTCGTAACCGTAGTCGACCCGCAGGGCGGCCAGGCCGAGGCGGGCCAGGGGCGCCAGGTCGCCGGGGGTGGCGCCCAGGGCCGCCAGGGCGGGGGGCGCCACGTCGGCCCAGAGGCGAAGGCCCAGGCGGCCGGCCAGCCCGGCCAGCCGCTCCAGCAAGCCGGCGGTGGCGGCCGGCGATGCCTCGGGCAGGTGTAGGGACGTGAAGACCTCGGTGTAACCCTGCCGGGCCGCCTGTTCCAGCAGGCGGGTGATGGCCGCCTCGCTGCCCTCCGGTCCGTAGCCCGGGTAAATGGCCACGCCCAGCGTGCGGGCGGGAGCCTGTTCGTCCATGGGATAACCTCCCTGGTAGGATCCGGGCCGGCGCGTTGACCCCGGCCCGGGGGATGTCTACACTACAGGCGAACTCCTTCCATAGTTTCCACACCGGGGAGGAACCGCCTTGGACCCTGCTGCCGCTCCCTTGCGCATCGCCGTCGCCCAGGTCAACGTCACGGTGGGCGATCTGGAAGGCAACGCCCGCAAGCTGGCCCGGTTCGCGGCCGATGCCGCTCAAGCCGGCGCCGACCTGGTGGTCTTCCCCGAGCTGGCCCTGACGGGTTATCCGCCGGAAGATCTGGTCTTCCGGCCGGCCTTCGTCGACACCACCCGCCACTGGCTGGGGTGGCTGGCCGGGGAGCTGGCCGCGGGGCCCGTGGCCCTGGTGGGGTTTGTCCACCGGGACCGGGACCTCTACAACGCCGCCGCGGTACTCCAGGGCGGGCAGATCAGGGCGGTGGCCTGCAAGCGGTTTTTGCCCAACTACGGGGTATTCGACGAGGAGCGCTACTTCGCCCCCGGCCGGCGGGCCCTGGTGCTGCACCTGCGGGGCGTGGCCCTGGGCGTCAGCATCTGCGAAGACCTCTGGTACCCCCACGGGCCCATCCGGGAGCAGGCCCTGGCCGGCGGGGCGGAGATCCTGCTCAACCTGTCCGCCTCCCCGTACCACATGGGCAAGCCCCGGGAGCGGGAGGGGCTGCTGATCACCCGGGCCACCGACTTCGGCGTGGCCATCGTCTACGCCAACCTGGTGGGCGGCCAGGACGAGCTGGTCTTCGACGGCCACAGCCTGGTGGTCGACGCCGGCGGCCAGGTCGCCGCCCGGGGCCGCCCCTTTGCCGAGGACCTGTTCTTCTGGGACTACGACCCGGCGGCCGCCGCCGTGGCCCGCTGGCACGAGCCCCGTTACCGCCACATGCCGGTGACGCCCGAGGAGGCGGCCCGGGTCGAGCATGTCGACCTGGACGAACCGGCCGCCGGAGGCGGCCCCGGGGGGCGACCCCCCGGCCCGGTGGCTGGGTCGGGGGTTGCGGTGCCCGGGGTGGCGGCGCCCGGGACGGCTCCGGAGGCGCCGGCGGCTCCGCAGCCGCCGGAAGGGCCTGCGGCGTTCCAGGGGGCTCCGCCTGCCGAGACGTCCCGATCGCCCCTGGTGTCGGGGCCGGCCGCGCACCCTGCCTCACCCCCACTGGCCGTGGCATCCCGGCAGGCGGGGACGGCTGGAGATCCCCCGCCGCTTCAGCCGGTTCGGCCGCCGGTGGCGTCGCGCCCGCCGCTTCCGCCCCGGCAGGTAGAGGTGCTGGAGGGCGAGGCAGAGGTCTACGCCGCCCTGGTGCTGGCCCTGCGGGACTATTTCGAGAAGAACGGCTTTCGCCGGGCGTGGCTTGGTCTCAGCGGCGGCATCGACTCCGCCCTGGTGGCCTGCCTGGCGGCCGATGCCCTGGGCCCCCGGCAGGTGACGGGCGTGCGCATGCCATCGCCCTTCACCTCCGCCTCCAGCCTGGACGATGCCGAGGCCGTGGCCCGCAACCTGGGCATCGGCCTTGAGACCATTCCCATCGGCGAGATCTTCGGCGCCTTCCGGCAGGCCCTGGCGCCCCTGTTCGGCGACCGGCCCTTCGACGTGGCGGAGGAGAACCTGCAGGCCCGCATCCGCGGCACCCTGCTCATGGCCCTGGCCAACAAGTTCGGCGGGCTCGTGCTGGCCACCGGCAACAAGAGCGAGCTGGCCACGGGCTACGCCACCCTCTACGGCGACATGGCCGGCGGCTTCGCGCCCCTCAAGGACGTTCCCAAGACCCTGGTCTACCGGCTGGCCGCGTACCGGAACGGCTGGCCCGGGGGCCCGGTGATCCCGCGCTCGGTGCTGGAGAAGGCGCCCACCGCCGAGCTGCGCCCGGGCCAGAAGGATGAGGACAGCCTGCCCCCTTACGCGGTACTCGACCCGATCCTCGCAGCGTATGTGGAGAGGGACCTGCCCGCCGCCGCCCTGGTGGCCCGGGGGTTCCCTGCCGAAGCGGTGCGCCGGGCCGTCCACCTGGTGGCGGGCAGCGAGTACAAGCGGCGCCAGGCGGCTCCGGGACCGAAGATCACGGCCCGGGCTTTCGGCCGGGACCGCCGCTATCCCATTACCAGCGGTTACCGGGAAGCTGTGCCGGGCGATGGGGGCTCCGCGGGCTAAGGGTTTGCTTCAAAGCGTTCACCATTGCCCTGAGGCCCGCCCGCTGGGCGGCTGTTGCGAAGGATGGTGTGTGGGGAGGTGGAACCGTGACGGGTGAGATGGATCTCTTCGCCATGGCCGCTGCACCCTTCACCCGCTGGCCCATCCTGGGCAATCCTGCCTGGCGCTGGCTCGTGGCCCTGGGCATCGCCGTGGCGGTCCTGCTGTTGCTGTTGCTGCTCCGGGACCGCCTGGCCTCGCGGCTGGCCCACCTGGCCGGCCGGACCGCCAGTGCCTGGGACGACTTCCTCGTCGAGCTGCTGCAGCGCCGCACCGGGTTCCTCACCCTGCTGGCGGTGGCCGTGTGGGCCGGGTCCCATGCCCTGCTGATCCCCGAGCCCGTCGCCTTCCGCATCCGCCAGATCACCTCCATCGTGTTGATCCTCCAGGTGGCTCTCTGGGCCAACTACGCCATCGGCTTCTTCCTGACCCGGGCCTTCGAGGCCCGCGGTGACGACGAAGAGGTGGCGGCGGCCCTGGCCGGTGCCCAGCTGCTCTCCCGGGTCGGGCTCTGGACCGTGGTCATCCTGGTGGTCCTGCGGCAGCTAGGCATGGACATCACCGCCCTGGTCGCCGGCCTGGGCATCGCCGGCATCGCGGTGGGCCTGGCCCTGCAGAACGTGCTGGGGGATCTCTTTGCGTCCCTCTCCATCGTGCTTGACAAGCCCTTTGTCGTGGGCGATTTCATCGTGGTTGACAACTTCGCCGGTACCGTCCAGCACGTGGGCATCAAGACCACCCGCGTTCGCGCCCTGACCGGCGAGGAGATCGTCTTCAGCAACGCCGACCTGCTCAAGAGCCGCGTGCGCAACATGAAGCGCATGGCCGAGCGGCGGGTGGAGTTTCGCCTCGGTGTGCCCTACGGGACGCCCGTGGAGAAGCTGGAGCGCATTCCCGCCATGGTGCGGGAGATCATCGAATCCCAGCCCCAGGTGCGATTCGACCGCGGTCACTTCAAACAACTGGGCGATTCCGCCCTGATCTTCGAGTTCGTCTACTTCGTGACGGATCCGGATTACCTGCTCTACATGGACATCCAGCAGGCCATCAACCTGGCCATTTACCGCCGCTTCGGCGAAGACGGCATCGACTTCGCCTTCCCTACCCAGACGGTCCACGTAGTGGAGGGTACAGAGACCATCCCGGCTGAGGCGGCTCGGGCTGAGGGCCAGGGGCCGGTGCGGGTCCAGCCTCAGGAGCAGAGCGAGCCGGAGGAGCAGGGCCAGACTCGGGCGCGGACGCAGGCGGAGGGTTAGGTTTGGCTCGTGATGCCCCGTCGACGAGTATGGCTGGATGCCGCCCCCGCCGAGCTACCGGCGGCGGGCGGGAACCAGCGCCCCGGGGGGACCGGTGATGCAACCTGACGGTGAGGTAGCCGCTGGACACGCGGCGCGGCGAACCGTGCGGCGAACCGGCTGGAAGATACTCCGGCCCGGCGGGGGGTGGGCGGGGCTGCCTCCCGGTGTCCCGCCTGGCCTGGCCGGCGGGGGTTCCGGCGGCGCTGGGCCGGCGGGCGCCCGTTGGAGTCCCCGCCTGCCGCGGGGGCTCCGGTCGCGCCATTCCGGCGCCACTGTCCTCGGACTGCTGTTGGCCCTGCTTCTCAGCCTGTTTCTGGCCGGCTGCAGCCGGGCTCCGGGTCCCGACGCCGTCCTGCGCCAGTACCTGGACGCCTGGCAGCGGCAGGACTACGCCGCCGTGTACGCCCTGCTGGATGCCACCAGCCGCGAGGCCATCTCCCAGGACGACTTCGCCGACCGCTACCGGCGCATCGAAGAGGGGATCGAGCGCACGGGCCTCTCGGCGGAGGTGCACGTGCCCGACGACTTCCGCCCGGAGGGGGATCAGGTCACCTTGTCCTTCACCGCCCGCTGGGAGACGGCCCTGGCCGGCGCCTTCACCCAGGAGTACCAGGCCCAGCTGGTGCGGGAGGAGGAAGGCTGGCGCATCCAGTGGACGCCGGCCCTGATCTTCCCCGACCTCAAGGAGGGCGACAAGGTGCGGGCCCAGAGCCTGCCGGCCCGGCGGGGCAGCCTCGTGGACCGCAAGGGCCGGCCCCTCGCCCTGGACGAACCGGCCCGCGCCATCGGCCTGGTCCCCGGCAAGATGGCCGCGGATTCCGCCGAACGGCTGGCCCAGGTGCTCGGCATCTCCACCGCGGCCGTGGAGAAGCAACTGGCGCAGCCCTGGGTCCGGGACGACCTGTTCGTCCCCATCGTGACCTGGCCGGAGTCCCGGGCAGAAGCGGCGGAAGAGGACCTGCTGGCCATCCCCGGCGTCCTCATCAGCTCCAGCCGCGAGACGGCCCGGTGGTACCCCCACGGCGCCCTGGCCGCCCACACCCTGGGCTACACCGGCCCCATCACCGCCGAGGAGCTGACGGACGAGCGGCGGCAGGCCGGGTACGGCAGCAACGACCGCATCGGCAAGCAGGGCCTGGAACGTGCGCTGGAGGAAGACCTCCGGGGCCGGCGGGGCGGGCGCATCTGGATCGAGCGGGCCGACGGCAGCGACGGTCCCGAGATCGCCCGCCGCGAGCCGGAGGCGGGCCGGGACCTGCAGCTGACCCTGGACCTGGACGTCCAGCAGGCGGTGGAACGGGCCCTGGACGAAACCCTGGGTTCCGCCGGAGCCGGCGCAGGGCGAAGGGGCAGCGGCCAACTGGACGGCCAGGCGGCGGCGGTGGTCCTTGACCCGGCAACGGGGGAGGTGCTGGCCCTGGCCAGCCGGCCGGCATTCGACCCCAACCGGCTGGCCGACGGCATCACCGCGGAGGAGTGGCAGGCGCTCAGCGACGATCCCCGCTCGCCCCTCTATCACAAGGCCCTGGCCGCCCTGACGCCGGGGTCGACCTTCAAGCCCTTCACCGCGGCCGTGGCCCTGGATGAGGGCGTCATCGCCCCCGACACGGACTTCGGCCCAAGCCCCGAGCGGTGGCAGAAGGACGCCTCCTGGGGTGATTACTACGTCCGCCGGGTGCCCCACCCGCCGGGGCGCGTCGACCTGATCCGCGCCCTGGTGTGGTCGGACAACGTCTACTTCGCCCGGGCCGGCCTTGCCCTGGGGGCAGAGCGCTTCCAGCGGGGCCTGACCCGCTTCGGGCTGGGGGAGGAGGTGCCCTTTGTCCTGGGCGTGGTCCCGGGCCGGGTGGCCGGCGAGGGCGGGATCCAGGGGGAGATCCAGCTGGCCGACAGCGCCTACGGCCAGGGGCAGGTGCAGGTGAGCCCGCTGCAGCTGGCGGCCATGTACACCGCGTTCCTCCATGACGGCGACGTCCTGCGGCCGCGCCTCCTGCTGGACGAACCGGCCTCCGGCCAGCCGGCCGGTACGACGCCCGGCGGCCGCATCTGGAAGGAAGGGGCGGCCCGCCCGGAGACGGCCCAGGTGATCCGGCAGGCGCTGCGCCAGGTGGTGGCGGACTCCACGGGCACCGCCCACAGCCTGGCGTCTCTCCGGGGCTGGGTGGTTTCGGGCAAGACCGGCACCGCCCAGGTGGCCGGCGGGGAGCAGGGAGCCCGCTGGCGCTGGTTCGCCGGATGGGCGAACCCGGCCGGGTCCGACGAGCCGCGGCTTCTGATGGTGTTTGCCATCCACCAGCAGGGGGCGGCGGATGAGGGCAGCCCCAACCCG